>NZ_DASVMI010000057.1:0-2926 GCF_036384435.1 Dyella sp. | reverse complement strand
GTACTGGCCGCATCGCCGCCTGGGCGATATCCGGGTGCATTATTTCGAAGATGGCCGTCGTCATCATCTCGGCAGGGGCGGGTCTTGTCAGGGCGTTGGTAAAGGCAATGATCTGCATACCCTGATCAGGGAAGTATTCGTTGGCGTCAACGAAGCCGTTAGAACTGCCGCTATGGCCCACGCGCGATTGGCCATCGAGGGTATCCACGGTGAGGCCGAGGCCATACGTGGTAAAGCCATCGAGTGTTTCAACCGGCTTGCTCATCAAGGCGACGTCGGCATGGCTGACGATCTTGCCGTCTTGTAGTGCGCGGTTCCACTTCTGCATGTCATCGACGGTGGTGACCAGGAAGCCGGCAGCCCAACCGACCGAGGCGTGGATGGTCGGTGCTGGAACCCGTTTATCGTTTTCCTGCATGTACCCGGTCGCCATGCCGGGAATCGAGTTTTTTTCAGCCACGGTGAACGTATGTGTCATGCCCGCTGGAGCGAGCAGGTGGTTCTGCAGGTAATGCCAATACGTCTCGTGTGACACCACTTCGATGACACGCCCGGCCATCGCATAGCCGGTGCTCGAATACTCGACATGGATGCCAGGCGGAAAGCGCAGCGGTTTATCGCGGATGTACCCCATCAGCTCATTGAAGGTGGCGGGCTTGCCCGTGGCCTTGGCGTCTTCGATTTCTGCCAGGTAATCGGGTAGGCCCCCTGAGTGCGTCAATGCCTGGCGCAGGGTGACTTTGTCCGCGAAGGGGGCGTCCGGCAGGTAGACGGATAGTTTGTCGTCCAGATGCAGCTTGCCAGCCTCCTGCAATTGCAGGATCGCCGCGGCGGTGAATTGCTCGGTGATCGGCCCGACTTCATACGTCGTGTCGACGGCGGCCGGCTGCCTGGTTTTGAGGTCGCGCATGCCGTAAGCCTGGCGATAGACCACTTGGCCGTGATCGGCCACGAGCACGGTCGCTCCAGGAACGTCGTTGACTTGCATGATGGCCCGGACGGCATCATCAATGCGCTTGGCTTGTTCGGTGCTGATGGCTGCATCGCCAGCGTGGGCGAGCATGGGGAGGCAAAGCAGGAGCGAGGCGGCAAGCAAGCGCTGCATGAAGTCCATTTCCCGGCGTTGGTGGGACGCATGGTAGGGACGCCCGGATTAATTATTTGTAGATGTCTTTCAAGGGTGTTCGCCGACCGGAGAGATCAGCCGGGCCGGGCGACGGCGATATCCCGGATACGCTCCATGCCTGAGGTCGCTAGCGACAGGGAAAACCGGGCATAAAAAAACCGCCTGCAAGAGGCGGTTTTTTTAATTTGGTCGGGGAGACATGATTCGAACATGCGACTTCTACGTCCCGAACGTAGCGCTCTACCAGGCTGAGCTACACCCCGTGGGAGCCGCCTATCTTATCCGGGGTTCCAGAGCTTGGCAACAGGGGCCGGGGTCTTTTTCGCGAAGGCACCCCCAAGGGCTTCCCGGCGGTCTTCTGCTAATCTTAAGAGCTGCGCCAAGGCCTGCCCGGAGCGCACTTTCCCCCGCAAATCATAGAGGATTTCATGGCGCTTACCCCGGCCCGTACCATGCCTGGCGTGCTCGAGCTGTTACCGCTCGACCAGATTGCTTTTCAGCGCATGCTGGACACGATCCGCCGCAACTACGAGCGCTTCGGCTTTCTGCCGATTGAAACGCCGGTGATCGAGCTCTCCGACGTGCTCCTGACCAAGACCGGGGGCGAAACCGAGCGCCAGGTCTATTTCGTGCAATCCACCGGCGCGCTCAGTGCCGACAAGGGGGGCGAAGGCAAGCCGGAACTGGCCCTGCGTTTCGACCTGACCGTGCCTCTGGCCCGTTACGTGGCCGAGCATGAGCATGACCTGTCGTTCCCGTTCCGCCGTTACCAGATGCAGCGGGTCTATCGTGGCGAGCGGGCACAGCGCGGTCGTTTCCGCGAGTTCTATCAGTGCGATATCGACGTGATCGGCAAGGACGGGCTGTCGGTTCGCTACGACGCGGAGATCCCGGCGGTTATCTATAGCGTGTTCCGTGAGTTGAATATCGGCGCGTTCACCATCCAGATCAACAACCGCAAACTGATGCGCGGTTTCTTCGAAAGCCAGGGTATTGTCGATGGCGAGCAGCAGACACTCGTGCTGCGCGAAGTGGACAAGCTCGACAAGCGGGGCGCCGATTACGTACGTGAGACACTGACAGGTGAGCAGTTCGGCCTGAGCGACGATGTGGCCGAGAAGATTCTCGCCTTCGTGCAGGTGCGCTCGACCTCGCTGCAAGATGCCTTCGACAAGCTCGATGCACTGGGCGCAGGTCCGGAATCGATGGAGCAAGGCCGTGCCGAGCTCAAAGAAGTGCTCGGTCTGATACGCGATTTCGGTGTGCCGGAGTCCTATTATGCGTTGAACCTGTCGATCGCGCGCGGCCTGGATTACTACACCGGGACCGTCTACGAGACCATGCTTAACGATCACCTGCAGATCGGCTCGATCTGCTCGGGCGGTCGCTACGAAAACCTTGCCGGCCAGTACACCAAGTCGCATTTGCCTGGCGTGGGTATTTCCATTGGGCTCACGCGCCTGTACTGGCAACTGCGCGAAGCCGGCTTGATCAATACGGCCCATAGCACCGTCGACGTGCTGGTCACCCAGATGGATGCCGCGCAGATGCCAGCCTATCTGGCGTTGGCTTCGGAGCTGCGAGGTGCGGGCATTGCCACCGAAGTCGTGATGGACGGCGGCAAGCTCGGCAAGCAGTTCAAGTATGCCGATCGCGCGGGCATCCGGTTTGTCCTGGTGTTAGGTGAGGACGAGATCGCCAACAATGTGGTCACCGTCAAGGATATGCGTCGCGAGGATCAATTTCAGGTATCGCGCGGCGAACTTATCAAGACCTTGCGCGTCGAATTGGCGCAGGCGG
>NZ_DASVMI010000056.1:0-26631 GCF_036384435.1 Dyella sp. | reverse complement strand
CAGCAGGCGGTGCAGCATCTGGGCGACGCCATAAAGACCGCCGGCGATCTCGAAGATGCCGATCACTCGTAGCAGGATGGAGCGCACGCGTTTTCCGTTTCGTCAGAAAGCGGCAAGCTTAGCCCAAGCCGGTGCCTGGTGACCCCGGTGGCCGCATGCCTGCTGTCATGCGATTAATGTAGCCCTTGGCCCCTGTTCGGCAAGTCCATCAATGATGGCGTGCGGGATGAAGTGCGCGCTATCGCGGGTAATCGGCGAGTGGTCTTCGCGCAGGCCCATGCCGCAGGCATGATCGCCGACGATCCAACTGCCAATAAGCACATGACGACCGTCGAAAACCGGCAGCGGGTGATAGGCCTGCCGGATGCAGGGACCGTCATAAGGGCCTTCGGAATCGAGCTGGCTGCCGTCGGGGAGACGCATGGCGATATTGGCGCCCTCGCGCGAGTACAGCGGCTTGCGCACCCAGCCCGGCGCCAGGGGGGTACCGTCGTCGAACAGCGCCGGCAGCAGGTTGGGATGGCCGCGATGACGCTCCCATAGCAACGGCAGCACACCCTTGTTGCTGAGAATCGCTTTCCAGGGCGGTTCGATCAGTTGCATGCCCGAGCGCGTCAGGTAGACACCGAACTCCTCGCGAAACATGTCTTCCAGCGGATAGAGCTTGAACAGGCTGCCGATGACGCGGTCATGCAGGTCGGTGAAGCGACCATCGCGGGACAGGCCGAGGTCCTCGATGGCGATTTCCTCGCAAGAGATGCCGGCTTGGATCGCGCAATCACGCACATAGGCCACGGTGCCCTGGTCCTCGGTCGATTCGCGCACTGCCGAGACGTAGAACGGCTGGGCGATGCGATGGGCCATGCCGCCGAATGTATCGACCAGCGACTCGTAGATCGAGTTGAACTGGTCCGCGCCTGCCGGCAGCGCGCCGCGCGACAGGTTGTGCTCCAGCCATTGCCACTGGAAGAACGCCGCTTCGAACAGCGAAGTCGGTGTATCGTAATTGAGCTCGTAAAGCTTGGCCGGCCCGGTGCCGTCATAGGCAAAATCCATGCGGCCGTACAGGTGCGGGTCGCGGCGGCGCCAGCTATCGGCGATCCAGGTCCAGTAATGCTCGGGGATGGCCAGCTTTTCCAGCAGGGCCTGGTCGCGCACGACGTCGTCGACCAGCGCCAGCGCCATCTGGTGCAGTTCGAGCGTGGGTGCTTCGACGTCGTCCTCGATCTCGCGTAGCGAAAACGCGTAATACGCCGACTCGTCCCAGTATGGCTGGCCATCGATGGTGTGGAAGTCGAAGCCGCATTCGGCGGCCAGTTCGCGCCAGTTGGAGCGCTCGGCGATGGCGACGCGGCGCATTACTCGCCGAACCCGCCGCGGCCGCTGCTACGCGAACCGAAGCCGCCGCGACTGACCGTGACGGCGGTATCGGCCGAACTACCGATCGTGGTCATGCCACGCGAGCCGCGGAAGGAGCTGCTGGTGGCCCCGGTGGTCCCCGGCTGGAAACCGGGGCGCTGCCATTGTCCGGAGGTGTTCTGGAACGCCGGGGCGCTGCTGAATCCGGTCATCGGCGAGCCGTTGCGCATCAGCTGCGAAATGAAGAAGCCGGTCATGAGTGGTCCGAAGAACGAATGCCCTGTGCTATCGGTATGTGCCTCGCACTTGCCCGAGCCGTAACTGCTCTCGCATTCCTGTTGCGAGCCGAATTGCGGGCCGTTGGCCGTCGCATCGGCACGTGCCTTGTCGTACGCCTGTTGGCAGGTCGCCGCATCGTGTGTTTGGGCGGTGCATGCCTGCACCGATGTGTATACGCCTTCGCGCATCGCCTCATCATCGCCGCAAGCGGTCAGCAGCAGCGGCGTGGCACTCATCAGCAGCAGTGCCGCCGTCCTTGAACGTTTCATGGCAACTCCCTGTCCTCGGGCTTGCAAGCATGCCTTGTCGTGGGTTCTTGCGGAAGTGCTTCTGGGGTGAATCCGGCTCTTGCGGGGCCTGTGAACACGCAATAGCAAATAGGAAGAGCAGGCATGCTCGAAAACCACGGGCGGATCCTGTCGACCCCTGACCCTTTACAGGTTTCGAAGGCGCCGGCTTTACCCATTCAATGCGTCGGCCAGCTCATGCAGGTCCGTGACATGCTGTTCCCACCAGCGAGGCTCGGCGGCGAAGGGGAAGGCGGCGGGGAAGGCCGGATCCGGCCAGCGAGCGGCGATCCAGCCGGCATGGTGCAGCTGGCGCATGGCGCGCAGGGCGGGGATCAAGGACAGCTCGGCGTAGTCGAAGTCGCGCATCTGCTGATAACCCTCGAGCAATACGTCCAGCGCGTGTTCGTCGTGCGCGAGCATCCACAGATCCTGCACCGCCGGGCCGTTGCGCGCGTCGTCGAGGTCGACGAAGTGTGGGCCGGCATCGGTCCAGAGCACATTGCCGGGATGGCAATCCCCATGCAGACGCAGGCGCCGCACCGGGCCGACCGATTCCAGGCGTGTGGCGATGGCACTGTCGACGCGCTCGGCGGCCACGCGATAGGCACTTTGCAGGTGCGCGGGCAATAGCGAAGAGGCCAGCACGGCCTGCATGGGCACATGGATGTGGCTGGTGCGGTCGAGGTCGCCACGATGCGCGAATGGCGCGCGCGCGCCGATGGTATGGATGCGCGCGATCAGCCGGCCCAGCCATTGAAGCTGTTCGTCCGATTCCAGCGAAGGCGCACGGCCGCCATGGCGTGGCGTAAGGGTATAGCGATAGCCCTGGTGGTGGAGCAAAGTCTGGCCGTCGATATGCAGCGGGGCGACCAGCGGAACCTCGGCGGTAGTCAGTTCCTGGGCGAAGGTGTGTTCCTCGACAATCGCCTCATCGCTCCAGCGCGCGGGGCGGTAGAACTTGGCGATGACCGGAGCGGCATCCTCGATGCCGACCTGCCAGACGCGGTTTTCGTAACTGTTGAGCGCGAGCAGCCGTCCATCCGTCCACAGGCCGCAGGCTTCGACAGCGCGCAATACGCATTCAGGATCGAGACTGGCGTAGGGCGCAACGGCGTTCAACGCGCGGCCTTGGTTGCATCGATCACCGCCATGGTGATGCGCGACATGCACACCAGTTGGCCGACTTCGTTTTCGATGCGGATTTCCCATACCTGCGTGCTGCGCCCCAGGTGCAGCGCACGGGCAGTACCGGTGACGATGCCGCTACGCACGCCACGGATATGGTTGGCGTTGATTTCAAGGCCTACAGCCGCTTCAAGGGCTGGGTCGAGCGTGAGCATGGCCGCGGTGCTGCCCAGTGTCTCGGCCAGGGCAACAGATGCGCCGCCATGCAGCAGGCCATAGGGCTGGTGCGTGCGATGGTCCACCGGCATGGTGCCGCGCAGCCAGTCCTCGCCCACTGCCGTGACTTCGATACCCAGCGCTTCGAGCATGGTATTGCCCGCCCAGCCGTTGATGCGCGCCAGATCGGTGTCCTGTTTCCAGATGGCCATAGGTTGAATCCTGTCGATAGTGCCTACATTGTCCGTCCACGCTGCCGCCGCGACAATGCGCTTGTGTTTACCGTGACCCTCAAAAATTCAGGCCGCCAGTTCGAGGCGGCGCCTGGGCAAACCGTGCTGGAAGCTGCGCAGCGCGCGGGTATCGCCTTGCCTTATTCGTGCCGGGCCGGCGTCTGCGGCAGTTGTCGTGCCACGCTCGTCGAGGGCCAATGCGATTATCCGCGTATCCCGCCGCTGGCCCTGAATGCCCAGGATGCCAGCCAGCACGCCATTCTGCTTTGCCAGGCCGTGCCGACCAGCGATCTGGTGATCGAGGCGCGTGAAGTAACCTCGGTCGAGGACGTGGCCCGGCGCCAGCTCGATGTCCTGGTTACGGAAAAGCGGACGCTTGCGCCCGACGTGGTGGGCCTGCATTTGCTACCTGTGCCCGGTGAGACCGCACTCAAGTGGCTTCCTGGACAATACCTGGACGTCGTGCTGCCCGATGGCAAGCATCGGTCTTTCTCGATCGCGGGCAATCCGCGTGCCGACGGGGTGATCGAACTGCACGTACGCCATGTGGCCGGCGGCGGCTTCACTTCGTGGGTCAAGGATGGTCTGGCCGAAGGCGATCGATTGCGCCTGGAAGCGCCGCTGGGCACCTTCGTGCCGCGTGAGGATTCGGAACGACCGATCATACTCATGGCTGGCGGCACCGGGTTCGCGCCGGTCAAGGCGATCGTCGAACACTTCCTCGAACTTTCGAGCCGTCGCTCGCTGGATGTCTACTGGGGTGTGCGCGACGCAGGTGATCTTTACCTGCGTGCGATGGCCGAAGCATGGCGGCACCAGCATCCCAACCTGCGCTTCACGGCCGTGGTATCCGAGCCGCAACTGGCGGATGGATTGCGGACGGGTTTCGTGCACGAAGCCGTGCTGGAAGATCACCCTGATCTCTCCGGCTTCGATCTCTACATGAGCGGACCACCGCCGATGATCGCTGCGGGCAAGAGCTTGTTCGCCCAAGCTGGTCTGCCCGCCGAGCGCCTCTTTTACGATTCGTATGACTACGCGCCGGATGTCATTGCCAGCATATTGCGTGGCAGGGCCGGGATTCACGGCTGAGCGCATGGCCGGGTCGCAATCCATTTTGCAGAAGCGAATTTATTGGCGAGGCAATCTGCGATGCGATCGCAGATTGGGGCCCCAAACCGCCAAGCCGCGACCTCGTCGCGCCTTGCTTCGCGACTGAAGTCGATCCTACTTGCGGCCTTTGGCGGTGGGTAGCTGGGCCTGTTGCCATGCGGCGACGCCGCCGCCGAGGAAGAACACCTTGGCAAAGCCGGCCTTGACCAGCCGCTGCGCGGCGCGCTGTGCTTCGCCGCGACCGTCCTTGTCCATCACCACGACAGGCAGATCCTTGGCCGCGGCCAGGTCCTTGCTCTCCGGGTCGAACTGGCTCATTGCCACGTGGCGCGCGCCGGGGACATGGGCTTTTTCGAAATCCGCATAGGCCGACAGGTCGATCATCAGCGGGCTTTCACGGTTGATCAGCAGCGTCAGGCCGGCGGGCGAGACTTCCTTGTATTTGCGGAACAGGCTGGCGATCTCCATCGCGATCAGCGCGAGCACCACCAACACGAACAATCCAACCAGGATGATGTGGTTGTGGATGAAGGGAGTCAGCTTCTGGAGAAAATCGCTCATCGATCCGGCTTCCGCAAAGCGCGCCGGACGGGCGCGCAGGCATAGGGCAAAACGGCGATTATAGCGTTGTTGCTCAGTTTTGCGGGGAAATCTCAGGCAAACCGCTGGTCAGCCACCAGTGGCCCTTGCCGTCGTAGTGCCAGGTCTGGCGGTCGACGATACTGCGCTCGGACTGGGTGTGCACGTTGACCAAGTTGATCTGTACCACCTGGCGAACTTCGTCCTCGCCCGCCGGCATCGGTCCCTGGCCCTCGTCATAGTCGGTCACGCGGTACTGGTCGAAGCGCGAGATCTCGATCGGTGTGATCGGATGCTCGGCCAGGACTTTCGGATCGATGAACTTGGACGCACTGGCGAAGCCGTCCCAGCGCACTGCGTGCTGGTAGGCGTTGAGCGTGGTGGTGAGCATGTCCGTTTTTTTGCTAGTGGCGCAGCCGGTCAGGGTGGCACAAAGCGCGACGACGGGAACTAGCAGGATACGGCGCATGGTTTTCATTCCCTTTCGGTTCGTGGAGCCATCAGACCTGGCATTCTGCCATCAATGGCTGTGCCGCTTCAGCGACGCTTGGCGACGAATCGCGCGGTCATGGTGGCGGCCGGCCCGGTGTCCCCAGGAACGCGAGCGATCACCTCGACGCGCGCACGGCCACGCGCCTGCAAAGTGCCAAAGAAGGTTTCCCAGTTCGATTCCGGAGCCAGGCTGGCTTCGCTGGCAAAGTCATTCCACACCGGCGCCAGGTAGCGCACGGTTGATTCGGCCACGAAGACGTCGCAATCGAATTGGCGCCGCCGCAGTGCCAGCTCCACCAGGCTCCAGCCGGCCAGGGTCATGACACTGACCAAGCTGCCGCCGAACGCGCAGCCCTTGTCATTGACGTTGGGCGTCAGCGGGGCGTCCAGCACGATGGTGTCGCCGTCGTAGGTACCCAGCTGGATGTCCATGACCTGGGCCTGGGGGATATTGCTGCGGGTGAAGTCGACCAGCTCGTGGGCCAGGGCGATCAGATCGGGAGAGCTCATGGAGGCGACTGTTTGAAACGGATCAGCCGCCGAGTGTATCGCCCTCGTGCGACAGACCAAAGCGCGCCCTCATGGCCTGGCCGGCTCACCCTGGCGCTCGTCGTAGACCTGTCGGGCGGCTTCCACGCCGGCCAGGTTGTGCACTGTCCAGCCATACAACGCTTTGAAGGGCGGTTGCAGAGTACGGCCCAGCGGGGTGATCTCGTAGTTCACCGCCACAGGGGAAGCCGGGATCACGTGCCGTGCGATCAGGCCGTTGCGCTCCAGTCGACGCAGGCACTGCGTCAGCGACTTCTGCGTGATGCCCTCGAGATGGCGCTTGATGATATTGAAGCGTTGCGGGCCACTGTCGAGCACAGCCAGCACCATCATCGACCACTTGTCGACGATCTGGTCGAACAGTACCCGGGTGGGGCAGTCGGCGGAGAAGTGTTGCAGGTTGCAGGTGGTCATGGGACACCCGTCGAAACAAGATTTCCTCAAGTATACCTGGTGCATGTAAGGTGCGTTATTGACTCTAGGTTTCTTTTGTATACTTTGATGCCCTTTCCGATCCTGTTGCCTGGAGTCCTGCGTGTCCGCGACCGATGTCCTGTTTCGCCCGTTTGCCGTCAAATCGCTGCAACTGAAGAACCGTCTGGTCATGGCGCCCATGACACGCACGTTTTCGCCGGAAGGCATTCCCGGCCCTTCCAATGCGCAGTATTACCGTCGCCGCGCCGAAGGTGGCGTCGGCTTGATTCTGTCCGAGGGCACGGTGATCGATCGGCCTGCCTCGCGCAATCACCCTCGGATTCCGTTCTTCCACGGTGAAGCACCGCTGGCGGGTTGGAAGCAAGTGATCGACCAAGTGCATGCTGCTGGTGGCCGCATGGGTCCGCAACTGTGGCATACCGGTTCGACCCAGGCCCAGGGCACCGAGTGGGAGCCGGCTGTGCCAGTGGAAAGCCCCTCCGGTCTGATCGCGCCGGGCAAGCCGCGTGGCGAGGCGATGAGCGAGGAAGCCATCGCCGATGCCGTTGCCGCTTTCGCGCGTGCTGCCTCCGATGCCAAGCGTCTGGGCTTTGACACGCTGGAACTGCATGGTGCGCATGGTTATCTGATCGACGAGTTCTTCTGGGCCGGCACCAATGAGCGCACGGATCGCTATGGCGGTGCCACGTTGCGTGAGCGTGCCCGTTTTGCTGGCGAGGTGATCGCAGCCGTGCGCCAGGCGGTCGGCATGGATTTCCCGATCATCCTGCGCGTGAGCCAGTGGAAGGGCCAGGATTTCACCGCGCGTCTTGCCGTCACGCCCCAGGAAATGACCGACTGGCTCGTACCGCTGGTGGAGGCGGGCGTTGACGTGCTGCATTGCTCGCAGCGTCGCTTCTGGGAGCCTGAATTCCCCGAGATCGACGGCGAGGACGGCCTCAATTTCGCGGGTTGGGCCAAGAAACTCACCGGTGCGCCTACCATCAGCGTGGGCTCGGTGGGACTGAGCAACGACTTCATCACGACCTTTCAGGGTGGTGCTACCAGCAACGCCGGCATCGAGCGGCTGATCACGCGCATGGAACGCGATGAATTCGACCTGATCGCGGTGGGGCGTGCCTTGATCGCCGATCCGCGGTGGCCGCAGAAAGTCCGTGGCGAGGCCTCGGAGGCGATCCACGAATTCCAGGCATCGGCACTGGCCGAACTGGCCTGATCCCTGGCGCGGGCGTGATACGTGAGCGGCGGTGCCGTACCGCTACACTGCGTGCATGCCCGCAGCATCGCTGACATCTTCTGCTTTGCCATTGCTCGGCCGGACCGTGATCATCACGCGTCCGGCCGGCACGGGCTCTTCCATGGCGCGCCAAGTGCGTCGACGCGGGGGCGTGCCGGTGCTTTTACCAGGGCTTGCCTTGCGTGGCATCGATGATGCGGCAACACGCTCGGCGATGGCCGATGCCCTGCACGATCAGGTCGTGATCTTCACCAGTCCGGCGGCGGTGCGCTTTGCCGCACGCCTGCATGCCTTGCGAACGCGTGCCACGGTGCTGGCGGTGGGGCAGGGTACGTTACGTGCGCTGCACCGCCAGGGTGTGACCGATGCGATAGCGCCGATGGAGCGCCAGGATAGCGAAGGCCTGCTCGGCCTGCCTGTCTGGTCGCAGTGGCAGGCGCCGCGCATCGCGTTGATCGATGCGCCGGGTGGCCGTGGCCTGTTGCGTGAACAACTGGCCGGACGCGGCATGCTGCGCGAAGTGCAGGTCTATCGTCGAGTCACACCACGCCTGCGGCCAAGCCATTGGGAACAGGTCGTCGCGTTGCCTGCCCGGTCATGCCTGTTGTTGTCCAGCGCGGAAGCCTTGCTCAATCTTCGTACGCTTGCGCCGTTGCCGGCTTGGACGTCGCTATCGGCGTGCACGGCGGTGGTGAGCAGCCGGCGCCTTGCCGACGTCGCGAGCGAGGCCGGTTTCGCTTCGATCCGGTTGGCCAGGTCCGCCGGTGCGGGGGCTTTACTCGATGCCGTGGCGGGTGCAGGCGTGCAGGAATCGTGAACGCCTGAGACGAATCGCGTGTGCCGGGGCATTTTCGATACGTGCGGTGGCGCATGGGCTGCTAGCATGTGTCGCATGAGCCAAGACGACACCGCACCGCACGGCGCCGCCTCCTCGGACGCGCGCAGCCCGACGACTCCCGCCCCCACCGGCCGCAAGCCGACGCCCTCGCGTGGCGGCAGCCTGGCCTTTGCCTTGCTGCTGTCCCTCGTTGCCATGGGAGGCGCCGGCTATATCGGTTGGCGCCAGTGGCAACAGGAGCGCACCGCCAGCCAGGACAGCCAGACCATCGCCAGTCTGCGCCAGCGCCTGGACAGCATGCAGCAGACCATCACCAGCCTGGACGACGATCGCACCGCGTTGCGCCAGCGCCTGGGCGATGCCGACCAGGTCAATCGCGGCTTGCGCGAGGAGCAATTCGGCCAGGCGGAACGTGTGCGCAATCTCGAGGATGCCGTTGCCAAGCTTTCCGAGAAGAGCCTGTCCGGTCACGATGCCATGTTGCTCGACGAAGCCGAGTCGCTGCTGCGTTGGGGCAAGGAACGCTTCGAGTTGTTCCACGACGCCCAGGGCGCGGCGACGGCCTACACGGCGGCCGACCAGGCGCTCGCCTCGGTCAACGATGGCGCGTTTTCCGGGTTGCGCCAGAGTGTCAACGCCGAGCACGAGGCACTGATCAAGAGCGCCCCAGCCAGTCGTGAGGCAGCCATGACCCATTTGACGGCATTGCGCGGCGAAGTGATGACGCTTCCGCTCAAACCGCTCGATAGCCAGACACAGGTCGACGCCGGCGCCTGGGCGCGACTGCGCGGTGCGTTGTCCAGCGTGATCACCATCCGTCGCGATAACGGTGCGCCGTTGGCTGTGGCCGATGCGCGATTCGCGCGCGAGCTGGCCTCCCTCGATCTGGCCCAGGCGCAGCTTGCGCTGATGGCATACGACCGCGATGCCTATCAGGCCGCGTTACAGCGCGCGAGTGCCACGTTGTCGGCTCAGTTCGATGCACAGGCGCCGGCCGTGCAACAGGCTGCGCGCGAGACGTCCGCATTGGCCGCTCAGATGCCGTCGATGGCGAATGTCCAATTGGGCGCGGCACTGACCGAGTTGCGCAACCTGCGATCGGTGCATGCACTGAAGCCCGGTGAAGCGGCGGCGCCAGCGCATGCCAGCAGCGGAGCCCACCCATGAAGTTGTGGCGCTGGATTCTCCTGCTTGCGGTGATTGCCGCGCTGGCGGCATTCGGCTGGCACTGGGTCGCCGAAGATCCCGGTTACGTCCTGGTCAAGATTCGTGGTTACACCGCCGAGATGACGGCGATTGCCGCGGTGATCATGGTGGTGGTGATCGTGGCGATCGTCATCTTGCTATGGCAGTTGGTGCGCTGGCCCTTCGGTGCGATGTCGCGCCGCCATCGCCGCACCAGTCGCCAGCGCATGAGTGCGGGCTTGATCGCCTTGATGGAGGGTCGCCATGGCGATGCCGAGCGTGACTTGCAACGCGCCTCGCGCCTGGATAGCCTGCGTGGTCCGGCGTTGCTGGTTTCAGCCGAAGCGGCTTCGCGCCGTGGCGAACACGGACGTGCGCTGGAAACCCTCGACGAGGCATCGCAGTCCGCGCCACAAGCTGCCCGTGTGCTGCGTGCGCGCTTCCTGCGTCGCGAAGGGCGCCCTGCCGACGCGCTGGCATTGCTGGCGCCCGAGGCCGATAGCGGCAGCCTGACTCCGGGTGGCTGGCGCGAACTGGCCTTGTCGGCGGTTGCCACCGGCGACATGCGCCGTGCGCGTCAGGCCCTCGAGCCCTTGCAGAAAAGCGGCGCCATCGGCCCGCGTGCCTATGCCTCGCTGGAATCGCTGGTGCTGACCGGTTCCATACTTGCTGCACCCGATGCTGTCGCGCTCAACAGCTTGTGGTCGCAGTTGCCTAAGCCGCAACGTCGCATTCCCGCCGTGGTCGATGCCTATGCGCGTCGTGCAGCGAGCCTGGGCATGATGTTGCCTGCGATGGACGAAGTAGAATCAGCGCTGCGACGCGAATGGTCGTCGCAACTGGTGGCTACCTACGGCAACCTCACCGATGACGACAATGAAGGTCGCCTGCGGCGCGTGGAAGGGTGGCTGGATGTGCATCCCAACGATGCCAACCTGTTGCTCACCCTGGGACGCATGTGCGTGCGCGCCAAGCTGTGGGGCAAGGCACACAAGTACCTCGATCGTGCCCTGGCCCTGGAGCCGGGCGGCGCGATCTGGGAGGCCCTGGGCGACACCTATGCTGGCGAAGGTGACAACGCGCAGGCCCAACGCTGTTATCGCAATGCCCTGGCGATGGCACGCGGGGAACCCGCCCAATTCGCCCCGCACGAACTGCGCGGCAAACTCGATACGCGTCCCGTGGCGATCGAGGAACGTAGCGAGCATGGTGTGCCGCGGCTGAGGGAGTGAGGTCCGCTTGCTTTACGGCTTTTGAGGTCGTCGCCTGTGACGGCTCTCAAGAGTCAGGAGCATGAAGCGGCCTATCGGCGGGACATGCAAGCTTTTTGTTTTTTCCTAACCCTTCAGTCCCAGTCCCAGGAACACCGGATCGGCCGTGGGCGTGGTCAGCCATTGGCCCTCGTCCTGGCACGCTTGTACCGCATGGGCCCAGAGGGCGCGGATTTTCGGATCTCGCGGAATGGGCCACTGGCCTTGATGCGTTTGGGTGTACAGGTTGCCGCAGTCAGCCGGCGGCTTGTCATGCGACGTCACGGCACGTGCCTGGAACTGCGCTGGCCTGTCAGGCCAGTACGGTGCCGAAGCCACTGGCGTTGGCGGTGAGGGCGGTGGTGTCCACATGGGTTGCGAGGTATGTGTCGGGGTGGTATCGACCATGCTGGCGATCAGTCTGATGACCAGGAACGCGATGAAGGCAAAGCCTGCGCCGAAGGCAGGCACCGCCGAGTTGCCTGACTTGGGGCGGTTCGCGCGATATTGGGCGGGTGACATGGGCTGCGGGTGAGCTGTCTCATTCTGAGACTGGACGAGCCCAAGCCTGGCCATGTTGCTGTTTCGATACGCCAGCTCCCACGCGTCCAATGTCGCGCCATCCATGCGCAGCGCGAAGTAGCGCGGGCAGGTCTCGATGGCGCTGTGCAGGTCGGGCCACAGCGGCAGCAACTGGTTGGGAACCGGGTCGATATGGCCGGCCTCGCGCATGTCGATGTATCGCAGGGCCGGCTCCAAACGCTGCGCAAGTGTTTCAACCTGGCGAGCTTCCTTCTGGACCTGCACGACCCAATGCCCGCGCGCGCCCAGATTCTGCAAATGCACGACGTCCAGCCAAGCAAATGATTTCTGGCTGGCATTGAACAACGCAAGGCGCTGGCCGATGTTGCTGCTGGCCAGAGCCTCGAGCACGATCAGTTCGAACAGGCCAGGGGCACGCAAATGCTCGTGAGCAAGTGCCTGTAATTGTCGCTGTAGCGCGACGGTCGCATTTTCGCCCTGGGCCAGGTCATCGCGTAGTGCTTCGAATGCAGCACGGGCCGCATCGTGTGGATCGCGTGGCGGTGGCATCGTGTCGCGTACGACGGCGGCTTGTCGTTTTCGTGCCAGGGCCCGGCGAATGTCGTCGTCGCCGATACCTGGCTTGGGCGCCCGTATATCAGAATTGTTTACCGCTTCCTGTGTGTGGGTAGCATGGTCTTTCTCGGCGCTTGCGCCAGGACTCGCCAGGGCTCGACGAATCTCGTCATCGGCCGCGTTTGGCATGGCCTCGGGAGATTCTCGCGCAGGCTCTGCATGGGCAACGCTGTTTGCTAACGACGCGGCTGGCGCCGTGTTGACCTCGCTCATCGCCTTGCGCGATGCCCACGCCAACGCTTGCTTATACGCCATATGAAGCTGATTGAACCCTTCGATATCGCTGGCTTGATCGATGGTTCTCAGCAGCTTGGCGTAAGCGCGCTTGATGACACGCTCGTCAGCCTGATCGTCAAGTTCCAGTTTTTTCAGGAACCATGGCGTATGCATGGCATTGCTCCGTTGGGCATTGGCATCACGCGGCGGCATGGTTGAGGTGGCAAGCCGCACATCGGGTTTGAGTCAGGCGTGCACGCCCAGGCGTTCGAGCGCGCTGTCTGGTGTGGCGTGTGCATGCCAGTGATTGACCTTCATGCAGCCATCGATGGCATTGGCATAGCGACGACGCTGGTCCGCATCCGCCGGTGGTTCCCAACTGGGTTGGTGTACGACAAGGTTGATGTAGTCGCAGTTCTCGCGCGTGGTGGAGGATTGTTCGGGCAGGATCAGTACCAGGCTGGCCGACGGAGCTGCATAGCCTGGTCGAACCGACCGATCGGCTGGTGCCGCCATGCGCGAGACGAGGTAGAGCATCACGCACAGTGCCGCGGTACCCACGACCAGGACATCGCGTTGCCTCGTGATCCAGGCGAGCCAGGGGGCGCGAACGGCCTGGGTCGTGGGTGTTCGCAACGCCGTCGCCGGAATCACCGGAACAGCAGGGATCGTTGACGGCGGCACGGCGGGTGCAGATACGCTTGCCATGGCGTGTGCAGCTTCGACGTGGTCGCGATAGGCCTTGTCCCAGGCCTGGAAGCATGACGGCTCGATACGCAGTGACAGATATTGCGGATAGGCCAGAATGATCTGGCGCATGCGCGGCCATTGCGGCAGCGTCGCTGCTGGCACTGCTGTGCCGCGACATGTTTCGAGCAAGGGGAGCAGCTTTACCGCCGGAGGCAAGGTCTCCTGCGCGGCTTGCCAGGCCTGCTCCTGCGCCAGTACATGCCCGATCCACGCACCGGATGCACCGAGCTGGCGCGCATGCTCCGGATCATGCCAATGCCAATGCCTGCATGCTGCATCGAACAGTAACGGTCGGGATATTCCCTGGGCGCGAATGAGGCGATCAAGCAGCCTGCCTTCCAGCGCCAGGGCGACCTCGGGGCCAGTTGATCGCGCGCGAGTCCGTTGCCGCGGGAATAGATCCTCGACGGATTGCCCGCAAGCCATGCACTCCAATAATTGGCGATAGAAATGGTCGGCAGTCTTTTGTACGTTGAGCGCAGTTTCCTGCGTTGACGAGTCGCCGCAGGCACGCCACGCAAGCGCTTGCCGGAAAGTTTCCTCAAGCAGGCTTATCGTTGCGCTGCTGGCCGTGCTGCCTAGCTGTGCTAGACGTTCCCTATAGGCGTTCCTGATGTCTTGTTCGGTCGCGCCCTCGGATACGCCGAGATCGTCGAGAAACCACTTCGTGGTCATAGATCGCCATCATCCGTTATGGCACCGGCCCCCCGTTGCCAGAGGCAGATGATGCGCCCTGGCCCCGGGGTTTGTCATCGGGTCAGGCCGGTTGGCGCATTCCCTCGACGATGCGGGCCAGGGCCAGCACGGCCGCCTCGGATACCGCGCGAACGGGTGTGGTGTCGGGGTTGTTGAAATTGCCGCTATCTCCAAATGCCTGGACCAGCAGGCCATCGCGGCGCGGCACCATGCTTACCTTCGAGGAGCTGATGCCATAGCGGACCTCCGGCTGTGGGATAAGCCTTGCCGTCTGGCCGCGCACGGGAATAAGCGAGTTGTCACCGAACAGCGCGCGGGCACCATAGCCGGTTGCATTGACCAGGGTGCGTTCGGGCAGTTGCAGCAGGTCGTTGGGCTGATGAAATTCGCGTACTTCGATCTTGCCGCCGGCCACGAGGAAGTCGTTGAGCAGCATGTGCGCATAGCTGGTGATGTTGAACATCAATGTGGTGTAGCGACGCACATGCGCTTGCGCGAACGGGTGCGTGCCGGGTGCCAGTTCCACCGATCGCGGTGTGAACCGGGCTCGCTCGACGAATTCGGCATACTCGGGTTCGTCGGAGGGTTCCTGGCTTGCCTGGCCGGGTGGATCGTCGGAAAGAAAATAGCCTTCGATCCATTCGATCGGATCTCCGGGCAAGCCGAGCATGCTCTGGTATTGCGTGAAGGAAATGCGCGCCATGTCTTCCCAACGGTCGCCGAATACAGAGGCGTGCGCGGCGTCGCAGATGCGCGAATCGGGCGTCCAAAGGCCGCTGGCGCGCATCGAGTACACATTCGGCGGCAGGTCGCGCGCATAGATGCGTACCGAAAGACCGGCGCGCTGGGCGAGCAGGGCCGTGGTCAGGCCCAGTGCGCCACAGCCGATCACGCCCAGTTCGTGCACGCCGGTGGCTTGCGCCATGCGCAATGCCAACGTGCTCGATCCCCATGACAGCGACCAGCCGCTTCCTCCATGACCGTAGTTGTGCACGACGGTCTTGTCGCCGAGTCGTTCGGTTTCGATGCGTGGACCGGCGGCGCGGAAAGGGCGGGTACAGACGTAGACGCCGGTGATGCGATCGGGGCGCGCCTTGACCGGCATCAACTCGGGGATGCCCGAGCCCAGGCGCGCCACGGGTGCCGCGCGATTTCCCGAACGCGTTCCCGCAGGCACGCAGGCCGTCAGTGCGCCGGTGGAGGCCAGGGCCAAGGTGGCGCCGGCGTGGCGCAGGAAGTGTCGGCGTTGCATGGTATTTCCCCTTACCCTTGCGTGGCCGCGCAGGTCTAAAGCGGCGTGAGGTTAGCGTACGCGGCGACCAGCCACTTGCTGCCGGCACCCTCGAAATTGATCTGCAAACGTGTATGCGGGCCGCTGCCTTCGGCGCTGACCACCACCCCTTCGCCGAAGCTCGGGTGGCTGACGCGCTGGCCCAGCTTGACCGGCAGGTCTTCCTGCAAGCTGCCCGTCGGTTCGGCGAAGCGCCCGGCGTACATCGGGCGGCTCACCTGCACGCGCGGGCGCACTTCATCGATCAGTTCCGGCGGAATTTCGCCGAGGAAGCGCGATGGACGCGCCAGCATTTCCGTGCCGTGCATGCGGCGCGATTCAGCGTGCGTGATGAACAGACGTTCCCGTGCACGGGTGATGCCGACATAGGCCAGGCGGCGTTCTTCCTCCAGGCGCCCTTCGTCTTCGACCGAGCGCTGGCTGGGAAACAGGCCCTCCTCCACGCCGACCAGGAACACGACGGGAAATTCCAGGCCCTTGGCCGAATGCAGCGTCATCAGCTGCACGCAATCGTCCCAGGATTCGCCCTGGCCTTCGCCCGCTTCCAGCGCCGCATGCGAAAGGAAGGCGGACAGCTCGCTCAGGCCGGCCTCGATGTCGTCTGGCGTAAGTTCAAAACGGCTGGCGACATTGACCAGCTCGTCGAGGTTTTCCACGCGCGCCTCACCGTTGCCACGCGTGTCCTTCTCGTGGAAATCGCGAAGGCCCGTATGGTTGACGACGTGCTCGACCTGCTCGGCTAGGTTGAGTGCCTGGCTCGTCTGGCCCTCGCGCGGTGGCGGTACGAAGGTGTGTGCCATGTCCTCGATCAGGGCGAGAAAGGCTTTGAGCGCATTTTTTGCGCGGCCGGCCAGTTCGCGGCCCGAGGTCAGTTCGCCCAGCGAGGCTTCCCATAGTGAGATGTTTTCACCGCGCGCACGGCGCCGCACCACGTCGAGCGTGCGGTCGCCGATGCCGCGTGGCGGCGTGTTGACCGCGCGTTCGAAGGCGGCATCGTCCTGGCGGTTGGCGGCCAGGCGCATATAGGCCAGTGCATCCTTGATTTCCGCACGATCAAAGAAGCGCAGGCCTCCGTAGACGCGGTAGGGGATATCGCGCTGGATCAACTGTTCTTCGAAGTTGCGCGACTGGGCATTGGAGCGATACAGGATGGCGCAGTCACGCGCATCGCCATGCTCGGCAATGTATTCGCGGATGCGCTCGATGACGAAGCGGGCTTCGTCCTGCTCGTTGTATGCGGCGTACACCGCGATGCGCTCGCCATCGCCGCCATCGGTCCATAGTTGCTTGCCCAGGCGGCCGCCATTGCGCGCGATCACGCTATTGGCCGCCTTGAGGATGGTGGCGGTGGAGCGGTAGTTCTGTTCCAGGCGGATAGTGCGCGCGCCGGGGAAATCGCGCAGGAATTGCTGCACGTTTTCCACCTTCGCGCCGCGCCAGCCATAGATGGCCTGGTCGTCGTCGCCTACGACGAACACATGCCCGGTCTGCCCGGCCAGGACACGGATCCAGGCGTATTGCAGTGTGTTGGTGTCCTGGAATTCGTCGATCAGCAGATGGCGCCAGCGTGCCTGGTAGTGTTCGAGCACCGCTGGGTTCTTCAGCCACAGCTCGTGCGCGCGCAGCAGCAGTTCGGCGAAGTCGACCAGGCCGGCACGCCGGCAGGCGTCCTCATAGGCCTGGTAGATCTGCACGAACGTTCGCGTGACCGGGTGGTCGCGATGTTCGATGGTTTCCGGCCGCTTGCCTTCGTCTTTCCATTGATTGATCTGCCACGTGGCCTGGCGCGGCGGGAAACGCGCCTCGTCCAGCCCGAGCCCTGTGACCACACGCTTGATGATGCGTTGCTGGTCATCGGCGTCGAGGATCTGGAAGGTCTCGGGCAGCCCTGCCTCACGCCAGTGGCGGCGCAGCAGGCGGTGCGCGATGCCGTGGAAAGTGCCTACGGTCAGGCCCTGGGTGCCCCCTGGGATCAACTGGTCCAGGCGCGCGCGCATTTCGCCGGCTGCCTTGTTGGTGAAGGTAACCGCCAGCACCGACCAGGGTTGTACCCGACCGACTTGTGTCAGCCAGCCGATGCGATGGGTGAGTACGCGGGTCTTGCCGGAACCTGCGCCAGCCAGGACCAGATAGTGCCCCGGCGCGGCGCAGACCGCATCACGTTGGGCATCGTTGAGCTTGTCGATGAGATAGGAGACATCCATCCATGGGATTGTAGCGGGGAGGCAACGGGCCGTGCCTCCCCGCCACGCGCTCAGCGCTTGAGCAGGCCGCCCAGGGTCAGCAGGCCGCCGACCACGATGCCGGCCACACCGGCCCAGGAGGGCAGTGCCTTGTCGTGGGAGGCGGTGACCTTGGCCGAGCCTACCTGTACCAGCGTATTGGTTTCCCGGTAGCTGCCGTGTCCAAGGGTGATCCAGATACCGGCGCCCAGCAGGAGGATACCGATGATGATGAGACCTGCACGCATGCGTCTGTTCCTTCAATGATTCCGGGAGCGATCGATCATAGGTCGAGCTCGGTCAAGGAAACATCGCCGTGTGGATGGGTGATAAGCCGGCGTACAGCCTTGGGGGCGGGAAGTGAGTGGCCAGGCGCTGTGACTTGCCGGCATAGGTGGTGTGCCGGCAAGGGTTCGACATGGGCGCCTGCCTCAGGTCACTTGCGCAAACAGCACGCCATGTCCTGGAAGCTCGGCGCGGCCGTCGCTCAGCGAGCCCTCGGCCAGGCCGTGGCCATTGAATGCGCGGGCATGCGCGAATGCGGGCAGGTCCACGGTGATGGGCGAGGCACTGAAATTGAACAGCGCCAGCACGGTCTGGCCTTCGTACGTGCGAGTGAACGCCAGCGCAGGCTCGGGGACGTCCACGAAGCGGATGTCGCCCAGTCGCAGCGCGGGCTGGCCCTTGCGCCATTGCATGAAGCTGCGGAAGTTGTGCAGCGACGAATGCGGGTCCAGTTCCTGGCGCGAGACAGCGAGGGCGCGATGATCATCCGGCACGGGTAGCCAGGGCTTGCCGTGGGTGAAGCCGGCATTGGCGTTTTCGTTCCAGGGCAACGGGGTGCGGCAACCGTCACGACCCTTGAAATTCGGCCAGAACGTGATGCCGTAAGGGTCCTGCAGGGATTCGAACGGGACCTCCGCTTCGGTCAGGCCCAGTTCCTCGCCCTGGTATACGCACACCGAGCCGCGCAGTGAACACACCATGGCGGTGAGCATGCCAGCCATGTGCGCGGTCGTGTCGCCCTGGCCCCAGCGCGTAAGCACGCGTTCGACGTCATGGTTGGAAATAGCCCAGCACGGCCAGCCTTCGCGCATCTGCGCTTCGAGGTTCTCCACCGTGCCACGAATGTATGCCGCGCTGAAATCGTCGGTAAGCAGTTCGAAACTGTAACCCATGTGAAGGCGCTTGCCGCTGGTGTATTCGGCGGTGGTGGCGAGCGAATCCTCCGAGGAAATTTCGCCCAGCGCGACGGCACCGTCGTACTTGTCCAGCAACTGGCGCAGTTCTTCCAGGAACGGAATATTCTCAGGCTGCGTATTGTTGAAGTAGTGATACTGGAACGCGTACGGATTGTCCGGACTGAAGCCTCGACCCACGCGCTTTTCTTCCGGCTTGGGCGGGTTGTCGCGTAGAAGCGCATCGTGAAAGCAGAAATTGATCGCATCCAGGCGCAGGCCGTCGACGCCCTTGTCGAGCCAGAACTTCACGTTGTCCAGTACGGCGCGCTGCACCTGCGCATTGTGGAAGTTCAGGTCTGGCTGCGAGGTCAGGAAGTTGTGCAGGTAATACTGGCCGCGTCGCGGCTCCCATTGCCAGGCGACCCCGCCGAACAGCGATAGCCAGTTGTTCGGCGGTGTGCCGTCGGGGCGCGCATCGGCCCAGACGTACCAGTCGGATCTGGGGTTGTCGCCGCTTGCGCGGCTTTCCTTGAACCATGCATGCTGGTCCGAGGTATGGCTGAGCACCTGGTCGATCATCACCTTCAGGCCCAGGGCGTGCGCCTTGGCCAGCAATTGATCGAAATCCTCGAGGGTGCCGAACAGGGGGTCGACCGCGCGGTAATCGGCAATGTCATAGCCGAAGTCGGCCATCGGCGAGCGGAAGAACGGGGCGATCCAGATCGCATCCACGCCCAGGCTGGCCACGTAGTCGAGCTTTTCCACGATGCCCGGCAGATCGCCTACGCCATCGCCATTGGTATCGAGGAAGCTGCGTGGATAAATCTGATAGATGACGGCTCCGCGCCACCACGGTGCTTCACTCATGTCGCCAAACCCCCGGACTGTTCTTCGCGTCGCTACCGACCCGACACGGAGGCAGCTGCAATGTGCGGCGCAGCTTAAACGCTAGGCCTAGCCTGATCGTGGTCCATGCATACGTATTCAAAAAAGGGTGATATTGCGACGCAGCAGCGCGCGAGCGGCCTTGCCAGGCCGGTGCGCATGCTGCACCGATACGGTGCGAAAACGCGATAAGACCGATATTTCAATCGTGCAAGAGGCTTGCGATCACTGCTGCTACACCGGTTCCTGGCGAGTCACCGGACGCCTATGTTTTGTCAAAGGTGCACAAAAAAAGTGCGTCATGAATACGTATGCATGAACTGTCCGGTCTCATTGAGCCGGCCCTACCATGCGCCGCACGCCATTCTCGGCGGACAAACACAATGTCGCGCGGTATGGGTTTGCCGACGACGACAGTCGACAAGTCAAAGCCCTGGGGAGGGGACAAGGTGATTCTGAAACGCAACGTATTGGCGCTGGCGATCGCATCGGCTGGTTTGTGCTTCACCGTCGGAGTTCATGCTGCGCCAGCCGATGGCGTCGGTGCCGGCCCGGCTCCCCAGGACGCCCAGTCCAAGCCGCTCACCGCCGACCAGCAGAAGGCGGCCGACGAGGCCAAGAAGCAGGGTCAGTCGCCCGAACTGGCCAAGAGCCTGGAAGGCATCACCGTCACCGGTTACAACGCATCGATGGAGAAGGCCATCGACTACCAGCGTTATGCCGATACGATCCAGAACGTGATCACCTCGGCCGACATCGGTGGCTTGCCCGATCAGTCCATCGCCGATGCGCTGACCCGCCTGCCTGGTGTATCGGCCGAACGCATCGCCGGCCAGGCCTCGCAGGTCAACATCCGCGGCTTGTCGGGCAACTTCATCCAGACCACGCTGGATGGGCGCGAGCAGCCTTCCACCAGTGGTAGTAACTACATCCAGTTCGACCAGTATCCTTCCGAGCTGATCAACATGGCCACGGTGTACAAGTCCTCGCAGGCTTCGTTGATCACCGGCGGCGTAGGCGGCACGATCGGCTTGCAGACGGCCAACCCGCTGGAAGCGCCCAAGGAACAGAACCTCAACGTCGATGCGCGTGGCAGCTACACGGGCTTGGCGCACAACGTGGCCGGTGCCAACGCGCTGGGCTATCGCCTGAGCGCGGCCTATCAGGGCAAGTTCCTGGACAACACCCTGGGCATCGGCCTGGGCGTGGCCCAGTTGTATCAGCCGCACGTGTCCGAGCAATTCGTCGGCGAGCAGTACAACTCAGGCCTGGAGCCGATCAACAGCTCGCCCGGCGCGCCGCAGGCGTATATCCCCGAAGGCATCCAGTTGCAGCAGAACGGTGGACAGGAGCGCCGCACGGGCTATCTCGGTACGGTGGTATGGAAACCGACCGATGAATTGCAGATCACTGCTGACAGCTTCTTCTCCAAGTTCAAGAATGGCTCGTTCGGCTATGGCCTGCGCTCGCAGAATTTCTACAATGGCAACACGCAGATCACCAACCCGGTATTCGGTCCGAACGGTTCGCTGATTGGCGGTGACGTCAGCGGCAGTGGCCAGGGCTCGCAGTTCTCCAATGAAACCACCGCTGACAACTACACCAAGGTCAGCGATGTGTTCTCCGGTGGCCTGAACCTTAAGTGGAACAGCGGTCCGTGGCATGTCGATGGCGACCTGTCGATGTCGCGCGCCCAGGGCCATGAAGTCAATGTCGACGCCACGGCCGATCCATACACCGGCCTGGGCACGGGCAACCCGCAGCTGGCTGCGCAGTCGTTGTCCTATCTGCTCACCGGCCGCAGCATCGGTCAGGTGACGATCAACAATCCAGGCATGTACACCGATCTCAACCAGATGGCGCTGTCGCGCTACGGTGTGTACCCGTACGTGTATCACGATCGCAACAAGGCGTTTCGCGCGAGCGTCAAGTACGACCTGCCGAACAACTCCCTGCTGTCGGCGCTGGAGGTGGGCGTCTACGCCAACAACCATACCTACAACGCCGACCGCACTGCCTATGTCTACGGCTCGGAGTGGAACAGCAATCCGGCGCTGGGCCAACCGCCGCTGACCATTGACAGTGGCGATGCCACGGTGCGTTGCTGGAAGGGCACTTTCGGCAGTTTCCCCTGCTTCCTGCAGCTTAACGGACCAGGGATCCTGGCCTCGCACGGCATCACCGGTACGCCAGTCAAGGACATCATCAACAACAACTGGACGTATGTGCAGAGCGGCCAGGTGGACCAGAAGGTTCGTGACCTGTTCCTGATGGCCGATATCGAAACCCAGTTGTTCGGCCATGAATTGAACGGCAACGTCGGTGTGCGTGTATCGCACGATTCGCAGTACAGCACCGGTCTGCAACAGGTCGGCAACGGCGCGGGCATTCCGATTACCGATGGCAATGGCGCTACCAGCAGCGACTTCGCGCCGTTGCACATCGGCAAGAAGTACACCGACTACCTGCCGTCGCTGAACCTGATCTATCACCTGACCGACAACGACCAAGTGCGCTTCTCGGCCGCCAAGGTGCTGGCGCGTCCGCCGATCAATTCGATGCTGGCAGGCTCCGGCTCGTACATCACCGACGGCAATACGTACAACATCTACGGCGGTACCAGTCCGTTGCTCGATCCCCTGCGTGCACAGCAGTACGACGCCACTTACGAACATTATTTCGATGATTCGTCGGGCGCCTTCACGGCCGGTGTGTTCTTCAAGCACATCAAGTCGTTCGTGCAGCAGGTGACCTACCACAACTTCGACTTCGCCAGCGTCGGCATCACCGTGCCGATCGATCCGAATACGGGCGCGCCGTACATCCAGGGCGACTACCAGACGGCTTACAACGCCAAGGGTGGCGATGTGCGTGGCGTGGAAATGTCGTTCACCAAGACGCATTTCCTGCCGGGCATGTGGGCAGGCCTGGGTGTAGATGCCAACCTGGCCGTGACGTCCAGTTCGGTGAAGAATCCGTCGGCGCTGGGTGGTCCGACGCAGATGATCGGCTTGCCGGGCTTGTCCCAGCGCGTGGCCAGTGCCGCGGTGTTCTACGACAACGGGCCGTTCTCGGCACGTGTATCGGCTAACTATCGCTCGCACTTCGTATCCGATACGCAGATCGCGGTGGACAACCAGTTGGTGGTATTTGCCTCCGAGCTGGTCTACGACTTCCAGGCCTCTTACAGCATTAACGACAAACTGAAGGTGGTCTACCAGTTGCTCAATGCGAGTAACCAGCCGACCCGCACATACTTCACCAACCAGCAGCAGACCGGCACGATCCAGTATTTCGGTCGCACCAACTATCTGGGTGTGGAGTTCAAGCTATAAACCATCACCCTTCGCCCTGTCGCTTGCGACGGGGCGAAGTTCGGGATAGTCGTCATCGGTGCGAGGCGATGCCCTGATTCATCCAAGGGAGCCTGTGCATGCTTCGCTACCGTCAGTTCCTGGCCTCGCTGGCCATAGTTTTCTCCCTGGCGCTTGGCCCGGATGTCCGCGCACTCCCCTCGACATCCGTGGCCGAGACGCCACTTTTGTCCCACACCTCGGGAACCGGGGTCTGGTACGAGATCTTCGTGCGATCCTGGTACGACACCAACGGTGACGGCATCGGCGATCTCAACGGCGTCACCGCCAAGCTCGATTACCTCCAATCGCTGGGCATCGACGGCATCTGGTTGATGCCCATCAATGCCTCGCCCAGCTATCACGGTTACGACGTGACCGATTATGAGGCGATCAACCCCGAATACGGCACAATGGCCGATTTCGAGCAGCTGATCGCCCAAGCGCACAAGCGGCATATCCAGGTGATCATGGACCTGGTGATCAATCACACCAGCAACAAGCACCCTTGGTTCGTGGCGGCGCACGATCCGGCCAGCCCGTATCGCACGTGGTTTACCTGGGCCACCCCCGGCACCGATACCAAGGCCTTGAGTGCCACTGGCACTCCGGCCTGGCATGAACTTGATGGGGCTTACTTCCTCGGTGATTTCAGCCGGGGCATGCCCGATCTCAACTACGACAATCCGGCGGTGCGCAAACAGATGATCGAGGTGGGCCGCTTTTGGCTCGCCAAAGGTGCCGATGGATTTCGCTTGGATGCGGCGCGACATATCTACGACGACCTGCAAAGCGACACCGGCAAGCCGCAGACCCTGAGAAAGAATGTCCAGTGGTGGAGCGAGTTCCGGCGTGGCCTGCAACAGGTGCGACCCGATGTCTATCTAGTGGGAGAGGTTGCCATGCAGTCGCCGCTGCAACTGGCGCCATACATGAAGCCACTGGGCTCGGTCTTCGATTTTCCGTTGGCCGAGCAGATCATCCTCAGCACCCGGCAAGAAAATGCGTCGGCCCTCCGTGCGGAACTGGCGCAAAGCTACGCGGCTTTTCACAAGGCCGCCGGACACGAATTCATCGATGCGCCATTCCTGTCCAACCACGACCAGGAACGCGTGCTCAGTCGGCTGGATGGCAACCTGGACCATATGCGCGTGGCGGCGGCAATCCTGCTGACCTTGCCTGGCCGCCCGTTCATCTACTACGGCGAGGAATTGGGCGTGCTGGGACGCAAGCCCGACCAGGACCTGCGCGAACCCATGCGCTGGGATCGCGACCCGATCGCTGCCGGGCAGAGTCGCTGGAAGCCAGTGACGTCGGGGCAGGGGCCGGAGATTTCCGTACAGGCCGAGCAGGACGATCCGCACTCGTTGTTGCAGGTGTATCGCATGCTGATCCATTGGCGCGAACAGCAGCCGCTGCTTCGCGATGGCGATCTGCGGGTGATCGATACCGGCAATGATTCCCTTGCCGCGTATGAGCGCTTCGTTGGCACACGTCGTGTGCTGGTCGTGCACAATCTTTCCGGGCAGCCGCAAGCGGTGAAGCTGGCGGGCAAGGCACGCGCATCGCGTGTGTTGTTGCAAAGCGTCATCGGTGCCTCGTATGCGGACGGCACGTTGTCTCTACCGGCCTATGCCTCGGTGGTCTTGCAGTGAAGGCGGGTCGGGCGGCAGATTGTCCGCTTAACCGATAGAAGGAGCATCTGCCGATGCGAGGTTTGGCGCGTTGTCTTTTGGGGTTGTCGTTGTGTGTGGCGTTGGGCGTGGCCCAGGCGCACTCGGCCGATGACGATATCGATGCGGCGGTGGTTCGGTTCCAGGGCCGGCAGGCCAGCGTGAAACGCAAGCCCGGTGGCGGCTTCCAGCTCCAGGGCCCGGCCGGCACGCGGGATATCCCGGCCGGCAAGCTGGGCGTGAAGACGGCCAGCGACCTGTTCGATGCCATGTTCGCGATGGCCCAGGACGACCTGACCAAAGACTCGGTCAGCGCCATCACAGACGGTGCCTTCGACCATGGCAAATCCATTCCCTGCGCGTGCTTCGAGACCGGCCAGAAATGGCATTACGTGTGGACTCGCGATCTGTCGTACGCAGTGGATCTGTCGCTGTGGCGACTCGATCCCGAGCGCGCACGCGCGTCGCTGCGCTTCAAGCTCTCGGATGTGCGCGAGCCGTCCGCGCCGCAGGGTCTGTACGTCATGCAGGATACTGGCTCGGGGGGGAGCTGGCCGATCAGCACCGATCGTATCGTGTGGTTCATGGCCGCGCAGCACCTGCTCGACGATAAGGCATTCGCCGATGAAGTCTACCGCGCGTTGAACGACACGCTGGCTCAGGATCGCCAATACACCTTCGACGAGCGGCTTGGCCTGTATCGTGGCGAGACGTCGTTCCTCGACTGGCGCCAGCAGACGTACCCTATGTGGGCGGCCACGGACGTTACCTTCATCGGGCAGTCGTTCGCGTTATCGACCAACGTGCTGCACTACCAGGCGCTGCAATTGGCCGCCACCATGGCCGCGCAGCGCGAGCCGGCGCGAGCCCCTGGCTATCGGGCGCAGGCGGCCGCGCTCAGGCAGGCGATCAACCAGCGCTTCTGGCGTGCCGATCGCGGCATGTACATGAGCTACATCGGCGGCGCGGATGCGGCGCAGCCGTTCGATACATATGACTTGCTGGGTATTGCGCTGGCGATCACCACCGGTGTGGCCGATGCCGACCGTGCACGGCAGACACTGGTGCACTATCCCACCTGGCCGTCGGGCAGCCCGGTAATATGGCCAGAACGCGACGACGTGCCGATCTACCACAACCGCGCCATCTGGCCTTTCGTAAGCGCCTATGCGCTGCGCGCCGCGCGTCAGGTCGAGGAGCCCGAGCGCATCGCGCACGAAATCCAGTCGTTGCTGCGCGGTGCGGCACTGGCTGGTTCAAACATGGAGAATTTCGAGCTAGTCAGTCAATCCGTGCATGTGGACGATGGCGAGAAGAGTGGCCCGGTGATCAATTCGCCGCGACAGCTTTGGTCAGTCGGGGCTTACCTGGACATGGTTACCGAGGGGGTTTTCGGCTTGCAGCCGGACGGCCAGGTGGTGCCGAAGCTGCCGGTGTCGCTGGTGCCGATGTTGTTCGGCAAAGGTGACCGCATTCAACTGCAACTGGATGGATCGGACATCACCCTGGTCAAGCCGGCTACGCTTGATGGGAACCTGCTCGTCGCGGACAACGTGGAAGGTGACACGCACAAGATCGTTACCTTGAAAGCCATCCGCGTGGCATCGTCGCCGTTGCGCCTGGATGCACCGCTCTACATCAAGCAGGATGCCTCGTTCGCCCAGCGGCCGCTTGCAAGCTCGGCGCTGTCACCCTCGTCGCAATCTTTGATACGTAGCAGCGAAAGCTGGACATGGACGCCCGGCACGTCGGGCAGGTTCAAGTTGAGCGCCGATTACGTCAACAAGCACGGCACTATCGAGACCGGGGTCACCGCCGCGGTGTACTTGGCCACGGCTGCCTGCGCAGGTAGCAAGCCGCAAACGATGGTGCTGACCATGCCGCATAGCGAAGGCAAGCAGCAATCGACCTACGGCATATTCGATGCCAAGGCCGGCAAGGCCTGTACATTCACCCTCAAGACCGGCTTCAACATGAGTTACCTCACCCATTTTGCTCATTTCACCGGGGGCGAGGGCGGTGTCGA
>NZ_DASVMI010000055.1:0-17671 GCF_036384435.1 Dyella sp. | reverse complement strand
GCATATACCGGATATCGTGATTGTCGGCGCGCAAAGAGGTGGCGATGGCATGTCGCAATGGCTACAAAAGATTCACGCGCAAAACAAGACTGTGGTATCAGTCTGCACCGGAGCATTCAAGCTCGCCGAGGCAGGCTTGCTCGATGGCAAGCCCGCCACCACCCACCATTGGTATTTCGGCGACATGCAGACCCAGCATCCCGCCGTGAAGCTGGTGCGCGAGGTTCGTTACGTCCAGTCCGATCCGACGACCTACACGGCCGGCGGATTGACGTCAGGCGTGGATCTATCGTTGCACCTGGTCGCCGAACGCTTCGGTCAGGACGTGGCCCAGCAGACTGCCGATTACATGGAATACCAAGGTACGGGCTGGAAAACCAACCAGGGTATTTCCCAGCTCACCACGCCCATCAAGCGCGAGGATTGGAGCGGCACGCTGGGTTCGGGGGCTAAAGTCATCGTGCATCTGGTCACCGAAGGCGCCAGCACGAGCGCAACCGCCGACATCCCGGCACAACAAGTAAAGGGTGTGACCACCCGGCTCGGTGGTGGCAATGGCAAGAGCAGCATTGCATTCAATATTGCCGGACATCCCGCCACCTTCGAGGGCAAAGGTAATGCCGACGGCAGCCAGCTTGATGGCATATTCCAGCAAGACGGCAAGGAGACACCGCTGGTGTTGACGCGAGATCGTTGATATCGCCCGGCCGCTTGGGGGCGATTTTCACCGTGAGTCGATCTGCAAGCCGGAGCGCTGGGTCTCAGCCTCGGATCGCCCTCGCCGGAGAGCGGCTTTGGTCGCGACGCCAGTCGCGATTGAGCGCAGATGGAGCTTGTGAAAGCTCCAAGCCGCGACCTCGTCGCGACTTGCTTCGCAAATGAATTCGCTCCTAAGACAACTGGGCACGCTCCAGTGCTGCGATCTGGCGCTCCAGGCGCGGTCCCAGGTAGCAGTGCGAGCCGCAGGGTAACAGCCCCGCCGCGCGAAAAGCTTTCAGGTACCAGCTTGGTGGGCGCCGGTAAAAGCCCTGCTGGTCACCGTCGACGTCATCCTTGCTGGTGAACAGCTCCAGGAAAGCGATGCCTTGCAGCATCTCGACGATCCCGTGCAAGCCACCCTGGATCTCGCGCGGTTTGAGGTAATGCAATACATCGCTGCAAACGATCAGGTCGAAACGCTCCTCGAAGCGTAGATGTTCCAGTTGCGCGAAACTGGCCAATCCGATCTGCCGTGAGCGCCCATAACGCCGTACAACGTATTCACTGGCATCGAGCCCACGATAACGGATACCCGGACGCAAGGCTCGCAACGGGGCACGCCAGGGCGCCTCGCCACAGCCCACATCCAGTACGTTGCGAATGGGTCGGCCCAGGTAGTACTCGGCCTGTGCCACCACCATGGCCACCTTGCGCCGAAGCTCCGCGGGTGATCCCACGGCATGGGTCGGGTGGCGATACCACTTGTCGAAATAAGCCTGATCGTAAAGTTTCGTCATGAGCCCATGGTAGCGGCATCACCCGATCCACACACCCTGGGCGCGAGCATCAAAACCACCTAAGGTTCAGAGGAAACCCGCATGCCCATGATTCGCGTTCGCCTGTTCGGCAATCGCACGCACGCCGATGCGCTGATCGCCACTCTGCACAGTATCGACGGCGTCGATCGCGTGGAGGAACTGGATGATCCGACTCAGTTCACCCGCGACGATTCCAGCTCCAGCGAGTCGGTGGAAGACAACCGCAGCGAGATGTTCTTTATCGAAGTGGAAGCCGATAGCAGCAAGCGTGCCGATGTGGTGCGCAATGTCATCGAACTGGAAGCCAGGCGGCTGGATGCCGTGGCGGAGATGGTCGAGGAGTTTTGATCGCAATTTCTTGCGACAGCATGAATCCTTACCGAATCCAAACGACCGATTTGGCCAATCGTGTCGTCGCCACGGCATGCCTTTGCGTTGAAGCTAGCAACAACCTCAATGCCGTGAATGGTTCACATGGAAAACCCGACTGTTCGACGCGTCGCTTGCTTGTGGCTTGCGTTTTCACTCACCAGCCTGGGGGCCATGCCCGCGATGGCTGCACGCGAAGGCACGCTCAGCCAGGATGATATCGCCTGGCTACGGCGTGATGGGTTCGACCTCAACAGCGCCACCGTGGCGCGCTACCGCGATCTGGGCAGGTCCCGCTATCTCGATGAGCAGTTGTCCGATCGCATCGGCGACGACCTGCCGCCCGAAATCAGCCAGTTGCTGGCCAGCTACGAGGTCAACCATACCTCCACCAACGATCTGCTCATCGGCTTGCAGGACGAACAGCAGAAGATCAAGGACATGCCCGAAGGCGACGCCAAGGCTGATGCGCGCAAGTTCCAGCAGCAGCATGCCAACGATTTGTTGCAGCAGGCCCAACAGACCGAAATGTTGCGAGCCGTCTACGGTGGCAACCAGCTCAAGGAACAGATGGTCTGGTTCTGGCTCAACCACTTCAGCGTGTATGCCGCCAAGGGCCGTATTCGCTGGGTGGCGTCGGACTATGCGCAGAACACCATCCGTCCGCACGCGCTAGGCAAGTTCCGCGACCTGGTCATGGCGACCCTGGAAAGTCCGGCGATGCTGGAATTCCTCGATAACGCGCAGAACGCCAAAGGCCACGTCAACGAGAACTATGCGCGCGAATTGATGGAGTTGCACACGCTTGGCGTGCACGGCGGCTATTCGCAGCAGGACGTGCAGCAACTGGCATTGATTCTCACCGGCTCAGGCATCGTACCGCCCAAGCGGGACAACCAGCCGCCCCGGCTCAGTCCGCAAATGCAGCCGTTGTACATTCGCCAGGGCGTGTTCGAATTCAATCCGAATCGCCACGATTTCAGCGACAAGACATTACTGGGCCAGACCATCAAGGGCTCGGGCTTCAAGGAGGTCGAGCAGGCCGTGGACCTGATCACGCGCCAACCGGCCTGTGCGCAGTTCGTCTCGCGCAAGATCGCCGAGTACTTCGTCGGCGACCAGCCACCGCAAGCCCTGGTGGACAGGATGGCGCACACCTTCCGCCGCAGCGACGGCGATATCGCCAAGGTGTTGCGCACGATGTTCGAGTCCAAGGAACTGCTCGCCACACGTGGCAAGAAGTTCAAGGACCCGACTCAGTTCGTCGTTTCATCCGTACGCCTTGCCTATGACGGCAAGCCCCTGGTCAACGCCAAGCCCTTGCTCAACTGGATGAACCAGCTTGGCGAACCCGTGTTCGGACGCCTGACGCCTGATGGCTGGCCACTCGATTCTACCGGCTGGTCCAGTTCCGGGCAGATGTCCAAGCGTTTTGAGATCGCCCGCGCCATTGGCACCGGCGACAATCGCCTGTTCACGCCCGAAGGCAGCCCGAAGGTGGGCGCCGGTTTTCCAATGCTGACCACGCGGCTGTATTACGACGCGATCGAACCGAACCTTTCGGCTGCCACGCGCGATGCGCTCGCCAAGGCCGCCAGCCAGCAGGAGTGGAATACCTTCCTGTTGTCGTCGCCCGATTTCAATTTCCGCTAAGCGATACCCGAGGCCACTCATGAATCGCCGCCAATTCCTGTTCTCCGCCGCCACCGCCGCGCTCGCCGGGCCATCCCTGCTGAGCTACTCCGGCAAGCTGTTTGCCGCACCGGCCAGCACACCGCGTTTCCTGCTGGTGTTCCTGCGTGGCGGCTATGACTGCAACAACCTGCTGGTGCCCTACAGCAGCGACTTCTACTACCAGTCGCGCCCTACGCTCGCAATCGCCAAGCCCGATGCCAGCAATCCCAACAGCGCCATCGCCCTGGACAGCCACTGGGGGCTCAACCCGGTCCTGAAGGATTCGATCTATCCGTTGTGGCAACGCAAACAGATTGCCTTCGTACCCTTTGCCGGCACCGACGACATGTCGCGCAGCCATTTCGAAACGCAGGACAACATTGAATCGGGCGAGCCCACCGGGGAACGCACCGACTATCGCTCGGGCTTCCTGGCCCGGCTATCGGGGACCATGACCACGGTGCCTTCCATCGCCTTCACCGACGCATTGCCCCTTAGTTTTCAGGGCGGCAAGCGTGATATTCCCAATATCTCGCTGCGCGGCGTGGGCAAGCCCGCCTTTGACGAGCGCCAGTCGGCGATCCTGTCGGGCATGTACCAGGGCACGCCGCTGGCTGCCGCCGCCAGTGATGGCCTGGACCTGCGCCAGAAGGTATCGAAGGAATTGCAGGATGAAATGATGAAGGCCAACCGCGGCGCAGCCACGGCCAAGAATTTCGCCGATGAAACCCAGCGCATTGCCACACTGATGCGCGATCAATACCGCCTGGGTTTTGTCGACGTCGGTGGCTGGGATACCCACGTCAACCAGGGCAGCACCAGTGGCCAGCTTGCCAATAACCTGAGCAACCTCGGCCAGGGTCTGGCCGCGTACGCCAACGCCCTGGGCGACGAGTGGAACAACACCATCGTCGTGGTGGTTTCCGAGTTCGGTCGTACGTTCCGCGAAAACGGCAACCGCGGCACCGACCACGGTCATGGCACCGTGTACTGGGTGCTCGGCGGCAAGGTCAACGGTGGTCGCATCGCTGGCGAGCAGGTGGCCGTCAATCAACAGAGCCTTCTACAGAACCGCGATTACCCTGTTCTCACCAACTACCGCGACATGCTGGGCGGCATGCTGGCCAAGACCTGGGGGCTCTCAGGCTCGCAATTGCAAACCGTGTTTCCCGGCGCCAAGCCGAAGAACCTGGGATTGGTGTGAGCACGGCAGAAGTCGCTCGCCGAGCGAGCAGTAAAGGGTAAAGTCGGCCGCCGGCGCAGCTCGCGCCGGCTTCACTCGCCTCGCGGCACCAGCAAATGCTTGGCGATATACCCATGCAACTTGCCCAGGCCACGCACCAGATGCAGGGTGGCGAAAAGCAATACGACACCAAGTAGGCAGATCAGGCCGATCAATACCGGATTGTCCAGATGCGTGTCGTTGTAGACCAAGTTCAGGTTTATATCGCCCATCAGGTAAATCGCCGGTGCGCCAATAAAGCTGAAGGCCACGCTGAGCAAGGTGATGGTGATGGTGAAATAGATGATGCCCAGCGGCAGCATCAACACCATGTAGAACAGCGTCGTCCAGGTATGAGCATCGGTGAAAAGCATGCCGATACGTTTCATCAACGAGGTATCGCGCGCGGTATAGGGCGGGCGACGAGGCATGCGCACGCCGAGCATGGTCTCCACGATGCGCCCCTCCACCAGCGAAAGCACCCGCACCGTGCCCAGAAAGAGAATGATGAAAGGAATGCCGATGATCAGCACGGCAAGCCCGGCCGACAGCGATACGCCGGTCACCGCCCAGACAAAATAGAAAATGCCAGTCGCCAGCGCCAGGACCATGTAAAACAACGCGCCCCAGGTTCGTGCATCGGCGGCAACGCCAAAGAAGCGGCCGATCCAGGTGCGGCGCCTGGGTGGCTGCGGTGGGCGCAAGGCCCGCTGGATTTTGATCTCCTGGTCGCGGTAGATCTCGGCCACCTCTTCCGGAGCTCCGTAGCTGCCCACCACGTGCGCCAGCATGTCCTGCTCGCTACGTCCCGGCTGCTCGGCCAGCTCCGCGCGCAGATGTTCCTCTGCATCGTACAAGGCATCCTGGATCATCGCCGGATCGGCACCGCGCAAGGCGGCGCGCAACTGATCCAGGTACTCGGCAATCGTGCGCGGCGTATTCATGCAACCCCTCCTCCTTGCAGAACGGTATCGACGGACTGGCGCGTGGCCTCCCACGCCGCCACCCATTCGCGTAAAACATCGCGCCCGAGGCGCGTGATGCGGTAATAGCGCCGAGGCGGCCCGCTCACGGAAGGCTCCACTTCGCTTTGCAGCAAACCGGATGCCTCCATGTTGCGCAGCACCGGGTAAAGCGCGCTCTGCTTCCCCGCCAGCACGCCCTGCCCTACGTCTTCGAGCCGCTTGGCGATCTGATAGCCGTAAAGCGCCTGGCGCGATTGCCCCAGCACAGCCAGCAGCACCAGCGACACGGTCCCGGCAGCCAATTCCTTCTGGAATTTCTTCAAATGGCCAGCGATATCATCCATCGGCCTCACCCGCAGGTCGGCTTACCCATGAGTCAACGATAGTGCGAACTTCACACTAGGTCATGGGTAGGAGGTCATGGGCGCCGCCTCAACGCAACGCGACAGGTCTCAATCAGTGAGAGCTGTCGGGAGCAAGCTTGTCTGGAGCCGGCTCGACGCCTGGTCAAGCAACGGGGGAATTTTCAGAGCTATGGCACCGGGTCTCGCTTGAGCCTCGATTCGCTCCACCTTGCCCGGCTCCATGTCATGTATGGCTGAGAAAGCCATATGCGTGACCGCTTCAAGACATGTCGTACGCATCACCGCCACGCCACAAGCGTCGGCGAACCGATCCGCGTCTCGATCCAACGCAGTTGAACAGGGAGAACAAGCAATGATCAGTAACAGGATGAAAATATCGTTCGGCATGGCCATCAGCGTCGCTGGCGCATTTGCGACGTCCGCGCAGGCCGCATCACTGGATCCCACATTCGGTTCGGCAGGCATCACGTCAACGGCGTTTGGCAGCTACGGTGCCGCTGCCCGTATCGTGATCCAGCCGGATGGGCGGATGGTCAGCGCCGGCCAGGATGCCACCGGCGATTTTACGCTGGCTCGCTACACGAGCAGCGGTCAACTCGATACGAGTTTCAATGGCACCGGCAAGGTCACGACCACCCCATCGGGTAGTTGCCCTGGACAGGCGCATGCATTGGCCCTGCAAGCAGACGGCAAGATCGTGGTTGCCGGCACGTCGTGCCCCAACTTCAACTCCACGCGCAATTTCACGATTTATCGCTACAACACCGATGGCTCGCTGGACAGCACCTTTGGCAGCTCGGGCAAGGCGACCATCAATTTCTATGCAGGCGCTTCGGAAGCCTATGCCGTTGCCGTACAAGGCAATTCCATCTGGGTTGCCGGCTATGCCGGTTCCAGCTTCGCGCTGGCGCGCCTGACCAGCACGGGAACCCTGGATTACAGCTTCGGCAGCGGCTCCGGCAGTGTCACCTCGGCGGTGGGCACCGGCTCTGCCGTTGCCAACAGTCTGGTCATCCAGGCAGATGGCAAACCCGTTCTGGCCGGTTACGCGTCAAGTACAGGCACCGTGTTCGCATTGACGCGCTACACCACGACCGGTGCACTGGACACCACGTTCGGAACCGGCGGCAAGGTGCTGACCCATGTGGGCGGCACGTTCAGCGGTAACGCCTCCATCGCTACGTCGCTGGCCGTTCAAGGTGACGGCAACCTCGTCGCGGCCGGCTATGCCAACAGCACGAGCAACGGCCACTATCAACTGGCCGCCGTTCGTTACACCAGCACCGGCGCACTGGATAGCAGCTTTGGTTTGGGTAGTGGCAAAGTGCTCACTCCCATCGGCAACAGCGACGCGATCGGCAACGACGTTGCCATCGATGTCAATGGGGGCATCATTATCGGCGGCTATGCCAGCACCGGCAGCTACCGCCAGTTGACCTTGAATCGCTACGACGCCTCCGGCAACCAGGATGATAGTTTCGGCCCCGTTGTCACGGCTGTCGCCAGCACGAATGCCGCCGTCCAGGGACTCGCTATACAGAGCGACGGCAAGATCGTCGTCGCCGGCTATGGCAACTCACCGACGGCCTTCGTGATTGCACGCTATCAGTAAGTAGATATGGGAGGCTGCCCGTTTAAGCAGCGATAGCAAGAAAACACCCTCTCACTTGTTGCGAGAGGGTGTTTACTCCAGCCGTTCGCTCACCTTGCAGGAGCTAACTCATTCGCGATGCGATCTGCGATTCAGTCGCAGATCGGAGCTTTGAAAACCTCCAAGCCGCGACCACGTCGCGACTTACTTAGATCGGCGCGAGACGGTATCTACAGGTCTTTTAGCCATGGCTGGAGGCGATGCCTTCCAATTCGGCCAAAACTTCGTTGGAGAGCACCAGTTCGGCAGCCGCGAGGTTTTCGCGCAGATGACCTACCGACGATGTGCCTGGAATCAGCAGAATGTTAGGCGAACGGGCTAGCAGCCATGCCTGCGCCACCTGCATCGGTGTGGTGCCCAGACGCTTGGCCACTTCGGACAACGTGTTGGATTGCACGGGCGTAAAACCACCCAGGGGGAAGAACGGCACATAGGCAATGCCTTTTTCGTTCAACTCGTGGATCAGCGCCTCGTCCTCGCGGTGCACCAGGTTGTAATGGTTCTGCACACACACTACCGGCGCAATGCCCTGGGCTTCCTTGACCTGACTGGACGTGGCGTTGCTTACGCCCAGGTGGCGAATCAGTCCCTGCTCGCGCAATTCGGCCAGCACGGTGAATTGTTCGGCAATGGATGCTTCACTGGGCTTGTGCACGTCGCCCATGATGCGCAGGTTTACTACGTCCAACACCTCGACACCGAGATTGCGAAGATTGTCGTGCACCGCCTGCTTCAACTCCGCCGGGCTTTGTGCCGGATTCCACGAGGCATCGTCACCACGCTTGGCGCCCACCTTGGTCACGATGGTCAAGCCATCGGTGTAGGGATGCAGCGCCTCGCGGATCAGCTGATTGGTGACATGTGGGCCATAGAAATCACTGGTGTCGATATGGTTCACGCCCGACGCCACCACTTCACGCAATACGGCCAGGGCCGCCTCGCGATCCTTGGGTGGGCCGAACACACCCGGACCGGCCAGTTGCATGGCACCGTAGCCCATGCGTATGACGCGACGGTCGCCCAACAAAAAGCTGCCTGCCTTGGAAAGATCAGCCATGGAATATCTCCTCACGAGGGATGACCCGGATCGGGCATGAGGAAACTATAGGGATTGACCGATTGCACGATAATCCGTTGAAATCGGCACAGGTTGTGCGGAATGCCGAACAATGACCACCGATTTCCAGGATCTTTTCGCATTTCTGTCCGTGACCCGTGCCGGGGGCTTTCGGGAAGCCGCGCGCATCAGCGGCCAATCGGCATCCAGCCTCAGCGAAGCCGTACGACGCCTGGAAGCACGCCTGGGCGTGCGCCTGCTCAACCGCACCACCCGTAGCGTGTCACCCACCGAGGTGGGGGCTCGGCTGGCCGAACGCCTTGCCCCGGCCTTGGGCGAAGTGGAAGCGGCACTGGATGTCGTGAACCATTTTCGCGACCGTCCCAGCGGCACCTTGAAGCTCAATGTTCCGGCCAGCGTGTCACGCCTGGTGCTGCCGTCGATCGTGCCACCCTTTCTCAAGGCGTATCCGGAAATCAAGCTGCAAATCATCGTCGAGGACAGCTTTGTCGACATGCTGGCTGCCGGCTGTGACGCGGGCATCCGCTACGACGAACGGCTGGAGCAGGACATGATCGCCGTGCCGATTGGCCCGCCCACGCAGCGTTTCGCCGCGGGCGCGTCGCCCGAATACCTGGCAGCGCGAGGGCAACCGCTGCATCCGCGCGACCTGCTCAACCATCTTTGCTTGCGCGGGCAATTCTCCAGCGGATCGATTCCTGCCTGGGAATTCGAGCGCGATGGCGAAACGCTGTTGATAAACCCCACCGGCCCGCTGATGGTGCGCCTAGGCGCCGCGGCGGATCTGGCGGTGGATTCGGCCGTCGGCGGCCTGGGCATCGTCTATCTGTTCGAGGAATGGTTGCAGCCGCACTTCAACACCGGAGCCCTGGTGCCGATCCTGGAGCCCTGGTGGCCCCGTTTTACCGGGCCTTTTCTCTACTATCCAGGCCGGCGCCATTTGCCGGCGCCGCTGCGGGCCTTCGTCGACTTCATACGAAACGGGCCAGGCAACACCTAGAATGATCTTTGCGTTCACTCGCGCTTTGGCTGGGCCAACAAGGTCTATGGAACTTCGACACCAAGCCCTCCAAGGATCTATCGCTAGAAGCGAAAAGAAGGCGCGGATATGCTGGCAAAACGACGCCTGCGCTACCGTAGCGCGAGACATCATTCGAAGCACTCATGACCCAGGAAAGCTTTTACTCGGCCGCAGCCACGCCAATCGACGCCAGGTACCTTCCGATCTCTCGCGACATCATCTTCGCAGAGATCTGCTTCAGGTCCCAATATAGAAGCCGCTCCAGTTCGACGCCTGCCTGCTTGTCTCCAAAAAGAAATGCCCTCAGATAAAACTTGGCCGCGAGATCTAAGTTTTTCTTCACGCCAGTACCAAGCTCATAGCTCACCGCGAGATCGTAAGCCGCGTCAGCCACATTATCTTCCGCCGCGATTCTTATGAGTCGGATCGCCTTGGCAACATTCTTCCTGACCGCGTTTCCGAACAGATACCACGTACCAAGCGCGTACATGGCGGGCGTATCGCCCTCCTCGACAGCCGCTTCAAGCAAAGGAAGAGCATCACTTTGATTGCCCCCCTTGCTTAGTAATTTTTCTGCGGCCAAATAGTTACTATTTTTCGATTTCATTTTAATTTTCTCGCTGCTCCCTGGTGCTGCGGTAATCCTCCCGCCCAGTAAGCGGGATCAGAAGTAGAATTTCCAGCAAAGGGAGTTCTACGCAATGAAGAAGTCGAAGTGACAGATAGCCAGATCATGGAAGCGCTCAAGCGCGCTGAAGCTGGCGTAGCGGTGCCGGAGATTTGCCGGGGAGCTGGGCGTCAGCACGGCGACGTTCTACAACTGGCGCAGCAAGTACGGCCGGATGGACGTGTCGCTGATGGCTCGGATGAAGGAACTGGAAGCGCAGAACTCGCGACTGCGCAAGATGTACTTGGAAGAGGGGCAAGATCAACCGGTATCCAGGTTGCGGACACTTAGGCCTGTGCTCCCTATGTCGCTATGCGAGCCATTCAGAACTGAAACATCAACACAAACTGTACGGCGATGGTTCCCTCAAGATTGCCCCACCTATGCGTCGTCCAGCCTGCACACTGACGCTGCCGCCGACAAAACGTGATCGACTCAGCATATCAAGCCACTATCTGCAAAATTAAGCGTATTTCTATAGACCGTTCTTTTTGCCTTGGGTGAAGCTTGGTGTCGCCTCCGCAACCACGGGGGCCGGGTGTCGAAACCCGTTTACTAGCCAGGCGTTGAAAAGCGCCGTAACGCCTACGGCGCTTCTTTTGTGAGCGTTACGGCGCCCTGCTGCCATAATAATTATGGCGGGCGTGTCGGGAGGGCCCAGGCCCTGCCGGTGTATGCCTGACTAGTACCGGTTTTCGACCCCGACACGTCCGCCACCCTTCCATGGGTGGCGGGCCTTTGGGCCGGAGCCACATGTTTCCTTATCTTTCATCTACTTATGCCACGCCGACGTACCGGGTCGAACATGCCTTGCTGCATGTACGCCACGGCCTGGATCTATGCGACTACTGCCTGCGGCATGCGCCGATTCAGGCCGTGGATACCGATCAGGCACTCGACTCCCTGTTGATCAACGCGCTGCGGCTCGCCGATATTCATCAACGCTACGAACCAGGACTTGATGCGCTTCGCCGCAGCCTCGATGTCCTCAGGCAATTGCTACGCGACGCCGTGCTGTTGCGCGAGATGCGGCAAGAACTGATGGAGGGGGAGCCTACTCCCATGGATGGCTGCCTGAATGAGTGACTCCGTCGAGCACTCTCGGTCAGGATGACTTGCGTGACTTCACCGCAGACTTCTTCGACTTGCGTTGATTGAACGCCATAGCCTCGCGAATAAGTCGCTTGAGCGCCTGCTGGGGAATCTTGTCGCCCTCGAAGAAATCGATGGCACGACGCGCGTTGCCTTCGAGACCGGCGTTGAACAGGCGATCTGGATCGGCGAGACGGGCGCCATGCATGAAGGTGAGCTTGACCTTGCCCTTGTGCGCATTGCCCACGGCAAGGATGCCATCGCAGGACCACACCGGACTCCCCATCCATTTCCATTCCTCGACGATCTCCTTATCGACGGCGAGGATGGTCTTGCGCAAGTCGGCCAAGGTTTTGCCGCGCCAGTCGGCGATGCCGGCGATGAGCTGATCGATATGTTCGGAAGGCGTCATGGCGTGCTCCGCTCAGGTGCCACTGGTTGGCGGCCACTTCTGAGGCTCCATGCCAAATTGCTTGGCGTATTCGGTGTTCAGGCGCAGCCAGTCGTGCTTCATCGCCTCGGCGCCGACAATGCGACCAAGCGGCTGTTCACCCAACAAGCGATCAAGCACATCGATGCAGATATGCCAGCCTGCCGCCCCCATCGCGATATAGCGACGATCGATGCTATGCCACAGGGTCAGCCTTGTGCCGGTGCCATAGGGCTCCAGCTGCCAACGCATTTCGTTGTCGCCCCAACGGTATTGCAGCAGGTGTGGCGCTTGCGCACAGGTCACTTCGGTCTCGGAAGCCTGCGGCGTTGGTGTGCCTACCGTGCTCAGGGTTACCTTGCCCACGGTGCCCATGTTGCGGTCGGCATCGAAGGGGGCCCATTCGCGCAAGTTCGTCGGATCGGTAAGTGCTTCCCACACCTGTTTCGGCGTGTGGCGAAGTTCGCGCACGAGCACTAGCGTCCATGTGTCACCCTGCTTATCCACCGTGGCGCCCGTGGCCGGGCCCGGCTTGTAATTGCTGCGGCTGCTCATCGTTTTTTACCCTTGCGACTTGGTTCGGGGTGCATGCGATCGAGATGGCGTTCCAGCGCATCGACGTGTGTGGACCAGTAGCGTCGGAATGGCTCAAGCCACGCATCGATTTCCATCAAGGGCTCGGGACGAATCCGATACAAACGGCGTTGGGCATCGACACGCGACTCCACAAAGCCCGCTTCGCGTAACACACGCAGGTGCTTGGAGACGGACGGTTGCGACAAGCCCAGGGCCTCTTCTAGGTCGCCCACCGAATGCTCGGCGGATGCAAGCAACCCCAGAATGGCGCGCCGGCTTGGCTCGGCAATGATGGTGAACGCGGATTCCATGCGGGTTATATAACTACAAAGGAATATATGTGTCAACGCTTGTGCATACCGTGAGCGGAGCGGGCGATCAGGCCGGGTTTACGGAAGACGTCTGCGGGAGTCGCGAAGCTCGCCCGTTGCGCATCAGCCAGGGGTGCCGAGATAACGCGTCAGTTCGGCCGATGACCGATCGCGTGCGAGTGCCGCACCCTGCCCGGCCCACATATTGCTGAACTGGCCACTGCCTGCTTTCTCGGTGACTGCACGCAGCGGCACCAGCGCGCCACCTGCCGTCGGAAAGGCTGGCGCCAACGTCGAGAGCGGACCGATCTCGCCGATCAGCCGATTGACAATGCCGCGCGCGGGACGCCCCGTAAACACATTGGTGACTGCCGTGCTGTCGTCGCGCACACGGTGCAAGGCCTCGCGATAGTAGGCCGGAATGCTCGCCTCGGGCGTATACAGGTATGCGGTGCCCACTTGAACGGCGGACGCGCCCAGCGCGAACGCCGCGCGCACACCGCGTCGATCGGCAATGCCGCCGGCCGCGATCACGGGAATATCCACCGCATCGACCACTTGGGGCACCAGGGCCATCGTGCCCACCTGGGTGGACATGTCATCGCTGAGGAAATTACCGCGATGGCCGCCGGCCTCGTAGCCCATCGCAATGACCGCATCCACGCCGCGTTCGGCAAGCCAGCGCGCTTCGGCCACGGTGGTCGCCGACGCGATGATTTTCGCACCTGTACTCTTCACCCGATCCCAAAGCGCCTGCGCAGGCAGGCCAAAATGAAAACTGACGACCTCGGGACGATAAGCTTCGACCACCTCGCAATAGCTTTCATCAAAAGGGGCTCGACCCGCCGAGGGTGGTGCGCTCGCCGGATCGAGCCCCTGCTCCACATAATAGGGCGCCAGCAGCGAACGCCAGGCCAATTGACCGACCGGGTCAGGCTGCGGACTTTGGTGCGCGAAGAAGTTGAGATTGATCGGCTTGGCGGTGGCGGCGCGAATCTGATCCAGCGCGGTTTTCATCTGCTCGACGGAAAGCGACGCACCGGGCAAGGAACCCAATCCACCCGCTTCGCTGGCCGCGATCACCATCTGCGGTGTCGTGGAACCGGCCATCGGCGCCTGGATCACAGGCAGTTCGATACCGAACAAGGAGAGAATGCGGTTGTCCTGCGCATGATTCATGACGTTCGCGCCTTGATTTGCCAGCCGGTTATTTTACTCCGCCTGGTGTTTCGATCGGGTGAGTTGCTGACGATGCTCCAGCGTGATGATGCTGCCGACACTCACGTTTTCCAGTTCCACTTCTTCAAGCAACACAAAAGCCAAGCGCGGTGGCCTGCCCACGATTTCATGCAGCAGGTGGGTAACTGCCTTGGGCAGGGCTTTCTTGCGCTCAGGTACTGTGTCACTTGCACCCGGAGCACTACTTTCGCGGGTCGCTTTGACGTTGACGTTTGGCGTTGTCGCCGCATTACCTGGGGCGAAAGCCGCCCGGATTAAGAGTTTGCCAGTCGGAATCGATACCGCCAGCGCGAAACACTTCGTTGCCGGCGTGCAGGCGGGATCGCAAGGCTCTGACTATTCGCACCGTGACGGATGATCTGCTGCGCAGGTTTGCCGAGGAGCGTTCGTTGTTTGAGGCGTGAGGAGTGCCAGGGACAGGAGGGACATGCACCAAAGCCAAGGAATCGACATGCGTCGCCCTTGAAATGTCAAGATCGCAACGTGCCTGGCCTGCTGCAGCCCATTCATTCGCGACGCAATGGGCGATTCAGTCGCCGACTGCGGCTTTAAACCTCCAAGCTGCGACTGCCTCGCATCTTGCATCGCCATTGAAGTGGCTCCTAATTGAGTGGCGCCAGGGTCTTGAGGCGAAGACATAAAAAATCCCCGCCGAGATCAACGCCTCGGCGGGGACCATGGTTCAACGTATTACTTGAGGTCGAAACGATCCAGGTTCATCACCTTGACCCAGGCTGCGATGAAGTCCTTGACGAACTTCTCTTGCGCATCTTCGCTGGCATAGACCTCGCTCAATGCACGCAGTTGCGCATGTGAGCCAAATACCAGGTCCACGCGGCTGCCCTTCCATTTCGATTTGCCAGTCTTGCGATCGCGACCCTCGAACGTATCGCTCGATACCGCTTTCCATTCCGTGCTCATGTCGAGCAGGTTGCGGAAGAAGTCGTTGGTCAACGTTTCCGGGCGGTCGGTGAATACACCATGGGAGTCCTTGCCGCCGACATTCAGCGCACGCAAGCCACCCACCAAGACGGTCATCTCCGGTGCTGTCAAGGTCAATAACTGGGCGCGATCAACCAACAGATGCTCGGCGGGAATGCGCGAGTGACCCTTTACGTAGTTGCGGAAGCCATCGGCATAAGGTTCAAGCATGCCGACCGAATGCACATCGGTCTGATCCTGCGAGGCATCCATACGACCGGGCGAGAACGGGACATCTACCGTGTGACCGGCTTTCTTGGCGGCCTGCTCGATACCTACGCCACCGGCCAGCACGATCAGGTCGGCTAGCGATACCTGCTTGCCCGACTGCGCACCGTTGAACTCAGCCTGGATACCCTCAAGGGTCTTGAGCACCTTGGCCAACTGCTCGGGCTGGTTCACTTCCCAGTCTTTCTGCGGCGCCAGGCGGATACGCGCACCGTTGGCGCCACCACGCATGTCCGAACCGCGGAAGGTCGCCGCCGAGGCCCACGCCGTGGAGACCAGTTGCGTCACTGAAAGCCCCGAAGCCTGGATCTTCTGCTTGAGCGCGACCACGTCATTGGCATCGACGAGGGGGTGATTCACGGCCGGGATCGGGTCTTGCCACAGCAGTTCCTCGGCGGGAACTTCCGGACCCAGGTAACGGGCGCGCGGGCCCATGTCACGGTGGGTCAGCTTGAACCACGCGCGTGCGAAGGCATCAGCAAACTGGTCGGGATGTTCCAGGAACCGGCGAGAGATCGCCTCGTACGCGGGGTCGAATCGCAACGCGAGATCGGTGGTGAGCATGGTGGGGCGCAGCTTCTTCGATGCATCGTGCGCATGTGGAATGGTTTCGTCGGCGCCCTTGGCGACCCATTGGTGGGCACCGGCCGGGCTCTTGGTCAGCTCCCACTCGTAGCCAAACAGATTCTCGAAGAACCCGCTGCCCCACTGGGTCGGCGTGGTGGTCCAGGTTACTTCCAGGCCGCTGGTAATGGTGTCGGCCCCCTTGCCGGTTCCGAAGCTGTTCTTCCACCCCAGGCCCTGGTTCTCCAGGTCGGCGCCTTCCGGTTCCGGGCCCACGTGGTCGGCCGGACCGGCGCCGTGAGTCTTGCCGAAGGTATGGCCGCCGGCAATCAACGCGACGGTCTCCTCATCGTCCATTGCCATGCGCCCGAACGTATCGCGAATATCGTGGGCCGCGGCGATCGGGTCGGGGTTACCATCCGGGCCTTCAGGATTGACGTAGATCAGGCCCATCTGCACCGCGGCCAATGGGTTTTCCAGATGACGGCCGGCATCGGTGCGACTGGCTTCTTCGCCGTGCAATGCTTCGTCGGCAACGATGACTCCCTCCTCGTCATCGCGACCGGCGGCGCCTTTGCCATAGCGCACATCGCCGCCCAGCCAGGTTTTCTCGTTACCCCAGTACACGTCCTGGTCTGGCTCCCAGGTATCCTGGCGGCCACCCGCGAAGCCGAAGGTCTTGAAGCCCATGGTCTCAAGCGCGACGTTGCCGGTGAGGATCAGTAGATCCGCCCAGGAGATGTTCTGGCCATACTTCTGCTTGATCGGCCACAGCAGACGGCGCGCCTTGTCGAGGCTCACGTTATCCGGCCAACTGTTCAGCGGAGCAAAGCGTTGCTGACCGCGCCCCGCGCCACCACGACCGTCACCGACGCGGTAGGTACCGGCGCTATGCCAGGCCATGCGAATGAACAACGGACCGTAATGACCAAAGTCGGCGGGCCACCAGTCCTGCGAATCGGTCATCAACGCAGCGAGATCCTTCTTCACTGCCGCCAAGTCGAGCTTCTTGAAGGCATCGGCATAGTTGAAGCCCTTGCCCATCGGGTCGGACTTATCCGAATGCTGGGCGAGCAGATCCAGGCGCAACTGCTTGGGCCACCAGTCCCGGTTGGTCGTTCCGCCACCGGCAGCATGATTGAATGGGCACTTTGCTTCGTTCGACATGTTTCATCTCCTTCGGGGATCAACCCACTACACGTTCTTGTCTGGCTTGAAGGCTGGGAAGTGTTTCCAGGGGCCTGTCCGAGGAGCCCTGGCGGTCCTTGCACGGAAAGCGAGCCAGCGTTACTTCATCGTGATACGACGCCATGTGCCGCTGACTGACATGGCATGTATGCGAGAAGCGCTGGCGGGCATCGACCTACCTACTTTGGCCTAATCTACGTAAATGCGACCATCAATAGAATTCGATTGTTGCAATGCTATTGATAGACTAAGGCTATGACAAAACAGCGCTGATCCACCGCCAAGCCCATCGCCGCCAGCGACCGGAAAACCGCTGCGAAGGGCGCAGGCAAAACCGGCGATTGCATTCGAACAGCCCACAGGCAGCGCCAGTTTTCGTATACGTGCTGCCATGCCCCTGCACCCGCTTATGGCCGCCCAGCCACGGTCGCTTGCGTGGCGACATCGGGTGCCTGCACGCAACGCACCCAGTTGCCCGACGTCGACTTGTCGCGATTGGGGTAGGACCAGCTAAGCATGGTAAGCGAGTAGCC
>NZ_DASVMI010000054.1:0-38715 GCF_036384435.1 Dyella sp. | reverse complement strand
CGATCAACGGCAGTTCCGAGATCGGCGTGACGACCTCGGGCTCGGCGCTATGTGTGACCAGGTCTGCGGTATCGGTCTGATTGTCGACAAGCGATTCGGCATGCAACGGCGCGATGTCTTCGGGCGCCACACTGAACGACTCGATCTGCCCAGCGTCATCGCTCGGCGCGTGCGCGTCCTGCCCATACACCTGGGCAGGCTCTTCGAGCAGATCGGCGAACATGGCGTGGAAATCGTCTTCCTCGTGCGCCTCGACCGTGGCAGGAGCCTGCCCCTCGTGCTCGGCGGCCTCCTTGGCGGCACCGAGTTCGAAAGCATCGAGCGCCGCCATGAGTTCGGCGGCGTACATGTTGTGATGTTCGTCTTCAACCGAATGCGCAGGCACGACGACGGGCTCGACGGGTGCGGCAGCCTCTTGCGCGGGCTGGGCATCGTCCAGTTCGTCTTCCTGGGGCTCGAAGACCACATGGGCGACCTGGGGCTCGGGCTGGTTGTCGCGCAGTTCGGTCAAGCGGGCGATCAGGCCTTCCAGGTCAGGCAACTGCGGATGCGGCGCATCGAACTGCGCCATCACGTTGTCGACCGAATCCGCGCAGCGCGCAAGCAGGCTTACGCCCTCCGCCGTCAATGGCTGACCGGCGGCGCGCAGGCGCTTGAGCAGGCTTTCCAGCGGCGACAGAAGTTGGGTCAGCAGCGGAATGTCGACCATGGCGATGGCGCCATGCAGCGTATGCACGGCGCGCAACAAGCCGTCGTCGACCTTCACTTCGCCATCGACACGATTGATGGTGTTGCGAATGGTCTGCAGGTATTGCGCCACTTCGCTGCGCAGGATTTCCAGCAATACCGGATCGACCGGGGGCAGGACTGGCGCGGCGTAGGCCTCCGGCAACGGCTCGTGGACGGTTTCCTGGGCCGGTTGCTGCACATCGGCCAGCGAGGCTGCAGGGATGGCATCGGCCTGCGTGGTATCCACTCGCGGTACGCGGCGGCGCACGACACGACGTACGCGCTCGGTGCCTGCGCCAGCAAAATTGCTGATGCGGGCGCCCGTACTGCCACCGGCCAGGCGGTCGGCGGTGTCCATGATCGCAGCAAGCGGCGCGGTGGGCGCGGAACCACCCTCGAGTGCGGCACGCAGTTGCGGCAGTGCGTCGATAGCGTGCCGTATCAGCTCTTGCACGCCTTCATGCGGCTCGATGGAGGCATCGAGCACGCGATTGAGCATGTTCTCGACCTTCCAGGCAAATTCACCCAGCAGGCCGGCACCCACCAGGCGACCGGAGCCCTTAAGCGTATGGAACGACCGACGAATCGATACCAGCGCCTCGCGCTGGGTGACGTCATTGAGCCACTGGCTCTGGGCAGTTTGCAGGCTGTCGATTTCTTCCTGCATTTCTTCGAGGAAGATTTCGCGGATGTCGTCATCGATACCTTCGGTACTGGCCTGGAATCCGGCGAGCATCGGCGTGCTGCCGGCCACGGGAACGTCTTCGAAGATTTCCTCTTCGATTTCCATCCAGTCGGTTTCGTCCGAGGCCGGTTCGGCGTGCCCCAGGTGCTCGGTATCGGCCAGGCGCAGGCCACTGAGATCGTGACCGGCAGGCTCGCGCTGCTCCTGCGTGCCAAGGAACAGCTGCGTGGGGTCGTCACCGGCAACCAGGCTGACCGGCTCGGACAGTTCCGGCTGGGCGGCCATATCGAGTGTAGATGCGACCGGAGCGGAGGCGAAATCGACGGCTTCGACTGCTGGTTCGCGCACGGCAGGCGGCGGCCAGTAACCAAGCTTGCTCAGACTGTGCTCGGCAACATCGAGGATGTGCTCCAGGCCACCGCGGTGCTCGCGTGCAGCCTCGAGGTAATACTCCAGCGCGGCCAGTGCATCGGCCAGGTGATCCATCTGCGCGCTACTGGGTACGCGGCGATCGGCGAGCAGCTCATTGCCGATGAAGCGGCCAATGCCTTCAGCCAGTTCGGCCGGGCGCGGCGCGGATAGCATACGCAAGGCACCGGCGACCTCATCCATCAACGGATTGGCGTCACGCAGTTCCTGGTGCTGCCAGCCCGACTCGACGAAGGCGACGATGCTTTCCTTCACCTTGCTGGTGTTGGCGATGGCTTCCTGCATCAGCGTGGCAAGGATGTGGCGCGCCTCGCTGCGTGGCAGCATGCTGGTTGCCGATTCGCTGGTCGGCTCGTCTTCGGCGCCAAGGCTCTCGATGTGATCGTCGAGCGACGCTTCCACGTACAGCAGTGCACCGGCGACATCCAGCAGGATCTCTTCGTCCGGTGCACGCATGCGGCTGGCAATTTCTTCCAGCACGCGACGTTGTTCGTTGACCACACGACGAGGTACACCCAGGGCAAGCATACCCAACGTGTCGCCGACGCGTTCAAGCACTTCGATCTGACCGCCCAGTTGTGCCGGATCGGCATCGGTCTGGCGCAGGAAAAGGTCAAGCGATTCCTTGACGCGCAAGAGGTCTTCCTTGAGCGCCTTGGCGACCGAATCGAGCAGGGCACGGTTGTGGCCGGACATCGAGCCGCGCGCGTGCTCGACTTCAGCCGCGTCGGGCAGCAGCGCGTCAAGCGCGTAGGTGCGCGCCAGCAACGTCATCTGCGGCGTGCGCTGCTTGCTTTGTGCAACCACGTACAGCAGCTTGCTGGCCAGTTCGTCGGCGTCACCACCACGCAAGCTTGCTTCGCCCTGTTCGATCAATTGGCGGATGCTGCGATCGACCTTGCCGACCAACTGGCGTACCTCGGTGGCTTGCGACTTGAGCACGCCCTGTTGCAAACCTTCGAGTACGCCTGAGGTGATCCACCACAAGCGACGCCCCGGGATGCTGTAGCAGCGTGCGCAGATCGCATCGAGCATCTGACGCATGCCGACCAGGCCCGACTCGGATTGGCCACGAAACCAGGCCAGCAACTGCTGCTGGAAGCGCAGGCGCAATTCGGCGATTTCCGGCCGCTTCTGCTCGGCCACTTCCCGGCTGGAGGCACCCGGTGCCTCGGGCGGCAGCGGTGCTTCCAGGTTGGGGCTGAACAGGGCCGATTCGTGCAGTGCCTGCTGGCCGCGACTGGCGCGCAGGTCGTTGAGCAGGGGCAACAGCACGACCGGCACGTCGCGGTGACCGCCGGAGAGGCGCTCCAGGTAGTCAGGCAGTTGCATCAAGCCGCGCATCAGCGCGGCGTAGGCATCTTCGCGTTGGGCGACGTGGTCCTCGAGCAGCGAGATGGCGAGGGTTTCCATTTCCTCGGCGACCATGGCCGCGCCATACAGTTCAACCATGCGCAGGGTGCCCTGCACCTGGTGCAAGCTGTCGGCGCACGAGCGCATGACATCCCGATTGCCAGGATTGTCGACGTAGGATTCCAACGCTTCGCGAGCCAGTGCAAGCGAAGCGTCGAGCTCCGGCTTGACCCACTGCAACGTGGTGAAATCGATGTGGTCTTGAAGTCTCATACGTCCATCTCAGCGGCCGCGCTGCTACGCCTTTCGCAACCGTGCAGGTTGCCCCTTGTCATAGAGCCCGACCAGCTCATCATGCGTTTCAACCCGGCAGCTTGAAGTGGGCCACCGAACGACGCAGGTCGCTGGCCAGTTGGGCCAGGTAACCGATCGAGTCGGCCGTCTGGCTCGCGCCTTGCGAGGTCTGCGAGGTAATTTCCTGGATCGCGTTCATCGACTGCGAGATGTCCGTCGCCGCCGCCGACTGCTGACGCGCCGCCGCGGAGATGTTCTGAATCAGCGCGGACAGATCGTGCGACACGCGCTCGATGTCTCCCAGTGCGCTGCCGGCATCCTCGGCCAGGCGGGCACCGGCCACCACTTCGGCGGTGGTCTGTTCCATCGAGTTCACCGCTTCGTTGGTGTCGGACTGAATCGTCTGCACCAGCGTTTCGATTCGCTTGGTCGCGCTGGCCGAGCGTTCGGCCAGGCGCTGCACTTCATCGGCCACCACCGCGAAGCCTCGGCCGGCCTCACCGGCCGAAGCGGCCTGGATGGCTGCGTTCAAGGCGAGGATATTGGTCTGCTCGGCAATGTCGTTGATCAGTTCCACGATCGAGCCAATTTCCTGCGAAGATTCACCCAAGCGCTTGATTCGCTTGGAAGTCTCCTGGATCTGGTCGCGAATGGAGTCCATGCCCGAGATCGTTTCGCGCACCACTTCGGCGCCGCGCGAGGCGATCTGCACCGAGCGTTCGGCCACGTCGGCCGACTCGGCCGAATCCTTGGACACGTTGTCCATGGAGCTGGCGATCTGGTTGATGAGCGTGGTCGCGGTACTGATGCGCTGCGCCTGATTCTCGGCCGATTCGGCCAGGTGACGCGCGGTGGTCTGGGTTTCCTGCGCCGACGACGACACCTGCTCGGAGGTCTCGTTGATGGTGGTCACCAGGGTGCGCAACTCGTCGATGGCGTAGTTCACCGAGTCGGCGATGGCGCCGGTAATGTCCTCGGTGACGGTAGTCTTGACCGTCAGGTCACCTTCGGCGAGCGAGCCCATTTCATCCAGCAGGCGCATGATCGCCTCCTGGTTGCGCTGGTTCAATTCGGTCGATTCGCGGAAGCGGCGACGCTGGTCACCGATCTGTTGCAGCACCAACAGCACGGCAAACGCCGCCGCACCAGCCGCGCCAAGCACGCCCCACCATACATTGGGGAATACGCGACGCAACGGCAGCTTGCCGATCTGGTCTGCCAGTTCGTTGGCACGCAGCAGCACATTCTGCGAATCCAGCGAAGCCTGGTTACCGGAGCGCTTGACTTCGCTCAGGTTACCCGCGGCGCTGATCAGCTTGTTGACCGGATCCTGCACGTCATTCCACTTGCCCTGCATATCCGTGAGGATCTTGCGGGCATTGGCATCGCCCATCGACCGCACGCCCATGTCGGAGTTACCGGCGAGCAGGCCGTTGAGCACGCTGCCATAAAGCTGACCGTCACGGGAAAGGCCATCGGCGGCCGGCTGGGAAGCATCGCCGCCCTGGAGGACTTCCTGTACTCGGCGGATCATGCGGTCGGCCAGCAGCATCTGGCGCGCGGAGGTATAGGTTTGTTCCGCGCTGCCACCGTGCTGCTGGAGGATATTTACCACCTGCTCCATCGACGAGTTCAGCAACGGCAGTTCGCGAGAAAGCGTGGCGGCACGCTGGGCCGAGTCGAGCACCAGCGCCTTGTTGGAAAGGATCTTGCCGATGTCGCTGTCGAGCTGGCCCCAGGCGGAGCCAAGCGCCGACACGGCGCGCCCGGCCATGGTGGCATTGTTGTCGGCATAGGCCTGCATGCCGCTCTTGCTGCTGCCCTTGGTCAGCTGCTGCACGGCCGAATCGATGGAGTTGCGATTGTTCTCCAGCTCCTTGAAGGATTCGACGTTGCCGTCGGCCGCTTCGAGTGCGTACTTGGCCGTCTGCTGGGACAACACCTGAATCTGCGTGGTCAGACCGATCGCCTCGCGGTCCTCACCGTTCTTGATGGTGAGGACCCAGAAATCCGCCACGGCGACAATGATACAGATCAGCAGCAAGCCGACAATGATCCCGGAGTAGTTACGCTCCTGGCCGGCGCCCCCTGTAGTGCTCATGCTATTCACCTCGCCCGTCTACACCACGCCGGATTCGTTGCCCGGCGATCATCGGGGCCACCCGCCCCGTTGCATTTCGTTGATTCCCGGCCGTACCCCGCACCGGACCCTTTCGCAAATTTTTCGCCGTCAGGCCGCGGCCTGGCGGAAATCCGGTGCCCGTACCAGCCGGTTCATGCTGAACAAAGCCAACCGCTGTGCGCCAACACGATCGTCGACGAAGCGCGTCAGGCGCGGATCGGACTCGGGCTCCACGTCGCGGCGTTGTTCGGCATCGACCGTACGCTGGCCAAAGACCTCATCCACCAGCAAGGCCACATTGCCGGCACCCTGACGCACTACCAGCAAGCGGCTGCGCTCGGTGGGCTGGGTGCGTTCACCGAACAGAAAACGTCCCAGATCGATCACCGGGACCAGGTTGCCTCGCACGTTGGCAATGCCCAATAGCCAATTCTGCGTCCCAGGGACTGGTGTCAGCTGAGGCACCGCCAGCAATTCATTGATCTCATCGATTCCGCTGACGAAGGAACGACTGCCCGCTCGAAAACCGATGCCTCGCCAAAGGCCCGGGGCCTCCAGCGTCTCGGATGCTTCCTGGGCGTGGGCCAGTGATAGGCGCTCGTAGCGAGCGAGAACCTCGAAGGGCGAGAAATGGGCGGTCTGGCTCATGGCTTCCTTCAGGCTGCCGCGCTGGGCAGCAGATCGTGGATGCAGGCCAGAAGCTCCTTTTCATTGACCGGCTTAGTGATGAAGGCACGCGCACCCTGGCGCAGGCCCCACACGCGATCGGTCTCCATGGATTTGGTGGTGATCATCACAATGGGCACCCCGGACGTGACCGGATCGCGGGTCAGCGTGCGCGTAGCCTGGAAGCCATTCATGCCAGGCATGATGACGTCCATGATGACCAGGTCCGGCAACTCGGCGCGCACGCGCTCGATGCCGTCCTCGGCATTGCCGATGGAATCCACGCGATGACCGGCCCGCTCAAGCAGCGTGGTGAACACGCGCACGTCGGTCGGCGAATCGTCGATGATTAGGATGTGGGCCACAGCTCCCCCTCAGTTGCTGTAGTCGCGCAAGGCTCAAACCGTGCTGCTGACATGTCGATGGATGGCGCCAAGCAGTTCGTCGCGCGTGAACGGCTTGGTCAGGTACTGTTCCGCGCCCACGATGCGCCCACGGGCCTTGTCGAAGAGGCCGTCCTTGGAGCTGAGCATGATCACAGGCGTGCTGCGGAACTGCGGATTATTCTTGATCAGCGCACAAGTTTGGTAGCCATCCAGGCGCGGCATCATGATGTCGACGAAGATGATGGAAGGCCGCTGGTCGGAAATCTTGGCCAGCGCCTCGAAGCCGTCGACGGCGGTAAGCACGTCGCAGCCCTCTTTTTTCAACAAGGTCTCCGCCGTTCGACGGATGGTCTTGGAATCGTCGATAACCATGACCTTCAGACCGGCCAGGCCGTTGCCATTTACGTTCAAGTTCACTTAACCCCCCTGCGACCTGCCCCGGCTCAGGTAAACGCACGACCGTCGGCCTCGAGGCCGCCGGCTTGAAATGAAAACCAAAAAATTTCGCAAAGATGATTCCGTAACCCGCTCGTCAGGCGGGCTTTTATACAGCTTCTGTTTAACGCCTAGACCGGCGCGCCGTCAAGCCGCAATTACTTACAATGCTTGCGAAATCGCGATTTCACGCCTTCACGGATGGCCCCCTCGCATACCCTTGCCGGGGATGGATACGCTCCGGAACCTTGCCGCCTGGGCTTGGCCTCGGCGAACATCGCCGTTTTGACACGTTTCGACTACCGGAGAATGACGATGACCCTGTCGGTCGCCGTACTCATGGACCCCATCGCGGGCATCAAGACCGTCAAGGACACCACCTTCGCGATGCTGCTGGAAGCCCAACGCCGTGGCCATGCCCTGTGGTACATGGAGCAGGGAGACATGGCTATCCGTAATGGCGCGCCCTGGGCGAGGCTGGCTTCGCTGACCGTCAAGGATGACCCCAAGGCGTGGTTCACCATGGCCGAGGCTCGCTGGATCGACCTCCGTAGTATCGATGTCATCCTGATGCGCAAGGATCCACCAGTCGATGCCCAGTTCATCTACGACACCATGGTGGCCGAACTGGCCCAGCGAGCCGGCGTGCTCGTGGTCAACGATCCGCAGGCCCTGCGCGACTGCAATGAAAAGTTGTTCGCCACGCACTTTCCGCAGTGCATGGTGCCCACCCTCGTCTCGCGCGATGCCGGCGAACTGCGCCGGTTCGCCGCCGAACACGGTGAAGTGGTGCTCAAGCCGCTGGACGGCATGGGCGGGCGTGGCATCTTCCGGGTCAAGGCGGGCGACAGCAACCTCAACTCCATGCTGGAAACCCTGCTGGCCGGTGGCCCGCACGGCGAAGGCAGGCAGTTCACGATCGCGCAGAAATACATCCCGGAGATCACGTCGGGCGACAAGCGCATCCTGCTGATCGACGGCGAGCCGGTGCCTTACGCCTTGGCGCGCATTCCCCAGGGCAACGAGTTTCGCGGCAACCTGGCTGCCGGCGGCCGTGGCGAAGGCGTGCCGCTATCGGAACGGGACCGCTGGATCGCGGCCCAGGTGGCGCCCGAACTTAAACGGCGCGGGCTGCTCTTTGTCGGCCTGGACGTGATCGGCGATTACCTCACCGAGATCAACGTCACATCGCCGACATGTGTTCGTGAACTGGATGCGCAATTCGGGCTTAATATTGCAGGCCAGCTGTTCGACGTCATCGAACGCCTCACCGCCGGAAAGCAAGCTGCGTGAATGCCCCTGCCCGCCCCGTCAGCAGCGCCGATCCCATCGGCGCTACGTTGTTGTTTTCGTTGATGCTGCACGGGATCCTGCTGCTGGGCATCACTTTTCACTACGTCAAGCCCAAGCCCAGCCTGCCGACGCTGGACGTGACCCTGGTCGACGTAGCCAATCGCGAGGCACCGGACAAGGCCGACTTCCTGGCCCAGGCAAACAATGCCGGCGGCGGCGAAAGCGACAAGGCCGGCCGGCCTTCGCAGCCCTTTTCGGGCCCGCTGCCGACCGAGGCCAATGGCACCTCGCAGCAACACGTCGATGCCAGCACCCCGGCGCCACGTGATGCCACCTCGCAGCGGCTGGTTACCACCACCGGCGCCAGCCCCCACACGGTCGATACCGATACCGGACAGACCGAGGCCGCCGATCAGCAATCGGCCGACGAATTGCGCAAGCAGGAAGAAATGGCGCGCCTGGCTGCCGAGGTCAGGGACAAGACCGAAGCCTATGCCAAGCGCCCCAAGAAGAAGTTCATCTCGGCCAATACCAAGGAATTCATCTACGCCGCTTACATGCGTGGCTGGATCGATCGTATCGAACGCGTGGGCAACCTCAATTATCCCAACGAGGCGCGCCAGAAAGGCGTACATGGCGAACTCGTGCTCACCGTGGCTTTGAACCACGATGGCACGGTCAAGAGCATTGATGTGATCAAGAGCTCCGGCCAGCCGCTGCTGGACGAATCGGCCAAGCGCATCGTGCGCTTGGCCGCCCCCTTCCCCACACTGCCCAGTGACAAGGAGCGCGTGGACGAGCTCTACATCACCCGGACCTGGCTGTTCCAGCCGGATGACGTGCTCAAGACGCGATGATGCTGCGGGGCTTGTACGCATCGCCTCCCTTGCAGGGGCGACTGTAGGAGCGATTTCAATCGTGAAGCAGTCTGTGGCTTGGCCACAGACTGGAGGTTTTGGGTCGACATCCCGAAAGCTCCGATCTGCGACCACCTCACCAACTCGCTTTTCGCGACTGAAGTTGCTCCTACCCGAAGGTAGGGAATGCGATCAACGCCCGCCGTTCACGCCGAGGGCTTACAATGAACCTATGACTGTCACAAGCCAGCAGACCCTCGCCGGTCACTTCCTGATCGCCATGCCCAGCCTGGCGGAGCCGCCATTCTCTCGTGGCGTGGCTTTTATCTGCCAACACGACGAGGATGGCGCAGTCGGGTTGCTGATTAATCAATTGTCCGAATATCGCCTGAGTGATGTGCTCGCCCAGATGAAACTCGGTTGCTCCGACAGCGAACTGGCCGACGCGCCCGTGCTGATTGGCGGCCCGGTACAACAGGAGCGCGGCTTCGTGCTGCACCGCGAGCACGGGCACTGGGAGTCGAGCTATCGCATCAATAACGACTGGTCCGTCACTACCTCGCGCGACATTCTGGTAGCCATGGCCGCTGGCGAGGGGCCTCGCTTGGCCATGATGGCACTGGGTTATGCCGGCTGGAGCGCGGGGCAGTTGGAACAGGAGCTCAAGGACAACACCTGGCTGACCGTCGAAGCCAACGAGCGCGTGGTATTTCACACCCCACTCGAGGAACGCTGGAGCGCAGCCGCGGGGTTAGTCGGTGTCGATCCCCTGCAGTTGCCCGGTTACGCGGGCCACGCATGAGTTGTGCGTTGGGTTTCGACTACGGCAGCCGTTTGATCGGCGTGGCGGTGGGCAATGCATTGACTGGCAGCGCACGAGGTATCGCCGCCATTCCCAACCGCGACGGAACACCGGACTGGACGCAACTCGATGGCCTGCGCCAGAGCTGGTTGCCCGAAATTCTGGTGGTTGGACTGCCGCTTACCCTGGAGGGTGAAGAACAGGCTGCCAGCAAGGCCGCGCGCCGCTTCGCCACGCAACTGGGCGCGCGCTATGGCGTGCCCGTGGTGCTGATCGACGAGCGTCATACCTCCCAGGAAGCAGCACATCGTTTTGCCCAGGCACGCGCTGCCGGGCTCAAACGCAAGCGCGACGCCCAGCAGATCGACGCCGAGGCCGCCGCCGTTATCCTCGAACGCTGGCTCAGCGGCATGGTCCAGGCCATCCCCGCCCAAGCCGCATCCTGATCCCTTTCCAATATCTACTCATCGATCGATTGCCATGAATCATCGCCTGCGCCACCTGACCTCGCTGGAAAACATGCCCAGCGCCACGATCGAACGATTGCTCGATCGTGCCGAAGCGATGCGCGATGCCTGCGCCCACGGCACGCGCAAGCTGGACCTGCTGAACGGGCGCACCGTGCTGAATCTGTTCTTCGAGCCCTCCACGCGAACGCGCACTTCGTTCGAACTGGCCGCACGCCGCCTGGGTGCCGACGTGATCAATTTCGATATCGGCCTGTCCTCGACCAGCAAGGGCGAGGCGCTGTTCGATACCTTGCATACGCTGGAGGCGATGCACCTGGATACCATCGTGGTGCGCCACAAGGTTTCCGGCACACCCGACGAACTGGTGCGGCACGCCATGAGCGGTGTTTCGGTGGTTAATGCGGGGGATGGCAATCGGGCGCACCCGACGCAAGGCCTGCTCGACGCGTTGACCATTCGTCAGCATCGCCCGGATTTCAGCCAGCTCAAGGTGGTGATCTGCGGCGACGTGAAGCACTCGCGCGTGGCACGCTCGGATGTGCATGCCCTGCGGGCCATGGGTGCCAAGGAAATTCGCCTGTGCGGCCCGGCAGGGTTGATGCCCGAAGTTGACGAATTTCCGGGCTGCAAGTTGTTCGATAACTTCGACGATGCCATCGCCGGTGCCGACGCGGCGATCATGCTGCGCTTGCAGAAGGAGCGCATGGCATCGATCGATCTCCCTGATGAAGCGGCTTATTTCCAGCATTACGGTCTGGACAACCGACGCCTGGCCACCGCCGCAAAGGGCTGCCTGGTCATGCATCCGGGCCCGCTCAACCGCGGCATCGAGATCGCCTCGGAAGTAGCCGACGGCCCGCAATCGCGCATCCTCGAACAGGTCGGCAATGGCGTGTTCGTGCGCATGGCGGTGTTGTGCGAGGTGATGGGGCGCTAGCACCTCGGCTGGAGTCGGGAGAGGGGAGCGGAGGCGCGAAAACCCGCTACCTGAAGCAGGCCGTCAAGCGTGCGACCTGCTCGCGCACTTGTGCTCCCACTACCCGCTCCGATCCCCAGGAATCAACGCAACGTCATGCCCTGCCAGGACAAGGAAACTGTTCGCGCATATACGCATGGAACGCCTTGTCCATCGACATGGTCGAGCGGTCTTCCGGCGGGATACGCAACAGGAAGGGCACGAGGGTGTCCGAGGTCAGGGTGGCGGTGCCATGGGGCGGGCAGCTATCGGTTTTCTTGCCCTCTTTCCTGGCCTTGTCTATCTCATTGGCGTAATTCTCGCCGATGTGCCCCAGACCGCGAATCGCGTTGACGTAATCCGGGTCCTGTTCAATGTTGTCCGGGCCCGACCGCATGGCACGCAAACCACGCATGAAATCCTCCACGGTCAGGTTGTTGGTCTTGTCATTGGCCGCCGGCGGCGGCAGCGGGCGATCGATGGATATTGGTGCTGTCGATGATTCGGCCGGTACCGAATCGTGCTTCGCGGATGTCTGGACGGCGGATGCCTGCGGCGAAAAAGCAAGCATGGAGCCAAGCAGCACCACGCTGGAAACGTGCCAGATCATTAATGGTATCTCCCTATTTTAGCTGCACCAGGCCGGCAACTGACGTTGCCTGGCCGACGCGGTGAATCCCCTTGGCCGAATGGTAGCGATCGCAAGTTATGAAAGCGTTGATGCTTTGAGGAGCAGGAGGCGGGCCGGGAGCGAAAATCCCTCACCTGAGTTAATCCGCCGGTATTGCGACATAAGCCCCACCAAAACTCACCCGAGCCTCTCGATGGCTACGGCTGTCGCTTCGCCGCCCCCAATGCACAACGCCGCCACGCCACGTCGCAACCCGTGCCGTTCGAGTGCATGCAACAACGTGACAATCAAGCGTGCACCCGTCGCGCCAATGGGATGGCCAAGCGCGCATGCACCGCCGTGCACATTGAGCACGTCATGACCCATGCCCAACTCGCGCATCGCCGCCATCGCCACGACGGCGAACGCCTCATTAATCTCGAACAAATCCACGTCGCCTACCGACCAGCCTACTCGGGCGAGTAATTTGCCAATGGCCGGGGCTGGCGCGGTGGTGAACCATTCCGGCGCCTGGCTATGCGTGGCGTGTCCGCGAATGAACGCAAGCACCGGCAGACCTTCGCGTTCGGCCACGGAACGACGCGTAAGTAACAGCGCAGCGGCGCCATCGGCATTGGCAGAGGAACTGGCCGCCGTGATGGTGCCGTCGTGACGGAACGCTGCACGCAGGCCTGGAATTTTCGCCGGGTCGACCTTCAACGGATGTTCGTCGCGCGACACCTCGATATCGCCGCTCCGCACAGGAACGCGCAACGGTATGATCTCGCGCTCGAATGCGCCCTGCTCTACCGCCGCTCGCGCGCGCCGCAGAGTCTCCATGGCATAGGTGTCCTGATCATCACGGGTAAAGCCATAGGCCGCCGCCGTGGCTTCGCCGAAATCGCCCATGGGCCGGCCACCTTCATAGGCGTCTTCCAGGCCATCGAACATCATGTGATCGAGCGCAGTCTGGTGACCGACGCGATAGCCTGCACGCGCCTTGGGCAGCACATACGGTGCATTGGACATGCTTTCCATGCCGCCAGCCAACACGACGTCCACACCGCCAGCCAAAAGCTGGTCATAGGCAAGCATGCTGGCCTTCATGCCCGAGCCGCAGACCTTGTTGATCGTGGTCGCTCCCACATCGTCGGGCAAACCTGCACCGCGCGCAGCTTGACGGGCGGGCGCTTGGCCCAAGCCCGCCGGCAGGACGCAGCCCATCAACACCTCATCAACGCGACTGGCCGGCAGGTTGGCTCGCCGCAAGGCTTCGGCCAGCACCGACGCCCCCAGGGCCGGCGTCGACCATGGGCTCAGCTCACCGAGGAAACGGCCAAGCGGCGTGCGTACGGCAGCGGCGATGACGACAGGATCTGCAAAATGCATGGCGCGGAGCTCCCTGGGGAAGAATCGCGCTATTTTAGATGATATTTATAATCATAAGAGCAACCCGGCCGCCCTTGAGTAAAAAACCATGGCGTTCTTTTGTTAGCTACACGTTATGCAGACCGTAAAACGGGCATAATGTGCGGCGCACCACCATCTACCTAGGGAATCAAGATGCGATCGACGACGCGCTATTTCGCGCTGGGCCTTACCGGCGTATTGCTGGCTGCCTGCGGACACAAGGATAAAGATGCCCCGCTGGCCTTCGTGCCGGCCGACACCCCGTATGTGCTGGCGAACCTCGACATTCTCGATGACAGCACCCGCTCGGCACTGCTGAGTCAGGCCGACGCGCAGTTGCCGGGCCAAGTCGCGCAGATGAAAGCGGCGGCCGAAGAGATGAAGGACGCCGACAACGCTCGCCTGCTCAAGGCCTTCATCGCCGAACTCGATGGCAAGACGATCGAAACGTTCGCGCAGAACAACGGCCTGGATCTGAAAGGCTACTCAGCGTTATACGGCCTGGGCCTATCTCCTGTGTTCCGTGCGCAGCTGACTGATCCGAAGGCGTTCGAAGCCTTCATTGGCCGCCTGGAAACCGCATACGGGAGCAAGTTCGATACGGCCACGATTGGTGGTCAGGCTTATCGCAAGCATGTGTCGAAGGATGCCGGTACGCAGGTGGTCCTGGCCACGGTGGGCAAGCAGGCCGTTGCCGCCCTGCTGCCGGCCGATGCGTCCGAAGCCATGCTGCGCCAGGCGCTGGGCCTGGATCGCCCGGAAAAGAGCCTGCAGGAAGATGGTCGCCTGGAAAAGCTTGCCAAGGACAAGGGCTACAAGCCCTATGCCGTGGGCGAGTTGGACGTTGCCCGCACACTGGCCCTGGTATCGAGCGGCAAGGATCCATTCTTCGGCGCCATGTTCAAGGCACACGCCGAAAGCGAATCTGCCAAGACCGGCGAGCCGGTGGCCAACCAGATGCAGATCCCCGCAAGCTGCCAGACCGATGCCGCCCGCATCGCCGCGCGCGTGCCGATGATGAGCTTTGGCTACACCACACTCGATGCCAAGCACCAGTCGGCGCGTTTCGACGTGGCCCTGGCCGACGACATCGTCAAGGCATTTTCCGGCCTGAAGGTTTCGCTGCCGGGCCTGGGTACCGAGGGTGACGCACCGTTCGACCTGACACTGGCCGTGCCGGTGAAGGATGTTCGTGCATTCTGGGCAGCCCAGGCCGATGCCGTGGCCGCCAAGCCGTTCGCCTGCCCGGCCTTGCTGGACATGAACGAGCAATTCTCCAAGATCGGCCAGGTGGCCCAGCGCGCTGCCATGCCACCCTTCGGCGACATGCAGGGTCTGCGCGTCGTGCTGGATAGCTTCGCACCCGATCCGAACGCCACACTGCCCAAGTTCAGTGGCCGCGTGCTGCTGGCTACCAACAACCCGGCCGGCCTGATCGCCCTGGGTTCGATGGGCATGCCTGCACTGGCTCAGCTGAAGCTGACCAATGACGGCAAGCCGGTAGCCCTGCCTGCCAACCTGACCGCCACGCTCGGCCAACCCGCCTGGGCGGCGATGAGCGACAAGGCGCTGGTGATGGGCATCGGCACCGGCGAGGACGCCAAGCTCGGCGACATGCTCAAGGCACCGGAAGGCGATGCCGGCCGCATGATGCGCGTGCACCTGACCGGTGATATGTACCAGACCTGGATCCAGGCGATGGAAGCGAAGTCCGACCAGCTAACGCAGCTCACCGCGAACATGGGCAAGGATGACGCCAGCGCCGAGGACAGCGATGCCCTGAAGGAACAGCAGCAGGCGGCGGCGCGTTCCAAGGCGCAATTTGAGACGATGCGCCAGCAGGCTGCACGCATCAAGAACCTCAACGGCGAAGTGCATGTCGATGACCACGGCCTGGTGATCACCAACGACGTCGAGAACAAGTAAGCGACACGCGTGGAATCGCACGACAACAAAGGCGCCCAAGGGCGCCTTTGTTGTATGCAATGCGTTGTATGCGAAGCACTCGCCATGCACGGGACGCCTACATCTTTTTCGCGTTGCCGCGCAAAAGCTGAATGCCATCATCGTCCGCCCACATCACGTTCACTCGTAAATTGTTGCCATGTCGCCACGGTCACTGTCGGGTTCGACAAACCGTCTGTCTCTTACCGTTAAAGACAGCATTCGTTTCCATCGAAAGGAGGTCGCCATGTCCTTGTCCATCCGTAAGTCGTTTATTGCCGCCGGCCTGATGGCTGCTTTTGTTGCAATCCCGATGTCGCAGGCGATTGCGCAGGATTCGGGGTCGAGCATGAGCAAGTCATCCACCAGCAACCAGACCGTGCCTGGCAAGTTCGATGATGCCTGGATCACCACCAAGGTGAAGTCCGAGTTTGCCGCCAGCAAGAGCGTCAAGGCCACCGATATCTCGGTGACTACCACTGAGGGTACGGTCACCTTGACCGGCTCGGTCGCCACCGTCGCCGAGAAGACCCACGCCACGGCCATCGCCAAGAAGGTCAAGGGCGTCAAGAGCGTCGATGCCAGCGGTTTGAACGTGAGTGCCGCTGCATCGAGCAAATCGAGCAGCTAAATCCAATGGCCTGTTCAAGGCCATGCAAGACAAAAAAGGAGCCCGACTGGGCTCCTTTTTTGTCGCCTTCGCAACGGTAGTCAGCGGTGGAAAAGGCCGCCGAAATTCTGGGTTTCGCGAGTTTCTTCCAATTCCACGCCATCCAGTCCCTGCGAGAGCGTATGCGCATCGCCCCCCTGGGCCAGCTTGATGCGCAGGCGCACTTCATTGGAGCTGTCGGCGTGACGCAGCGCGTCTTCATAGGAGATCTCGCCGGCATGGTAAAGCTCGACCAGGCTCTGATCGAACGTCTTCATGCCCAGGTTGGTCGACTCTTTCATGACCTCCTTGAGCTTGTGCACTTCACCCTGGCGGATGTAATCCTGCACCAGCGGTGTGCCCAGCATGATTTCCACCGCCACACGGCGCGCCTTGCCGTCGGGTGTAGGAATGAGCTGCTGCGCCACGATGCCCTTGAGGTTCAGCGACAGATCCATGAACAACTGCTGGCGTCGATCTTCCGGGAAGAAATGCAGGATGCGATCGATCGCCTGGTTGGCGTTGTTGGCGTGCAATGTACACAGGCACAGGTGACCTGTTTCGGAAAAGTTGATCGCGTACTCCATCGTTTCACGGGTACGCACTTCGCCGATCATGATGACATCCGGGGCCTGGCGCAGCGTGTTCTTCAGCGCATTTTCCCAACTGTCGGTATCGATACCCAGCTCGCGCTGCGTGATGATGCAGCCCTCGTGCTTATGCACATACTCGATCGGGTCTTCGATCGTGATGATGTGACCGGTGGAATTCTGGTTACGGTAACCGACCATCGCAGCCAGCGAGGTGGATTTACCCGTACCGGTACCGCCCACAAAGATGATGATACCGCGCTTGGTCATCGCCAGTTGCTTGATGACCGGCGGCAGGCTGAGCTCTTCGATGGATGGAATCTTCGACTCGATCCGACGCAGCACCATGCCCACGCAGTTGCGCTGGTAGAAGCATGACACACGGAAACGACCCACGCCCTGCGCGGAGATGGCGAACTGGCACTCGTGGGTCTTTTCGAACTCCTCGCGCTGCGAGGGCGTCATGATGTTGAGCACCATGTCACGCGCCTGTGGCGCGGTGAGCGGACTCTGCGTGATCGGCACCACACGACCCTGCACCTTCATCGACGGCGCGACGCCGGCCGTGACGAAAAGGTCAGAGGCCTTCTTGTGGACCATCAGCTTGAGGAAAGAGGTGAAATCAAAATCACTCATGACCGAACTCCCCGGATCAGGCCATCAGGACCGGGAACCGGAAAGAGTATCAACTCCACGGTTTCCACGGCTACCTGCCTGCCCTTCCCATTGAATAAACAATAGTCACCACGCTCGCCTTGCCAAGCCGAGTTCCCGGTCCGCTGCGCTGAGTGCCGTGACATCACCGGAACTGTTCCTTGGCCCTGGCGTATTCGGCAGCCTGCTGGCGGGTGATCAGGCCACGCTTGACCAGGTCGAGCAGGTTCTGGTCCAGGGTCTGCATGCCGTGCTGCTGGCCGGTCTGGATGGCCGAATACATCTGGGCGACCTTGTCTTCGCGGATCAGGTTGCGGATCGCCGGGATGCCGACCATGACCTCGTGCGCGGCGATACGTCCGCCGCCCACTTTCTTCAGCAGGGTCTGCGAGATGACCGCGCGAAGCGATTCGGACAGCATCGAGCGCACCATCGGCTTTTCACCGGCGGGGAAGACGTCGATGATGCGGTCGATGGTCTTGGCCGCCGAACTGGTATGCAGGGTGCCGAACACGAGGTGTCCGGTTTCCGCGGCCGTCAGCGCCAGGCGAATGGTTTCCAGGTCGCGCAACTCGCCGACCAGGATGTAATCCGGATCTTCTCGCAATGCCGAGCGCAAGGCCTCGTTGAAGCCATGGGTATCGCGGTGGACTTCACGCTGGTTGACCAGGCACTTCTGCGAGGTATGCACGAATTCGATCGGATCCTCGACGGTGAGGATATGGCCGTATTCGTTCTTGTTGATGTGATCGACCATCGCCGCCAGCGTGGTCGACTTGCCCGAGCCGGTGGGGCCGGTCACCAGGATCAGGCCCTGGGGCTGCTCGATCAGCTCGCGGAAGATGCGCGGCGCGCCGAGATCTTCCAGGGTCAACACTTCGGACGGAATGGTACGGAACACCGCACCGGAACCGCGATTCTGGTTGAACGCATTGACGCGGAAGCGGGCCAGGCCGGGAATCTCGAACGAGAAGTCGCACTCGAAGAATTCTTCGTAGTCGCGGCGCTGCTTGTCCGACATGATGTCGTAGATCAGCGAATGGACCTGCTTGTGCTCCAACGCCGGGATGTTGATGCGGCGCACGTCGCCATCGACGCGAATCATCGGCGGCAGGCCGGCGGACAGGTGCAAGTCCGATGCCTTGTTCTTCACCGAGAAGGCAAGCAGTTCGGCGATATCCATCAATTCCCCCTGAAGACCTTTTGACTGAACACTACTTATCGTTGGCCTGGGAGGCGGCAAGCCGACCCGGCTGCGTTCGAACGCGCCAGCGCCGCAGCCCCCATGCAGCGAGTCGATACTACTCGCCGTGGCGGGCAGCCCACCAGCCTTTGCATCCGATCCATGCCCAAAGTGCGAACGTGGTAGGTGAAAATGGGAGCATCCGGGCGATGACCGCAGGTGACCGCGGCCTCGGCCGGTGCGCTAAGGTAAGACCTGAACAAGCAAGGACATGGCATGACACGTATTGCATTCATCGGTGGCGGCAACATGGCACGCAGCCTGATCGGCGGCCTGCTCAAGACCGGCATACCGGCATCGACCCTCTGCGTGGCCGAGCCGCGCGCCGAGGCCCGGCAGGAGCTGGGCCGCGAATTCGGCATTGCCTGCTACGGCGAAAGCCGCCTGGCAGCCGCCGATGCCGAGGTGGTGCTGCTGGCGATCAAGCCGCAGATCATGCCCACCCTGCAAGCGGAGCTTGCCGATACCTTGCAGCGCCAGCGCCCCTTGCTGATCTCCATCGCCGCGGGTGTCCGCGTGGACCAGCTGGAGCGCTGGTTCGGCCATGGCCTGCCGATCGTGCGCTGCATGCCCAACACCCCGGCACTGATCGGCGCGGGCGCTACCGGACTTTACGCCAACCACCGGGTGAGCCCGGCCCAGCGCGCCCAGGCCCAACACATGCTCGATGCGGTCGGCCAGACGCGCTGGATCGACGACGAAACGCTGATGGACACCGTGACGGCCGTGTCCGGCTCCGGTCCAGCCTATTTCTTCGCCATGGTTGAAGCGCTCGAGGATGCTGCCGTGGCGCAGGGCATGGCGCGCGAAACCGCCCGGGCGCTCGCGGCGCAAACCTGTCTTGGCGCCGGCCGCATGATGGTCGAGAGCGGCGAAGATCCAGGTGTCCTGCGCCAGCAGGTTACCTCTCCCAACGGCACGACGCAGGCGGCACTGGAAAGCTTTGCCGTCGACCAGTTGCCGCGCGTAGTGGCCCGCGCCATCGCTGCGGCCACCCGCCGCGGCGAAGCGATGGCGGCCGCACTGGACCAGGAGACCGGCGCATGAACTACATGCTGAATGCATTCTCGTTCCTGCTGGAGCTTGTCTTCAGCGCCGCGGTCACTCTCGTGGTACTGCGTTTGCTCGCGGAGGCCTGTCGGGCGGAATTCAACAATCCGCTGAGCCAGTTCATCTACCGGTTTACCAACCCTGTTCTTTCGCCGATCCGCCGGGTATTGCCCAACTGGCGCCGCATCAACCTCGCCGCCGTGCTGGTGGCCCTGGTGCTGATGCTGCTCAAGCGCTTGTTGGTGTTCGTCTTGTTCGGGCGCATGCCGGGCTTTGCCGGCCTGTTGCTGCTGGCCGTGGCCGATCTGCTCGATTTCATTCTGGTGTTCTATCTGGTGCTGATCTTCGTCTGGTCCCTGCTGAGCCTGTTCCAGGTCGATCGCCGACAGCCGGTGCTGCGCCTGATGAGCAGCCTGGTCGAGCCGGTGCTGCGGCCAGTACGTGGCAAGCTGGTGGTCGGTGGCGCGCTGGACTTCGGACCCTGGGTGGTAATGATCGTTCTGGTGCTGCTGCGGCTACTGGTAGTTGCACCGCTAACCGGCTACGGTATGCAGCTGGCCGTGGGGCTCCCCTCCGGCTGACAAGAACGGCAATCGTTTTCTTCTCAGGGGCTTTTTTCGATGTTCACCATGGCATGGATGGTGTTCGCGGGCATGCTTGCGGCTACGCCTGCGACCGATGGTTCCATAGATGCATCCCAGGTCGTTATCGACGGCAAACTGCAAACCTCCGACGGCACCGAGCGCGACGCACGGCTGGCCATCGGTTGTGCGACAGGGCGCGCCGGTGTGGCGATGCAGTTGCAGTTGCTCAGTACGTCGCGACTCAATTTCGATCTCAACGGCTTCGAAGGCCCCGCGTCGTTGGGGGCCAAGCGTCCCACGGCACACATCTCGGCCGGTTCGGTGCAAGCCCCGCCCCTGGTGTCCATTGGCGTCTACGGCAGCCGTGGCAGCGCGCCTTATGCATTCACCGTATCGCAGGCCGCGCCCGAGACTGCGCCTCCCGCGACGGGCAAGAAGGGCAAGCGCGCCAGCAAACCAAGCTCACGCGCGCCGGCGGTGACGCTGTGGCGGGTGGCCCAGGCACTGAGCACACCGGGCACCGAACTGAACTGGGTCCAGGATGCCGCGATCAGCACCGAGAAACCGCTGACGGCGCATTTCGCTCCGGAGAGCTGGCAGGCACAGCAGATCGCCGCGCAGTTGCAGTCCTGCCACTGATCTTGCCGGTGGCAGGGATCGGGTAGCACGAGTCCCGATCCGTCCGACTGACAAGGATAGGCGCGACGGGGATTGGCATGCCCCCCGCGCGCCGGCCACGCCCATGCATTCTCGTACGGGCTGTCGCCGGAGCCTCTCGGGTTCCCTTCCGATGGCGCATCAGCGGACAATCGGGTTTCCACCTCCCTGCATGCGTGTTCCATGGGCCCTGAACGAATTGTCTGCCTGACCGAAGAGCCCACCGAGACGCTTTACCTGCTCGGTGAGCAGGATCGTATCGTCGGCATCAGCGGATTCACCGTTCGACCGGCCCAGGCGCGTCGTGAGAAACCCAAGGTCAGCGCCTTCACCAGCGCCAAGCTGGAAAAGATTCTCGACCTGAAGCCGGACCTGGCCATCGGCTTTTCCGATATCCAGGCCGATATCGCCCAGGCCCTGATCAAGGCCGGCGTCGAAGTGTGGATCGCCAACCATCGCAGCGTGGAGGGCATCCTCGATTATGTACGGCGCCTGGGCGCTCTGGTCGGTGCGCCTGAACGTGCCCGGCAATTGGCCGGTGAGCTTGGCCAGCGGCTGGACGACGCGCAACGACGCGCGGTAACGCTCAAGCGACGCCCGAAGGTGTATTTCGAGGAATGGGACGAGCCGTTGATCACCGGCATTCGCTGGGTTGCCGAGCTGATCGGCATCGCGGGCGGCGACGATATCTTTCCGGCACAAGCGAAGGAGCCGTTGGCCAGGCAGCGCATCCTTGCCAGTGCCCACGAGGTGATCCCGCTGGCACCCGATATCATTCTCGGCTCCTGGTGCGGCAAGCGGTTCCGCCCGGAACAGGTGATGGCCCGTCCCGGCTGGGATGCCATCCCGGCCGTGCGCCATGGTGAGGTCCACGAAATAAAGTCGCCGATCATCCTGCAACCCGGCCCCGCCGCCCTCACCGACGGCCTGGACGCGCTGCAACAGGTGATTCACCGCTGGGCACAACGGCACGCCTGACGCGCCCGCACGAAGGAACGGTTCTTGTCGCACTACAACGGTCCACTGCTTACTCGTCCCACGTGGGAATCCCTGCTCAAGACACGCGACGCCGGTGCCGGGGATTGGTCCGGTTCGCTGGATCTGTCACGCAGCCAGGGAACCGCCACCCTGCTTGCCGACGGCTGGGAATGGCGCGGCCAGGTCTATCCGTATCCCGGCAAGATCAAGGACCGCACCATCTATTACTGGGACGGCGAGGATTTCGAGCCTGTCTCGCGTTTCACGCATGCGCTGATCAAGCTGGTACCCACCGAGTGGGACGTGCCCACCTTCGAGATCGACGGCATCAAGATGCTGCCCTCGCAGAAGGAATCGCCGATGGAAGACGCGCGCCGCAAGGTGGCGCTGATCGAGCCACGCGGCAAGACGGTGCTCGATATCTGCGGTGGACTGGGCTACTTCGCCGCCTGCTGCCTGGAAGCCGGCGTGGCACACGTGCACTCGTTCGAAAAGAATCCGGACGTGCTGTGGCTGCGCACGATCAACGCCTGGTCGCCTGATCCGGGCGATCCCGCGCATGGCGGGCGCCTGACCCTTACGCATGCCGATGCGACCGAAGCCATCACGGGCGTCGCCGACGCCTCCATCGACGCCCTGCTGCACGATCCTCCACGCTTCGGCATCGCCGGCGAACTCTATTCATTGGCGTTCTACCAGCAACTGGCCCGCGTGCTTCGCCGCGGTGGCCGCCTGTTTCACTACACGGGCAGCCCGAACAAGCTCACCAGCGATCGCGACGTGCCCAACGAAGTAGCCCGACGCCTGGAGAAAGCCGGGTTCAAGGCGAAACTGGCGCTGGACGGCGTGCTTGCATCCAGGCAGTAAGGTTCCACCAGCGCTCGAGCTTGGCCTCCTCACAACCCGTGTTCCGTCCCTCACCGCCACGGACTGGAAAGAAAACGGCGCCGCCACCACGCCGCGCCATCAATGCCCCAATACCGTCACCAGCACCCGGCGTTGATGAGCTTCGTGGCGATGCTCCCACAGGAAGATGCCCTGCCAGGTGCCCAGGGCGAGCTTGCCGCCATGCACCGGCACGGTAAGCGTGACGCCCGTCAGGATCGAACGCACGTGGGAGGGCATATCGTCCGGACCTTCGGCATCGTGCCGGAACATCGGATCGCCATCGGGCACGGCGCGGGCAAACCAGCGCTCCAGGTCGTCGCGCACGACGGGGTCGGCATTCTCGCTGATCAGCAGCGAACAACTGGTGTGCTGCACGAAGACATGGGCGATGCCGATCTGCACACCTGACGCGGCAACCACGTCGGCAACCTGATCACTGATCTGGGCAAAGCCCCGCCCACGGCTGTGCACGGTAAAGCCCTGCTGGGCAACGTGTTCGGCGGGGCGGGCGCGACTGGTCATGAGGGAAATCGAGTGACATCAGGGATAGAGAAGCCGATGGGTCCAGGTCTGGCCATGTCGGTCCCAGCGCACGCGCTCGTGCAAGCGGAACTCAGCGCCATACCAGAACTCGACCATGTCCGGCTCCACCAGATACCCGCCCCAGTGTGCAGGCCGCGTCACGTCACGCCCTTCGAATTCCTTCTCATACTGGGCCACTCGTTGCTCGAAGGTGTTGCGATCGGGCAAGGTCTGCGACTGCAACGACGCCCAGGCACCGATCTGGCTGCCGCGCGGGCGCTTGGCGAAATAGGCGTCTGACTCGGCATCCTGCAGCTTGCGGGCGTGCCCTTCCAGGCGGACCTGCACACCTTCGCGTAGCGCCTTCCAGTGCACGCACAGGGCTACCTGGCCGTGAGCTGCAAGCTGGTGGGCCTTATCGCTACCGTAGTTGGTGAAAAAGCGAAAACCACGCTCATCGGCGCCTTTCAGCAGTACGATGCGCGAACTGATGCGGCCGTCGCCGTCGGCGGTTGCCAGGTTCATGGCATTGGGTTCACGCTCGCCCGATGCCTTGGCCTCGTCGAGCAGTTGGAGAAAGGTACCGAGAATTTCTTGGTTCAACATGACGTTATAGGGAATTGAAACTCTTGATTCGTGGCCGTCTCGCGCCATCATGGCGCGCATGAATACCGATGCTAGCATGCAGAATTCGGCTCTGGCCGAACACCTGCTCGACCAGTATGCAGGGCGCATCGCCCGTACCAGACGCCCCTACCTGCTGGGTCTTTCCGGCCTGCAAGGGAGCGGCAAGAGTACCTTGGCCCGGGAAATGAAGGCCCAGGCGGAGTCGCGCGGCTGGGCCACAGAAGTGCTTTCGCTGGACGATTTCTACTACTCGCGCAGCGAGCGCGAGCTGCTGGCCCACCAGATCCACCCGCTCCTCAAGACCCGGGGCGTGCCCGGCACGCATGAAATCGAGCTGCTGCTGTCGGTGCTGGCGGCCCTGCCCCATGCCTCGGACAAGTTGCCGGTCAGTTATCCGCGCTTCGACAAGGGACGCGATACGCGCCTGCCGCCGTCGCGCTGGCCCAAGGTGATGCGTCCGCCCAGGCTGGTGATCCTGGAGGGCTGGGCGCTGGGCATCCGGCCGCAATTGCAAGCCGCTCTGGAGCCGCCGCTCAATTGGCTCGAGCGCGACGAAGACCCCGAATGCATCTGGCGGCATTGGGTCAACAAGCAGTTGCGCGGCTACCAACCGTTATGGCGCAAGCTGGATGCGCTGATCGTGCTACAGGCTCCTGGCTGGGATATCGTGCGGCAATGGCGCAGCCAACAGGAAGAGGAACTCCTTGCGCGGCATGCGCCCCTGGCCATGGATGCTCAGGCGATGGTGCGCTTCCTGGCGCACTACGAACGGCTCAGCAGGCATGCCTTGCAGACGCTGCCAGCCCTCGCCGACAGCATCGTGGAGTACGACAACCAGCGTCATGTCACCGGCATCACGCACAACTAGAGTGAGCCGGCACGGATGCTTCACCCCTTTGATCGCATGCAGGCCTTGCTGAAGAGGCACGCCGGCCTGAGCCGGCTGCTTCCCGTCGTCCTGGCACTGGTTTGCTGCTGGCTGGTCACAGGCGGCAGCATGCTCGCGCCCGGCAACATCCTGTGGTTGCAGCACGCCGACCTGGCCCAGAGCTACCTGGGCTGGGCGTTCTATCGCCACGATCCGTGGACCTTGCCGCCCGGTGCAACGCCCTCTTACGGCCTGGATTTCCATTCCTCGGTCTACTACTCCGACTCCATCCCGCTGCTTGCGATGGCTCTCAAGCCGATCGCCGCATGGTTGCCCGAACCGTTCCAGTATTTCGGCTTGTGGGTGGCGTTGTGCTTCGTCCTGCAAGGCCTCATGGCCTGGCGGCTGGTCGGTATCGCCACGCCCCACCCCCTGGCTCGCGCGGCCGGCTGCCTGTTCTTCCTGCTGGCACCGCCCATGCTGGTTCGCCTGGGCGGCCACATGGCGCTGTTCGGGCAATGGATGATCCTGGCTGCTCTGCTGATCCATCTGCAACCATCGCCACGCCAACGGACACGCTGGACGTTGCTGATGGCCGCGGCGATGGTGGTCCATGCCTATCTGTTCTTCATGGTCGCGGCGATCTGGGCCGCCGACCTGTTCGATCGCACCCTGGATGCGGCGCGCACCCGGCGTGCGAGCTGGCGACCAGTTGGCGGCCTGGTGCTGACGGAGATGGCACAGGTCATCGCCGCGACGGCGGTCGCGGCATGGCTGGCGGGGTTCTTCATGGTACCCGGCAAGGACGGCGGCAGCGACGGGTTTGGCTATTACAAGATGAACCTGCTGGCAGTCTTCGACGGCGCAGGATGGTCCGCCCTCGGCCTGCGTGCGCAGCAGGCACCGGGCGAATACGAAGGCTTCAATTACCTGGGTGCCGGCGGAATCATGCTTTGCCTGATCGCCATCCCTGCATGGTTGCGCACCCGACGCGAACGCACCGATACGCGCAGGCTTTGGCCGCTGGCCGCGATTGCCGCGCTGCTGATCCTGGCTGCCATAACGCCCCATGTCGGGCTGGGCGCACTGCAATGGCAGATGCCGCTACCAGTGTCACTGTGGCAACGGCTGACCCATTTACCGATTCAGTCCACGGGCCGCTTGTTTTGGGTGCCGTACTACGCCCTGCTGACCGGCGCGATCGTCGTACTCGCCCGGGCGCTGCCCTCCCGCGCCTTCGTCACCGTATTGGTGCTATTGGCCGCCTTGCAGCTATGGGATCTGGCGCCAGGTATCAGCAACCTGCGCCAGATGCTGACGGCGCGCGCACAGGCATCCAACCTGCCACCGCTGACGGGCCCGTTCTGGGCCAGCGCAGGCCAGCGTTATCACCGACTTCGATTGTTCCCACCCCGCATTGTCGCGCCAGGCTGGGAGCGGCTGGCCTTCTACGCCAACGATCACGGCATGGGTACGGATGCGATCCAGGTCGCACGCGCAAACTGGAAGCAGTTCAACCGTTCGCGCGACACGCAGGCACGCCTGCTGGCCGACGGCAAACCCGAGCCCGATACGCTCTATGTGCTGGATGCCGGCGTGGCCGATGGCGTGATCCATGCCCTGGGCCCCGACGATGCAGTGTTCGAGCTGGACGGCTTGATCGTCCTGGCACCCGGCTGGGGGCCAACGTTGCCAGCCGGCGCCAGAGACCTCAAGGTTCAGGTGGAAGGCTCTACCCATACCGCCGTGCCGTAAGCCAATACCTCCGTCACCCCTTCGGCAACATCGTTGGCGTCATAACGCATGGCGATCACTGCATTGGCGCCGTGCTCGGCAGCATGCTGCAACATCAGCTCGAAGGCTTCCTCGCGAGCCTTCTCGCAAAGCTCGGTATAGATGGTGATGTTGCCACCGATCAGCGTCTGCAAGGTCGCCCCGAGATTACCGATGACACTGCGCGAACGCACGGTAATGCCGCGTACGATGCCGACCGGGCGCACGATGCGATATCCCGGAATTTCATTACTGGTGCTGACCAGGTGGGGCTGGATGCGCTGAGGCATGAGGCAACTCCTTGGCGTGGATTTGCCAGGCATCCTAATACCACCCGCCCGCTACCGCTTCGGGCCGTGGCAAAGCGATTCGCGACGTGGTGGCGGATCGAGGCTCCGGAGCGACTTCAGTCGCGATGCAATCTGTGATGCAGTCGCAGATTGGGGCTCTAAAAATCTCCAAGCTGCGACCTGAGTCGCTCCTTACAAGCCAGGGGTACGTCAAGGCCGTATCAGCGCCGCATAGCCCTGGCGGGAATCGGGCCATGCCAACCGAAAGCCGCTGGCGCGCAGGCGTGCGTTATCCAGCCGCTTGCTGCCCACGCCGGGCGGCGCAGGGCCCGCCTCCGGCAGTGGGACACCGATCAGGCCCGCAAGATAGTCGTACAACTCGGCCAGTGGCAACGGCGTGTCATCTGCTCCGATGTAGACCGGCGCAACAGGGCCCTGCATCAGCAAGTGCACGATCGCCGAGGCGGCATCGTCGACGTGGATGCGATTGGACCAATGGCCCACCAGGCGGGGAACGCGTGCCCTGCCCTCGCGCAAGCGCTCGATCAATTGCGTGCGGCCAGGCCCATACAGCCCGGCCAGCCGCAAGGCTACGCTCGACACAGGCTGCGCGGCCAGCCAGCGTTCGGCCTCCAGCAACACGCGTCCGTTGAATCCCATGGGCTTGGCTGGCGTGTCCTCGTCCACCCAGCCACCGGCGTGCTCACCGTAGACCGCACTGGAAGAGACGAACAGGATCCGGTGACAGGCATCGTGATCAAGCGACGCCATCAGATGATGCAGGCCATCGATGAAAACCGCCCGGTAACTGGGCTCGTCTCGCGCATCCGGCGCGGGCGAGAACACCACCCGGGTGATCCTTTCAGGCAAGCTCCATGTGCCTGGCTTGGCCAAGTCGCCACGCAACCATTGCCATGGCACCTCTTGCGTGCCCGGATGGCGGCGCAAGGCCCAGACCGACGCACCGGCCGCCGCCAGCCGGTGTGCTACGCGCTGTCCCAGATCGCCGCAGCCGGCGATCAAGACGCGTTCGCTGCTAAAGTCCACGCATGAATCCCTCGTGCAATCTCTTCATCGTTGGTCCGACCGGCGCCGGCAAAACATCGATCGGCCGGCGGCTGGCAGCGCATTATGGTCTGCGCTTCATCGATCTGGACCACGAAATCGAAAGTCATTGCGGAGTCGACGTGGCCACGGTATTCGAAATCGAGGGCGAGGCCGGTTTCCGCCAGCGCGAATCGATGTTGCTGGACGATTGCACCCGGCACGAAGGCATTGTGCTGGCGACTGGTGGCGGCGCGATCCTGGCCGAGACCAATCGTCGATGGCTGCGCGAACGTGGCTACGTGATCTGGCTGCAAGCCAGCGTCGAACAACAGCTCGAACGCCTAGCCCGCGACACCAAGCGTCCCCTCCTGGCGGCAGGCGATCGTCGCGCAAAGCTGGAAGCCATGGCCCAGGTGCGCGGCTCGCTTTACGAGCACAGCGCCGATCTTGCCATCCCCGGCGAACTGGAGGGCGTCCCCGCCGCCAGCGACCGTTGCGTACTGTTGATCGACCAGTCCTGGCAGCGCCTTCCCGCCTCCGTCCTGGTTCACCACGACTCCTGATATGTCCAGCACACTTCGATCCATGAGCAATACACCTTCATCTCGCCACATCGACGTCGTTCTGGGCGATCGCAGCTATACCGTCTCCATTGGTCCCGGGCTGCTGGGCGACGCCGCGCGCTGGCGAGAGGCCTTGCGCGGCAGACACGTGCTGGTGGTCAGCAATACCACGGTTGCACCGCTGTACCTGCAACGTGTGACGCAGGCACTGGAAGGCATGCAGTGGTCCACGTTCCTGCTCGAGGATGGCGAATCCCACAAGACCTTCGCCAACGTCGGCCGCGCATTGGAGGCGCTGGCCCACCTGGGCGCGACCCGCGATGCATGCATCCTGGCGCTGGGCGGTGGCGTGGTCGGCGACCTGGCCGGTTTCACGGCCGCCTGCTGGATGCGTGGCATCGATTTCATCCAGATGCCCACGACGCTGCTGGCCATGGTCGACTCCTCTGTCGGTGGCAAAACCGGCGTCAACCTGCCCGCTGGCAAGAACCTGATCGGCGCCTTCCACCAGCCGCGCTGCGTGATCGCCGATACGGATGTACTGGCCACCTTGTCAGATCGCCAATACAGCGCCGGCCTGGCTGAAGTGATCAAGGGTGCAGCCATCGGCGATACGGATTTCTTTGCATGGCTGGAGGCAAACGCCGATGCCCTGGCGGCTCGCGACACGACCACGCTGATCGAAGCCATCGCGCGCAAGGTCAGCTACAAGGCTGGCGTGGTAGCGCGCGACGAGACCGAGCAAGGCGAACGCGCCCTGCTCAATCTGGGCCACACCTTCGGTCACGCCCTGGAGACGGCAGGCAACTACACCACATTGCTGCATGGCGAAGGCGTGGCGGTAGGCATGGTGCTGGCAGCACGCCTGTCTGAACGCCTGGGCATGAGCCATGCGACCGACACCGAACGCCTGCGCCAACTGCTCGGGCGCGTCGGTTTGCCCACGACCATTCCCGCAGGCATGCAGCCGGATGTCCTGCTCGGCCTGATGCACCTGGATAAGAAGACACTGGCAGGCAAGCTTCGGCTGATTCTTTGGCGGGGCATCGGCCGCGCCGAGATCGTGACGGGGGTAGACGAATCGGCGGTGCTGGCCGTGCTGTACTGACGAGTCCGGCCACTGGCGCCCGACGATCGGCGGACGATACGAGCCGCCACGCAACCAGCTAAACTCCACACCCCATGCGTATCTATATGCAAACCGCGCCCGGCGCCGCCGAGGCCCCGCGCTACGTCCAGATCGTGCTGGAGCAGGACCTGCTCGGCGGCTGGACCCTCTATCGCGAAACCGGCACCCAGGGCGGCCGCGCCACCCTCAAGCGCGACCAGTACCTGGAGCGCGACGAAGCCATTGCCGCGTTCGAGAAGACGCGCGATGCGCAACTCAAGCGTGGTTACCGTGTGATGTTCAGCCAAGGCCAGGATGGCCCATACGGACGATGATGAATCAGGACCTGAAGAACGACCGCTTCCTGCGCGCGCTGCGTCGCGAACCGACCGATACAACGCCCATCTGGGTCATGCGCCAAGCCGGCCGCTATCTGCCTGAATACCGTGCCACGCGTGCGCGCGCCGGCAGCTTCATGGCGCTGGCCCAGCATCCCGAACTGGCCTGCGAAGTCACCTTGCAGCCCCTTGAGCGCTTCGACCTGGATGCGGCCATCCTGTTTTCGGACATCCTCACCGTGCCCGATGCGATGGGACTGGGCCTGTCCTTCGCTGCTGGCGAGGGGCCGCAATTCGCCCGTCCCGTTCGTAACGCAGCCGATATCGATCGGCTGGGCGTGCCGGACATGGAAGGCGAACTGCGCTACGTCACCGATGCGGTACGCCTGATTCGCCGCGAGTTGCAAGGCCGGGTGCCGCTGATCGGCTTTTCGGGCAGTCCCTGGACCCTGGCCTGTTACATGGTCGAAGGCCAGGGATCGCGCGACTTCGCCACACTCAAGGCCATGTGCTGGAACGAACCTGCGCTGGCCCATCGCCTGCTCGACGTGCTGGCACGCTCCGTCGCCCAATACTTGGCTGCGCAGGCTGTCGCTGGGGCGCAGGCGCTGATGATCTTCGATACCTGGGGAGGCCTGCTCGGTCCGGCTCCGTTCCGCGAATTTTCATTGCGTTACATGGCGCAGGTCGTCGACACACTCAAGACCAACGCGCACGCACGAGAACTCCCGGTGATCCTGTTTTCCAAGGGTGCTGGCATGCATCTGCCGACCATGGCCGATACAGGCTGCGCGGCACTGGGGGTGGACTGGACGATCGACCTCGACCAGGCACGTCGCGCGGTCGCTGGCAAGGTTGCCCTGCAAGGCAATCTCGATCCGGCCGTATTGCGTTCCAACCCGGATACCATTCGGCGGGAGACACGCGCGGTGCTGGATAGCTATGGCAACCATCCCGGTCATGTGTTCAACCTCGGACACGGCATCACGCCGGAGGTCGACCCGGAGCACGTCAAAGTGCTGGTCGACGAAGTACACAGCTATGGACGTACGCTACGCATGACCTGACGGAGCGATCCGGCACAGATGCATGGCGACCGTGCATGACACAACGACCGGGGGGGTCGAGCTTGGAACCTACTTCGCCGTATGAGCGGCCAACAACGGCCGTCACCGACGACCATGCAGCGCAACCTTTTCGCAATCCTGGCGGTGCCACGCGTTTCTTGCAGATTTTCCTGGCCCTGCACGCGGTCATGCTGATACTCGCCGCCCTGCCCTGGCTCGGTCCTTACTTCGACAACGCCTTCTCCACTCAGCTCTACGCGATCAGTACCTTTGCGTTGAAGCCCAGCTTCATCGCCGCCCTGTTCAGCGCCAGTCTCGTGCTGTTGCTGGCTTTGTCGTTCTGGTTATGGCTGATCCAAGGTAACCAGCGTGCCTTGCATCGCCGGGCCGCGCATCACGTCGTCGTGCTCATCGTGGCTGGCTTGGGTGCACTGAACGCGGCTATCGTCAACGCCTTGTACAAGCTGAATCCGATCGTGATGGGCCTGGCGCTTTTTTGTACGATCAGCGCCGCATACGTCATCTATTTCCTCTACCACGTGCTGACCGACGATGGCGACCCCGGTTCCATGCGGCTATGGAAGGTGTGGTGTGCCGCGGCCTCCGGCGCGATCGTCGTGCCTGCGTGCCTGCAATGGCGTGCGATTGGCGATCCCTACATGGCGCCGCACTACACAGGCCTGAGCCTGATCAGCTTTTCGCTGATTTCCGGCATCGAGCATGTATGCCTGATCATCGTGGCCGGTACCATCAGCCGCCGACAATGGCGGCTGTATCGCTCAGGCCATATCAAGAACCATGCAGGCTGATGCAAGTCCAAGGAAGGGACGATCGATACCATGAAGCAGCCGCCACGAACGCACCTACTGTTGCGCATGGCCACGCCACTGCGTGTCATCCTGACCGTCGAACCAGTTGGCTTCTGGCTGCGGCGACGTTCCTGCTGGTCGTTCATCGCGTGACACGAGCCATCGCCGGGACACCGCAACGCCCATCGGTCAGCCTGGATATGATCTCCTCATAGCACGTCACATCAGACGTCTCCAGAACGCTTCGGGCATGACCGACAATCTCCCGGCATCATCAGTGGAATGACAGGTCCGTGATGACGTTGCAAATCAACCTTGTATTTCCGCCGATGCGCTGACTGGCGGATCACCACTCCTATTGCGCAGGCATCGTCACTCCTCGCCAGCGTTACGTGTCATCGCGCGCCACGACTCGCTGCCCAGGACGAGCGAGCAACGCTGGTGAGTGCGTCGTACGCCCCACCAATTTCGTCGCGACGCAACATTGCCTGATCGCGGCAGCGGCCCAGCGACCGAACTCGAGCGCGTGGCTCGCAACTCTTTGTCAGTAAGGGCAATCCTCGCAAGCGACTCGCAGTGCCGCGATCGCCCCCCGGCGCAGCAGGGATTGAATCGATCCAAATATGGCGTCCCTTTTATTGCATCGCAAAAAACAGCGAACCGTGTTTTATTCACAAAATCAACACTTTGCAACGTCGCCAAAATTTTTAGATCGAGTGAAATTTTTATTGACAAGGCAAACGGCGCACACCAAGAATGGCCCAACCGATGGCGGCCCGCCTGCTATCGGAGGGGGCACCCGGATGGCCGTGGCACCTCCCTAAGCGCACGTTGGCACGCCCCCACTCGATACGGTGCTTCCAACGTGAGCGAGGGCCAGCCATCTGATAACGCGTGTCGCTCGCTGTAGGCGAAAACCATCGTGACGAACCATCAGCACGCTGCCGATTCGGCGGTGCAGGCGGGTTCATCACAAAAAACGGGACATGCGTCATCCCCAGATCTGTGTCCTTCGAACAACACGCAAGCGCGCGTCTTTTTTAGGGAGGTCCGCGTGATTTATCGTAAGAGCGCTTTATCGTTGGGTATTGCAGCTGCGTTGCTCTTGAGCGGCGCAGCGTTCGCGCAGGACACCGGCACCACTACTGGCCAGACAACTCAACAACCGACCGCCAGCGCACAACCGAAGGCCGACGAGGGCAAGGCTACACAGCTTGAAGGCGTCACCGTCACCGGCATTCGCGCGAGCTTGCAAAAATCGCTGGACCTCAAGCGCAACGCCGATTCCATCGTCGATGCGATCTCCGCCGAAGATGTCGGCAAGTTTCCCGATACCAATGTCGCCGAGTCGCTGTCGCACCTGCCTGGCATCAGCGTGGACCGCAATTTTGGCGAAGGCGACAAAGTCAGCATTCTGGGCACCGATCCGGCCTTGAACCGCCTGTTGTTGAACGGCCAGACGCTGGCCTCGACCAACTGGACCTCCGACCCAAACAACCCTGATAGCCGCTCGTTCAACTATAGCCTGCTGACCTCGGAGATCATCGGCACCGCCGAGGTCTACAAAACTCCCCAGGCTCGAATCGACGAAGGCTCGATCGGCGGCACGGTGATCATCAACACCCGTCGCCCGCTGGACCTGCCGGCCAATACGCTCACGGGTAACGTCAGTTACAGTTACAACGATCGCGCCGACAAGGGCAAGCCGAATGCATCGGTGCTCTATAGCTGGAAGAACAACGACAACACCTTCGGCGTGCTCGGCTCGGTGATGCACGCGGACAAGATCATCTATCGCGAAGGCACCGAAATCTTCGGTTACCAGCGCGTTGGTGATCCCAGCGATACCGACCCCAATCACCAATTTTCGCCTACAGTGGTTCCCCCGGGCACCAAAGGCGTGTATCCCACTGCGATCAATACCGCGCTGTTCCAACAGGAGCGCAAGCGCGATGGCGTATCGACCGGTATCCAATGGGCTCCGAACAAGAATTTCGAGCTGAACTTTACCGGCCTTTTCGTCACCGAGAAATTCAACAACTACAACCAGAGCCGCTACGGCGACTGGTCCGGTAGCGCACCGTATGCCACCGCCCTGAATTTCAATGGCAACGGCTTGGCGACCAGCGGAGCATACGGTCCCAATGCTCCCACCTATCTGGATGGCTATGAACGCTATTCCAAGGTCAATACCGGCTCGGCCCAGCTACGCGCCGATTGGCACGGCGACGGTTGGAATGCATCGAGCCAGATCGGCTACACCGGCTCGACTGGCGGGTCGCAAGGCATCTACAACGTGCAATTCCAGGGCTTTGGCGGCTACAACTGGAATCTTGCGGGCCAACATCCGCAGATCAACTTCAACAGTCCCAACGACCCCACACAGATGCTCGCGCATGGCGCCGGATTCAGCTATGCGCCAGCCTATGACCGCGAACGCTACTTCCAGGCCGATTTCAATCATGACCTGGCCTGGGGTCCGCTCAATGAAATCGAGTTCGGCATCAAATCCAGTAATCACTACAACGGCCAGACCGGCTATGCAGCCAATATTCCCTCGCCCGATGGCAGTGGCGTCACGCTTGCCGACCTGGCTGGCGGTGGCACGCCTGGTGGTTATCTGGACGGGCTCGATGCCACGCCAAGCATGAGCGATTGGACACAGATCAGCCGCGGCGGGCTGAAGAATTACGTGCAATCGCTGTACGACAGCGCGCCCATGGACCCGAAAGCTACCTACGGCATCGCCGAACAGAATCGTGCCTTCTACGTGCAGGGCGATTTCGGTGGCGACCACTACCGCGGCAACCTCGGCGTGCGCTACTTCCATACGCGCGACGTGGTGACTGGCTTCCAGAGCATCGGCAACAACCAATACGCTCCGGTGGACAAGCGCAGCAGCTACAACGATTGGCTACCGTCGTTCAATATCGCCTACGACGTGCGCGACGACTTGACCTTGCGCTTTGCCGCGGCCAAGACCATCGCTCGCCCGCGTTTCCAACAAATGACCCCGTACGTTGCGCTGGATGACCGCACCCTGACCGGCTCGGGTGGCAACACCGACCTCAAGCCCTACAAGTCGACCAACTACGATGCAACTGCCGAGTGGTATTTCAACGAAAATAGCCTGCTCTCCGCAGAATTGTTCTTCCGCCGCATCTCCGGCTACATCCTCAACACCAACGTGCCGCAAACCTACTACAACCTCACCGAGCAGAAGGAATCGGTGTACCAGATGGAGATTCCTGTCAACGCCGGTGTCGCCAAGGTCAAGGGGCTGTCGCTGACCTACCAGGGCAACTTCGGTTACGGCTTCGGCATGCTGGCGAACTACACCTATTCCGATGCTGATACCAGCAACTCCTTCCCGCTGCCATACAACTCGAAGAACTCCTTCAACCTGACGCCCTACTTCGAGCGCGGCCCATGGAGTGCGCGTGTTACCTATAGCTGGCGTTCGAGCTACTTTACGCAGATCGCGCAGCTCCAGTCGGCGCAGATCACAGGCATTTTCCGCGAACTCGATGCCTCGGTCGGCTACCAGATCAACGACCACCTGCGCGTATCGCTCGACGGCACCAACCTGCTGGACGAAACCTACGTCGTCTACAACAACGTGCCTAGCGAGCCACTCAATGCGTACAAAAACGGACGCACCTATACCATCAATCTTGGTTTGAAGTTGTAACCCCTCACCGGGCCCAGGCTTGTCCTGCGTGCCCGGTTTTTTTTCTTGTTTAGTACGCGTCCGAGAAACATCGTCAACTTCGGACCGTTTTCATGCGATAACACGTTTTACCGTTGCTGTGGAGCGCCATGCCTTGTCACCGATGACACGTCTCTCCCTCGGCCTGCTGGCCGCCCTGATGCTCTCCACCGGCGGCAACGCCCTCGCCTCCACGACGACACGTGTGCTCGATAAGGGCTGGCAATTCCGGATGACGCCAGGCTCAAGACAGGCCGCGCAGCGTCCCGGGCAGGACGCCTGGTTGCCGGCCACCGTGCCAGGCAACGCACAGACCGATCTGCTGGCCAATCATAAGATTGGCGATCCGTTCTACCGCGACAACGAAGCCAGCCTGCAATGGATCGGGCTTTCCGACTGGGACTACAAACTGCAGTTCGATGTCGATCAGGCAACGCTGGCGCGCGACCACGTGGAACTGGTGTTCGAAGGCCTGGACACCTTTGCCGACGTGGAGCTCAACGGCAAACCGCTGGTCAGCACCGACAATATGTTCCGGCACTGGCGCGTCGCGGCAAAGAGCCAACTGCATGCCGGCAGCAATATCCTGGTGGTGCACCTGCATTCACCCATCGCGCGGCTGCTGCCCTGGCTCCTCAAACAGCCTTATGCGCTGCCCGGCGAGTTCGATAGCGCCTTCGGCGATGAGCCCAAAGGTAAACAGACGTCCAACTACGTACGCAAGGCCAACTACCAGTACGGCTGGGACTGGGGTCCGCGCTACGTCACGATCGGTATCTGGCAGCCGATCAAGCTGGAGAGCTGGGACACACTGCGATTGGACGACTTTCATATTGCCCAACCGCATGTCGACGCCGACAAAGCGCAGTTGACCGCCGAAGTCCAACTGCAAACCGACAAGGGCGGTGCAGCCAAGGTCAACCTGAGCTGGACGGCTCCGGATGGCACCCGCGGCCAAACCAGCCAGGACGTCACGCTCAAGGCCGGCGACAACGCGCTGTCACTTCCCGTAAGCATCGCGCATCCACAACGCTGGTGGCCCGCCGGCTACGGTGCGCAGAACATGTATCGCTTCCGCGTCGAGATCGCCACGGGCGACACGATCCAGGCCAGCGCCAACCGTGACGCCGGCCTGCGCAGTGTCGAACTGCGCCGTGACAAGGACGCATGGGGTCGCAGCTTTGCCTTTGTGATCAATGACGTGCCGATATTCGCCAAAGGCGCGAACCTGATTCCCTTCGACAGCTTCCCCGAACGGGTGACGCACGCCCGCATGGAACAGATCCTCACCTCCACGCGCGATGCCAACATGAACATGTTGCGCATGTGGGGCGGAGGCTACTATCAGAGCGACGACTTCTACGCGATGGCTGACCGGCTCGGCATCATGATCTGGCAGGATTTCATGTTCGGCGGTGCCATTCCGCCCTATGACGAAGCCTTCCGCAAGAACACCCAGATCGAAGCCACCGAGCAAGTGCTTCGTTTGCGCAATCATCCAAGCATTGTACTGTGGTGCGGCAACAATGAAGTGCAGACGGGCTGGGAAGCGTGGCCGGACCGAGAAACGTTCCGCCAATCCATCTCCGCCGACGAGCGCGCCAAAGTCGAACAAGGCATGAAGGAGTTGTTCGACCATACCTTGCGCGGCGTTGCCCATCGCCTGGCGCCGGACGTGCCTTACTGGGCCAGTTCCCCCAGTACCGACTTCGATGGTCCCGCCAATGTGCTGACTGACGGCGACTATCACTATTGGGACGTATGGTCTGGCTCCAAGCCGATCGAGAATTACCTGGAAACCACGCCGCGATTCCAATCCGAATACGGATTGCAGTCGTTCCCGGTCATGCCGACGATCGAGAGCTTCACCTTGCCGCAAGATCGCTCCCCCAACTCGCCGGTGATGCGTGCGCACCAGAAGTTTGCCAACGGCAATGGTAACGATCGCGCCTTGCTTTATATCCGTGCGCGCTACGGCGAACCGAAGGATTTCGCCTCGTTCGTCTATCTGAGCCAGATCATGCAGGCCGAAGGCATCGAACTGGCCGCCGAACATCTTCGCGCGTCACGCCCGCAGAGCATGGGTTCGCTGTATTGGCAGCTCAACGATGTCTGGCCGGGCCCGTCGTGGTCGAGTATCGACTACTTCGGCCGTTGGAAAGCGCTGCAATACCACGCGCGTCGCTTTTACGCGCCGGTCAGCGTGGTACCGATCCGCCGCAATGGCACGACCGAGGTCTGGGTCGTTTCCGATCGTACAAGCGCGTTCGTGGCCCAGGTGCGCACACGCGTCTATGACATGGATGGCAAGCTGCTGCGCCAGGCCAGCAAGTCGCTCGACGTGGCCGCTTTATCCAGCACGCCCCTGGACAAGCTGACGGATGCGCAATTACTCCATGGTGCCGATCCCAAGCGCACCGTGGTGTCCTTTGAGGTACTCGAGGGCGATAAACCGATGGCGCGCCACCTGCTTTACTTCGGACTGGCCAAGGATCTGACGCTGCCAGCCGACCCTGGATTGACTGCCCAATGGCTGGAGGGCGGTAAGCTGCTGCGCGTGACTACCAAACATCTGGCGCGCGGCATATGGATCGATGTGGGCGATCCCGATGCCCGCCTGTCGGACAATGCATTCGACCTGTTGCCCGGCGAGCATGTCGACATCCAGGTAGACAGTCAGGCGAGCGCGGACGAGCTCCGACGCAACCTGCACCTGACCTCACTGGTGGACGCCGTGACACGCCCAGGCAAGGAGAACTCGCCATGATCACGTCACGCCGTTCCTTGCTGAAATTCATGGCGCTGGCTCCGGCCATCGCCACCGTGAATGGAGGTGCATTCGCCATGCCCACCAAAAGCAGCACATCTTTCACCAGCCGCCGTCCACCCGTGGCCAGGCGCAAGTTCACCAGCGAGGCGGTCGAGCGTGTAATCGCACAGACGAAGGCAAAAATCGCCGATCCCGAGCTAGCTTGGATGTTCGAGAACTGCTATCCCAATACCCTCGACACCACCGTGGACGTGGGCACGCTCGACGGCCACATCGATACCTTCGTAGTGACCGGCGATATCGATGCCATGTGGATGCGCGACTCTTCCGCCCAGGTATGGCCGTATATTCCGCTGGCAAAGGGAGACAAGGCACTTCAGCGTCTTTTTCGCGGGCTGATCAGGCGCCATGTCGTATGCATCGGCATCGATCCCTATGCCAATGCCTTCATGCCCGACCCCAAGGCCAAGAGCAACCTGGACTGGTCGCAA
>NZ_DASVMI010000053.1:0-26430 GCF_036384435.1 Dyella sp. | reverse complement strand
GTTCTTCTCGCCGACCAACCTGGTGGCGCTGCGCGAGCTGGCTGTCGACACCGTAGCCGGCCATGTCGACAGTGATCTGCGCGAACACATGCTTGCACAGGGTGGCGCCATGCCGGTGCGCCGGCGTGTGCTCGCTGCAATCGACGGACATGCTCAGAGCGAGTACCTGGTACGCGTGGCACGGCGTATCGCCGAGCGTCGTGGCGCCCCATGGAGCGTCGCCTTCGTCGATACCGGCAGCGATCTGGACAAGGCGCGGCGAGAGCGACTGGATGCCGCGATGCGACTGGCGCGTCGCCTGGGCGGTGATACCGTGATCCTGCGCGGGCACGCGATTGCCGATGAGCTGATTGCCCACGCCGATCGCGAGGGCATTGGCCAGCTCATCCTGGGGCGCACCCGCGAGCGTCCGCTGGCGCGCATGCTCGGGCGTTCGCTCACCCAGCAGTTGCTCAAGTATGGCGCGCATCTGGAGTTGACCATTATCGCCACGCCCGCCGAGCGCGCGCAGGCGCGCCGGCGCCTGCGCATGCCAGGGGGCAAAGGCAGGCGCAGCGAGTATGCTTTCGCGACGCTGGCGACGCTGGTCGCTTTCGGCTTGTCCTTTATTGCCGACCGCTATTTGTCGGTGGCCAACCTATCGCTGATCTTTCTTACCGCGGTGCTGGTCGTTGCCACCCGGACCCGCATGGCGGTTGCGGTCTATACGGCAGTGCTTTGCTTCCTGGGCTACAACTTCTTCTTCGCGCCGCCTCGATACACCTTGGCGATCGCCAATGTGGACGACGTGCTGGCAGTCACGCTGTTCCTGGTGGTGGCCCTGGTGTGCAGTCGCCTGGCCACACGACTGGCCAGCCAGGTGGAGTCCATGCGCGCGGCGCATGCGCATGCCCGCGCGCTATTGGCGTTGGGCCAGCGTCTGTCGATCAGCACCGATGCGGCTGGCATTCGCGACGTGGGCGCGGTTGCATTGGCCCAGGCCTTGCGTTGCGACGCAGCCATGCTGGCGCGCGATGAATCCCAGGTACTGCGCGTGTCGTCATCGGCGCCGCGCGATTTCAAGCTTACCGCACAGGACCAGGCCGCCGCCGAGTGGTGCGCACAGCACGCCGAACAGGCGGGGCGCTACACCGATACCTTGAACGCCGCACCGTGCTGGATGCTGCCACTGGGGGGCGAAGCCGGAGGGCTGGGCGTGGCCGCGTTGCGCTTCGACATGTCGCTTGCCGAACTGGCGCCGGACCGGCGCAGCCTGGCCCTGGCGATGGCACAGGACATCGGTCAGGCGCTGGAGCGTGCTCGGTTGGCCGACGAGCTTGAGGGTGCGCGTGTTCAAGGCGAGACCGAACGGCTGCGCAATGCGTTGCTCTCGTCGGTGTCGCATGACCTGCGCTCTCCACTGGCCTCGATGATCGGTTCGGCCGGCACGCTGTCCAGTTATGGTGACCAGCTTTCGCCAGGTGACCGCCAGGAACTGCTCGACGCCATTCTTGGCGAGGGGCAGCGACTGGATCGCTACATCCAGAACCTGCTGGATATGACCCGTCTGGGTCATGGCACCCTCAAGCTCAATCGTGACTGGACCGATACGGCCGAGATCGTGGCAGCCGCGGTCAACCGGCTGCGTAAACTGTTTCCTGACCAGAAAGTGGAAACCGCGCTGCCCAGCGATACCGTTTTGCTCTACGTGCATCCGGCGCTGATAGAACAAGCGTTATTCAACATCCTTGAGAACGCGGCCCGCTTCTCGCCCGCCGATCAGCCGATTCGCGTGTTGGTGCGCAGTCATCCGGAGCGCGGCCAGATCACGCTGGACATCATGGATCGTGGCCCAGGTATCCCGGAAGCGGAGCGCGCGCGCATCTTTGACATGTTCTATTCGGTGGCGCGTGGCGACCGTGGTGCCAACGGCACGGGCCTGGGGCTTGCGATCTGCCGCGGTATGATCGGGGCGCATGGTGGCAACGTCGAGGCCTTGCCTGGCGACGGCGTTGGAACGACCATTCGAATCACTTTGCCACTTCCGGATCAGCCTGCCGCATGACCGCTGCCATACGCACCGTTCTAGTGATCGACGACGAGGCGCAGATCCGCAAATTCCTCGACATCGGGCTGCGTGCGGAAGGTTACGATGTGCTGCTGGCGCCGGACGGAGCAACCGGCCTGGCGCTGGCGGCTACCCGATCGCCGGACGTCGTCATCCTTGACCTGGGCCTGCCGGACCGGGAAGGACACGAGGTGCTGGTGGAGTTGCGCCAATGGTCGCAGGTGCCGGTGCTGGTCTTGTCAGTGCGCGACACGGAGAAAGAAAAGGTCCGCGCTCTCGATGGGGGCGCCAACGACTATGTCACCAAGCCATTTGGCATCCAGGAGCTGATGGCACGCATGCGTGCGTTGCTACGCAATCGGCCCGGTGAAGCGGAAGCCACACCGTTTTACGATGATGGCAAGCTCAGGATCGATCTGGCCCGGCGCGAAGTCAGCCTGAACGGCCAAGTGCTCTCGTTGACGCGCAAGGAGTACGCCGTATTGGCGTTGCTGCTCAAGCATCGCGGCCGCGTAGTGACACAGCAGATCCTGCTTCGCGATATCTGGGGCGCCACACACGTGGAAGACACCCATTATCTGCGTATCGTGGTCGGCAAGCTGCGGCAGAAGCTTGCTGACGATCCAGGGCAGCCTCGCTGGCTCAAGACGGAAACGGGAGTTGGCTACCGTTTCCTGGGCGATGAATAGCGTGTGACACGCGTGCGTACTGGCCGCGCCGTTCGCCGGCAAAAGCTCGAACGCCAGAAATTTATACAAACGCTTGTTTAATTTTTCCGATATCGCATCTGCATCGCATGCGTGTGTTACTGCTGCATCAAGTGAAACGCGACAATTGCAGATGATACGAAAGCGTCTTATTTGGCTATGACGGCAAGAACTGTACGAAATCCTTTGAATCCGGGCGAAGGGTGCAAACTCTTTAGTTGCCTGGGAGCCTACGCGCACGTTCCGTGTCAGGTGCCGCACAGCAAGACAAGGCAGCCTGGCCGGCTGCAGCGACAGGGCGAGAGGCTACAACCAACCCGAAGCGAAAGAAAAAAGCGCGAGCCAAGGCAACAGAAAAAGTCCAGGCCAACGTTACGCTGCCGAAGAACGAGCGCAAGTCTCCGGTTAAAGGGAGCACGGAGTGCGGCGCTTCTGAATCCGAAGATAGCAGGCGGCCTTCCGATGAAGGCAGCCGATCATGATGCCTGACCTGCCGCAGTTGCCACCGCAGCAGCAGGAAATGGTCGTGTGTTCGATTATCGCTGGTTTGAGCTACGACGTGCCGGTCAACCATTGTGTTGGCCGTTGCCCAGCAGGAAGGAGGGCGCCACGGTCAGCGCGCCCACAATGCCAACGGCACGCATGATGTTGGGGCGATGCAGTTCAATACCGCCTACCTGAAAGATCTGGCCCGTTAAGGGATTACGGTCGATGCCGTGGCGGCGCCGGGATGCTATCCCTTTCAATTGGCGGCGTGGCGACTGCGCATGCATCTGAAGCATGACAAAGGTGATACCTGGACTAGAGTATCCAACTATCACCCGCGAACTCCGGTGCATAGCCGTCGGTACCGGGTAAAGCTCCTGCCCAAGGCAGCTGAATGGGCGCAATGGCTTTCCGCCCAGTTTCCCACGCACGATGTCGATCCAGAGATGCCGCAGCCGGACCATGGTGGAAAAGCTGATGGTTAGGGCTTCGCATATCGCGCGAATCGACATGACGGATGTCGTCGTTTGCGTGTTTAGGCGTAACTGTCTTGATGCGTGACCTGTCTGTCAGGCGCGCTCGCGGTTGCATGGTTGGTCATGTGCGTGGGTGCATGGCTCGGTGGCAGGGGCAACCTGTCACCGAGCGTCCCGCTGGACATTTACCTGGCGAACGACAATCCAATAAGGCGGGACAGCCATGTCCTGTTTTGTCCGCCCACGGTGGGGGCGTGGCGTTGGCCGCTGAGCGGGGATATGTGGCGAAGGGGCACTGCGCTTGGGGCAACATGCCGCTGCTCAAGCGTGTGGTCGGCTTACCGGGAGACCGGATCGACATCGATGCCAGCGGTGTCCGCGTCAATGGTCGTCGTCTACCTCTCGGCCTGCCATTGCAGCATGACGCGAGCGGGCGTCCCCTACCTGACCTGACAGGCCATGGGTTGGTGCTGTCCGAGCATGAACTATGGGTGATGTCCGTGACCGAGCCGCAGTCGTTCGACAGTCGCTATTTTGGACCCATTGCCGTGGTATGGGTTGAGGAGGCTGTCGATCCGCTATGGACCTGGGGGCGGTGGCACGCTGCCGTTCTGACCAGTCTTGCACAAAAATCATCCAGCATATGAACCACTTGGCTGACACCTTTGCCGGCTGAACGCTGGCGGCCTGGAAGTGGTCGGCGGGTGCTCCGCTTTCCGGGGCTTGCCGGCTATCATGGGCACCCAACTAACCCCGGCGGCAACTGGCCCTAGAACGTGCCGCCGGCTCACAGAGGACATCCATCCATGGCACGCGGTATCAACAAGGTCATTATCGTCGGCAACCTGGGCGCGGACCCGGAAACCCGTTACACGGGCAGCGGTACGGCCATCACCAGCATCCGTATCGCCACGTCCGAGCAGTGGACCGACAAGCAGAGCGGCGAGAAGCAGGAGCGCACCGAGTGGCATCGCGTGAAGCTGTTTGGCCGTCTGGCCGAGATTGCCGGCGAATACCTGAAGAAGGGTCGTCAGGTCTACATCGAAGGTTCGCTGCGCACCGACAAGTACACCGACAAGGATGGCGTCGAGCGCTTCAGCACCGACATCATCGCCGCTGAAATGCAGATGCTCGGTGGCAATGCCGGTGAAGGTGGCGGCGGTATGGGCGGTGGCGGTGGTTACCAGCGCTCCCAGGGTGGTGGTGGCCAGCGTCAGGGCGGCGGCAACTACGGCAACCAGCGCGGCGGTGGCGGTAACGATTATGGCAATCGCGGCGGCGGCAATGATTACGGCAACCGTGGTGGCAACGATTTTGGCGGCGGCAACAACCAGCGCAATGCGCCGGCGCCTGCCGACAGCAGCTTTGATGATGACGATATTCCGTTCTAGGTCATACCTTAAACCATCTGTGTACGGTTTCTTCTTCTAAACCCCCGATTTTCGGGGGTTTTTTCTTTTGTGTATTCGGTATTTTTACGCCGATCTTTACTCTGGGGTCTCGCCTAAACTACACCTTGAAAAGTGTCGTGAATTTTCTCTCGGAGTGCGGCATGCGGCAGGGATACAACACTAAAAGTTTCGTCTTGGCGGACGGTGAAAGATATCGACGACGTCTCCCCCCAAACCAATCTCATTCCATGAGGTGGCAGGGCCCGAAGAAAGTATGGGATTCGTCCTTGTTGACGCACTTTTTATTATTCCGTTTATCCTGACCTGTAGCGCCTGGGCGTACTTCGTATTTCGCGGAAAGATCGGGCTGGCGAGGGTTATCACTCATGATCTGGATGGCAAAGCCGATCAATGTGTGGATTCGCCGCAGCGGTTGGCTCATCACGATATGGATTGTCAGCGTATGGGCGCTGGCCGTGGTGGCGTCGTTGATACGGTTACTGATGAGCTTGTGTGGCATGAGAGGTTGACGCACTCCTTCAATGCGCAGAGTGGATCTGGCAGTCATTGCTAGCTCGAGACCGTGCGTCGCGGTTACCGTTTTCGCTTGCGACGGCGACACGCAGACGACCATGGCACGTCTGAGCTTTCCGGGAAACAGCCATCGTGTGCGAAATATTGCCAGTCCCCTCGAAACCAATTTTCTCGAGTCATTCGCAGCCGGCGAAGCTTTCACCGCGTAAACGGAAGTCCGTGATGGCCAGCGGTCGTTTCGATGGCATACTTGCCACCTGGAATTTCTGCAGGGGAGGCGGAGGGGATGGACTTTTCGATCAGCAGGGCGCTTGGTTCGGGTTTTTCGCTTCTGGCACGCCGGCCGTTGGCGCCGTTCGCCTGGAGCCTGGCATTCGTGCTTGTATCCGTGGTTCCGATGGCGCTGATGTTCGCCTACGTATTCTCGGATATGTCCGCTTTTTTCGCGGGCATGCAGCATATGGATCCGCAGGCGGGGATACCGCCAGAGATGCTTCGCCTGCAAAGCAAGATGATGATGTTCAACCCGGTGATGTTCGTGACCGGACTGGCCGGGCGCGCGCTAGTGGTAGGCGCGGTCTATCGCAGTGTCTTGGAACCTGGCGATCGTCGTTTCTTTTCCCTGCGCGTGGGGATGCGTGAGCTGTGGCTTGCGCTGGCGCTGTTTCTCTACAGCGTGATGGTGGCACTCGCGATGTTTGGCGTGCTGTTGGGCGGTGCTGCCCTGGGTGGGCTGGCGTGGCTCATCACCAGTTTCGTGCCGGGCTCGGCGGCGCAACTGGTCTTGCGTATCGTGCTTCTTGGTGCGGTCGGCGTTGCAGCCTTCGTGGCATGGATCTGGGTGGCAATACGTTTGTCGCTCGGCCCGGTCATGTCATTTGCGGCCAGCGAGTTCCGGTTTTTCGAATCGTGGAATTTGACCCGAGGACATGCGTTGCGCTTGACCGGGCTGTATGTCGTGCTGTCCCTGATCGCGTTCGTGATTGCGTTGATTCTGGAACTGGTGGTTGTGGCGATTCTCTACGCGCGCCTTGGCGGCTTCGACAGAGCCCATCTGCAAGCGTTCTTGCCCACGGGGCAGGTCCCGGACATCCTGCCAGTGCTGAGTGCAATGGTTCCGGCATTTGTGCTGATCTTCGCGCTGATCGGTCCGTTGTGCGCGATCTTCATGGCGCCGATGGCCACGGTGTATCGCGACCTCAAGGGATCGGCTGCGCTGGAGTATCGTCTAGGCGCGCATTGACGCGTATCGATTCGATGCGGGCTATGGAGCCTGGCACGGCATGCTTCGGTTTATCGATGGCTGTTGCCGGAATGCAGCTAGGCTAAGTTGTGAGCTGAATCATTCGAAATGCGCTCTCGGTTGCCAAGCCTGAACAAGATTTTTCTTGAAGAGCCCATCGATGGGTAGTTAGATGGGTGATATCATTTTTCCTTGTTTCCGGCTTTGAATGCGAAGCTTTTTTCCCCGGTTGCCTAATGACAAATCCGTTTACTTGATCTGTTCTAAAGAGATATGTGCCGCTCCCGAAGAGGGGGCCGGCAAGTTCAGAGGTGCATCGAGGATCTGAGTTTCAGGGTCGATCTGTAGGGAGCTGGTGTGGCCTTTAAGATTAGCGCCGACCTGCGCAAGAGCTTCCCAGTACTGATCTCTGACGTGCTTGGGTGTGTCACTCGGAAGGTTTTTGATCAACTCCAGGGTGGTTCTGTGCATTTCCAGGATCCTTTGCTGGTTCCTGGCGTCGCCCAATGCTCCCCTGCCTCTTAGCGCGAGAAGTGCAAGCAGCATGCCCAACATCAGGCCGCAAATGGATGCCATTGTGATCGGCAAAGAGGCAAATATTAAAGATATGAGTGATCCCGCGATGCCTCCGACTAATCCTCCTGTCATCGTGATTAATATAGAGGTGTGCAGTCGCTCAACGGCAACCGATGCGCGAATGAGTTGAGAGAGTGCTTGCTTGGCGTGTCGCAGGTATGCGAGAAAATTACCGCTCATGACTCGCCTTTCCACGTTCTCAAGGTGCTTCTGGCAGCCTTTTCTGCTTCTGCTTCTTCTATCTGATAGCCGATACGGCGGCTTTCCCGGCGCGCTTGGGCAGCCAAAAAACCGACACTTGTGCTCCACCATGCCATCCATAGGGCGAGCATTCCGGTGAACAGGCTTAGCGCCGGCAATAAACTCACCATGGTCATAGGAATGGATAGTGTGGTGGATCGCATCAGTAAAGCGCAAACCATTAAGAATGCTGCAAGCGCAATAATGAATAGAAGAAATGCGATCCTGCTTTGATGAAAGGCGCGCCGATAAACGTCCTCCAGGCTCAGATGGACGGTGATGGCTTCTGAAATAATCGACTCTTTGAGGATCTTAGTGTCTTCCATTTTTAACCGCTCCTGGTAGTGGTATAGAAGTCGGACACTTGGATACTTGTTTAGTATTCTTGATGGATCGGGTTAGTCAAGTGCTTTATTCAATTTGAAATCGGTCGGTGAATGGGTTTTAGAGAGCGCTTTGTCCTGGCGCAAAAGTGTCGAAGTATCGTCTAAGCCGGCGGTACGTAGATTCGGTCGGGAAACGACTGATCGATCACATCAAGGAAGGCGCGCACCTTGGCGCCCACCAGGCGACGTGAATTGCGCAGCGCCCAGATTTCCACCGGAGGCCGGGTATCGGTGCCCCAATGGGCCAGGCGTCCCGCCTTGACGTCACCTTCGACCAGCAACCTGGGGAGAAAGGCGGCGCCGGCTCCCGCCATGACCGCATCGCGGACCATCAGCAACGAGGACAACCTGAGCACAACGTTCGGTTTCAGGCGGTGTTCGATGCCTGCGGGAGAGCGGAACGTCCAGGTGATATCGGTCGATGCCCGAGGGAGCAGGACGGCGCGCACTTCCGGGACATGCGCTTGGCTGGAAGGAGCGGGCTGTTCCATGCCCGGGGCGGCCACGAGCCACAGTTGATCATCGAGAATGCGGCGCCCGACCAGGCGCTCGTCCGTGGAAGGATTGACCCGGATGACCAAGTCGTAGCCGTCTTCCACCGGATCGACCTTGCGGTCCTCTGCCACGATTTCCAGTTGTACGTCCGGAAAGGCCTGTGCGTAACGCGCGGCGACGTGGCCCAGCGCCACGTGCGCGAGCACCAGGGGAGCGCTGACGCGCAGTCGCCCTCGGGGCGAGGAGGCTCCCAGCGACACCACGTCGCCTGCTTCGGCAATGTCCGACAGCGGACCGTGCGTGCGCTCGTATAGCGCGCGCCCTTCGTCGGTCAGGCGCAGGTGTTGAGTGCCGCGCTCGATCAAGCGCACGCCGAGGCTTTGCTCCAGTTCGGTGACCCGGCGGGACAGGGTGGCCTTGGATCGACCGGAGGCGCGGCTGGCACGGCCGAATCCGCCATGCGTGGCGACCAGGGCAAAGTCGGTCAGCGCTTGCAGATCCATGGTGTTTCATAATTGGAACGATGGGTCTCTTTATTAGCATCTCCCGCAAAGAAATGAAACTGCGCACCATGGGCTCACCAACCACGATCCAACCCACTGGAGCACTGACATGAGCATTCTGATTACTGGTAGTACCGGAACCGTTGGCACCCAGGTGCTGAACCGTCTGGCCGGAAGCGGTAGCGAGATCCGCGCGTTGACCCGTTCACCCGGCAAGGCCTCGTTTCCTTCCGGCGTCACCGCGGTCGGCGGCGACCTGGCCGACCTGGATGCCTTCAAGGCCGCCCTGGCCGGCGTGAGCACCTTGTTCCTGGTAGTGCCCAATGTGGCCGACGAGGTAACCCAGGCCATGCAAGCGTTGACCCTGGCCCACGAGGCTGGTGTCAAAGGCATGGTGTACGTGTCGGTCTTCAAGAGCGAGGCGTATGCCGACGTACCGCATTTCGCCGGCAAGTACACCGCCGAACGGATGATCGAGGCGCTGGATCTCCCGGTCACCGTGCTGCGTCCGGCTTACTTTATCCAGAACGACCTGCGCCAGAAGGCAGCGTTGCTGGAGGCAGGCATCTACGGCATGCCCATTGGCGACAAGGGTTTGTCGATGGTAGACGTGCGCGATATCGGTGAGGCGGCAGCCAGCGAACTGCTGCGTCGTGAGCGCTCACCCACCCCATTGCCGCGTGAAACTTATGAGCTGGTGGGGCCACAAGCGCTTCATGGGCATGACATGGCCCGGATCTGGAGCGACACGCTGGGCCGCTCCATCCGTTATGGCGGCCACGACGTGGTGACGTTCGAGCAGCGCATGAAGGCGTTCATGCCAGCATGGTATGTGCTGGATATGCGCCTGATGCTCAATCGTTACCAGGCGGAGGGCGCTGTTGCGACGTCGCGGGATGTCGAGCGACTGACGCACCTGCTCGGGCATGCACCGCGCTCTTATGCGGACTTTGCCCGGGAAGCGGCGGCGCAATGGCTTGATGCCTGAAGACGCGTGACTGCATGGATGGTCAACGACCTGTCTCCTACGTGGGAGACAGGTCGTTCGTCGCGTGATGACCAGATGTCGCACATGCCGTATTCAATCCTTGTAACCGGGCTGATTGAACGGATGCGCCAAAGCAAATGCCGGGAGTTCGAAACACCGCTTCGTCAATTCGGTTACGTGTGCATAAGGCGCCAGGTTCACTTTGTAGAGATTGGCGATGACCACTTGTCCGGCGATGCAGATATCGGCGATGGTCGGTGTCGCTCCCAGGGCGAACGGATTGGCGGGACGACGCGCCAGCAAGCGTTCATAGGCGGCCAGACCCTCGGTGGCCCAATGCGCGCACCAGGCTTCGATGGCCGCGTTATCGGCATGGAACGCTTGGGCGAGCTGTTTGCGAACGCGCGGCGTGACCAGGGGATGGGAATCCGCGGCCGATACCAGGGCCAGCGATTGGGCATAGGCCCGTTCTTTCGGGTCCTCAGGGAGCAACCTGGGTTCGGGATGGATGCTGTCGAGATATTCCATGATGGCCAGCGACTGGAAGAAACGTTGTCCGTCATGGACCAGCGTGGGGACCACGCGTTCGGCATTGACCTCGGCATACTCCGGACCAAATTGCTGCCCGGAAAGAATATCGACGTCGATTTCCTCGAAAGGTATTTGTTTCAGTGCCAGGGCAACGCGTACACGAAACACGGCGTTGGATCGCCAGAAGCCATAGAGCTGGATGGTCATGAGAAAGGTCCTTGGGATGTGCTTGAAGACGAGGGATACGATGCCCGTTGTCAGGTGATCGTATTGCCATGGCGCGCCATGGATGGATGAGGCCAGTCAGCGCCGTCTGGTTCAATCACCGCATCGGGCTGCCTCACAGCAGTGCACGCCGGAAATCGCCCAGAAGGCGGGCCAGGTCGGCCGTGAAACGAGCAGCCAATGCGCCATCAATGACGCGGTGGTCGTAGGACAACGACAGCGGCAGCAGCAAGCGGGGCTGGAAGCCCTGACCGTCCCATACGGGCTGGATGGATGCTCTTGAGACCCCGAGTATGGCTACCTCAGGGGCGTTGATGATCGGCGTGAACGCGGTGCCGCCGATGCCGCCGAGGGAACTGATCGAAAAGCTGCCGCCTTGCATGTCAACGGGTGTCAGTTCACCGTCGCGCGCTTTGCTGGCCAGCAATGCGGTTTCCTGCGCGATGTCGCGGATACCTTTTTGATCGACATCGCGTACCACGGGCACCACCAGGCCTTGCGGCGTGTCCACGGCAAACCCGACGTGATAGTACTTTTTCACGACCAGCGTCTGGCCGGTTTCATCAAGCGATGCGTTGAAACGCGGGAATGCCTTGAGCAGAGCGGCCGATGCCTTGATGAGGAACGCCAGCATGGTGACCCGGATGTGTTCGCCAGCCAATTCACGATTGAGCTGCACACGTAGTGTTTCGAGTTCGGTGACATCGGCCTGGTCGTGCTGCGTCACATGCGGAATATGTACCCAGTTGCGCGCAAGGTGGTTTGCCGAAAGCTTCTGGATGCGTGTAAATGGCTGTTCCTGCACTTGGCCAAAACGTGTGAAGTCCACACTTGGCCATGGCAGCAGATTCAGGCCGCCCGCTTGCGCCGTATCGATGCTGTTCGCATGCCTGCCGGTGTCGCCGGACAAGGCCTGCTTCACATATGCCGATACGTCGCCGCGCATGATACGGCCGCTCCGGCCAGAACCTGCAATCAGGGTCACATCCACCCCGAGTTCGCGAGCCATTTGGCGCACAGCGGGACTTGCATGGGAGATCGCTGCGCTTGAAGCGGCATGCAGGTCCTGGGAGGGCGCTGGGGGAGGGCTCGCGGTGTGCGATGGTGGTGTTGGCGTGTCGGGTGCTGGCGTGGCTTCGTGAGGGGCTCGAAACGTGGCCGCTTCGCGTGTTGTCTCGTTGACCGGCGCCGGAACGTCATCGACAGGATCTGACACGTCGACCAGGGCGATGATGTCTTGCTCTGAAAGTAGGTCGCCGATACGTGGCTTCAGCGCCCGCACGATTCCGGCCACGGGCGACGGGATCTCCATGGTGGCCTTGTCCGATTCCAGCGTGACCAGGCCTTGGTCGACCGCGACCCGATCGCCGACGGCCACGAGCAGTTCGATGACTGGCACGTGGCTGGAGCCTCCAAGATCCGGGACGCGTACTTCGGTTGAATTACCCATGCATGCCTCTGAGGCCATGGTGCTGGTACGGGTATTTGGGTATGAACATGCGTGGCGTGCCTTATATCGACGCAGGGTCGATCTTTTCCGCGTCGATGCCGAATGCCTTGATGGCGCCGGCAACGACTGATCGCGCCAGCTTGCCGTCATCGGCCAGCGCCTTGAGCGCTGCCAGTGCGATGAAATGGCGGTCGACTTCGAAGAAGGTCCGTAATGATGCGCGAGTGTCGGAACGACCAAAACCATCGGTGCCCAGGGCGATGAAGCGTCGGTCGTGAATGAATGGGCGGATCTGGTCACCGACGATCTTCATATAGTCGGTGGCGACGACGACCGGGCCTTCGCGTCCAGCCAGACAGGCCTGTATATAAGGGATGCGAGGTTCATCTTCGGGATGGAGCATGTTCCAGCGTTCGGCGGCCATGCCATCGCGACGCACTTCGGTAAGACTGGTCGCACTCCAGATATCGCTGGCAATGCCGTATTGCTGTTCGAGCAATTCGGCGGCGACCAGCACCTCGTTGAGGATCGCGCCACTACCCATCAACTGCACGCGTGGCGTTTTCTTCGTCGGCTTGGCGCCTTCGCGCAACAAATACAGACCCTTGAGAATGCCCGCTTGCGCGCCGTCGGGCATCGCCGGGTGCAGGTAGTTCTCGTTGAGCAGGGTGATGTAGTAGTAGATGTCCTGCTGCTCGACGAACATGCGCCGCATGCCGTCTTGCACGATCACCGCCAGTTCGTAGGTAAAGCTCGGATCGTAGGACACGCAACTGGGAATCACGGACGAAAGCACATGGCTATGACCGTCGTCATGCTGCAAGCCCTCGCCCATCAAGGTCGTGCGACCTGATGTGGCACCAAGCAGGAAACCGCGCGTGCGCGCATCGGCGGCAGCCCAGGCCAGGTCGCCCACGCGTTGCAGCCCGAACATGGAATAGAAAATATAGAACGGGATCGTGGTCAGCGCATGGTTGCTGTACGACGTGCCAGCGGCGATCCAGGTGGAAATGGCACCGGATTCGTTGATGCCTTCCTGGAGGATCTGGCCGTCCTTGGCTTCCTTGTAGTAGCTCAGTTGGCCGGCATCCTGCGGGGTGTACAACTGTCCCAGGTACGAATGAATACCGATCTGGCGAAACAAACCCTCCATGCCGAAGGTGCGCGATTCGTCCGGCACGATCGGTATCACCAGCTTGCCCAGTTCGGGGTCCTTCAGCAGTGTGCTGAGAATGCGCACGAATGCCATGGTGGTCGATTGCCCGCGTTCCCCGCTGCCTTGCAGCATGGTGTTGAAGACCGACAGTTCAGGAACGGGCAGGGGCGGCATCTGATGGATGCGCGCGGGCTGCGTACCACCGAGCTGTTGGCGACGCTGGGCAAAATAGCGTGCCTCTTCGCTGCCCGGCTCCGGGCGCAGGTATGGCATGGCGTCGAGTTGATCGTCGCTGACTGGCAGCGAGAAACGGTCACGGAACGCGCGCACGGCATCGGCGCTCATCTTCTTCAACTGGTGGTTGATATTCTGGCCTTCGCCGGCTTCGCCCATGCCGAAACCCTTGACCGTCTTGGCCAGGATCACGGTGGGGCGACCTTCCGTCCTGACCGCCTGCGCGTAGGCTGCGTGGACTTTTTCCGGGTCGTGCCCGCCGCGTGCCAGGGCCCAGATGTCGTCGTCGGACATGTCCGCGACCAAAGCCAGCAGTTGCGGATATTTACCGAAGAAATGCTCGCGGACATAAGCGCCGTTCTGTGACTTGAATGTCTGGTAGTCGCCATCGACGCATTCCATCATGCGTTGTCGCAGCAGGCCGGTCGTATCCTTGGCCAGCAGCGCATCCCAGCCACTGCCCCAGATCACCTTGATCACCTGCCAGCCGGCGGCATGGAACGTGCCTTCCAGTTCCTGGATCACCTTGCTGTTGCCGCGCACGGGACCATCCAGGCGCTGGAGATTACAGTTGACCACGAAGATCAGGTTGTCCAGCCGCTCACGGCCAGCGACAGCAATGGCCGCAAGGGATTCGGGCTGGTCCATTTCCCCGTCGCCGAGAAACGCCCAGACCTTGCGGCCTTGCGGTTCCTTCAGTCCGCGGTATTCCAGGTAGCGCATGTAGCGTGCCTGATAGGCGGCGGTCAGTGGCCCCAGGCCCATGGATACGGTGGGAAATTGCCAGAAATCGGGCATCAGGCGCGGATGGGGATACGAGGACAGGCCTGCGGTTGCCGATTCGCGCCGGAAGTTGTCCATCACCTCTTCGCTCAGACGACCTTCGACAAATGCGCGGCCGTAGATGCCTGGCGCGGAATGGCCCTGGATGTAAACCATGTCGCCATCGAAACTGTCGGTACGTCCGCGAAAGAAATGTTCGAAGCCGACGTCGTAAAGCACGGCTGCCGATTGATAAGTAGCGATATGACCACCGACATTCGAGTGCTTGCCAGCGCGCAACACCATCACCATCGCATTCCAGCGAATGTAGGCGTTGAGTCGGCGCTCGATCGTCAGATCGCCGGGATACGCAGGTTGCCGTTCGCGAGCGATCGTATTGACGTACGCGGTGGTAACCCTGCCGTGCAGATCACCATGGCGGTTGACGTCGAAATCGCTCAGTTGATCCATCAGGTAGTGCGCACGGGCGCGACCGTCCGCCCGGGTGACCGCTTCAAGGGCTTCGATCCATTCGCGGGTTTCCTCCGGATCGATATCAGGCTGCACGAGGGCGTGGTTCATGGAATCTCCGCGGGACATGACCGACCCGTTCGCACGGAGCGACGGCTCGGCGGTAGGAAGAGGGCGGCGTCGGGGATGCGCCGGCTTACGATTGCAATTGCAATTCATGCGAGGCGCATCATGCCGCGATACAATTGCGATTGCAACTGACTGTGAAGGGCTGCGTCCATGTCGAGTAAGAAGCCGGATCTGTGGTTTTCTTTCGTGCGTTCGCATCGCGCGCTGATTCGGGAAATCGAGCGACGCCTGGCCCAGGCTGGCCTGCCGGCCTATGCCTGGTATGACGCGTTGTGGGGCGTGGAAAGTGGCAAAGGGGGGACGCGCCGCATGCATGAGCTGGCCGATGCACTGGTGATCGAGCGCTACAACCTCACACGTCTGGTCGATCGCCTTGAGCAGGAAGGCTTGGTGACGCGGGCACGATCACCGCAGGATGGTCGCGCCGCCTATGTCACGATCACGGATGCCGGCCGCGCACTGCGCAAGCGCATGTGGAAGATCTACGAATCGGCCGTGGCAGAGCTGTTCCTGACTCAATTCGATGTGACCGCGCAACATGACGTATCGCAGGCACTTGATCGCGCAGCCGAAGCCGCGCGCCAATCGACGCTGGACGCGTCGTAACCCACTGTACTGCCGTGGTCATGCAGGCGGATGTGCCGATCATTGACAGGTTGACGATGCGCTGATTAAAAAGGACCTTCCTCGAAGGCAGGAGGCATTCTGGTGGGTATCGTCGCTGATCGAACCCTTGTTGCCCTGCCGGGCAGGCGCTGGCATGTTATTCGTGCTTTTGGGGCGTTGATGGGGCGACAGGACGCATACGATTGCGATGTGTCGGGCGTGGCCAGATCATTCATCCTCAACAGCCTGGCATGTCTGTTGCTCCTGCTTTCATCAACGACCACGCATGCCGCCGGCTTCGCTCTTTCCTGTATCTACATCGGTCATCCGCCTGGGCTTGAATTGCTTGGGCCGCGCAAGCAATGCGCGCGGCAGATCGATGGCCAGGTCGAGATAGCGCCGGATATGTTCAAGCGACTGACCTATGGCAAGTATAGGCTCGGTCAAATCATGGTGCTGAATGACCATGCAGCCTGGCGCTATGTGAAGAAAACCGGCCAGATGCTTGCGGTCATCACGTTCGACAACGGCGCGGATTATTTTTCCGAAGGACTGACGCGCGGCATCATCGGCGGGAAAATCGCGTATTTCGACGCGGACTTCCGTCAGGTGCTGGGACCGTTCGACGACGGTACGCCATTTCGCAATGGACGTGCGGCGGTCTGCCTGGGCTGTGACAGGGCCACGTCTGGCAACGACGGCCCGAGGGCAGGGCGTTGGGGATTCATCGATCGGACTGGCAAGCAGGTCATCCCGATCGATCGCACTCCTGAGCAGATCGCCAGTATGCCCTGGCCGGATGAGACACCGCGGTGCGGTGACTTCCTGGGTCGCTACGGCATGAAGCCGGGCCATCTGGAATTCACCGGTTGCGAGGAGGGCAAGGACGCGCAATTGCGGGCACTGATCGCCCATTACCGGGTCAAGGGAGCGGATGCGGCCAGCGTGGAAACCTTGCTCAGGCGCGATACCGGCATGAATGCATTGCGCTACCTGTGCTGTGGCTGGCAGGTCGTGCCAGGCAAGGATGCCGCCACCGGCGATGGCACGCTTCCCATCGAGGCCGACAGCAAGGTATCGATGGGCTCCGGGGAGACGGTCGTCCACGACCGCAAGTCCTGGCCGCAGATTCCCTGGTTCACGGTGAACGTGGTGGTGGATATCGAGACACCCTGATGGCTGGCAGGGACCAGGAGCGGGTAACGAGTAGTGATTAAGGTAGGGGCGAGTCGTGAGAAACGAGGGCGCAGGTCCGTCTGCTTGCGGCGCGCGGAGAGGTCGCGAGGCTCTTTTGCGGCCCTGAAGGACTCGGCCAGCTGCAACGGCGCGCGCGCACTACTCACTCTTCGCCTTTGGCGCCTACGCCTTCCGGCTGGCTAAATTTTATCCAAGCTTGCCGATAACCCCTGTAACCGGGCTGTAAGAAACCGATAACCGTCGCCCGTACAGGGATTTACCTATGAAAACCATGAAGTCGCGTTTTGCCGCGATCCTTGCTGTCGTCGCTGTTGGCCTGGTGGCGCTGGTGGTCTTTGCGTCATGGCAGAGTCGCACGACTTTGTTGGCCGAACGCAAGCAGAACTTGCGAAGTTACGTGGATGCCGGACAATCGATCATCGACCGGTACGTGGCCCTTGAGAAGGCGGGCAAGCTCAGCCGTGAAGACGCGCAGCGGCAGGCGATGGACGAACTGCGTGTGATGCGCTGGGACGATGGCACCGGGTATTTCTTCCTGTTCGATTCCAAGCCGGTGATGCTGATGCATCCGGTGTCGCCCAAGCTGGTGGGTACGGATGTGGGCGACAAGAAAGACAGTAACGGCAAGGAGCTTTTCCGCGAGATGGTCGCGCTGGACAAGCGTGAAGGCAAAGGTTTCATCGACTACACGTGGCCCAAGCCCGACGGCAAGGGCTCTTTGCCCAAGGTCAGCTATGTGAGCATGACGCCTGCCTGGGACTGGCACCTGGGTACGGGCGTTTATATCGAAGATGTGCAGCAGGCTTTCTATGGCGTGTTGCTGCGCTTTGGTGCCTTTGCCGCGTTTGTGGCGCTGCTGGTATTTGGTGTGGTGTCGATGGCGGTGCGCGGTGTCAGCCGCAGTATTGGTGGCGAGCCTCATGTGGCGATGGCCATGGCCACACGCATCGCCGGGGGTGATCTGCATGCGCAGGATGAGGAATCGTTTGACGAGGGTAGTGTGCTGCATGCGCTGGCCAGCATGCGCGGCAAACTGGCGGGCATCGTCAATGATGTGCGGCAGGGTACCGAGATCGTGCGCACGGGTACCGAGCAGATTTCCCAAGGTAACGATGATCTTTCCCAGCGAACGCAGGAACAAGCCTCAGGGCTGGAAGAGACCGCTTCTTCGATGGAGGAATTGACTGCCACGGTGAGGCAGAACGCCGAAAACGCGCATGCCGCCAACAAGCTGGCGCGCGAAGCTCGTGATGAGGCCAAGCAGGGTGGCGAGGTCGTGCAGCGCGCGGTGTCGGCGATGGATGAAATCGGTGAAGCCAGCCGCCGTATCGGCGACATCGTGGGCCTGATCGATGAAATTGCCTTCCAGACCAACCTGCTCGCGCTCAATGCCGCTGTCGAGGCGGCGCGTGCCGGTGAACAGGGCCGAGGTTTCGCCGTCGTAGCCACGGAAGTGCGCAGCCTGGCGCAGCGCAGCGCGACGGCAGCGCGCGAGATCAAGGGGCTTATCAACGACAGCGCCGAGAAGGTCGGCAGCGGCAGCCAACTGGTCGCGCAATCGGGCAAGGCTTTGCAGGGAATCTTTGCAAGCGTTGCCAAGGTATCGGATATCGTGGCCGAGATTGCCGCGGCCAGCCAGGAGCAGTCGGCGGGTATCGAACAGGTCAACCGCGCCGTGCTGCAAATGGATGAAACGACCCAGCAGAATGCCGCACTGGTGGAAGAGGCCGCGGCCGCCAGTCATACGATGCGCGAACAGGCCGATCTACTGGCCGATCGTGTGGCGTTCTTTCAAATTGGCGCGGGAGAGGCGAGCAGGCCAGCTTCGACCGTTCGCCATGAGGGTGCATGGCAGGCCGGGCACCTGGACGACCGGGGCTTGGCGATGGCCTGAAACAGGCCGGCAAGGCTGCGCCGGTCACGCAAGTGTGTTGAGATATCGGCATCGCGATGGTGGGGGATCATCGCTTATCAGGGATATGCCATGAGTTGCCAGATCTGTGGTTCGCCGACAGCGGACGGTCGTGGTTATTGCGCGTCTTGTACCGAGCAGGCCGTCCAGGGCGTGGGGCCGATCAGCGCCGCCGAGCCGCCACCCCTGTCCCATCGCATGGCGCCGCCGCCGATTCCTTCGGCGCGTGATGGCATCCCTTCGCTTTCACCCGGCCATGAAAGCCCGCGCCCAGGTCCTTCCGGATTTGCCGTCGGCCTTGGTCTGGTGCTGATCTTCGGCGTGTCCTTGCTGGTTTTCAGCCTGACTATGCCGGGCAAGGATTGGGCCGAGCGGCTGGGCGCGGCCAGCGCTCCGTTGCTGATCGGCGCATTGATCGCCGCGTTTCCATGGAAGTCGCGTGGCCGGGCCTTGTTGGTCGCTTCGTTCGTGGTGCTGATACTTAGCGCATTGGGACAGGCCGGCCATTTTTCGCAGCGCGTGCAGGAGCGCCAGGATCTGGTTCGGGCGCAGAAGGACTTCGCGCGCAGTCTTTCCGATAACAGCACCGTGGCACCGCCACCCGAATCGCATGTCGATGCCACTGACGGTGCACTGGGCAGCGATGCCGCCCAGGCGAAGGTGGTTCGCCAGGTCATGGTGCTGCGACAGAATTTCCTTCAGCACGTCAAGCAGAACAACACCAGGATGGAATCACTGCAACTGGAAGAAATGCTCAGCGCGCAGCGGCTGGTATCGGCCGAAGGGTTGCATCGAAGTCGCGATACCCTTACCCAGGCAAGTACACTGATCGAAGATAATCGTCATTCGGTGGACCAGTACCTGGCCCAGGCCGGCGCGCTCATCGACAGCCTGCCCAGTGGGCCACGTGAGCAGATGCGCGAGGGTTTTGACCGGACATCCAAACCGGCCGTTGCCATGCTGGCCTCGTTGTTCCAGGACGAACATATATTCACGGATCGTGCCGACCGGATGCTGACCATGGCCGAGCAGAACCTGGGGCGTTGGCGCGTAGAGGGCGACAAGCTGATCGTCGGGCATGGTCAGCTGGCGCCGTACCAGCAACTGGTCCGGGATATCCAGGCCAGTGCCCAGGACGAAGTGCGCCTGCACAAGGAAATGCAGGCGATGGAGGATAGCAACCGCGCCTCGGTGCAAAAAGCGTTGCTATAGGCCGCCCCCGGCAGGCCCTGGACAGGGCAGGGCTGTTGGGCCGCTCGCAGAGCCCATGGATTCAAAGGCTTATGTTTTGAGACTGGGTGTTACTAATATTAGTACCCATGACTCTCACGCCCATCCAGCAACGTCTGCTCGACTACCTGCGCGACCATATCGCCACGCACGGCTATCCGCCGTCGCAGCTGGATATCGCCGCGGCCCTGGGGTTCCGGCAGAACCGTTCGGCCCGCTTGCACCTGGAGGCGTTGGCCGCCAGTGGCCATATCGCCTGGAGCCCGGGCCGCGCCCGTGGCATCCGCGTGCTGGCAGACGGCCAGGCCCAGACGCAGGCCACCTTGCAGGTGCCCTTGCTGGGACGGGTGGCGGCAGGCCAGCCGATCGGCTCGGATGCGCAGGTGCGACGCCAGGTGACGCTGGATGAAGCACTGTTTCACCTGCGCCCCGACTACCTGCTGGAAGTACAAGGCGATTCGATGATCCTCGACGGCATCCTGCCTGGCGACCTGATTGGTGTGCATCGCACCAGCGAGGCGCGCAATGGACAGATCGTGGTGGCGCGTCTGGAGGGCGAATTCACGGTCAAGCGCTGGGAGCATCGCCAGGGGCGTATCCGCCTGCTGCCGCGCAATCCGGAGCATGCGCCGATCGAGGTCGATGCCACCCTTGCCGATTTCGCCCTGGAAGGCCTGTTTGCCGGCTTGATCAGGCCGGGCTGACATGGGACAGGTCGTGGCCATCGACAGCCTGCTCGATGCGCGCCGCATCTGGCGTGGGCAGCCGCATGCGCGTTCGCCCTCCACACAACCCACCGGCTGGCCTGCGCTCGATGCCGTGCTGCCTGCGGGTGGGTGGCCGGAGGCAGCGCTCAGCGAATTGTTGCTGCCGCTCGATGGTGTGGGCGAATTGCGCCTGTTGTGGCCCACGCTGACACGGCTCTCGCAAGGGCACGACAGCGGCATGATCGCCCTGATCGCGCCTCCCTATTTGCCGTTTGCCACAGCATGGGCTCGTGCCGGCGTGCGCATGCGACAGGTGCAGGTCATCCAGGCCCAGGCACGCGACGTGCTGTGGGCCGCCGAACAGTGCCTGCGTTCGGCCGCATGCTCGGCAGTGCTTTGCTGGCCACACCAAGTCGACGACCGCGCCTTGCGGCGCTTGCATCTGGCTGCGGAGACAGGCCAGTGCCTGGGTTTTGCGATGCGCCCAAGCAGTGCGGCAAGCAATCCTTCGCCGGCGGCGTTACGTATCGCCATTGATGCACGACCTGCGCAGTTGCGCGTCTTGAAATGCCGTGGCGGCAATGCGCCCGCCATGCCGATTCCCTTCGCGGGGTGAAGGCACCATGCTCTGGGCCTGCATTCTTTTTCCGCAACTGGCACTGGATGGCGTCGTGCGCAGGCATGCGTCACCGGACGAGCCGCTGGCGTTGATCGCAGGTCCAGCGCAGCGTCGCGTGCTGCGCAGTGTCAATGAAGCGGCCAGGGCGCAGGGCTTGCGCGCGGGGCAGGCGCTTGCCGTGGCCCAGGCTATCGGTGCGCGTTTCCACGCCATCGATTATGCCGCCGCCGATGCACAGCGTTGGCATGATTTTCTTGCGGCCTGGGCTTATCGCTACGGTTCGCTGGTGAGCCGTGAGTGGCCGTCGGCCCTGCTGGTCGAAGTGGAGGCGAGCTTTCGCCTGTTCGGGCCATGGCCACGGCTGGAGGCGCGTTTGCGCGAAGACCTGCGCGAACTGGGCTTTCGCCATCGCATCGTGCTGGCGCCGCATCCTTGGGCCGCACGTGTATTGGCCAATGTGCATGACGGGTTGGCCGTAATCGACGAGCAACCCTTGTTGCGGGCGCTGGCGTCATTGCCTTTGTCTCGTTGTGGCCTGCCGGCTGACGTCACGGCAGGCCTGGTACGCATGGGGTTGCGTAACCTGGGCCAGGTGTGGGCATTGCCGCGCGCGGGGTTGGGGCGCCGCATCGGCGAGGCCGCGCTCGATCACCTGGATCGATTGCGTGGCACGCAGGCTACGCCTTTGCGTTATTTCCAGCCGGCCGATGCATTCGAGTCACGCATCGAATTCAACTATGAAGTCAGCTCCAGCCAGTCGTTGTTGTTCCCGTTGCGTCGCCTGACCGCCGACCTGGCGACCTACCTGGCTGGACGCGATGGCGGCGTGCAACGATTCCTGCTGCGTTTTACGCACGAACGCGGCGCGGCCACGGAATTGCCGGTTGGGCTGTTGGCCGCCGAGCGCGATCCGGCCATGTTGTTCGAAGTGGCGCGCAGCCGACTGGAACAACTGCAACTACCTGCTCCCGTACGCGAGATGGAGCTGCTTGCACATCAATTACCACCGTTCGTGCCGGCAGGCCGTGACCTGTTCGACATGCGACCGCAGCAGGCGATGCCATGGGAACAATTGCGCGAACGCCTGCGTGCGCGTCTTGGCGATGAATCGGTGCACGGCTTGGCGGTGCGTGCCGATCATCGACCCGAGCGCGCATGGCAGTCGGCATCATCGGATGTCCAGGCCATGCCGTCATTACCGCGTCCTGGCTGGCTGCTGCATCAACCGATTCCACTGCGTGACACGTCATTGCGCATCCTTGCCGGCCCCGAGCGCATCGAGAGCGGCTGGTGGGATGGCGACGTGCGCCGCGATTACTACGTGGTCGAAACCAGCCAGGGGCAGCGTGCGTGGGCGTTTCGTCCGCCGGGCGAGCAGGGCGAGTTCATGTTGCATGGCTGGTTTGCATGAGTAGCCCGTTGCCCGACTACGCTGAATTGCACTGCCTGTCGGCCTTCAGTTTCCAGCGTGGCGCATCCACCGCCATGGAGCTGTTCGAGCGTGCCGCGGAGCTGGGCTACAAGGCACTGGCAGTGACCGACGAAGGATCGCTGGCCGGCATTGTGCGTGCCAAGCAGGCAGCCGATGCCACGGGTATCAAGCTGATTGTCGGTAGCGAGGTGCGCATCGATGGTGGTCCGAAGCTGGTGCTGCTGGTGCAGGATCGCCCGGGTTATGTCGCCTTGTGCCGGATGCTCACGGCAGCACGCATGCGCGCGAAGAAAGGGCAATACCGACTGATGCGCGAGGACGTGGTCGATACCCAGGGCCTGCTTGCGCTTTGGGTGCCTGACGAAGGTGCTGGTGCTGGCGAAGGTGACTGGCTCAGGCAGGTCTTTCCACAACGGGCCTGGATCGCAGTGGAGTTGCACCGTGGCCCTGATGACAATGCACGCCTGGAGGCATTGACCGACTTGGGGCAGCGAACAGGACTACCCCTGGTGGCCAGCGGGGACGTGCACATGCACCTGCGTTCGCGGCGCCGGTTGCAGGACGTGATGACGGCCATCCGACACAAGACCACGTTGGCTGAGGCTGGGTATGCGTTGTTTCCCAACGGCGAACGGCATCTGCGCACGCGCAAGGCCTTGGGCGCGGTGTATCGGCGCGAACTGCTGGAAGAAACCCTCAGGATCGCCAGGCGTTGCACATTCGAATTGACTCGCGAGGCCTTGAACTACACCTATCCCACCGAACTGGTGCCGGCGGGGCATACGCCAGCGACGTGGCTGCGCCAACTGACCCAGGAAGGCATGCGCTGGCGTTGGCCGCAGGGAGCCTCCGAGGAAGTGCGCCAGACCATCGAGAAAGAACTCGACTTGATCGGTCAGCTGAAATACGAGTCGTTTTTCCTCACGGTGCATGATGTCGTCTGTTTCGCACGCTCGAAGGACATCCTTTGCCAGGGGCGCGGTTCGGCGGCCAATTCGGCCGTGTGCTACGCCCTGGGCATTACTTCGGTCAATCCGGATGAGACAAAGCTGCTGTTCGGGCGCTTTCTCTCGGTCGAACGCAACGAGCCACCGGATATCGATGTGGATTTCGAGCACGAACGGCGCGAGGAGGTATTGCAGTACGTTTTCGACAAATACAGTCGCAAGCGCGCGGCGTTGGCCGCCGTGGCCATCCAGTATCGCGGCCGCAGCGCCATTCGCGATGTGGCGCGCGCCATGGGCATCTCGCAGGACCTGGCCGGCGAACTGGCCGGCATGATGGATCGCTGGGCTGTTGATGTACCTATAGATCAGCATTTGCGCGAGCGTGGCTTTGATCCCGATACACCGCTATTGCGTCATGTTGTCGATCTGACCGAGCAATTGATCGGTTTTCCCCGGCATCTTTCGCAACACCCGGGCGGCTTCGTGATTTCGCAATACCCGCTGTACACCATGGTGCCTACCGAGAATGCATCGATGGACGATCGGTCGGTAATCCAGTGGGACAAGGATGACCTGGAATACCTGGGCCTGTTGAAGGTCGACTGCCTGGCACTGGGCATGCTCACGGCGATACGCAAGACGTTCCATATGCTTGGCGACGCGCATCGAGGCGACTGGACGCTTGCGCGCATCCTGGATGAAAAGCGTGACTGCGAGAAGACGTACGCCATGATCTGCAAAGCCGATACGGTGGGCGTTTTCCAGATCGAGTCGCGTGCGCAGATGGCCATGCTGCCGCGACTTCGCCCAGAGAAGTTCTACGACCTGGTGGTGGAAGTTGCCATCGTGCGACCTGGACCCATTCAGGGCGACATGGTGCATCCGTACCTGCGTCGCAAGCAGGGGCTCGAACCGGTCGAGTATCCCTCGGAGGATTTGAGGGAGGTGCTTGACCGCACCCTGGGCGTGCCTTTGTTCCAGGAGCAGGTCATGAAGATCGCGGTGGTGGCTGCCGGTTATACGGAAGGGCAGGCCGATGAACTTCGCCGTTCGATGGCGGCATGGCGTCGTAATGGGCACATCGAGCGACATCGCGAGACCTTGATCAAGGGCATGCTCGCGAACAACTACGAATTGGAATTTGCCGAGCGCTTGTTCCGCCAGATCCAGGGTTTCGGTGACTACGGTTTTCCTGAGTCGCATGCCGCCAGTTTTGCCCTGCTGGCTTATGTCAGCAGTTGGCTTAAATGCCATGAGCCGGCAGCATTCGCCTGTGGCCTGATCAACTCGGCGCCCATGGGTTTCTACTCGCCCGACCAGCTGTTGCAGGATGCGCGTCGCCATGGCGTGCGCGTGTTGCCGGTGGATGTGCGCTACAGCGATTGGGATTGCACCTTGGAAGACCTTCATGATGTATCCGTGCAGCCAGCCATCCGTATGGGGCTTCGCCTGGTGACCGGATTTCGCGAGGATGTGGCTCGGGCCATCGTCAACGCGCGCACGCAGGCGGCTTTCAGCGACGTGGCCGATCTATGTCGTCGTGCATGCCTGGATGGGCGCCAGAGCGGCCAACTGGCCGATGCCGGTGCGTTGCGTGCATTGGCCGGGCACCGCCATCGCGCACGATGGGCAGTGGCAGGTGTCGAGCCGCAGCGACCATTGTTCGGCGATGTGCCCGAGCGGGAAGAGATTCACCTGCCGTTGCCAAGTGTCGAAGAGAACATGCTTGCCGACTACGCCATGACCAGCACCACGCTGGGGCCTCATCCGCTCAGGCTGCTGCGCACCCGGCTGCGCGCGCAACGCTATCGCGGCTGGGCTGACCTGCAAGGCCTGCCGCATGGACGGCTGGTGCGCACCGTCGGCCTGGTCACCCTGCGCCAGAAGCCAGGCACGGCCAGCGGCGTGATCTTCATGTCGCTGGAAGACGAGGATGGCACCACCAACGTCGTCGTCTGGCACGACCTGGCCGTACGGCAACGGCGCGTATTGCTGGAATCGCGCCTGATGGCCGTGGAGGGCCGCCTGGAAACCGAGAGCGGCGTCCGGCACGTGATCGCGCACCGCCTGGTGGATCTGTCACCGATGTTGGGCGGACTGGCAGTCAGTTCCCGCGATTTTCAGTAGCGCTGCGTCGGCGCTTCGCGCCTGTGAAATCGCTCGCTTTGCTCGCTGTGAGGCCGGTGCTTCGCACCTGTGAGGCCGCTCGCTGCGCGAGCTGTAAACAGTAAAGAGGGAAAGCATAAAGTTCGAGGTTCGTGCTTACGCTTCTACCGTGTACAGGCTGCATGGCAGCCGACTTTACAGCGAGCAAAGCGAGCGATTTCACAGGCGCGAAGCGCCCGCCTCACAGCTCGCGCAGCGAGCAAAACGCGTCACTCAAAACTCCACCTCAACCCCACATTCCATCCCCAGCCTTTTGTGCCGGCGCTGCCAAGATCCTTCTGGTAGTCGCCTTCACCGTACACGGAAAACTGGTTGCCGAGGCTATAGGAGCCGCCCAGGCCCAGTTCCAGGGCCCGGCCGTAGTCGCCGCCGAGGAAGGTCTGATTGATGGCGGGGGCATCGGTGGCCGCGATGTTCACGGCGGGTTTGCCTCCCCAGCCCTGGATGTAGTTCAGGCGCACATAGGGTGTGCTGTAGCGGCCCTTGTCATCGGTCCAGGTGCGGTCCAAACGAATGCCGAGGCGTCCGATGTTCTGGTCGTAGTCGTCATAGCGCACGAGTGCTCCACCAAGATCGGCGAGTGT
>NZ_DASVMI010000052.1:0-17994 GCF_036384435.1 Dyella sp. | reverse complement strand
ACCCAGACCACCACCCGTAATCACTGCCACCATGATGCGTTTCACCCATCCGTGCGGGAGGCATCACCATGAGCCCCCGGTAGAAGACTTATCCCGGGTTCGAGAAAAAAGTTTAGGGGTGGACGAAAATATTTTTCTGCCGATCAAGGCCCAGACGATGAGCCATTACCGCGTCGCAAGTTTGTACTTGAATCGTCAAAACTTACGCGAACCTGACGAATCCCGGCCCTGACGGGTATGATCACGGCCTGCTCCCTGGCATGCCCCTCATGACCGATCCCGCCACGTTGTATGCGCGGCTGATACAGGCTTATCAGCAAAATCATCTTTCCGAGGCCGAGGCGCTTTGCGCGCAGTTATTCCCGCTGGCACCGAACCACCCGGGAGTATTTGGTATAGCCGGGCTGGTGCACCTGCAAACGCACCGCCCGGGCGAAGCAGCGCTCTATCTGGAGCGGGCGACGACACTGGATCCCTCTCGCACAGATTTTGCCGTGCTTTACGCCAAGGCTCTTGTGGAGGCCAAGTTGACCGGTCCGGCTGTCACGGCTGCAGACCGGGCGCTGGCGATGGCCCAGGCTGACGCCGCCGCGCTCGATACGCTTGGCGTGATCTATTCGCTCTCGCATCAACCAGCGAAGGCCGTGGAGGCCTTTCGGCAAGCCGTGGCCATCACCCCGGGGAACGCACCGCTGCGTTACAACCTGGGCACTGCGCTGATCACGCTGGGCGACATCGAAGGAGCCGAACGCGAGCTCCTCGCATGCATCGATGCCAATCCCGGTCATTGGCCGGCGTATCTCACGCTGGCGCAGCTGCGCCCGGTGACGGAACAAGAAAATCATCTGGCATCGTTGCAGCAGCTTTCACACGATCACGCCAGCGAGGCCACTGCCGAGACCTATCTGCAACTGGCCATGGGCAAGGAGCACGAAGATCTCGGAAGATACGCCAGCGCCTTCGAGCACTACCGACGCGGCAAGCAAGCTCGGCGCACGCAACGGCCGTATGATCGCCGGCGTGACGTGGGGATGGTCGATCAACTCATGCGCACGTTTCCACTCACGGCGCGAACCACCGGGCATCCCACGCGCGAGCCGATCTTCGTCATGGGCATGCCGCGTACCGGCACGACCTTGATCGAACGCATTCTCTCCAGCCATCCGCAGGTGCAGGCGGCCGGCGAGCTACAGAACTTCGCCGCGATACTGCAACGCGCTTCGGCCACTACCAGGCCCTTGTTGTTCACCAACGACCTGCCCGAGCGGGCACAACGACTGGACTGGACCAAGCTGGGCGCGGACTACCTCGCCAGCACGCGCCCGGCGACCGGTCATCGATCACACTTCATCGACAAGCTGCCGCACAACTTTCTTTATGCGGGTTTTATCGCGCATGCACTGCCGATGGCGCCGATCATCTGCCTGCGACGCGATCCGCTCGATACCTGCATCGCCAATTTCCGACAGCTTTTCGACCATCCCTCTATGCATTTCGATTACTCCAACGATTTGCTCGACATAGGCCGCTATTACCTTTTGTTCGATCGCCTGATGGCGCACTGGGAGCGCGCGATCCCGGGACGCGTGCTCCAGGTATCCTACGAACGCCTGGTGGCTGCCCCGGAGCCAGAAATTCGCCGCATCCTGAATTTCTGCAACCTGCCCTGGCACGACGCCTGCCTGCATATCGAGAGGAATACCGCACCGGTAGCCACCCTGAGCGCAACCCAGGTACGCTCCCCCATTCACCGCGGCGGCGTGGGGCGCTGGAGGCACTATGCGAGCCAGTTGGAAGAGCTCCGTGTCCTGCTCGACCAGGCACCCATAAACGCCTAAAGTAGACAGGGGCTAACCATTCGTGAGCACGCCAGACGATATTCGTACGCAATTGACCGATGCCTATAACCGGCGCGACTGGGCTCGCACCTATCGCCTGGCCGAGCAATTGCTGTCCTTTCATCCGGACATGATCGAGGCTTACTATGCCGCTGGCGTAGCGGCGCTTGAAATGCGGCAGATCGCACCGGCGTTGGCGCATCTCGAGCGCGCTGCCAAAATGGAACCGACACGAGCAGGCTTTGGAGCACAATTCGCCCGCGCCCTGCATACGGCAAAGCTTGAGGAGCAGGCGCTGGCCGAAGCCGATCGCGTACGCCCGCTGGCCGATAACGATAGCTCGCTGCTGGATATGCTTGGCGGCATCTACGCTGAGGCCGGTGCGGCGGACAAAGCGCTTGGCGCATACCAGCGCGCCATCGAACTTGTTCCCGGGCACCCTGGCTATCGATACAACCTGGCCAATGCGTTGATCGCGCTAGGGCACAGCGAACAGGCAGAACATGAAATCGAAGCATGCCTGACGGCTGAACCGCGCTTCTGGCGAGCACACCTGGCTTTGTCCAATCTGCGCAAGCAAACGCAGGAAGACAATCATGTCGAGCGTATGGAAGGCGCACTGGCCGAACATCGCCATGAGCCGATGGCAAACATCTGCCTGAACATGGCCCTGGCCAAGGAGCACGAGGACCTTGGCCATTACGCGCAATCGTTCGCGCACCTCGTCGAAGGCAAGACCGCCGCGCGGCAGGGCCTAAACTATGAGCGCCAGCAGGACCAGGTAGTATTTTCCGCACTCGAGAAGGCCTTTCCGCGACCGCTCGGTGCCAATAAAAAGGGCGACCCGAGCCGCGAGCCGATTTTTGTATTCGGCATGCCACGCACCGGCACTACGCTTGTCGAACGCATACTTTCCAGCCACCCGGATGTCACCATGACGGGGGAGCTGTTGAATTTCGGCATGGCATTGCGCCGTGGCTGGGGTCAACGCCCATCCATCTGGCAAGATCCCGACATCGCCCAGCATGTCGCTGAACTGGACTGGTCACAGATCGGTAGCCAATATGTCCAAAGCACACGGCCGCGGACCGGCCAGACGGCCCGATTTGTCGACAAGTTTCCGTTCAACTTCCTGCATGCAGGCTTCATCGCGCAAGCGCTGCCGAACGCACGCATGATCTGCCTGCGTCGCCATCCCATGGACGCATGCCTGGGCAACTATCGTCAGCTTTTTGCTGAAAAGCTGCCTTATTACAACTATTCGTTCGACTTGCTGGATATCGGTCATTACTACATCCAGTTCGACCGACTGATGGCGCATTGGCAAACCGTGCTGCCAGATCGCATTCTCCAGGTGCAGTACGAATCGCTGGTGGACGATGCGGAAAGCGTCACCCGCCGTATCCTTCAATTCTGCGACCTGCCGTGGAACGACGCCTGCCTGCGTTTCCAGGACAACCCATCGCCTGTCACGACAGCCAGCGCGCTACAAGTGCGCCAACCCATCTATCGCAGCGCGGTGGGGCACTGGAAACACTTCGAGAGCGAGCTCAAAGCGCTCCAGCGCCTGTTGGCGGACGCGGGCATCCGGGTCGACTGATACATGCCAATGCTTCGACTCCTTCACGGATGCTCACCGGCATGAACACACCAGAACAGTTGTATGCGCAGGCGCTCCAGGCAGCCTCCCGGCAAGACTGGATGAATGCACGCGCGCTGGCTTTGGAGGTACTGCGGCAGTCTCCCCGGCAGGCGGGCATGCATTACGTGGCCGGAGTCGCGGCCCTGGAGACGCGGCAGCTTCACGCCGCGCTAGAGCATCTGCGTACCGCGGCTCGACTGGAGCCGCAGCGCGCCAATTTTGCCGCCATGCATGCGCGCGCGCTCTCGCTGACCCAGATGCCCGCACTGGCCGAGGCCGAACGCGCGATGGCGCTCGGGCTGAAGGACCCGGGCCTGTTGATGATGCTTGGCATGGTGTTTTCCCAAGGAGCGGCACACGCCAGGGCCGCCGATGCTTTCGGCGAAGTGGTCAGGCTCGCACCGGGCTACGCTCCAGGTCGATTTTCGTTCGCCAGTTCGCTGATCTTCCTCGGACGCGCCGACGAGGCGGGAGAGGAACTCGAGCAATGTATCGCGCAAGACCCCGCGTTCTGGAGAGCCTATCTCTCCCGTGCACTGCTTCGACGCCAGAGTGAAGCATCCAACCATGTTCAGCAGTTGCGTCGACGCCTGGCCCAGGATGATGTCGAAACCCGCAGCTCCTCTGCTCAGACTTACCTGCAATTGGCTCTGGCCAAGGAACTGGAAGACCTTGGGCACTACGATGAATCTTTTGAGCACCTGACCCGGGGCAAGGCCGCCGCTCGGCCCAAGACGTATTCAAGCCAGGCCGACGCCGCGCTGTTCCAGGCCATGCGAGAAGCCTTTGCCGGCGCCATTGACCCAGATTCGGAAACCCCAGAGGCGGCCCCGATTTTCGTGCTGGGCATGCCGCGCTCAGGCACTACACTGGTTGATCGCATCCTTTCCAGCCATCCAGACATCCATTCAGCCGGAGAACTGCTCAGTTTCCCGCTGATGTTCAAGCAACATTCGGGCAGTCACACGCCGCGCCTGCTTGATCTGGATACGGTCATGCGATCGCCCACGATAAACTGGGCTCGGCTGGGCGCGGATTATATTGCCCATGTTCGTGCCGGCACCGGTCAGGCTGGCCGCTTCATCGACAAGCTCCCGCACAATTTTCTCTACGTCGGCGCCATCGCCCGCGCGTTGCCGCAGGCAAAGATCATCTGCCTGCGCCGTGATCCGCTGGACACCTGCATCAGTAACTTCCGCCAGTTGTTCGGCGAAGATTCGGCGTTTCACGATTACTCCTACGACCTGCTCGACGTTGGCAGGCACGTGGTGCAGTTCCATCGCATGGTCGATCACTGGCAACCACTTCTGCCGGAACGCCTGATGCAGGTGCAGTATGAAGAGCTGGTCGATAGCCAGGAGCCAGTGACGCGACGCATGCTCGAATTCTGCAAGCTGCCCTGGAACGATGCCTGTCTTCGTTTCGAGGCCAACGAGGCTCCCGTGGCCACCGCCAGCGCCTTGCAGGTGCGCCAGCCCCTCCATCGCGGCTCAATCGCCGCCTGGAAGCGCTACGAGCCACATCTGGACGCGTTGCGCGCCCTGCTGGCCGAGGCCGGTATCGCCACCTGAACTGCGACGCCGACTTGGGGTAAGGTGTGTCCTTTCGCCAAACCTTCGCAAGCGTCATGACAGATCCAGCGCACGTTTTTTCCGGCCTGATCGAGGCTTTCAATCGCCATGCCTGGCCTGCCACGCGCCAGGCAGGCGAGCGATTGCTGACCATCGCGCCAGACCATCCGATGGTTTGCTACATGACGGGTATCGCCGCCATGGAACTTGGCGACATGACGCGCGCGCTTGACCTTTTGTACAAAGCTACCCAGATCGAGCCTGGGCGGCCGGATTTTGCCACGCAGTATGCCAAGGCACTGGCCTTGGTCCGCCTGATGCGCGATGCACGTCTGGCGGCCGATCGGGCCATGGCGTTGAATCCCACTGACCCGGGTAACCTCGACACGCTAGGAGTCGTATTCACGCAGACCCACGCGCACGACCTGGCCGCTCGCATGTTCCGCCGCGCTACCGAACTGGTTCCGCGCCATGCGCCCTACCGCTTCAATCTGGCCACCGCCCTGGTGGCGGAAGGCGATATCGACGAGGCCGAGCGGCAGCTCGAAGCGAGTATCGCCATCGATCCGCGTTACTGGAAGGCCCACCTCACGCTCGCGCAGCTACGCAAGCAGACACCCTCGAGCAATCACCTGGAACGTCTGGAACCCTTGCTTGCCCAGCATGGGCATGTGGCCGAAGCGCAGACCTACCTGCACATGGCCATGGCCAAGGAATACGAGGACCTGGGCGACTTCCCTAATGCCTTCAGACACTTCACCCATGGCAAGGCGGCGGGCAAGAACGAGCGTGGCTACTCGATTGACGATGACGAGGCTATTTTCCGCGCGCTGGAAAATGTCTATCCATTGCAGGATGCCAAGCCCGGTTCCACCACGCGTGAACCGATCTTCATCGTAGGCATGCCTCGCACGGGAACCACATTGCTAGAGCGCATCCTGTCCAGTCATCCAGACGTCTATTCGGCCGGCGAACTGCAGAACTTCGCCATGGCATACAAGTATGCCGCGCAAAGTCCGACGCCGACCTTGCTTGATCCGGAAACGATCGGCCTGGCCCATCGGGTGGACTGGCAGCATCTTGGCGAGACGTATCTGTCGAGCACCCGGCCCGCCACCGGCAATCGCCCGCATTTCATCGACAAGCTGCCACATAACTTCCTATTCGTCGGCTTTATCGCGCAGGCACTCCCTCATGCCAAGATCGTCTGCCTGCGACGCGATCCGGTCGATACCTGCCTGAGTAATTTCCGCCAATTGTTCGCGGCCACCGCGCCTTACTATGGCTACTCGTTCGACCTGCTCGACACCGGGCGTTACTACGTCATGTTCGACCGCCTGATGGCGCATTGGCGCAAGGCATTCCCCGGACGCGTGCTGGAAGTGCAATACGAATCATTGGTCGATAATCAGGAGGCCATCTCGCGTGAGTTACTCGCGTTCTGCGAGCTGCCCTGGGACGACGCCTGCCTGCGCTTTGAAGATAACCCCGCGCCGGTCAATACTGCCAGCGCCGTGCAGGTGCGTGCACCGGTCTATCGCACCGCCATGAAGCGCTGGAAGAAATACGAACCGCAATTGGGGGAACTTCTGGCCCTGCTGCGCGACGCGGGCATCGCGGTGGACTGACGCCTGGTGGCGTCAACTTCGCGCTCCAGCCGCTTCACCACCCATTCTGAAATATCCAGCGACACGCCGATAACCCCGGTGTAATCCGGGCAAAAAAATGGCCCCGCCATGCGGGGCCATTCTCTTTGAAACACCAGCGTTTACGGCTTAGTCGTTCTGACCAAACTTGTAGTTGGCTTCGATCATCAGCGAACGACCATAGACGTCATAGTTGTTCTGGTTGTACGGCAGGTAGGTGGTACCCGGGTACGAATGATCGGCCGGCGGCATCTTGTTGAACAAGTTGTTGGCCAGCAGCGACAAGGTCAGCGCCTTGGTCGCGTTATAGGAAACGCTGGCGTTGTACTTGATCCAAGGACGCAGCTTGCCGGCCCCTGCTACGTCGTAGCTGTTCTGCAGCTGCGCGATGTAGTTCGGGGTCGAGCCGAAGCGGTTCCAGTACAGCGTGGCCGACCACTCGTCCTTGATCCAGGTCACCGAGGCGTTGGCCTTGGACTTGAAGTCGGAAGAGACGCCGGGGTTGGCGAAGAGATCCAGGTGCGCATCGCCAGGGAACGCTTGGCTGGTGTGCTTGAGCACGTCGGAGTACGACGCGTTCCACACCAACGACCCGAACGAACCAATCCGGTGCTGGTACTGGAACGAGGCGTTGATCGCGTTGACCAGTTCGTTCGCCGTATTGACCTTGGGCTGGTTGACCGCCGTGATGTTACCCAACAAGCCGTTCTGACCGTTACCGCCACGCGTGATCGCCGAGAAGGCGTTCAAGCAGGTCGGCGACGTCGGGTCGAGCGTACCGATGTCGCACTGGTATTCCTGCAACGACAACTGCGAGGCCGACTGCGGCGTCACTTCGTTGTTGATGTCGAAGTGCAGGTAATCCACCGAGATCGACATACGGTCAACCGGCGCCAGCACGAAGCCGTAGCTCCAGTTCTTGGCGGTGATCGGCTTCAGGTCGGGCGAGCCGTAGGTGGTACCTGTGTACTGCGTGGAGCCATAACGCTGCGGGCAGTTACCGATGTTCTCACCGGAGAAGCCCAGGCGACCGCAGTTCAGGTAGTCGGTGACGGTGCTGTAGAAGCTGCTGACACCCTGATTGGTATCGGACAGCGTCGGCGCCTTGAAGGCGGTACCGTAACGGGCACGCAGCAACAGCATCTCGAACGGACGGAACTCGACGCCGATGTTGTAGGTAGCGTGATGCAGATCGTTGTTGTCGATCGAGTAATGATCGAAACGACCGGACACGTCGAACGTCAACATCTCCAGCACTGGCGCGCGGAACTCGGTCGTCGCCGCATAGCGCGAACGATGGCCGGCGCCCGGCACGGCGCTGGTGCCCCAGAAGTAGCTACCTTGCTGGCCATCAGGCAGGGTCACCGACTGGAGCAAACGCGGGTCGGGCGAGGAATCCCAACCTTCGTTGCCGCCTTCGACCACCACGGCCAGACCGGCGTCGCCACCCGGCAAGGAGAACAGCGAGCTGTTGGTCACCTGGGCACGCAGCATGTTGTCCCAGGTTTTGGCGCGGCTGGTCGAATACCCCGTGAAGCTGCGGAAATCCGCGTTCGAAACCGGCTGGTACAGGTTGGCGTAGTTGGGTTCATATATCGGATAGCCGGAGTAGGTACCCATCTGCTTGCCCAGCACGTGGCTGGAGAAATACTGCTCCATCGGTCCGGCCAGACGCTCGAAGTTGCGATTGATCAACTTGTCGTCCGAATGGGTGAAGCCGAAGTCGTAATCCCACTTCTCGGCGAAGGTACCCTTGGCACCCAGCGACACCATGTACGAGTTCTCGTACTGCTTGTTCATGATGTCTTTGTACGAGCCCACTTCTTCAGGCGCGAACGAATGCTGCAGCAACAGCAGCGAGCCACCGTGGATGCGCGGATCCCAGAAATAACCGGTACCGAGCGAGTCGTTGGCTCCCGTGCCCCACCAGGTGGTGCTGGCGCCGTTGACGAATTTCTGCTCGGAGTAGTTGTAAAGCAGGTCGCCGTACAACTGCAGGTTTTCGTTCACGTCGAACGTGTTGTGCGTGTACAGGTTTGCCGTCTTGCTGTCATTGGACAGCGTACCGGCACCCGGCGTGTAGAGCGAACCGCAATAGTCGCCCTGCGGGTTACGATGCTGCTTCTTCTCCGTGCCACCCCACAGGCCGCTGAGGCCCGCGCAGTTGTTCGGATCGAGGAATTCGTAGCCCGTCTTGCTGCCGTCGCTGTTGAACACCGAGAGCGCCAGGGTGTCGCGCGAGGCAGTCGCCGGCGAGGTGCCCTGGTTGTAGTACTGCGCAGTCAGCGGACGATCACGGCGCCAAATCGGCTGGGTGCTTTCGAACTGCACGCCAACCAGCGAGTTGAACTTGCCCACGCTGAAGCTATCGGCCAGGCTGACGCGACGATCAGCGCCACCGCCATTGGTGTTCCAGCCATAGCGAGCATCGGCAACCGGCGCATCGAGGTGCTTTTTCAACACGATGTTGATAACACCGGCGATGGCGTCCGAACCGTACAGCGAGGACTGGCCACCCGGCAGGATGTCGATGTGATCGACCATGTCCTGCGGAATGCCACTGATGCTGTTGAAGACATCGCTACCGTTGTACAGGCCCGGGAAGTTACCCATCGGGCGGCCGTCGATCAGGTACTTCGTGAAGCCCGGCGGCAGGCCGAACATGCTGAGCGTCTCGGCACCCGTGGTAAACGAGTTGGTGCTCTGCGCACCTTGCACCGCACCGGTAGCGAACGATGCCTGCTGCAACGCCTGAGCTACCGTGGCAAAGCCACGTGCCTTCATGTCCTGCGCGGTAATGGTGATCGTCGGCTGAGCCGTTTCCACCTGGGTCTGCGGAATCAACGAGCCGGTGACGGTAATGGCTTCGAGCTTCTTGGCCTTACCCTGATCGGCACTCTGGTCGGTGCTCTTACCGCTCTGGTCGCTCTGGGCATCCTGGGCATAGGCGCTGGAATACCCGACCGCCAAGGCCACCAGGACGGCGGCCGAAAGCTTGGACTTCAACATTGGTAACTCCCCTAAAAAACTTTTCTAAGAAGAATTTCCGCGAGTGAGCCTCCTCCTGGCTTCGCTCTCCCGGAACGTGGCACGACTAGACCCTGCGTCCTATTTGCCTGACCCCAACTTCAGACGATCGCGCTTGACTTCTGTTTAACATGAACATTTCGTTCACGCAACATTCTCGTACGCATGGTTACGAAAGATTCCTAGGCGAATTTATTCAGGTAAGCACTTGAATCTCATGAATTCGTGCGACTTTCACAAGCTTGCGCGAAGCTTGCAGGCCTTCTGAAGCCAAGCTTTTCGAGACGGGTCAAGGGCTGGCAGTCACCGATCTAGACCAGCCGCTCTCGCTCCAGCTCGCTCTTGAGATAGGCATAGTAGATCGGCGCCGCGATCAGGCCCGGCAGGCCGAACGCTGCCTCCATGGCCAGCATCGCCACCAGCAGCTCCCAGGCCCGCGCACGGATTTGCGTCCCCACGATACGCGCGTTGAGGAAGTACTCCAGCTTGTGGATCAGGATCAGAAATCCCAGCGCCGCCACGCCTACCCACAGCGATACCGAAAGCCCCGCCACGGTGATCGCCGTATTGGAAATCAGGTTGCCGATCACTGGCAGCAGGCCCACCACGAAGGTGAGTACCACCAGGGTCTTGGCCAGCGGCAGGTGGACCCCCATGGCCGGCAGCACGACCAGCAGGAAAACCGCCGTAAACGCCGTATTGAAGAGGGAAATCTTGATTTGCGCGAACACGATGTTGTGGAAGGCATCGGCCAGGCGATGGCAACGCTGCCCCAACGCCGCGGCCAGCGGGCCGACCTGGTGTGCCGGCCGCGCACGGCTGAGCGCCACAATCGCGCCCAGCACCAGGCCAATCAGGATATGCACGAGGGCGCGCGCCGCCCCCTTGCCCAGCAGTTGCAGGCTGGCGGCATGCTTGCGCGTCAACTCCAATGCCATCACGCGGAGGTCATCCACGCTGTCCGGCAGCCAGCCGGTGATGGAGGGCGGCAACTGCTGGCGCGCCTTTTCCACCAGCGGCATCAACTGGGTCTGCCATAACAGCTCGGGATTGCCGATTTCGTTGCGCAAAAAGCTGACGGCACCGAGCACGGCGAGCATCAGCAGGCCCACCACGATGATTCCCAGCAGCGTCACCACCAGCACCCGCGCGCGATCGCTGGGTATCTTGCGGCCAAGCAGTGGCGCCAACGACTGCACCAGTTCGTAGACCAGCAAGCCCGCCAGCAGGGCGGGCATCAGGTGCAACAGCAGAATCAGCAGCATGCCCAATCCGACCAGGATGTAGCTGGCCACGGTGATGACGGGATGGGCCGCGCGCGGGCCGGGTAATTTCGCTTCCATGGGTAGGCCGACTAAGAACTTGCGATGAGTCTGTCAGCAGCCGACCGGGATCACCAGCCCCAGGAAGAGGACATGGTGCTGTCGTAAACTTGCGTCAATGTGTTCGTTCGTCTCAGCAACAGGGTCCTTAACGCATGTCCATTCGTCTCCCGGCGACCATTGCCGCGCTCGTCCTGCTCGCCGGCTGTTCTTCGGCGCCCTCCAAGCCCGCCGCGAAGACGGCCCCGGCTCCGGCCGCAGCCACCCCGACGGCGGCTGGGCGCACCGCCGATGACAATCTCAATGCCGTCGCCTGGAGCCAACGCGCGATCGAGCATGACCTGATCTATGTGCAAACCTATCGCGATGCCCAGGCCCGCCTGCTCGCCGCCATGAAGGACAAGCAATGGGATGCCCTGCCCAAGGATGACCGCGTCGCTCCGATCGCCGGTCTCAAGCCTGCCGTGGTGCTGGATATCGACGAAACCGTGCTGGACAACTCGCCCTACCAGGCTCGCCTGATCAAGACTGGCGGCGAATTCAACGAGGCCGACTGGGCCAGCTGGTGCAAGGAAGAAAAAGCCCGTGCCCTGCCTGGTGTGGTCGAATTCACCCAGTTCGCCGCGCAACACGGCGTTGCCGTCATCTATATTTCCAACCGCGCCAAGGACCTGGACCAGGCCACCTTGTCCAACCTGCGCAAGGCCGGCCTGCCGGTGGCCGGCCCGGAGTCGTTCCTGGGCCTGGGTACCTTCGTGGAAGGCTGCGAGCAGGTAGGCACCGAGAAAGGCTGCCGTCGCCAGCTGATTAGCCACAAGTACCGAGTACTGATGCAGTTTGGCGACCAGATTGGCGATTTCGTCAGCGTACTGGCCAATAACGAAGAAGGTCGCACCCGCGCCATGGCGCCATACCAGGCCTGGATCGGCACACGCTGGTTCGTGCTGCCCAACCCCACCTACGGCGCCTGGGAACCGGCCCTGTTCAACAACGACTGGACCCTGCCCCGCGAAGAACGCCGCCAGCAGAAGATCAACGCGCTGCGCTTTGATTGAGCCCGAGAGCGGAAATGGGAGATGGGTAGTGGGGGCGCATGGATGCGTACTTTCTCAAGCCTCCACGCATCAAAAGTGCGCCAGAACTCCAAACCCGCGCCACACACCCAAACTCACCCCTCACCCCTCACTCCTCACCCCTAACGCGCAGCAAAGCGAAATACTATAATTCAATAGCTTACCGCATACTTCATAAGGTATTGCCTTAGCTTTAACAGCCAAGTAATATCTCCCCGCCAACACCTGCTGACCTCGCATTTACTGCAGGCAAGGCCATTTCCCTTCCGGCTCTGCCGGACTACCCCGCGACGGCCAACGCCCGCGGGGTTTTCTTTATCTATACCGCGCTGCTGTGGGCCTGCGCCCCTTGTCCGGTCGGGCTCGCCACCTATACGCTCCGCCGGCCGCCCTGCCAGGCAGGGCTTCACCTGGATTGTGAGACCATCCCATGCGCCCTCTCCGTTTTCGCGCCTTTGCGCTGTTGTGTACCGCCACCCTGGTTCTGGCCGCGTGCCACGACAAGGACAAGCAGGAAGCCCAGTCGGGAAGCCAGACTCCCGAAGCGGCGGTGCAGGAATCGGTCGCGCTGATCAAGAGCGGTGATTTTGGTGGCTTCTGGAAACACTCGCTGCCCCCGGCCGATTACGCCACCTTTCGCCAGGACTGGACTCGCGAAGATCCCGGTCGCCAGCCGCTGACGGACGAGCAGCGAGCCGAATTCACCAAGAACTACGCCCAGTGGACCGAACAAGGGGCCGAGACCAAACGCTTCGCCGAACTGCAACCGAAGCTGCAGCAACTGTCCACGCAGTATCGCGACCAGTTGCCCGTGATGGTCGGCATTTTCCAGCAGATCGCCAAGACCGGCGTGGAGCAGGACAAAAGCATGACCAAGGCACAGAAAGCACAGGCCAATGACGTGCTCGACGTGCTGGGCCCATGGGTGCAGCAGGCGCCCTGGTTCGACCAGGACAAGGCCAAACAGGCCGTCGCCATCACGGTGGACACGGCGCGCAAGCTTGATCTCAAATCCGCCGATCAGATGCGCACGATGGATTTCGACACCGCGATGCAAAAGTACGCGATCGGGTTCGCCGGCCTGAAGCAGGTGCTGAACCTGTACGGTCTGTCCGTCGACCAGACGCTGGACTCGGTCAAGCTCAGCACGGTGGAAAACGCCAACGGACATGCCAAGATCAAGATCGACTACGTCTTGCTGGGCAAGCCGTTGAGCACCGAATCGGAATGGGTACAGCAGGATGGCCGCTGGTACAACCAGGACCTGATCAACAACGTACGCGAGACGCATGAGCGCCTCAACGCACCGGCTCCGGCCGGCAGCGCCGCTCCTCAGCCGGCACCGGCTGCGTCATCGATCACCGCCAATACGGCCGCGCCCAAAACGAGTTCTTAAGAGGTCGAGCGCAACACATAGATACAATAGCCGGATGCCGACTATCTCGACCGGGGATATCCCCGCCTCCCGTAGCCGTTCCCCCTGGTGGTTTCACCTGGCCGGCCAGATCCTCGAACCCTGGGTGCGCCTTCGGCGCGATCCGGCCGAACCGGCTGCCTTGCTGCGCCCCGGAGTGCCGATTTGCTATGTGATTGAGCGCGACGGTTTGTCCGACGCGTTGATCCTGGAACGCGCCTGTCGTGAAGCGGGCCTGCCCAGTCCGATGCAGGCATTGCCCGGCACGCGCCGCCGACGCTCGGTGTTCGCGCTGGCTCGCCGCGACGGCTGGATCTTCGGCCGCAACCGCCAGCGCCTGCCCAACGACGCGCTCGGCCAACTGGTGCGCTCGCTCGAAGCCGTGCCGGACAACGACGTGCAGATCGTGCCCGTATCAATCTACGTGGGCCGTGCGCCTAACCGCGAATCCGGCTGGTTCCGGGTGCTGTTTTCGGAAAACTGGGTCGTGGTCGGCCGTTTCCGGCGCATGCTGGCACTGCTGCTCAACGGCCGGGACACTGTGGTGCACTTCTCGGCGCCGGTGTCGTTGCGCGACGCGGTCAACGAAGCTGGCGACATGCGTCCGGAGCGCTTCGCCCGCAAACTGGCACGCGTGCTGCGCACCCATTTCCGACGTATTCGCGCGGCCGTGATCGGCCCCGATCTTTCGCATCGCCGTACGGTGGTCGATGCGGTATTGAACGCCGAGCCGGTGCGCGAAGCCATCGCCGCCACCATGGCCAAGGAAAACCTCAGCCATGCCAAGGCGTGGAATCGCGCGCGCAAGCTGGCCCTGGAAATTGCTGCCGATTACTCGCACCCGGTCGTGCGTTCGGTGTCATTCCTGCTGTCGAATTTCTGGAACAAGCTCTACGACGGCATCGCCATGCATCACTTCGACAAGGCTCGCGCCGCCGCGCCCGGCCACGAAGTGGTATACGTACCTTGCCATCGCAGCCACACCGATTACCTGTTGCTCAGCTATCAGCTGCATATGGCCGGGGTGGTGGTGCCGCACATCGCGGCGGGCGTGAATCTCAACTTGCCTGTCGTCGGCCCGATCCTGCGTCGCGGCGGCGCATTTTTTCTTCGCCGCAGCTTCAAGGGCAATGCATTGTATTCGGTGGTGTTCAATGAGTACCTGGCGCAGTTGATCGACCGCGGCGTACCGATCGAATACTTCATCGAAGGAGGCCGTTCGCGCACCGGGCGCCTGCTGGCACCGCGCGCGGGCATGCTGGTCATGACGGTGCGCGCCTTCCTGCGTGCGCCTCGCCGCCCTGTGCTGTTCCAGCCGGTGTACATCGGCTACGAAAAGCTGATGGAGGGCAAATCCTATACCGGCGAGCTTTCCGGCAAGCCCAAGGAAAAGGAATCGTTGCTGGGCCTGTTACGCGGATTGAAAGTGTTGCGTCAGCGCTATGGGCATGTCGCGCTCAATTTTGGCGAACCGATCGAATTGACGCCGCTGCTCGATGCGGCGGATGCCGACTGGCGAGCTGCGACAGGTGATCCAGACGCCAAGCCCGACTGGCTGAATAAAATGGTCGATGACCTGGCCGAGAAGATCCAGATAAACATCAATCGCGCAGCCGACGTCAATCCGATCAACTTGCTGGCGATGGCGCTATTGGCCACGCCCAAGCACGCGATGGACGAAAGCGACCTGCTGGCCCAGTTGGAGTTGATGAAGTCGCTGATCACCGAGCTGCCTTACTCCGATCGCGTGACGCTGACCCCGGTCGATCCGGCCGGCATCATCGCCTACGGCGAACAAATGGGCTGGATCCGTCGCGTACGTCATTCACTCGGTGACGTCCTGATCACCGATGACGAACAGGCCGTACTTCTCAGCTATTTCCGTAACAACGTGTTGCACCTGACCGCCACGGCAGCTTGGGTGGCGTGCTGCTTCGTCAACAACCGGCGCATGTCACGCGCGTCGATCCTGCGCCTGGGGCGCATCGTCTATCCGTTCATCCAGGGCGAACTGTTCCTGCCGTGGGATAGCGAAGGCTTTGCCAATCAGTTGCAGGCCACGATCGACTTTTTCGTGCGCCGAGGCCTGCTCGAATCGACCGGCGAAGGTCGCCTGCTGGAACGCGGCCCGGGCCAGGACGATGCCGCCTATCAGTTGAAGGTCATCGCGCGCAGCCTGATCCAGGCATTCGAGCGCTACTACATCACCATTGCCGCCCTGGTGAAGGCCGGTCCGCATGCCATTACCGCGGCAGAGCTTGAGAATGCCTGCACGCTGACTGCGCAACGCCTGGCTTTGCTCAATGAACTGTCGGCCCCGGAATTCTTCGACAAGGCGCTGTTCCGTGGTTTCATCCAGAAGTTGCGCGAAAGCCGGGTGATCTGGACCGATGAAAACGGCAAGCTCGACTACGACAAGGGTCTGGAAGACATGGTGCGCGATGCACGTGTAATCCTGACTCGCGAGGTGCGTCACTCGATCCTCAAGATCACCGGCGGCAGCGAAGAAGGTCGCGTCGAAAGTGATACCACGCAGCAGGCGGCGATGGCTGCCACCAGCTCCCAATTGCACGAGCGCCACGTGGCCAATGAACACGAACGGCACACGGCTCACGATTCGGACCAGGGAAAGAGCGAGCCCTGACATCGTCAGGGAGGCGCCCCGCGCCTCCCCTCGCCGTCCCGGCGCGCTCCAGTCACGCCATGGAAGGCGGCGATGCGCTAGCATGGCCGCCATGAACGATTCATCCACTACGCATTTCGGCTACCGCGACGTCCCCGTCACGGAAAAGCAAAAGCTCGTCGGCAAGGTTTTCACTTCCGTAGCGGGCAGTTACGACCTGATGAACGATTTGATGTCGTTCGGCGTCCATCGGTTGTGGAAACGCCACTTCGTAGCCATCAGCGGCGTACGCCGCGGTGACCGGGTGCTGGATCTGGCCGGTGGGACAGGCGATATCGCCGCCTTGCTCAAGCCCGTGGTCGGCGACGAAGGCGAAGTGATCGTGGGCGACATCAACGCCGCCATGCTGCGCGTGGGGCGTGATCGCCTCACCGACCGGGGATTGGTGCAGGGATTGCGCTGGGCTCAACTCAACGCCGAAGCCCTGCCATTCGCCGACAACTCGTTCGATGCCGTGACCATGGCTTTTGGCTTGCGCAACGTCACCGACAAGGACAAGGCACTGGCCGATATCTGCCGCGTGCTCAAGCCGGGAGGCCGTGCGCTGGTACTGGAATTCTCCCGCGTGCAAAACGAACTCTTCGGCAAGCTCTACGATTTCCACTCGTTCAAGGTGCTGCCCAAACTGGGGCGGCTGTTTGCGGGCGATGCAGACAGCTATCAGTATCTGGCCGAGTCGATACGCAAACATCCCGACCAAGAGACCCTCAAGGGCATGATGGAGCGGGCTGGTTTTGGCCGGGTCGACGTGCGCAACCTGACCAACGGCATCGTGGCCATCCATCGCGGCTACAAGTTCTAGCCCCATGGAGGGCGTGGGCGTCATGCCATCGAGCCATCGCCTACTCGCCTTGTTTGGTGCCATCGTCGGCTGGTTCGGGCTGCTGTTACAGCTTTATTTGACCATCGCGCTCAAGCGCATCGCCGGGGAAGGCCTCGGGGCCGCTCTGTGGCTGTACTTAGGTTACTTCACCATCCTCAGTAACATTCTTGCGGCCATGGCGCTTACGGCCTGCGCCCTTCGTTCACGTTCTGGGCCCATGGCCATCTTCCAGCGCCCCGGCACCTGGACCTGCGTAACGATGAGCATGTTGGTCGTGGGCCTCGTCTACAACGTCATGCTGCGCGGGCTATGGCATCCGCAAGGCTTGCAGATTCTTGGCGACAACATCGTGCACGTGGCGATGCCAGCCTGGATCTTGTTGTATTGGTGGCTCGCCGTGCCCAAGGCGACGTTACGCTGGCCGCATGTCTGGATATGGCTGGTCTATCCGGCCGTCTATTTTGCTTATGCCTTGCTGCGCGGCGCCTGGGACGGTTGGTACCCCTATCCCTTCCTCGATGTGAAGGCCATCGGTTACGGCCAGGTATTTATCGATGCACTGGTCGTGCTTTCCGCCTTTCTGGTGATTGGCCTTGGCCTGATTGCCCTAGGGCGCTGGCAAATCGGAAAGTACGCGATTCCCCACACTTAGCGTGGCCTTTCGCCTTCCCACATGTACGGCCCAGCGAAGCTGTCGTCCTGCCATGCAGGTACTGACATAACGCCGGGTCGAACCATGTCCCATGCAGAATCGACTTGTATTCGTTCTGCAAGGAAGCTCCGCCATGTCCATCTCGTCCTCTCCTGCCAGCTTGGCAGCACTCGCCACACGTCAGCCGCTCTCGGACCCTCTCGTCAAAGACGTGCCCCATACCACGTCAAATACGATCTCCATCCAGGAACTGGTCTCTCCCGTGGCGACACCCTTACAGGCCGCTCGCACCGCACGCGCCGC
>NZ_DASVMI010000051.1:0-26958 GCF_036384435.1 Dyella sp. | reverse complement strand
AGCTGGGGCAATGGAACGCACACGGCGTTCCTGATCTATCTACTGGCTGAAGCCTTCGGTGTTCCCACGCATTACAAACCCGTCAAGCCATTGCTTCCGGCCTACCAGTCCTTGTTGGAAGCCTGGCGTTCGACTGACGAAACAGTCTTTCAGGAAGCCATGCTTCCAGCTATTGATTTTCATATCAGTCGTAGCAAGCACGCGACAGAGCGGAACAACTACGAATTTGATCATTACTTTGACCGCATCTATCCCGCCGAACTGCTCGCGGTCCAGGCCTTGCGCCGCCGCGACGGCCTGCCTGAATTCCAGACAGGTCATCTGCTGGTCGATACGCCGTGGTCGATCATCCGCGACGCCGAGCCCGTCGAGCCGCATCCGGTCTTCGTCGCTGTCCAGGACCGCATGCGCCAGGACTATCCCGGGTTCGTGTAAAAGCGTCGTCTGGGAAACTCTAAAAAACCCCTGCCTATCCGTCCTCCCGGCGTAGGCCGGGACCCCGAGTCCTGGTTTTGACGGACCCAAAGGCGCGAGATGTCGATATTCGTCGGATGACCTCTTCGATGCGAGGTTTTTTAGCGGTCGCCTTCGGCTGTGGTTTGGAGGTTTTAGCCCCCATCTGCGACTGAATCGCAGGTCAGGTCACCGTGCCTTCCAGGGAAACCACGCCCTCCAGTTCGGCGTGAAAACGATCGCCGCGTTGCAGGGCAGCCACGCCGGCGGGGGTGCCGGTGAAGATCAGGTCGCCGGCCTTGAGTTCGAACAGGCGCGATAGCGCGGCGATGATCTCCGGCACGGTGTGCACCATCTCACCCAGTGGGGCCTGCTGGCGCATGGTGTCGTTCACGCGCAGGCTGATGCGTGTCTGCTCGTTCACCTGACACTGGCTCGCCGGTACCAGGGCCGAGATGGGTGCCGAATGGTCGAAACCTTTGGCAACGTCCCAGGGATGGCTCTTGGCCTTGGCGATGGCTTGCAAGTCGCGGCGGGTCAAGTCCAGGCCGATGGCGTATCCCCAGACCAGCGCGGCGGCTTTGTCTACCGGGATGTCGCTACCGCCTGCACCCAGCGCAATGACCATTTCCACTTCGTGGTGCAGATCGGCAGTGGCTTGCGGGTAAGGCACGTCGGCGCCATCGCTTACCAGTGCGTCGGTTGGCTTGCAGAAGAATATCGGCGTTTCCTTGTCGACCGTCGCACCCATTTCCCGGGCATGGTCGGCGTAGTTGCGCCCGATGCAGAACACGCGCCGGACAGGAAAACGTTGATCGCTGCCATTGATCGGCAGGCTAACGACGGGGCTGGGTGCGATGGCGTAATTCATGGTCGGCGAGGTTAGCAGTTTTCCGGCCTGCCGGCCGTGCAAATCAGCTATGCACCTGGCTGATGTCCGGCCGCTGCCTCCCGGCTGGCCGAGTGACAGCTGTCACCGGCGATGGCTGATGGGCGGCAATGCTGCCCGGCGGCCCGGATGGTCATGCTGTGCTCATCGTGCCATCCGCGCAACGCAGGTGGCCTTCGGGACACGATGGGGAAACAACGTGAGTCAAGCGGACCTGCTCAAAGAATTGCGGATCGACCGTAGTCAGCGCGAGGCACATCGGTCGGGGCCTCCTTCCTGGCTGTGGTGGCTGCTTAGTGCCCTGGTCATGCTTGCGCTGGTGGCCGTGGGAGCGTGGTTCGCGCTCAGCCAGCGCAGCGTGGATGTGCAGACTGCCCAGGCGGTATCGCCCGCCAGCAACCCCGGGGCCGGTGCGGTACTGCAGGCCACCGGCTATATCACGGCCAGGCGTCAGGCCACGGTGTCGGCGCAGATTACCGGCACCTTGACCGAGGTGTTGATCGAGGAGGGTGATCATGTAAAGAAGGGACAGATCCTGGCCCGTCTCGATGACAGCGCATACAAGGCCAGTCTCATGGCCACACAGGCGCAAGCGGCAGCATCGCACGCGCTGGTCAGCCAATTGCAGGCCCAGGCGGCGCAAAGCGAGCGCGATGCCAGTCGCTTGGAGGCGCTGGTTGCACGTGGGCTGGTATCGCGCCAGGACGCCGAGCAGGCACGGACTCAGGTCGACAGTCAGCGCGCGCAACTGGCGTCCCAGCAGCGCCAGGCCAAGGCGGCCGATGCCCAGGTCAGCGTGGCCGAGGTGAACTTCGATTACACCGTGGTGCGCGCACCGTTCGATGGCGTGATTACGACCAAGGACGCTCAAGTGGGCGAAATCATTTCGCCACTCTCCGCTGGCGGTGGTTTCACCCGTACCGGTGTCGGCACCATCGTGGACATGGGCTCGCTCGAGGTGGACGTGGATGTCAATGAAGCCTATATCGGTCGCGTCAAGGCCGGTATGCCGGCTGAAGCCATCCTCGATGCGTATCCCGACTGGAAAATTCCGGCCCATGTCATCGCCATCGTGCCGGCGGCCGATCGCGGCAAGGCCACGGTGAAGGTTCGCGTGGCGTTTGAAGGCCGTGACGACCGCATCGTGCCGGATATGGGCGTACGCGTGAATTTCCTCGAACAGGCGACAAAGACCACCGTGGTTCCGCAGGGTGTGCTGGTACCGGCGACCGCCATTGTCCAGCGCGACGGCCGCAGCGTGGTGTTCGTGCTCAGCGGTGATCGGGTGCATCGGCGCGAGGTGAATCCCGCTGCACAGGCTTATGGCGACATGCGGCTGGTGCCGGCATCACTGCAGTCAGGCGACACCATCGTGATTTCACCGCCAGATGATTTACAGGACGGCGCGCGCGCGACAGACGCCAAGACGCGCCATTGATTGCATCGATGTATTCCCGGGAGTCCTATCCATGACGACGTTGATCGAAATTCGCGACCTTTCCAAGGTCTACGAGCGCGGCAAGCAGAAAGTCGAGGTGTTGCACCACATCAACCTGGATGTTGCCCAAGGAGATTTCCTGGCCCTGATGGGGCCTTCCGGCTCGGGCAAGACCACTTTGCTCAACCTCATGGGTGGCTTGGACAACCCTAGTGGCGGCAGCATCAAGGTGGGCGGCGAGAGCATTGGCGCGCTGGGGTCGGCGGCACTGGCACGCTGGCGTGCGGCCAACGTGGGATTTGTCTTCCAGTTCTACAACCTGATGCCGATGCTGAGCGCACAGCGCAACGTGGAACTGCCCCTGCTGTTGACTCGACTTTCCGCGACACAACGGCGCCGTAATGCCGAGATCGCCTTGCAGCTGGTGGGCCTGAGCGAACGCGGTTCGCACAAGCCGAACGAGCTCTCCGGCGGTCAGCAACAGCGCGTCGCCATCGCACGCGCGATTGTTTCCGACCCGACCTTGCTGGTTTGCGATGAACCGACTGGTGACCTCGACCGCCAGTCCGCCGAAGACGTGCTGGGTCTGCTGCGCCAGCTCAATCGCGAGCACGGCAAGACCATCGTCATGGTGACGCATGACCCCAAGGCTGCCGAGTATGCCAATCACACCTTGCATCTGGACAAGGGCACGCTGGTCGAAGCGACTTCGGTATGAGGAACCCACGATGAAATACCTTCATCTCATCTGGGCGGCGCTATTCCGGCGCAAGACCCGCACCATCCTGACGCTGGTATCCATCGTGGCGGCGTTTCTGTTGTTTGGCATGCTCGATGCCGTGCGCAGCGGTTTCGATCAGGCGGGGCAAAGTGCGAACGGCGCGCAACGCTTGCGCGTAGGCTCCAAACTGTCATTCATTCAACCCTTGCCGCAAGGCCTGGGCGGCCAGATCGGACAGGTGCCCGGCGTGGCTTCGGTGGCCTATGCCAACTGGTTCGGAGGCGCTTATCAGGACCCACATAACCAGGTCTTCAGTTTCGCCGTGAGCGACAATTACCTGGATGAATATCCGGATGTCGAAGTCAACGCGCAGGCACGCAAGCAATTTGACGCAACGCGTACCGGTGTCATTGTCGGCGAACAACTGGCCAAGCGCTTTGGCTGGAAGGTCGGCGACCAGGTGCCGCTGCAATCGACCATCTTTCCGCAGCGCGATGGCAGCAAGAACTGGAAGTTCGACGTGGTCGGCGTGATGCATGCCAAGGACAAGAGTGCGGCCTGGTATGACCAGGTTGTGTTGATGCACTGGAAGTATTTCGACGACAGCACGCCTTACAACCACGGATCGGTCGGCTGGTACGTGGTACGTGTGGGCGATGTGAACCAGGCCGACCATATCGCCAGGAGCATCGATGCGCTCTCGGCCAATTCCGACCATGAAACGCGCACGCAGACCGAGCAGGCCGCCAGCGCCGCGTGGCTCAAGCAACTGGCCGATATCGGCTTGATTGTCGGTTCCATCATGGGCGCTGTGTTCTTCACTCTGGTGTTGTTGTCGGGTAACACCATGATGCAGGCAGTGCGCGAGCGCACGAGCGAGCTCGCGGTGATGAAGACCATAGGTTTCTCCAGCCGGTCGGTGCTGGCCCTGGTGTTGTCCGAATCCGTGCTGTTGTTGCTGCTTGGTGGCGTGGTGGGCCTGGTTCTGGCGACATTCGCGGTCGGCGGCATGCAGGCAGCGATGGGAGGCGGTGTGCCGATGTCCAGCGTGGGTGCACCTATCTGGACGCGTGGCGTGCTGCTCATGGTCGCCATTGGTTTGCTGGTCGGCTTGTTGCCTGCGTGGCGGGCGATGCGCCTGAACATTGTCGATGCCCTGGCCGGCCGTTGAGGAGTCGCCATGAAATTCTTGCGTAATCTTGGATTGATTGTCCTGCTGTTGGTCTGCCTGATCTTGTGGATCGCCTTGCCGTGGCCCGTGCTGGTGGCGGTGGCGGTATTGTTTGCCCTGTTGATCGTGCTCACGCGGCGCGGAAGGCAGGCATTGTCGGTGACGGCGGTGGGCCTGAGCACCTTGCGCGAACGGCTGGGGTCATCGGCGGTAATCGTTATCGGTATCGCCGGCGTGGTCGGCGTGCTCGTGGCCTTGCTGGCCATGGCCGAGGGTTACTCGCAAACGCTCGCTCGAACCGGCAGTGACGACACGGCCATCGTGATGCGTGGCGCTTCGGCCAGCGAGGTGATGTCGGTGCTCGAGCGCGATAGCGTGGTGGTGATTCCCCAGGCGCCGGGCATTGCCAAGGACGCGCATGGTCGTCCGCTGGCTTCGCCGGAAATCGTGGTCGCGGCCGATCTGCCGCTGCGCCATGGCCACGATGGGGAGGAAGGAAGCGTGCAACTGCGTGGCGTCGGTGATGAAGCCTGGGCAGTGCGCCCGGAGGTTAAAATCGTCGAGGGTCGCACGTTCAAGCCCGGCATGCGCGAATTGCTGGTTGGCCGCGGTGCGCAGCGCCAGTTCGCCGGCCTGGAGCCAGGCAAGGAGCTCAAGCTGGGCAACCAGAGCTGGACGGTCGTGGGCGTGTTTTCGGCGGACAACGCGCTGGATTCGGAAATCTGGGCCGATGCCGATGTCGTAGCCGATATGTATCGTCGCGGCGGCAGCCGCACGGCGGTGACGGTAAGGCTGACCGATGCCCGGGCCTTCGATACGTTCAAATCCGCGTTGGAAGCCGATCCGCGCCTGAAGGTCGATACAAGCACCACCCTGGATTACTTCTCCAAACAATCGGAGCAGATGACCAGGATTCTGCGCGTGATCGGTCTGGTGGTGGGCGGCATCATGGCGATCGGTGCGATCTTCGGCGCGCTCAACACGATGTTTGCCGCGGTCGCGGCGCGTGCGCGGGAGATCGCCACATTGCGCGCCATAGGCTTCGGCGGCTTGCCGGTGGTGATTGCCATTCTGTTGGAAACCATGTTGCTGGCGCTGATCGGCGGGGTAGCAGGTGGAGCGATCGCATGGCTGGTGTTCAACGGCTATACGGCCTCGACCCTGGCCAGTGGCACGACTGGGCAGCTCAGTTTTGCGCTGAAGGTTTCGCCGACGCTGCTCTGGCAGGGCTTGAAGTGGGCGCTGGCCATCGGTTTTATCGGTGGCCTGTTTCCCGCGGCGCGCGCGGCCCGGTTGCCGGTGACCACGGCGCTGCGTGAGCTCTGAGCCGGTCGTATGTCACACCTTGCGCCGCGATATCGCTGCGCAAGGTGTGTTTTCAGGCAGCGCGGTCGAGGCGGAAGAATGCCACGCTTTCCACCAGCGAACGCGCGCGTACCTGCACCGCATCGGCCGCGGCGGCCGCCTCTTCCACGAGCGCCGCATTGCTCTGCGTGACTTCATCCATTTGCCGTACGGCGTGATTGACCTGCTGTACGCCATGCGACTGATCCGCGCTCTGCGAAGCAATATGACCCACCGTCGCTGCCACATGAGTGACATTGTCCAGCAACTGGGTGACCAGATCGCCGGCTTGCCTCATGACGTGCTGGCTTTCATCGATGATGTTGCCGGTTTCCTCGACCAGCTTGCGGATGTCACCCGAAGCCTGCTTGGAATGCGTGGCCAGTTCGCGCACTTCGGCCGCCACCACGTTGAAGCCCTGGCTGGCCTGGCCGGCACGTGCCGCCTCCACGGCCGCGTTCAAGGACAAGATGTGCGTCTGCATGGCGATCGCGTCGATGGTCTGGGTGATCTGCGCGATGCGCTGCGAAGCATCATGCACGCGGCCCATCATGGCTTGCGCCTCACGCATCGAGGCGTGCGTCTGGCGCGCCTGCAACGTAGCCGATTCGGCCAGTTGGCTGGCCTCACGCGCACCCACCGCATTGGTGCTTGCGCTATGCGCGAACTGTTGCATCGAGGCGGCCGTTTCCTGCAAGGCGGCGGCCTGTTCGTTCGTACGCGAGGACAGGTCCATATTGCCCGAAGCAATCTGGCGTGTTGACGAGGATATTTCGCTCGATCCATCGCGGATGGCCGCTACCACCCGTCGCAGCTGACCGTTCATGTCCTTGAGCGCGCCCAGCAGCATGCCCGTCTCATCGCGTGTTACATGAGTGATTTCGGTACTCAAATCCCCGTCGGCCACGGCCTTGGCGACCTTGACCGCGCGGTGGATCGGCACGGTGATGCTTCGTGCCAACGCCCAGGTGATGCATCCGCCGCTGAGCAGGGCACACAACAGCACGGCCAGCAGGAAGAAGCTTGCCCGGCGATAGGCCTGGGCGCTGGCCGCATCGATACGTTGCGAGGTGGCCGACATGTCGTGCTTCATGCCCGCGACCAGTCCGTCGATGGCATCGGTAGGCGCGCGATCCATGCCCTTGACCTGGGTATCGACGCGATGCGCGCTACCTGGGTCCTTGCTGTCGTAAAGCGCCAGGGCCGCCAGATAGCGATCATCGAGCGTCGCTTGCGTGGCCAGGGCCGCGTCCACGCCCTGGGTAGAAGTACCGAGCGCCTGCATCTGCGCTTTCAGGCGCGCAAGGTCGCTCGCCACCGTCGCAGCCTCTTGCGTAAAGGCAGACTTGTACTTGGCGAACATGGCCGGATCACCGCCGCGCAGCAGCAGGTCTTTCCATTCTTGCACCTGTTTCTTGAAATCGACCTGGGCTACGCGGGCGGTATCCATCGCCTGTGCGTAGGCAGCCGATTCCTGCGCCGAGCGTATTTCCAACTGATGGATGTCGCGCAAGCCGTGCCATCCGCCCACGCCCACGACTACCGTGGCGACGAGCAGCAGCCCGCCAAGGATCGCAAGCCGTGCCGCAATCGGCAGGTTCTGGATGCTTTTCATGGAGTGTCTGCCAATGATGAAACCGGTGCCCCGGCCACCATGACTATCGGCAGGGTGGCCAAGCGCCTTGAGCGGCTCCGGTGCAGGTATTCAGGCGCTATGATGGGCCGGGGATTCCTGGGGAAAAGCGATGCGCCGGATGCGATGGGCATGGATGGTCCTGTGGGTGCTGCTCAGCCAGGGGTGCACGTCGTATATCGCGGGCAAGATCGTTCGGCCCGAGCCGGATCCGTTCTTCGCCAACATGGGCGATGTCTTGCAGCCGGCCGGGTTTGCCCGGGATACCGCGGTAACCGCGCAGCAAGTGCATCTTTCCTATTGGATCGCCTCGCCCCACGACTATCGTTTCGAAGGTCGTTTCGATGAGGATCCCAGGCATCCCGTGCTCCATTACCAGCTCAGCCAGCCGGCCTCGGCGTCGCATGCCTTGCCGGTGCGCGGCAGTGTGGTGTTGCTCCATCCGATCGGTGAAAGCGGCATGACCATGGGGGACTGGGGCATACGTTTTGCCGCCAGCGGCTATACCGTTGTCATGCCGGACCTGCGCAGCCACGGCCAGTCCGATCCAGCGCCGCTGGGCTTCGGTGCGCGCGAGGCGGTCGACATCGCCGATCTCGTCGCGCAATTGCGTCGAGCCGGACGCCTGCCTGATCCGCTGTATTTGCTTGGTGTGTCTTATGGCGGCAGCGTGGCTCTGTATGCAGCGCATGACGTGCCTGATGTGCGGGCCGTCGTGGCGCTGGAACCGTTCGGCAACGTCGCAAAGACCATCGAGCGCGCACCCGGGACAGGCTTGTTCGGGCATCCCTGGCTGGTGCGCTGGATCGCCACGCCCTCGCGTATGCGCAAGGCTACTGCGCTGGCCGGCAGGCGGCTGGGCTTGAATCTCGATGCCATCGACACGGGTGATGCCGTATCGCGGTTGCGCGTGTGTGCGTTGCTGATGCGTGGCCAGGCCGACACCCTGGTCGAGGCCGCAGACGTTCAAGCCATGCGGCAACGCTCAGCCTATGCGCAGTTGCGCCAGGTCGATGGCGAAAGCCACATCTGGCTACCGATACGCACCGATCGCCTGTTCGCTCCCGTGCTGGCGTGGATGCAGGCAGCGCGGCCGGGCGAAGCGTCCAGTTGCCCGGCCGCGCCAGCCATCGCGCCCTTGTCGACGGTTACGGCATCACCGGCGGCACATACGACAGTGTCTGGCCCAGCAGCCACAGCAAGCCCAGCACCAGCGGCAAGTGCACCAGCAACTGCACGAAGGTGAAACCCACCACGTCGCGCGCTTTCAGGCCCAGCACGCCCAGCAGGGGCAACATCCAGAACGGATTGATCAGGTTGGGTAGCGCTTCGGCCGCGTTGTAGACCTGCACGGCCCAGCCCAGGTGCACGTGCAAGTCGTTGGCCGCCTGCATGACATAGGGCGCTTCGACCAGCCATTTGCCGCCGCCCGACGGCACGAAGAAACCCAGCACCGCCGAATAGGCGCCCATCACCAGGGTGAAGGTCTGTGTGGATGCCACGTGCACGAAGACATCGGACAGGCGATGCGCGAGCGTCACGCCTCCCGCGCCCTCGGCGTGCGTAAGCAACTGCGCGATACCGCCATACAGCGGGAACTGGATCAGCACGCCCGCCGTGCTTGGCACTGCGCGCGACACCGCGTTGAGAAAACTGCGCGGGCGCCAGTGCAGCAACAGGCCCAGCGTGAGAAACAGGAAGTTGTACGTGTTGAGGTTGGCGATGGCCACCACCGCCGGCTTGCTGGCGAATTCGTGCGCCAGCCAACCCAGGCCAATCAAACCGATCAACAGCGACAGCAACGGGCTGTACTCCAGCCATTCGCCGGGACGGCTGCGCGGCGGCAAGATCGGCGTGGCCGATTCGTCGACTCCGAAATCGCGCGCGGTGCGCGCGTTCTCCTGCGACGGGGCCGTGAACCAGCAGATCAACAAGGAAACCGCGATCAGCGCGGCGGTCAGCGCGACCGACTGCCACAGGAAAATCGTCTGGCTGAAAGGCAAGACGCCGGTGATCTTCAACAAGCCCGGCGGCATGCTGGCCGGATTGGCCTGCAACTGCGCGGCCGACGAGGAGAGGCCCATCGCCCATACCGCACCGAGCCCCAGGTACGCTGCCGCGCCAGCGGCGCGATAATCCATGCGCAGATCCTCGCGACGGGCCAGGGCGCGCACCAGCAGACCACCGAAAACCAGCGAAAAACCCCAGGAAAGCAACGAGGCGAGCATGCTCACCAGGCCGACGTAGCACACGGCGCTACGTCCGCTGCGCGGCACGCGCGCCAGCAGGTCGATGAAGCGCGCGACGATCGGCGCGGTTGCCACCACGTAGCCACCGATCACGACAAACGCCATCTGCATGGTGAAGGGGATCAGGCTCCAGAAACCGTCGCCAAAAGCGCTGACGGTGGCCACCGGCGTGGCGCCGAAGGCCATCACGGCGATGGCAACGATCAGCACACCGAGTGCGGCGAAGATCCAGGCGTCGGGAAACCAGCGCTCCGACCACGCCGCGCAACGCAATGCCGCGCGCGCCAGTACGCCCTCATGGTTTTTCATGCGATCCCCAGGAATGTCCGTTTTGGCTCATCCGGCCCATGGTCGCCAGCCGGCGCACGCGGGACAAGGCGACCAAGGTCTAGGGCTTGTCTGCTGGAATGTCCGCGCAAACAGGCGCTTAAGGGTACCCCGATGCATGCCGCGCACGGTGGATCGGGGTTCTTTCCGGCGTGCCGCCGCACGAGGTGTGGCGAGCACGTATTCAGCGTGGTCGCCGCCGAGTACGGGCCAGCGTGATGGTCGCCACGCCAGCCAGGATGATGCCCATGCCTGCCACATCCAGCAGCCGCACATGCTCGTTGGCCAGCAAGGCACCGAACAGGACAGCAACCGGCGGATTGACGTAGGCATAGCTGCTAGCCACCGCCGGTCGGGCATGGCGCAACAGATAAAGATAGGCGCTGAAGGCGATCAGCGAACCGAAGACCACCAGGTAAGCCAGGGCAAGCGTCGCGTGCACGGTGGGGTGCGATGGCAGGTGTTCGCCCGTGACCGCACCGGTCACCAGCAGCGCAACGCTGGCGCACAGCATCTGCACAGCGGTGTTCATCGGGCCGCTGGGCATATCCTGCTTGCGGCTCCAGGCTGAGCCGAACGCCCAGCTCATCGAGGCGATGATCAGCACCAGTGCGCCGGTCGGCGAACCGGAAAGACTGCCGCCCAGGTTGAGCACGATCACACCCAGGAAACCCACGACCAGGCCGATGATTTCCGGCCGCGACGGCCACTCGCCATACATGCCGGCAAATAACGCGACGAACAGCGGAACACAGGCCACGGCGACAGCGGCGATGCCCGAGCTGACGTGCTCTTCGGCAAAGCAGACCAGGCCATTGCCCATGCCCAGCAACAGTACGCCGGTGATGCCGGCATTGCGCCACTGGCGAAGCGACGGCAGCGCCGTGCCACGCAGCTTGAGAAAACCAAACAGCAACGTGCTTGCGACCAGGAAACGGATGCCGGCCATCAGGAAGGGGGGATAGCTCTCCAGCGCGAAGCGGATGCCCAGGTACGTCGAGCCCCAGATGACGTAAAGCGCGAACAGCGCCATGGGGAGCAGCACGGTGGGCCGATACAACGCAGCCGCCATGCCGCGACCGGAAGAAGTCGAAGCCGAATCATTCATTGCCTGGGTGCCCTGGGCGCGGTGGGGTATCGCGCGAGTGCTTAGTTTATATGCAGGAGTTGGCTCATGTGTGCCGCCAAAGGTGGAGTTGGGCGCTGCTTCTATTGGCGGGGCGCGGCAGGGGCGAGGGGGGAGTAGTGAGGGCGCGGCGATGTGGTTTACGGTGCGTGTGCAGGCGGCGGAAGATGCCCGGCACCTTGCCATGCTTACGGCAAGGTCGCGTGCTTGCGCACTCGTAGCTCACTACTCGTGTCTCGTCTCTGGCTCAACCAGCGCGACGTTGCTCGTGCGCGAGCAAATCCCGCTTGCGATCCACACCCCATCGCCAGCCACCCAGGCTGCCGTCTTCGCGCACGATGCGGTGACACGGCACGATCAGCGCCAGGCGGTTACTGCCGCAGGCGCGGCCGATGGCGCGGGCGCCGCCCGGCAGGCCCAGCTCGCGGGCCAGTTCGCCATAGCTCTTGGTCTGGCCTTCGGGGATGCGGGTCAGGGCTTCCCATACGCGCCACTGGAAGGCCGTGGCCGCGACGTCCAGCGGCGGCAATGCCGGTGCCGCCTCATGGCGCCAGCCCAGCTCGTTGGCGATACGCGCGATCACCGCGTCGAGCCATTCCTCGCGTCCGGCGTCGACACGCTCGCGCGAAGCCTGAGGAAATTCGTCGGCCAGGCGCTGCTGAAGTTCTTCGTCCGTGCCGCCAAGCGTCACCGAACAGATACCGCGCGAGGTCGTGGCGACCAGTAATTGCCCCAGCGGCGTGGTCGTGGTGGTGTAACGGATATCCGCGCCTGCACCGCCCGCGCGATAACTGGCGGGCGTCATGCCGAACAGGCGATCGCTATGCTCGTAGACGCGGCTCCCCGAGCCGAACCCCGCTTCGTAGACCGCGTCGGTCACGCTGGCACCTTCGCGCAGCGAGGCCTTGAGCTGATTGAAGCGCCGGGCACGATGGTATTCGGCGGGACTGACGCCGTAGCGACGCCGGAAAGCACGTTGCAGATACGTCGGACTCAGGCTGACCGCGCCGGCCAGGGTTTGCAGGCTGGGTGCTTCCTCGGCGCGCTCGATCAGGTGACGGGCGCGTTCCAGGGCTTGATCGGTCTGGGCTTGTCGAGCGGTCATGGCAGGGCTCTCTGGCGATTGTCGCCAGATTAGATGCCGTGCCAGACGGCTGCCATCCGGATATTGTCTTCAGCGTGCGGCGTGGCGCGTCTCGTGCAGCACGACAAATTCGCCTTCCAGCACTTCCGGGCGATGCGTGCCGTGGCTTGCCGATGCGGCAGGCGCACCGCTGCGCTGGCGGGTCGACTGGCGCAGTGCAAACACGATGGCACCGCCCACCAGCAGTACGCAGGCAACCACGAGGCCGAACACCAGCATCGCCCCAACCAGGGCAACGGCCACGATCAACGACAATGCGCGCAGCAGCGGATGACGCGGGCGGCGCGACAGGTTGAAAACCGGGTTCAGGCGCGTAAAGAACGGCATGTTAAAAATCCGTATGGTAAAATCAACGACTTACGTGCGTAACGATGGGGCTTTAAGGCCCGAGAGGCAAGTGCCGATGGATAGAGTGACCCCCGGGCAGGCGTTGTGCCGGCTCGACGACATCCCCGCCAACGAGGCCATCGCTGTGGATGCCACGATCGACGGCGAGCTCGATAGCCTGATTCTTACGCGCCAGGGCGAGAGCGTGAGGGCCTATTTCAACATATGCCCCCATGCCGGCCGGCGTCTGGACTGGGCGCCGGGCAAATTCCTCATGAAGGACGGCCTGCTGATTTGTGCCGCGCACGGCGCGAGTTTCCAGGCCGTCGACGGCTTCTGCATCGGTGGCCCCTGTCGCGGCGCAAGCCTGCGGGCTGTACCGGTGGAAGTCACTGAAGGTGCGGTGGTGCTTGCGCGCCAAGGCGCTTAAGGAGATGGGAGCCGTGTAGCGTGGCGCAAGCCCGTCGGGTCTGCATGGATGCGTGCCGCTTCTTGGCAGTCAGGCAGGTTGGCGACGAGGTAAGGCATTGCGCTACGGCACCGGCCTCCCATCTCCCATGACGGGCCAGTCGCCACCCGGGCGACGTCTGTGCGCATCAACGGAACATCAAATTGATCGCCACCAGGGTGATCACCAGCACCACCAGGGTCAGCGGCGCGCCTACGCGCAGGAAATCCTTGCCTTTGTAGCCGCCGGGGCCGGCGACCATCATCAGCGCGGGGTGGCCTGAGCTGAGCAGGAAGGTATTGGATGACGAAACGGCGACGATAAGCGCATACGCCGAGGGGTTGCCGCCGGTCGCCACCGCCACGCTGATCGCGATAGGCACCATCATCACCGTGGCACCGACGTTGGACATCACTTGCGAGAACAGCAGCGTCAGGATCGCAATCGACAGCTGCAAGACCCAGAACTGCGCGTGTCCCAGATGTTGCAGCACCTCCTGTGCCAGCCAGGCGGCGGTGCCGGTGGCATCCATCGACCAGCCCAGTGGAATCAGGCACGCGGTGACGAAGATCGTCTTCCAGTTGATCGCCTTGTACGCCTCGTCCATGTTCAGCACGCCCGTCAGCAGCATGCCGATCGCGCCCGTCATCATGGCGACGGAAAGATCGAGGTTGGTGAACAGCGCCAGGCACTTGGCCAGCACAAAGAAGCCCACGGCCTGCCAGATCTTGCCGGGACGCTGCTCTTCCTTGGGAATATCGGTGACCACCACCAGGTCGCGGTCTTCCGAGGCCAGCGCCAGGTCACGCCAGCTCGAATGCAGCACCAGGCTGTCACCGGCCCGCAGGCTCACGCTACGCAGGTCGTCGCGAAACACCTGGTCGCCGCGATTGACCGCCAGCACCGACACGCCATAGCGCTTGCGCAGGCGCAGTTCACCGACAGTTTGCTTGATGAAGCGCGAGCTGGGCGGGATGACCGCCTCGGAAATGCCCGCGCGCGTCGGGTTGAACAGCTCGCCCAACTGACGCATGCGTGGCGACACGCGGCAAAGCTGGTTGTTGGCGAACTGGTTGACCTGATCGCGCGGCCCCAGCACACCCAGCACCGAGCCCACCCAGATCACGTGGTCGGCCGGGGGCGCCATGCGCGACTCCGGACCGCTCTTGATCGCCAGGATCAACGGCGCGCCGTGCAGTTGTTCCACCTCGCCGATGCTCATGCCGACCAGCGGACTTTCGGCTGTCACGGTCAGCTCGGCCGTTTCACCGATGATGCCGTACGTATCGGCGAAGTAGCTTTCGGTACGACCGGGCGTCACCTTCAAACGTTCGTCTTCGCGCTCGGGCAACAGCTTGCGTGTGAACAAGTAGAAGAACAGCACGCCGACCACTGCCAGCACCAGGCCCACCGGCGTCACACTGAACAGGCCAAATTTGGGGATCGTATGCGCACCGGCCGGGAGGTTGGCATTGGCGCTGGCGATCAGGTCGTTCAGCACGATCAGCGGCGAGTTGGCGATCAGCGTGGTGTTGGTGGCCGTCAGGATGCAGAACGCCATTGGCAGCAGCAGGCGCGAGATCGGCACGCCCGTTCGGGCGGCCAGACGGCTGGTGACCGGAATCATCAAGGCAGCCAGCGCCTGGCTGGGAATCACCGCGCTGAACAGGCTGGTGACCATGTTGACCACAAGGCCCAGGCGCGACTCCACGCCACGCGCCATGCGCATGACGAAATTGGCCGTCAAGGCAAGCACGCCGGCGCGATCCAGACCCGCGCCCATGATCATGATGGCGATGATGGCAATGACCGCGTTACCGGCAAAGCCGTTGAATACGCGATCGGATGGAATCAGCCCGGTGAGGCCGATGACCACCACCACCAGCAGGGCAACCATGTCGGCGCGGATCCACTCCAGCACCAGCATCAGCATGGTGAAGCCCACCAGCCCGAGCACCAGGATCATTTCGGGGGTGAGCGACAGACCCACTAGCGAGCGCCTCTGCGCGGTGGTCGGTCGATGACGAGGTGTCTGTGCACGTAAATGCCCCGCGTGGCGATGCGTCCCTGGTGATCGGGAAGTATAAGCGGGGTTTTGTTGCCGCTGGTGAATCGGGGCCGTATCGGAGGGACGTGAGGAACTGACCGCATGAAGGGCCTGGAGCCCGTCACTCGCTGTGATTGGCGGGCATTTCCTGCCGATCCCTCACTCCTGACGCCTAATCCTTGATGCGATAAAGCAGATCCCACACCCCATGACCCAACTTCAAGCCGCGTCGCTCGAAGTGTGTTTCGATACGCCAATCGGGTTTTTCGGCGTACTGGCCGGGGCCGACATCGTTGCGCCAGTGCGGTGCCGCCTCCATCACCTCAAGCATGTGCTCGGCATAGGGTTGCCAGTCGGTGGCCAGGTGCAATTGCCCGCCGCGGGCCATGCGTGACGCCACCAGGGCGACGAAATCGGGCTGGATGATGCGACGCTTGTTGTGGCGCTTCTTGTGCCAGGGGTCAGGAAACCAGATGCGCACCTGGCTGAGCGTGCCGGGTGCGATCTCATGTTCGAGCACCTCGACCGCATCGTGCTTGTACAGGCGCACATTGCTGGCATGGCGCGCGGCAAGCGCATTCATCAGTCGACCCACACCCGGGCCATGCACCTCGACACCAAGGAAATCGCGCCCCAGGTCATGTTCGCTGGCCCAGGCCAGCGCCTCGCCATTGCCAAAGCCGATTTCCATCACCAGCGGTGCGGTGCGTGCGAAACGTGCGGAGAAATCCTGGGTCTTGCCGGAGTAATCGATGCCGTAGCGCGCCCAGTGCTCGTCAAACGCCCGCTGCTGCGCCGGCGTCATGCGGCCCTCGCGCAATACAAAACTGCGGATACGGCGCAGGTGGTTGGCGTTTTCTTCGGTCATGAAAGCATTCCAGCAGACAGCAAAAGCTAAGGCGACAGGGTGACTCAGGTTGCCAGCATCCGGCGCTGACCAGGCGTTGGTAGCCGGAGGCATCGTCGCGCCCCCGCCACTGCGATCCATCCCCGGCCGTCGCCCTGGAAAGGCCGCTGCACGATGCACCGGCCAGCCAATGAACCGGGCGGTTTACCCGATTACTCCATCGATGGGACTGGACGCCGAGGCAAAACGCTTGCGCGGAATACGACCCGCCTTGAAGGCGGCACGGCCGGCCTCGATGGCCAGCTTCATGGCGTGGGCCATCAACACCGGGTCTTTGGCGCCAGCGATGGCGGTATTCATCAGCACGCCGTCGCAACCCAGCTCCATCGCGATCGCGGCATCGGACGCCGTGCCCACGCCTGCGTCCACGATCACCGGCACCTTGGCGTTTTCGATGATCTCAAGCAGGTTGTAGCGATTCTGGATGCCCAGGCCCGAACCGATCGGCGCGGCCAGCGGCATCACCGCCACGCAACCGATTTGCTCCAGGCGCCTGGCGAGAATGGGATCGTCGGTGGTGTACACCATCACGTCGAAACCATCGGCTACCAGCGTTTCGGCGGCCTTGAGGGTCTCGATGACATCGGGGTAGAGCGTGCGTTCATCGCCGAGCACTTCCAGCTTGACCAGCTTGTGGCCGTCCAGCAGCTCGCGCGCGAGCTTGCAGGTGCGCACCGCGTCGGCAGCGGTGTAGCAGCCGGCGGTGTTGGGAAGCAGGGTGAACTCGCTCGGCGGCAACGCATCGAGCAGATTGGGCTGGCTGGCATCCTGTCCCACGTTCACGCGACGAATCGCCACGGTGACGATTTCCGCGCCCGCAGCCTGCGAGGCGCGACGGGTCTCGTCGAAATCCTTGTATTTGCCGGTGCCGGTCAGCAGGCGCGAGCCATAGCTTTTGCCAGCAATGATCAGGGGATCGACGGTATCGAAAGTCTTGGTATTCATGGGCGGGGAAACATCCGGGTAACGGACGGCCGGCCTGCGCCGGTCACCTTGGGCGTTGAGTTGGGAATCGTCGATCAGCCGCCGCCGATGGCGTGAACGATCTCGACCTGATCGCCTTCGCCCAGCGCATAACGAATGTGCATGCTGCGCGGAACGATTTCGCGATTGACCTCGACCGCAACGCGGCGGTCGCCGTAACCGGCTTCCTGCAGCAACTGGGCGACGGTGATTCCTTGGGCGCAGTCGCGTGGACTGCCATTGAGCACGATTTGCATCCGCCGATTGTAGCCCTTCGACGCGTCGGCGGCACGAGAACATGCCGTCACATGCCAAGCGCCCCCGGCCATCGGCCGAGGGCGCTTGGTGGCTCATTACCCGGCGCGATCAGCGATCCTTGGTGTTGCGCCCCTCGTTGCGCCCTTCGTTGCGAGGCTCGGGGCGCCCCTGTGGCCCAGGATGCGGCTGCTCGTGCTGTTGTTGCGGTGCAGGAGTCTGCCAGCCGCCGCCACGTTGCGGAGGTTCGAAGTTGCGCTGTGGCATCGGCTGTTGCTGTGGCATCGGGCGCGGCGCCTCGAAGCTCGGTCGCGGCCGGTTGTCGTCACGTTCAAAACGCTGCTGCGGCACCTGGCGGTTTTCGAAGGCCGGTTCCTGGCGCTGCTGCGGCATCTCCTGCTGTTGGGGCGCACCGCGATAGAACTGCGGCGGGCTGGGCAGATTGCGCGACTGGCCCTGGTTCATCTCGCGGGCCCGATCTTCCTGCGCGTTGGTCATGAAGCTGGCGCCCGGGCGCGGCATGTTGTTGCCATTTTCCGGCTCGATGCGGTTTCGCCAGCCCGTGCGCTCCCCCGGTTGCGGGGCGTTGGCTGCTGGTTGATGCACAAAGCGCGAGGAAGGCAGCTCGCCCTGGCGCAGTTGCGGCTGGCTGGGCAGGGTGCCGTTACTTGGTGCCTGGCCATTGAACGCAGGGCCGCGAGGCACCGGCGGCTGTGTGCCAGCAGGGGCAGTCCCGGCATTGCGTGACGCGGGTGGGAGATTGCCCGGATACCAGTGCGACGCGCTTTGCGGTGCTCCGGAGGTCGGGCCATGGCCGTCGAGCACGCGTACGTTACCGAACTGCGGGCGGCCCGGCTGTCCAGGCTGTCCGGGCATGACGGCATGGCTCACCGGCCCCTGGTGCAGCATGCTCGCCGAGGGAGCGGTGCGCGCAACCACCTGTCGATTGAACCCGCCGGCCGGCAAGGTGCGCGCCTGGGGGCCACGCGCCTGCGCAAAGCTGGCCGTCGTGGGCCGGATTCCCAGCCCATGGTTCATGATCGGCGTGTTGCCGAACTGGCGTGCGTCGCCGTTGAATAAATTCTGTCGCACGTTGCGAGCCGACGCGAAGTTTTGCGCCGACATCGCGCTGAAGGCATGCGGTGCGTCGCGGTTGACGAAGTGCTGGTTCGGGAACGGTTGACCGCGATGGAAGTAATCGTAGTGATGGTTGATGCGATCCATCAGCGCCGCGCGTTCGAGCCCGCGTTCGCGGATGTTGGTGAAGTTCACACGGCTGTAATAACCACGGCTGGCGCGATACCAGGGGTTATAGACCTCGCCCGGGCCCAGGGGAAACCAGCCCACCGGCCGACCGGCATGCACGCCGCCCACGAAGGCAACCAGGGCCGGCGCATAGATGGGGTGGCGCACGATCGGGCCGGGAATCCAGCCCCAATGGCCGCGCAGGCAAATCCAGCGGCCATAGTGATACGGCGCAAAGCCCCAGGGCAGGTCATCCACCCAGGTCCAGCCCCAGGGGCCGACATAGGCCCAGTGGCCGGCGCGATAGGGCGCCCAGCCAGCATCGACCTGGGTCGGGTACCACACCTGCCCATAATCAGGATCGCTTTGCCAGTCGCCGTACTGGTCCAGGTCGGACGCGCCGACCACTTCTTCGGAGACATACTGGCGCGTGACCGACTGCGCCACGCGCTGGTCGCGTTCGGCCGCCCAGTTATCGAACTCGTCACCGCCACCCAGGGCGCTTATCGCGACATGATTGAGCGCCGAGTCGTTGAACTCGTAGCGGCTGCCCTGATCAATGTCGCGTTGCGCGCCATCCTGTCCATACACCACCGCCTGGCCATTGAAATCGGTCACGCGCGTGGATTTGCCATCGCTGCTGATATCCACGCGAAACGTGCCCGGCTCATCGATCACCAGTGCCACGGTCGGCGTATCCACCTCATAGCTTTCGCCTTCACCCAACTGGCGCACCGCGACATTCAACGTGCCCTGGGTCAGCTCGACCTGGGTCATCTGGTCGTTGAGTGTGAGAAACCCGAAATCAGTGTTCTGCGCGATACGCAAGGCACCGCCATCCAGTTGCAGCTCGGCACGCGCGCCGGCGCTGCTGGACAAGCGATCGCCCGTGGTCAGCGGCCGATTGACGGTGACGGAAGCCCAATCCTTCTCGCCAGCAGGCAGAAACCCGACATCGCCAGCCAGATAAGAAAGGCGTGCCACGCGCGAAGGCGGGTCGCCGGCATCACTGGCATCCCCTGCGGCGGCATCGACATTGGCCGGATCGACATCCGCCGACGTCGACTGCGCATGGGCGCCAATACACAAGCCAAACAATAACGTAGCGAGCAGCGTACGCCATCCGGCGCCGGAAACTGGATGCACCACAAAGGACTCCCAAGACCTGAGCATGCCGATTCTCCTTGATTCGCCCGTAGCAAAACGCTTCGCAGGCATCGGACGATGACCGCATCATGCGCGACCTGCCACCCGTCATGCAGCGGCCGTCAAGCTTGCGTGAGGCGCGGGTTCAGCGAGAACTTGCCTGCGATTCATCCTTGCCCCGTTCCCAAGTCCCGCCCGCCCGGTTACCATCACGTGACCAAATGCGGGTGTAGCTCAATGGTAGAGCTGTAGCTTCCCAAGCTACTGACGAGGGTTCGATTCCCTTCACCCGCTCCAGCTAGCGCCATCTTTGCGCTAAGTGCTCTTTCTGCAACGTGTTTTTCGACTGACGCAGCGAACCTGAAACGCCCTCCCGAGGTATCGTTTTAGGTATCGTTTTTGTGCCAAAGCCCCTCCTGCTCCATCGTCCTGCTGGCCTGTATGTGCGCTTTCGCGTGCCGACCGACCTGCGTGAACGAGTCGGCTCTCGGTTTCTTGTGCGCCCCCTCCGGCAAGCTCCCGGAGAGGCGGCCCGACTCGCCGCGGCCCTGCTGGATATGGCACTCTCCAACGCATTCAGGGGCATGCGACAGGGAGGGGGGCGTGGTCGATATCGACAAGCTGCCCAAAGACGCGGAGAACGCGTTTCAACTCGCCATCGGCGGGGTGCGATTGCCCAACGGTGCTGAGCTGACCAATGTCCTCATCAACACGCCTGAGGACGAAAGGCAGTTCAACGCTCTGATGGCCGCAGCGACGCCATCCAACACGATGCAGAAGGCCCGCGCAACGCCCAGTCCTGAGCGCAAGGTGCACCATCGCGAAGACTTTTTTTGGGCACCAGGTGGAAGTGCATCTCGCCGACCTCGAGCGGGGCGGCCGAGATAAAAAGACCCTCATGGAGAGCCGCCACACGTTGGCGCTGTTCCAGGGCATCGTCGGCAACCGCCTCGTCGCCGAACTCAACGCTGACGATTGCCGCACGTTCTTCGATGCCGTGGTCCACTGGCATCGGCACGCCACAAAACGGCCCGAGTTTGCAGGGCTAAACGTGCGCGAGACCATCGCGAAAGCCAAGGCGATGGGAGAGCCGCCGCCAGCGGCGGCAACGCTGAAAAAACACCGACAACGCCTGAGCACGTTCATCAACTGGGCCAGGCGCAACAAGCTCATCGCCGACAACCCGTTGCATGGGCTGGTCCGGCAAAAGAAAGACGTGACGCAGGACGACACCGGGCGACCGTTCACGCAAGACGAGCTGAACGCCATCTTTGAACCGAGCGCATTCTCTGCGTGGTCAAAGGGCAGCGCGCATCGCTACTGGGTGCCTATTCTCGCTTTGTATTCCGGCGCGCGCGTCACGGAGTTGATCCAACTCTATGTGGCGGACGTCGAAGCAGTGCAGTGCATTCCAGGCTTCCACATCAACAAGCGATTCCCCGGCCAAAAGCTGAAGAACGCAGGGTCTCGGCGATTCGTGCCATTGGCGCAACCGGTGCTTGACTGCGGGTTTCTCGCGTTCGTCGAGGCACTGAAAGCGAAGGGCCAGGAGCGATTGTTTCCCGAGTTGCCCAATAACGACGGGTTGGGATTTGGCCGTCAGATGACCAAGCAGTTCGGCGCCTACCGACGTCCCCCCGCTTTCAGTAGCGGTGCAATTTAGAGTCCGGGGTTACTTTAACTGCTCGGCGTAGGCGGCGGGTGTCAGCCCGCCCAACGCCTTCTTTGGCCGCTCCTCGTTGTATTCCCTGCGCCAGGTTTCGATCTCGGTGCGTGCGTGAAGCAGACTCGGGAACCAGTGTTCATTGAGGCACTCGTCGCGCAAGCGGCCGTTGAACGATTCGATGTAGGCGTTCTGGTTCGGCTTGCCGGGTTCGATCAGGCGCAGCTGCACGCCACGCTCGTGGGCCCAGGTCACCATTGCCTTGCCGCAGAACTCTTTGCCGTTGTCGCTGCGGATCACCTTCGGAAGGCCACGGGTGAGCGCCAGGCGATCCAGCACGCGCGTCACACCCATGCCGGAGATCGCGCGTTCGACCTCGATGACGACGGCCTCGTGGGTGGCGTCGTCGACAACCGTCAGGCACTTGATGACGCGGCCCTCCGCGGTGCGATCGAAGACAAAGTCCATCGACCATACCTCGTTGGGGGCCATGGGGCGGAACAATGGCTGCCGTTCGCCTTCGGGCACCTTCTTGCGCTTGCGCCGACGCACCTGCAGCTTCGCGTCCTGATACAGCCGCTCCACGCGCTTGTAGTTCACGAGCATTCCTTCTTGCCTAAGCTTGAGGTAGATCATGCCGACGCCGTAGCGTTTGTGTCGCTGCGCTAAGGCTACGATCCGTTGTCGAAGTTCGACATTACGGTCCGCACACGGTGCGTAACGCAGGGCACTGGCACTCATGCGCAGCACCGTCAACGCGCGGCGCTCGCTGAGTCCTTGGCTCATCATCTCCCGCACCAGCAACCGTCGCGCCGGTGCGGTCACCACTTTTTTCGCAATGCCTCGCGGGTGATCTCATTCTCCAGCATGGACTCGGCCAGGAGCTTCTTCAGTCGGGCGTTCTCTGCCTCCAACTCCTTAAGCCGCCTGGCCTCGGGCACCGTCATGCCGCCGAACTTGCTGCGCCACAGGTAGTACGAGGCTTCGCTGAAGCCGTGCTTGCGACACAACTCCTTGACCGCCACGCCGGCCTCCGCCTCACGCAGGAAGCGGATAATCTGTTCTTCGGTAAAACGCTTCTTCACGTCCAATCTCCGTCGGTTGAGGGATTGGATTCCAAATCGTTGCGCTACTCAAAATCGGGGGGCGTCGCCACCTCACATGCTCTTTGTCCCGAAATCGCGCCTTCTATTGCTGAGAGGATGAAAGTAATAATCAAGGCAAGGTTGCTGGTGCCTGCAGGAGTTTGGTTTGGTGGCCATAACTGGCTATGACGTATAGGAGGTGCGTAGATATCCGTGTCGTCGCAGCCGTCTAAAGCGCTCTGACGGAGCTGCCGCACAAGCGAACAGCGTCACCCTTGACGTTGCGTACGTCAGTCGCTGCTTCGTTAGCTGCTTACTCTCTTATGCTCCTTATCGTAGTAACGCACCATTGAGGTAAATCGAGTCAACGGGGGCGCGAACTTCTCTTTGTTAGCCTCGATGTACGTCGCAATATCTTGATGGTAGGTTTGAACAAAATCGGTGGGGTCGACTTGTTTGTTGAAGTACTTCCTGCATCCATCCTCGTAGGCGTTGAGCAGCCGTTCGATGATGCTTTCAAAGGCTTGTCGCTTTAGCGTCAACTCTGCGACCTCATCCGCGGTCGGATTAAGTTTGGCGACGAGTGGGGCCAACTGCATCGATGCAGTTTCCACTTGCGCTTTGGCTGCATCAACATTGCTCTTAATCGTCTCTAGGGCGGAGGCTCGCGATTGGCGCCTTGCGTTGACCTGGGACCATATGCTGATAGCCGCGCTTGCGACGCCGATGGCAAGCGATACGATAATTGGCGCCCACGTCGGATGATTTTCACCCTCAAGTCTGGCGATCCGGACCGATAACTCTTGCAGCTGTTGGGCGGTTGTGGGGTCGATCATTTGGCAGCCACTCCCTGGCGAAGCAGGGCGATGAGCTTCACCAGTTCCGAAGAATCCTCCGATTCCGCAGCGAAGTTGAGGTCCGTTCCTGGAATTTTGAAGGTCGACAATAGGATGACTTCGATCTCAGCCACAAGATGTTGTTTAGTCACCGCCGACAATGGATTGCCAGATTCTACGTAGGTGATTCGTTCGATGCGTCGAAGCACCTCTGAAGCTGCGCCTGGGTCGAACCGGTTTAGTATCAGGTAGTCGGCGTATTCTTTTGCCAGGGAATTGATCGTTGCCACGTTTTGTCCTTAGTTTTGTGATTTTCTATTCTTAGCGCCACGTTTTGACGACGGTGACCCGAACGACGAAACAGTGTTGAACACTCGCATGCACTGCTTCTGAGAGACAAGCCTCTTTCTGTTGCCGCTTTAACTGGCTAGAGGGTGAAGGTGGGGGCGGTACTGGCGGCGCCGCCGAAGGTGGACGCATTCAGGGTTTGGCGTGTCTATTGAGGACGACATCTAAGCCAAAGTAAAGCAACGGCGCGTCTCAGAGTTGGTGCCCAACTCGCCGCTCAGAGCCAAGCCAAAGTCCAGGCCTAGAGCCGCCAACGCCTGAGCGTTGCCCAAAGCATTTCTTTTTTTATGTGTGCCCTAACATGTCAAGGAAGCTTGACATGTCAGGATTTGTTGCTTTGATGGATGAGGGGGCGGGCACGGTGCCCCCTCGCAACGAAGTCCGGGCATGACGCCCAGCCTGGCCGAGGTCGGCCAGGTCATTGAACAAGGAGCTGTTCATGACCCACGCCCGCCCTCATCTGACGACCCATGGCCGCGCCAAAGGCCATAGCGCGCTGGCGGGTGTGGCGTATCGCCTCGGCCTTCGCCTTTACGACAAGCGCACGGACACGTGGCACGACTACCGCCGCCGAATCCTGGGAGAGGAAATCGTGGCCGCGTTCACCCTCGCGCCAGAGGGCGCGCCTGCATGGGCGACGGACCCTGCGAAAGTCTGGGAGGCGGTCGAGTCAGCGGAGTTACGCAAAGATTCGCAAGTGGCCCATGATTTTCGCATTCCCGTGCCATTCGGGCTGAGTGACGAGCAGGCGGAGGCGATGGCGCGCGCGATGGCACAGCGCATCGTTTCGACCTGGGGCACCGTGGTCTCGGTGGGCGTGCACCGTGATTCACCCGTTGACGTGCTGGGTCAGCCGAAGCCGTTTGGCAAGCAAGGCTTTCATGCCCATCTTTACTTTCCGACGCGCGCCCTGGCCTTGGATGCCAGTGCCGTGCGCGACGCAGATGGCGAAGGGCAGGGTGGGTCAGACGGCTGGGGCTTCGGCGAAAAGCTTCATGCGTTTTCGAAAAAGAAGGCCGCTGCGATGGTCATCACCAAGTTAAACGCCCAGTGGGCCGCACTGGCGAACGCGCATGTGGCAACCATCGGTGGCATTCCGGATTTCACGCACCTGAGTTACAAGCGCTTGGGTCTCGATAAGGTGCCCCAGTTGCGGCTTGGCCTCGGCGCGACCGCGTTGGAGCGCAAGGGTATCGCAACGAACAAGGGAGACATGCTGCGCGCAGCGGCTGGTCACGAACTGGCATCCACGGGTGCTCCAGGACCGAATGCCTTGCCGCCTCCTCTGGCGGCTCCGACGCCTGCGTCTACACCTGTCCCCAAGGCATCGGTTTCCATAGCGCCCCCGACGGCCGCCCCTCGCGATTGGTTGCACTCGGCTGACCCTATCGTATTGCGCGCTCCTGCGGCGACTCCCCAGGCACCGAGCAACTTGGCCGGGCGCTTTCTAGCTGAACTCGATGCCAAGCCAGAACTCCCGCAGCCGAATGCAGAGCAGCGGAGTCGCTTGGTGGAATGGCTCCAGCGCATCGAGAAAGCACTGCGCTCGCTGGCCGCCCTGGCGTTGCGTCTGGCTGACCTGCGCGAACGCTGGCAGCGCGACGACATGGCCCGCGCCACTTTTCTCGCGGAGGGCGACGACCGCCGCCGACAACGCACCGATGCGCGCGAAGCGGTCAATGCGGGGCTCGCAGTCTCTCTACACGCTACTCCGGGTGCTACTAAACGATATGTTTTTCGGCAGTAGTTGCAGCTAATTAGTCGATAATGCAGGATAATCATAGGCTTGTGTTGCAAGGCCCTGTTTCATGGGATGCTACCCGTGTATGCATACTGCCTGTACCATTGAGCAATTGCGTTAGTTCTATGTAACTTCAGGCAAGGGGGCTCAGGGAAGAAGGTGACGGAAATCGAGCGTAAGATTAGGCAGAGAGAGGTCGGTGACGATTATCTCGAAACCCTGGCTAATTCTTTGACGGTGGACCAACTACGAACTGCCCTGGCACTGCTACTGGGCAGCCAGGCTCCGTCCGTGAGAACTCGTGCGGAGGCGATGGATGCCATCCTGTCGTCCGGCAGGCTGGTCGAAGACGTTGTTCCACTGTTGCAGAGCATCGAAGCAAAGTCCCCCATGCGCCACAACGTACTGACAAGGTACGTGCAGAATGAGCCCATCCTCGCGCTCAAGAACTATGGTCCGGTCGGTCGTACTGACGGAAAGGTGCAATTTCGTTTTGCTTGGCGCGGCGTTTCTGACGATGCCGAGATTTTTCTCTTCGAGCACTCGGTGGAGGTCGCCGAATGGAAACTTGTTGACGACGAGACTAAGCGGCTCGAAATAAAGCACTTACGCCATCCCGTCGTCGTCCGCATTTACCCCTCAACTGGTGCTGCGCTGTTCTGCTATCCAGGGTTCACTCAAGGCGCTGCGACTGGAGCAGGACACAAGCTCGCATACGAAGAAGTTGTCGAATCGTTGATTCTTGCACTTGCTACGCACTGCGAGATTCGTGTGAGTGCTTTTGCGACTGAGCGGGCAATAGGCATTTTGCAAGAGGGGGTGAGTCCTCGCGTCCGAATAGTTCGAACAGATATTGATGCTAGTTCCGGTCGAGTCAGTCTCGCATCCGAAGAGAAATCGTCTGTCGATGTATTGCTTGCGGAATTTCTAGCGCCGCATCTTTCAGAAAAATTAAATGTTGAACTGGGTAAAGCTATTTCTAAAGCTGTTCGTGAGGCGCCGACTACCGCGCTTGTCGCGTATTGGAACGATGAGCGAGTCTTCACGCGTGTTCGATTTTGGCCTATCGGTGCGGAATTCCTTTTCGTATGGCATGAGACTCCTTCTTCATACCAAGCTATCCATAGCATTGTTGCTCTGATTGTTGGACTAGCGAAAGAGGTGGTAGAGACTGGAGGTCGAGATTCGCTGGAGAAGATTCAATCTCTTCGCAGCGGTGAAATTGTCTCGCTTGCTAGTTTTGTCGGTAACAACGGCGGAGACCGCGATGCTGCGAAACGTACGCTTCTTGAAGCGGTTAGGGCAGGGTTCTTGACTCCGGTTTACCGATTGAAAAAACCAGGACTCTTCCTTGATAGCCCGAATGAGTGGCAGGCTGATGTAACCATGCTTCGACGAGTTTTTTGGCACGAGGACGGAACCTTCGTGGACGGGTCTCGTCCTGAAGAAATC
>NZ_DASVMI010000050.1:0-3903 GCF_036384435.1 Dyella sp. | reverse complement strand
CGATCAACTCCGGCTCGCCTCCCAGGGACTGCAATCGAGCCGGCACGTGGACCTTGAGCAGGCCTTGGGCTGCGATCGGCTCCCAAGCGACCACACCCAAGGTGGGCAGGGCGTGCAAGGCGGCCAACGCAGCAGATGCGTTGGCATATTGCACCGGCGCAGCCAGAGCCGGGTCCGGCAGGTTCAACGCGACACCGTTGCGATGCAACCAGCGCCAGCCCTCCCTATCGCGCTGACTCCAGAAATCGACGCCTGCCCGCTGCACTTGGGCGCCTCGTTCAGCAAGTGCTTCCAGCAAGCCAGCCGGCGGAGCGCTTTCGCCCACGATCACCGGGCGCCCTGCCCTGGCGATGCCAGCCTTTTCACGCCCGATACTGTCGCGATCGTTGCCCAGCCAATCCATATGATCGAGGTCGATCGTCGTGATCACCGCGACATCGGCATCGATGATGTTGACGGCATCCAGTCGTCCTCCCAACCCCACTTCCAGCACCGCGACATCCAGGTCGGCACGCGCGAACAGATCCAGCGCAGCCAGGGTGCCAAACTCGAAATAGGTGAGCGGCAGCGCACCTCGTGCCGCTTCGATGCGTTCGAAACTGGCAACCAGTGCATCGTCGGTGGCGTCGATCGCGTCCATGCGCACTCGCTCGTTGTAGCGAAGCAGGTGCGGCGAGGTGTAACAGCCCACGCGCTTGCCCGCCGAACGCAACATCGCCTCGAGCAAGGCCACGGTCGACCCTTTGCCATTGGTGCCGCCCACCGTGATCACGTGACGGGCGATCTGCGGTGCCCCCATGCGCCGCCACACCTGGCCAACACGCTCCAGACCCAACTCGATATCACGGACGTTCGTGCTTTCCTGATAAGCCAGCCATTGGGCCAGCGTGCGCGCGGACATGCAATCTCCTTTCAATTCATGCAGCCAGCGGACGCAACCAGAAGCGCAGGCGATGTTCGCCCTGCACTTGGTCGCCGAGCTCGGTCCATTTGAGCGTGCAAAACATCGACTGCTGTCGCTGGTAGCCGCGCCTGCGCCAGAACGCATCGTTGCCGCGATAATCGGCGGGCTTGCGCGGATCGCCCGCTTGCCGCTCCACCGAACAGAAGGCCGTCATCGCGAAGCCGCCCAGTCGCTGGGCATGCGCCTCGCGCTCGTCGAAGAAACGGTGTCCCAGGCCACGACCGCGGTAGGCGCGCTGAAGCACCGATTCGCCGAAATAATAAACCGCATTGACGTCGTAACCGCCATCCAGGAACGGCTTCTGGAACGCCTCGCCATCGTCGGCCAGCGGGATACCTGTCGCCGCGCCCACGACGTTATCGCCATCCAGTGCCAGCACGAATACGCTGCGCTCAGAGGCCGCATAGGCGCGCAGATAGGTACTTTCATAGGCGCGATCCCCTTCGTAGAGATAGGGGTAGTCGCGAAAAACCTCGATACGCAGCCTGGCCAGGTCGTCCACGTACGGAGCCACCGCCTCGCCGACGCAGGTAATCACTCGCAAGCTCATGCGCAGACCTGTGCCACCCAGTCGTTGAGGTTGTAATAGTTGCTTACGCGTGTGATGCGACCCTCATGGAGCTCGAAGAACGCGCCACCCGGCAGCACGTAACGCTGACCGGTCGCGGGTGGCAACCCTTCGTCGTCGGCCAGGTATTGCCCATGCACCACATATTCAGCGGCAGCGCGGCGGCCATCGGGTGACACCATCACCACGATGTCGTTGAGCTGTTCGGCATAGCTGCGATGCATGCGTGCAAGGAATGCGGCGAACGTGTCGCGCCCCGTTTCGCGCTGCCCCTGGTTGATGTCATGAGCCACGTCGTCACTGAGGCAATCGAGCATATCCTGCCAGTCACCGCGGTTGAACGCGGCGTAGTAACGATCAATCAGGGCCTTGGCCTCGGGCATGGTGCGCATTCCAGAAAACGAAAGAATCCAGGCGCGCAGTTTAAGCCATTGGACGCTTACCAGTGGATACCCGACGCACGCACTGCCCAGTACATGCCAAAGGCCGTCCAGAACATGCGCTTGATCGCGCGTCCGGTCAACCAGGCTACGAGCAGGCCCAATAGCAGCGGCATGTACTTGTCCAGGGTGCTGCGAGATGGATTGATGGTTTGCATGGCGATGTCTCCCCGCGCCGGATTGGCGTGGGAGATATCCTGTCCAACTCGGAGCCAAAGCGGCAGAACGCCTCGTCAGTGATCGGCAATGACAGGCGTCACGACGCCGGGCGCGCCTTGCCAAGCCGCAACGCATTGCTGACCACCGAAACCGAAGACAGGCTCATGGCCAGGGCCGCGAACATCGGCGACAGGGTAAGGCCCCACAACGGATACAACAGACCGGCGGCCAAAGGAACACCAATGGCGTTGTAGACAAAGGCAAAGAACAGGTTCTGGCGAATATTGCGCACGGTAGCGATGGAAAGTGCGCGCGCTCGGCCGATCGCGGCCAGATCCGAAGTCACCAGCGTAAGCTGGGCACTGTGCATGGCCATGTCCGTCCCGGTACCCATGGCGATGCCCGTATCGGCTGCCGCCAACGCAGCCGCGTCGTTGATGCCATCCCCCGCCATCGCCACGCGATGACCGCCTTGGCGACATGTCTGGATCAGCGCGGCCTTACCCAACGGTGACACCTGCGCGTGGACTTCCTCGATACCCAACTGCCCTGCCACCCATCTTACCGTCGCTTCATGATCTCCGCTCAGCAATATCAGGCGCAGTCCGTCTTCTCGCAGGCCGCGCAGCGCCTCGACCACGCCAGGACGTAACCGATCGACAATCGATAGCAACGCCAGCAACTGGCCACCCTCGCAGAGCCCTACCACGGTAGCGCCTTGCTCGCGCTGTCCGGCCGCTCGACGCTGCCAATCATCATCGAGCGCGACGCCCTGCCCGAGCAACCAATCCAGGCTGCCCAGAGCGATCACCGAGCCATCCGCTTTACCTTGCACACCACCGCCGGCAGTCGCCTGGAAAGCCTCCACCGACGCCCCTTCCACACCAGCGGCCTTGGCGGCGGCGAGCACGGCACGCGCCACCGGATGCTCACTGGAACGCTCCAGCCCCGCAGCAAGCGCCAACACACGTTCACGACTGACGCCATGCGCAACCACGATCTCTCCCAATACCGGCCTCCCCTCGGTCACTGTCCCGGTCTTGTCAAACACCAGGGTATCGACCAGACGCAAAGCTTCAATGGCCGCGGCATCCTTGAACAGCACACCATCGCGCGCCGCCTTGCCGCTGGCCACCATGATCGAGATCGGCGTGGCAAGCCCCAGCGCACAAGGACAGGCAACGATCAGCACAGCGACGGCTGCGAGCATGGCATGGACAAATCGTGGCTCCGGCCCCAGCCACCACCAAGCGGCAAACGCCAGCACGCCAGCCCCGAGCACGCATGGCACGAACCAACTGGCCACAGTGTCGGCCAGACGCTGCGACGGCGCCTTGCTGCGCTGCGCCTGGGCAACCTGCGCCACAATCTGGGCAAGCAAGGTCTGCGTGCCCACTTTTTCAGCCCGCATCACCAGCGCGCCTTCCTGGTTGACCGTGCCGCCAGTCAACGTATCGCCCGCCGCCTTGATCACCGGCATCGGCTCTCCCGTCAGCATCGACTCATCGACATGACTGCTGCCCTCCAAGACCACGCCATCCACGGGCAGTTTTTCGCCGGGACGCACGCGCAGACGATCTCCCTTGTGCAATTGATCGAGGGGCACATCATGTTCGCCATGCGCGTCGAGGCGACGAGCGGTCTTGGGAGCCAATCCGAGCAATGCCTTCAAGGCATCGCCGCTGCGCCTTCGCGCACGTGCCTCCAGCAGGTCACCCAAGGTGACCAAAGTCACGATGACCGCGGCCGATTCAAAATACATCGGTGCACGG
>NZ_DASVMI010000049.1:0-4779 GCF_036384435.1 Dyella sp. | reverse complement strand
CATTGCTATCGGGGCTTCAGGTGGCGGCGCAACTGGAACCATCGAGCGCTCCGTTGATCGTCTTTGTCACGGCGTTTGACGAACATGCCGTGAAAGCCTTCGAACTCAACGCAATCGACTACCTGCTCAAGCCATACGATCGCGAGCGACTGGACCGCACCGTACAGCGCATCAGGGACAGGTTGCGTGATCAGGAGTCTGGCCTGGGTGCACGCGCGGTAGCGTTGAGCAGGGCGCAGCTTCCTGCCTGCGAGCGACTGCTGGTACCCGATCGCGATCGTCTTCAACTGATCGACGTGGCCGCCATCGAATGGCTTCAGGCCGATGACAACTATGTCCAGGTCCACAGCGCCGGACGTCATTACTTACTGCGCAGAACGCTACAGGACCTGCTCAGCCAGCTCGGCGAACAGCGCTTCATGCGCGTTCACCGATCTACCGCTGTCAATCTCGCCTGCGTCCGGGCGTTCAGTCCCTTGTTCAGGGGCGACTACGAAATCCAGTTGCATGGCGGCCAGGTATTGCGGCTGAGCCGCCGCTATCGCGAGGCCGTGTTTGCCCGCATGGGCCGCTGATTACCGTCTGGCCCTGTTCACCGCTCCGCTTACCCCATAGCCGATGCGCGATCGATGCGGATCGCTCAGTCTCCTGGGTATCACGGATATCGGGAGGCCTTAACCATGCTTGTCGCGGATGAACCCAGGGGGCGGTATGACTTTCTGGACTGGCTGCGTGTCATCGCCATTTTCGTCTTGTTCTTTTTCCATACTGGCATGATCTTCGTCGGCTGGGGCTGGCATATCGTCAACGACCAGGTGATTCCTTCCTTGGCGTGGCCGATGGACATCGCCCATCGCCTGCGCATGCCTTTGCTGTTCGTCATCGCGGGCGCAGGCATGTGGTTCGCCTTGCAAAGGCGGAGCACGGGAGCGTTCCTGCGCGAGCGCAGCCTCAAGTTACTGTTGCCACTGGTGGTCGGTGTGTTCCTGGTGGTGCCTCCACAGATCTATTTCGAGCGGCGCTTGCATGGGCAATGGTCCGGTAGCTATGTCCAGTTCTACGTCGACCGCGTGCTGCAATTCGTACCGTATCCGGCTGGGAATTTCAGCTGGCATCACCTATGGTTCATCGCATATCTGTATGTGTACATCCTGCTGCTGGTGCCAGCGATGCTCTGGTGGAAGAAGGCCGGCGTACGCATCACGCCAGGGGCGTGGCTTTTTGCGCTAGGTATCCCACTCGGCTTGAATGAAACGTGGCTCAAACCGATCTTCGGAGAGACGCATAACCTGGTCAGCGACTGGTACATCTTCAACCACTACCTGTTACTGACCGTCTACGGATACCTCATGGCATCCATGCCGGGAGTCTGGTCGTGGCTATCCCGAATGCGCCGTTGGGCATGCCTTGCCGGCACGGCCACGATCATCGTGTTGATCACAGGGTTCAACACGGGATTGATCGCGCATGATTCGATAGTCGATTGCGTGGGTGCGAACGTCTTCACCTGGCTTTGGGTGATGGTTTTCCTGGGCTATGGCTATCGCTATCTCTCCTTCACCAATGGATTGCTGGCATGGGCGAGGGAGGCAAGCTATCCGTTCTACATCATGCACCAGACGATTATCGTTACGATCGGCTACTACGTGATTCACCGTGCATGGGCGCCATGGATCAAGTATGTCGTCATCCTTGTCGCCAGCATGGCGGCGTGTGTGGTGTTATACGAAGCGTGTATACGACGTTCAGTGTGGTTGCGACTGGTGTTTGGCATGAAAGCACGGATCGCCAGCCAACCCCGCATACCGGGCTTGACTCCACAAGTGGCTGGCGAAGACATGCAGTAGCGCGCGAATCAGCCGTGGGGCTGTGCTTCTATGCGTTTGGGTTCAAGTGCTTCACCAGGGCGTGGAGCCGTCCGGTTCCACGAACCGTCCGGACACCGCATCATCGCCGAGTAGTGCGTATTTCACGGGTAGCCTGGCGCCATCTTGCACGCTCATCGGGCCGCTATGCCCATTGAGATCGGTTGCCACGTATCCGGGAGACACCGAGTTGACCACGATGTTCGTATCGCGAAGCTCCGCGGCCAATTGCACAGTAAGCATGTTCAACGCTGCCTTGGAGGCGTTGTAACCAATAAGCCGCACCGCGTAATAGGGGGAATCAGGGTCGCCGTTGAGCGTAAGCGAACCCAGTGAACTGGACACGTTGACAATCCTGGCGGCCTGCGACGTGCGCAGCAAGGGAAGCATCGCCTGGGTGACGGCCAAGGTGCCGATAAAATTGGTGTCCATGATGCGGCGGGCGGCCTCTGGCATGCCGGCGCTCGGGGCGCCATCGTCGGGATCCACGATGCCTGCGTTGTTGACCAGGATGTCCAGCCGGCCGTACTTGTCCTCGATCGCGCGTGCAGCCTGAGGCATGCCTTCGAGGTCATTCAGGTCGACCAACAGCGGTTCGCTCACCAGCCCTTGTGCGGCCAGATCGGCAACCGCCGCGTTGGCACGACCGATATGACGCGCACCGATGATCACGAATACGCCAGCCTGAGCGAGCTGGCGCGCTATTTCCAGGCCGATACCTTTATTGGCGCCGGTGACGAGTGCAACGCGAGGGTTTGTGTCCATGACGATTCTCAGCCGATTGTTTGAATACGGCTATGCTAGACACGAGCACCCTCTTGCGAATATTCGCTTATGCCCGCCAAGTCACCGATCAGCCTGGATGCACGAAAAAAGCCGCGTCAAGCGCGTTCCATGGCTACGGTGGACGCCATTTTCGAAGCCACTATTCAGGTTTTGCTCGTCGAAGGCCCGCGTAAGCTCACCACCACGCGTGTTGCCGAGCGATCTGGCGTATCCATCGGCACCATGTATCAATATTTCCCGAACAAGCAGGCTTTGTTTTATGCGCTGAACGAGCGTTACCTGGAGAACCTTGCGCAAAAAGTGGAAGCCAGTTGCACGGCTTTGCATGGCGCGTTGGTGAGAGACATGGTCAGCGGCCTGGTGGCGACATACTGGGATGCCAAAATGGAGAATCCAGCCGTAACGCGCGTGCTCTATCGATCCATCGCAGAGCTGGACAACAAGCCCTTGATCGAAGCCTTCAGCCAGCGAGTCGACCGGGCAAGTGCCGTGATGTTTGCCAGTGCATGCGATATGCCGCTGGCAGATCAATCCATCGTCAACCTGACCTTGCTCACTACGATCTTCGGTGCCGTCCGCAATGCGTTCGAGCGGGATTTGTCGCTGGAAGACGTTACAGCCATACGTGAGCAGCTGGTTCTCATGTGTGTGGCGTATTTGCAGGCGCGAAGCCAGAGCTGACTTGTCCGCCTTCCATAACGTCGCGGATTTCACTCGCACGTCCTGCAGGAACATTGAGAGATATCCAGGCGGGTGTCTGGATGCGGGAATAAGTCGACGTCAGGAGCTCTATAGCGATCCCCCGCCCGGGATGTTACCGCTGCCACTGTTGTTGAAAACAGGGGTTGTGACACTGCGGTAGCTTTAGCCATGATTCGTGAAAATGCGCTTTGCGCCGCTGCTGTGTCGTCATGAACACCACCGCCTGTTGCACAGAAGGTCTGGACATTCGCGATGTCTGCGCCATTGGTTGCCTGGGCGGGGCTGGCCGGGCTTAGGCGAGGAAGGCGGCGCCTGTACCTACCGCAAGCGCAACACCGCCCATAAAGCTGCGACGTTGCATGAGCTGCTCCTTGGGTTGGGATTGATGCATTACCTGTGCAGGGCGGCATAGGGGCCGAACATAGGCTGTAGCTCTTGGCGGGAGTTGGCCGCTTGGCATTTTCAGCAGTTTGAGAGCGAGGCAGTGGGAAATGTCATGCACGCCAATACCGAAACCCATTGCACCAATCAAGCGCATTGCCCATTATTGGGGCATGAGTCCCGAGATCTGGCGCAACTGGGCGGAGCAGATGACTACCGGCCTGGCGTTGGTGGACGGGGCTTTGCGTGTGGAATGGCTGAATCCGGCGCTGGCCGAACTGCTCGATATCGGCCCCCGTAGCGCGGTCGGGCAGCCGCTGGGCCTGCTGCTGCGGGAGCCGCCGTGGCTGGAGCACGCCGATCGGGTGCTGGCCGACCTGGGTGGGCTGCAATTGCGCGGCGTGACGCTGGAGTCTGCGCGGGGCAGCGAGACCCTGGTGGATCTGAACCTGCAAGCGCTCGGTCCCTCGCAGTTGTCACTGGAGGTTCATCCGCTCAGCAAGGTGGCCGCGGCAGCCTCACCGTTGTCGGCCACGTTGCGTGGCTTCGCGCACGAAGTGAAGAATCCGCTGGCTGGCCTGCGTGGCGCCGCGCAGCTGTTGCATCGCCGCGTGCAGGACGAAGACTTGCGCGCCCTGGCCGGCATGGTCATCACGGAGGCCGATCGCCTTGCCGCCCTGGCCAATCGCCTGCTGCATCACGACGGAGCGCCAAGACTGGCCCCGGTCAACATCCATGAGCGGCTGGAGCGGCTATGCGACCTGTTGCAGGCCGAACCGACGCCGATCAGGCTGCGTCATGATTATGATCCGAGCTTGCCGGACGTACTGGGCGATGCCGATCGCCTGCAGCAGTTGTTGTTGAACCTGGCACGCAACGCCATCGAGGCGGGTGCGACGACGCTGGGCCTGCGCACGCGCGTGGAACATGGCATCCGCCTCAGTGAACGCAGCCTGCGCACGGCGTTGCGCGTGGACGTGATCGACGATGGTCCGGGTATTCCGGTGGCATTGCGCGATACCCTGTTTGAACCGCTGGTATCCGG
>NZ_DASVMI010000048.1:0-19034 GCF_036384435.1 Dyella sp. | reverse complement strand
CTCCATCGAAATAACCCAACGGAATCGACGATGAAGCGTATCGCCGCTCTGATTTTGCTTGCCACACTCTCTGCCAATGCGCTCGCGTTCGAGCCGTTCGTCGTCTCCGATATTCGTATCGATGGCCTCAGCCGCATCACCCCAGGCACGGTGCTCAACTACCTGCCGGTCAACAAGGGTGAACGATTGACCAACGATAGCGCCCAGCGTGCCATCCACGCGCTCTACGACACCAAGTTCTTCAGTGACGTGGAACTGGATCGCCAGGGCGACATCCTGGTGATCAAGGTGGTCGAGCGTCCGTCCATTGCCAAGCTGACCCTGCGCGGCAACAAGGACATCAAGGAAGACGACCTGCGCAAGGGCCTGAAGGAAATCGGCCTGTCCGAGGGCGAGACCTTCGACCGCCTCTCGCTTGACCGCGTGCAGCAGGAACTGGTGCGCCAGTACTACAACCGCGGCAAGTACAACGTGTCGGTCGAACCGCACGTCACCCAGCTCGATCGCAACCGTGTCGCCGTGGATATCGAAATCCGCGAAGGCAAGGCTGCCAAGATCAAGGCGATCAATATCGTCGGCAACACCGCGTTCACCGACAAGGCGATCCGCAAGACGTTCGAGTCCGATACCTCCAACTGGCTGTCCTGGTACTCCAAGGACGACCAGTACTCGCGCGAGAAGCTCAGCGGCGACCTGGAGAAGTTGCAGTCCTACTACATGGACCGCGGCTATGCCGACTTCGGCGTGGATTCGACCCAGGTGACCATCGCGCCGGACAAGCGTGCGATGTACCTGACCGCGAGCATCAAGGAAGGCGAGATCTACAAGATCTCCGACATCCACCTGCTCGGCCAGTTGATCCTGCCTGAAGACTCGCTGCGTCAGCTGATCTTCGTGCACAAGGACGAAACGTTTAATCGCAAGGCGATCGAGAGCAGTTCCGATGCCATCAAGGGCATCCTGGCCAGCATCGGCTACGCCTTCGCCAAGGTAACGCCGGTCCCGAAGCTGGACAAGGAAAAGCGCACCGTCGACCTGACCTTCTATATCGAGCCGGGCAAGCGCGTCTACGTGCGTCGCGTGATCTTCCAGGGCAACACCCGTACGGAAGACGACGTGATGCGTCGTGAACTGCGTCAGCTGGAGGGCAGCTGGTATTCGCAGCCTGCGATCGATCGTTCGAAGATTCGCATGCAGCGCCTGGGCTACTTCAAGAAGGTGGACGTGGACAAGGCCCTGGTGCCGGGCACCGAGGATCAGGTCGACCTGACCTACAAGGTCGAAGAACAGTCCGCCGGTAGCCTGATGTTCGGCGTGGGCTACTCGCAGTTCTCCGGCATCATCCTGTCGGCCTCGGTCTCGCAGAACAACTTCCTGGGCACTGGCGACAGCTTCACCGTCGGCGCGCAGCGCAGCGATTACTCCACCAGCATCAGCGCCAGCTACTACAACCCGTACCTGACCGACAACAACATCGGTATCGGTTATACGGCGGCGTTCACGCGCACCGACTACGGCGATACCAACAACGACTTCGTGAACTACACCACGAGCCAGAAGTCGTTCACCACGTTCCTGAACTTCCCGATCAGCGAAACGGATAACATTCGCGCCGGTCTTGGCCTAACCAGCAACAAGATCAACCTGCAGGTCGATTACGTCGACCCGACTACGGGCCAGCTGATTACCTCGCAGTTCTCACCGCAGGAACTGATCGACTACCAGAACGCGCTGGGGCACCGCACGATCCACTCCTGGACCGGCCAGTTGGGCTGGAACCACGACACGCGCAACGGCTACTGGGCGCCCACGCGCGGCGGCTTGATGTCGGTCAACGCCAACGTCGCCCTGCCCGGCTCGACCGTGCAGTTCTACAAGCTGGACCTGGAAGCCAACCATTACTGGCCGATCGGCCGCGGTTTCGTGCTGTACCTGGATGGCCAGGTTGGTTACGGCGATACCTACGGCAACCAGACCTTCGAGAACTCCTTCGGCGCTTACCAGAAGGGCGATCCGCTGACGTTCCCGTTCTGGGAGAACTACTACTCCGGTGGCGTGCGCGACGTGCGCGGCTTCCAGGACAACACCCTGGGTCCGAAGCTCTGCGTGCCCTACACCCCTGGCGTGGCGATCAAGCCGAACAAGGACGGCACCTGTACCGGCAGCCTGTATACCTTCGCCCAGCCGGTCGGTGGCGCGTTCAAGGTGCTCGGTACCGCACAGGTCTACCTGCCGCTGCCGTTCCTCAAGGACGTCAACACGGCGCGTGTGTCCTGGTTCGTCGACGTCGGTAACGTGTACCAGAACTACAGTGCGTTCAACGCCAGCGACCTGCGTGCCTCCACGGGTCTGTCGCTTCAGTGGCAGGCACCGATCGGTCCGCTGATCATCAACTTCGCCATTCCGTTCCGCTCCAAGCAGGAAGACAAGCATTACGAGGAGCGCATCCAGTTCACGTTCGGCAGTCAGTTCTGACGCACGATTCGTGTATGGGAGAAAGAAGCCGGCTTGCCCGGCTTTTTTCTTGCCTTTCGCGAGGCCGTATCGGTCGCAGATGAAGGCTCGAAACCCTCGATCCGCGACTACGTCGCGATCGCTTTGTGCGCCTGAAGGGCGTCGCTAAAAACCCTTCTTATCCGTCGTCGCGACCCAGCGCGGAACACAGTGAGTTGGCTTTGATGAAGCTGGAGGCGCTGGATTCCAGTCTTCGCCGGCATGACGACTTCGACGAGAGGTTTTTCAAAGTTCCCTGAAGTCGCCCCTCATGAGCGCGGGCCGCGCTCCGCCGGACAGTGTCGGCCTCCCTGCCGGCTTGCCCTACAATAGCCCGTTCGCCCCGGAGAGCCTCATGACCGCACCTCATCACCCTACCGTCGCGGAAATCGCCGAGCGCTTTGGACTGACCTTCCACGGTGACGGCACCCGCATCATCGATGGCGTAGGTACCCTGGCCGGCGCCGGCCCGAGTCAACTGAGCTTTCTCTCCAACAGCAAATACAGCGCGCAACTGGCGTCGACCCGGGCTGGCGTGGTGGTGCTGCGCGAGGAAAATGCCGCCGAATGCCCTACCGCCTCGCTGGTCGCCAAGGACCCTTACGTCGCCTACGCCAAGATCGCGGCCTTGTTCGAGGACCTGCCCGCCTATCCGGCGGGTATTCACGCCAGCGCGGTGGTTGATCCGAGCGCACGCGTGGCTGACACCGCCAGCATCGGCCCGTGCTGTGTGGTCGAGGCCGGTGCGGTGATCGAAGAAGGCGCCATGCTTGGCCCGCATTGCATCATCGGCGCCGGGTGTACGGTGGGCGCACAGTCCCGCCTGGTTGCCCGGGTGACGCTGGTGACGCGCGTGACGCTGGGCAAGCGTGTGATCGTGCATCCCGGTGCGGTGATCGGTTCGGACGGTTTCGGCCTCGCGTTTGATCGCGACCATTGGATCAAGCTGCCCCAGCTCGGTGGCGTACGCATTGGCGACGATTGTGAAATCGGCGCGAACACCACGATCGATCGCGGCGCCCTCGACGATACGATCCTTGAGGAAGACGTGCGGTTGGACAACCAGATCCAGATCGCCCATAACGTGCACGTCGGCGCCCATACGGCCATGGCAGGGTGCGCGGCGGTGGCCGGTAGTGCGAAAATCGGCCGCTACTGCATGATCGGCGGCAACGCTGGCGTGCTGGGCCACCTGGAGCTGGCCGATCGCGTGACCATTACGGCCAAGAGCCTGGTCACGCATTCGATCCGCGAACCGGGCGAATATTCGTCCGGCGTACCGCTCCAGGAGAACCGCCAGTGGCGCCGCAACGCGGCCCGTTTCAAGCACCTTGATGAGTACGCGCGTCGGTTGTCGGCGCTGGAGAAGGACAGTAAAAATGACTGACAAGACCGTGCCCTTCCACCTGCCGGTGAACGTGGAGCAGATCCAACAACTGCTGCCGCACCGCTATCCGTTCCTGCTGGTTGATCGCGTGATCGAACTGGTCCCGGACAAGAGCGTGGTGGCGCTGAAGAACGTGACGATCAACGAACCGTTCTTCCAGGGGCATTTTCCAGGTCATCCGGTGATGCCGGGCGTATTGATCGTCGAAGCCATGGCCCAGACCGCTGGCCTGCTGACCCAGATCAGCAGCCGCCTCAAGGGTGGCTCGGGCAGCCCGCTGTTCTACCTGGCGAAGGTGGACAACGCGCGCTTCAACGCCATCGTCGCACCCGGCGACCAGTTGCGCATGGAGGTATCGCTCAAGCGACTGCTGCGCAGCATGGGCATCTTTGAGGCCAAGGCACTGGTCGATGGCAAGGAAGTGGCCAGTTGCGAACTGATGTGCGCGGCGAGGTCCGAGAAATGATCCATCCGACGGCACAGATCGATCCATCGGCAAAAATCGGCACCAACGTCAGCATCGGCGCCTATAGCGTGATCGGCGCCGACGTGGAAATCGGCGAAGGCACGGTCATTGGGCCGCACGTGGTCATCGAAGGGCCCACGCGAATCGGACGCGAGAACCGCATCAGCCAGTTCGCCTCGCTGGGCGGCGCGCCGCAGGACAAGAAATTTGCCGGCGAGCGCACCGAGTTGGTGATCGGCGATCGCAACCTGATCCGCGAATTCGTCACCATCAATCGCGGCACCGGTGACGGCGGTAGCATGACGCGGATAGGCAACGACAATTGGCTGCTGGCCTACGTGCATGTCGCGCACGACTGCCAGATCGGCAACAACACCGTCTTCTCCAACTATTCGGCACTGGCCGGCCACGTGGAGATCGGCGACTGGGTCATCATGTCCGGCTTCTCGGGCGTGCATCAGTTCTGCAAGGTCGGCGCGCACGCCTTCATCGGCATGGGCTGCCTTGTCGGCTCGGATGTACCGCCCTTCGTGATGATGGCCAACGAGCAGCGTGGCCGCCCACGCGGCATCAACAGCGAAGGCCTGAAGCGCCGCGGTTTCGACACCACGCGCATTTCGGCGATCAAGCGGGCGTATCGCACGCTGTACATGGCCGGCCTGACCCAGGCCGATGCGCGCGAGCAGTTGGCCGCACAAGCTTCTGAAAGCGAGGACGTACGTGCGATGCTCGATTTCCTCGATCGCAGCGAGCGCGCCCTGGCTCGATGAGGACTGGCGACAGGCAAATATGGCGACTAAGCAGGCGTCAAGCCATTCGATAGTACCCTTCGACTCATGGATACCTGGCCATCTCACATGGGCGAAACCTCCGGTTCACCAGACCAAGCCGCGCCACGCCTGATCGCCCTGATCGCAGGCGAAGATTCCGGCGATCAGTTGGGCGCCGACCTCATCGCTGCGCTGCGTCGCCGCTACCCCGATGCGCGCTTTGTCGGCATCGGCGGTACGCGCATGCAGGGCCAGGGATTCGAATCCTGGTACGACATTCGCGAGCTGTCGGTCATGGGTTTTGCCGAAGTGGTGCGCCATTTGCCGCGCCTGCTGAAACTGCGCAAGTCGCTGGTAACGCGCCTGCTCCAGGAGCGGCCTGATGTGGTCGTCGGCATCGATGCTCCCGATTTCAATCTGGGTGTGGAGCAGCGCGTCAAGCAAGCGGGCTTGCGCACGGTGCATTACGTCAGTCCTTCCGTCTGGGCCTGGCGCGAGAAGCGCGCCGAGAAAATCGGCCATAGCGCGGATCGCGTGCTGTGCCTGTTTCCGATGGAGCCACCGATCTATGCAAGACACGGCGTCGATGCACGCTTCGTGGGCCATCCCCTGGCTGATCGCTTTGCACTGGTCTCCGATCGCGTGGGTGCGCGCGACGTTCTGCAACTGGAACAGAACGTGCCGATCCTGGCCTTGCTGCCGGGTAGCCGACCTTCCGAGCTTGAACGCCTGGGCAGTGTGTTCCTGGAAGCGGCTCGCCGCGTGACACACGCCATGCCCGGCCTTCGCGTCATCATCCCTGCTGCCAACGCGCGCGTGCACCTGCAACTTGAAACGCTTTTGGCGAGTTGGAGCGATTCGAGCGCAAAACCCGTGTTGCTCGATGGCCATGCCCATGAGGCGATGCTCGCCGCCGACGTGGTGCTTCTGGCATCGGGCACGGCAACGCTCGAAGCGATGCTCTCCAAGCGACCCATGGTGGTTGGCTATCGGGTATCGCCTATCAGTTACCGCATTGCGCGTGCGCTGAACATGCTCAAGACCGATGTCTACGCGCTTCCGAACATCCTGGCGCGTGCCTGCGGGCTGGGTGATGCATTGCTGGCGCCTGAACTCATGCAGGATCACTGCACACCGGCGACGCTGGCTGCCGCCACGCTGGATCTCCTCCAGGACAGCGAGCGGCGCGGACAGATCGTGGCCGCTTTCGAATTCCTGCACCAGAAACTGCGTGGCGAGTTGGAGGGCAATGCCGCCGACCATGCCGCCGAGGCCATCGCCGAACTGATCGACGCACCCGCGCAGGCGTCCTGACATGGCACGCAAGCGGGCCGGTGCCGATATCGATCCCACGCTATTGATCGCCGGCGTGGATGAAGCCGGTCGCGGGCCGCTGGCAGGGCCGGTCGTGGTGGCTGCGGTGATCCTGGACAAGGCTCGCCCGATCCGTGGCTTGAACGACTCCAAGCAATTGAAGGAGTCGACGCGGGAAACTCTCTACGAACGCATCATCGAGCGCGCGCTGGCCTTCCACATCGTCTTTGTCGAGCGCGAAGAAATCGATCGCATCAATATCTTCCAGGCCACGATGCAGGGCATGACACGGGCCCTGCTCGGACTCTCCACGGCGGCCGGCTATGCACTCATCGACGGTAATCGCCTGCCCAAGCAACTGCCCTGCCCGGCTCGGGCAATCGTGGGCGGCGATGCCAGCGAACCGGCCATCAGCGCGGCGTCGATCCTGGCCAAGGTAAGCCGCGATCGGCACATGGTGGCCATGGACGCGCTTCATCCCGGTTATGGCTTCGCCAGGCACAAGGGTTACGGAGTGCCCGAACACCTCTCCGCGTTGACCCGGCTAGGCCCTTGCAGCCAACACCGCCGCAGTTTCGCACCCGTCCGCGCGTTGCTTGAACCGGCGGAGCAAACCGTGACCAATACGGTGCTGACCCAGGACTTGTTTAGCGGATTTGAGTAGACCGGCCTGAAGGCAAACAACAGAGAAGTAAGTAGCGAGAGAAAGCCGGCCCGCTCAGATCCTGCGCTGAACCACACTGCTCTCTCTTGCTTCTCACTCCTGTTAACTCGCTTCTCGCCCGTTTACCCACTTCTTGGAAAGGCCTCTGAGCCTGCTATGCCGATACCCGTAGGCGGCGTAGATCAGCATGCCAAGCACGGTCCAGCCGGCGAGCAATGCCCAGTTGGCCAGGTTCATCTGTGCCAACAGGAAAAGGCACACGAGTACACCGAGCGTGCACACCGCCGGGGCGGCGGGAACACGAAAACCGCGCTTCAACTGCGGATGCGTGCGCCGCAGTATCAGCACGCCAATGCAGACGGTGGAAAATGCCAGTAGCGTGCCCATCGACAGCAGGTCGCCAAGCAGGTTCAAGGGGAATACCGCTGCCAGCAACCCGCCCACCGCGCCAACCAGCAAAGTCGTACGGTGCGGTGTGTGGTGCTGGTCGTGAACGGCGCTGAAGAAGCGCGGCAACAGGCCGTCGTTGGCCATCGTGTAGAGAATGCGCGAAAGGCCCAGGTGCATGACCAGAATCACCGAGGTCAAGCCGGCGACCGCACCGATCTGCGTAACGACTTTCAACCAGCCCAGGGCAGGATGCGCGGCCAACGCGGTCGCGACCGGCTCGGCGGTTCCCAGATGGGTATAAGGCACCAGGCCCGTCAGCACGCCAGCAACGATGATGTAGAGCACTGTGCAGATCGCCAGCGAAATCAGGATGCCAGCCGGCACGTTGAACTGCGGATTGCGTGTTTCCTGTGCCGCCGTGGCCACCGCATCGAAACCGATGTAAGCAAAGAACACGCTGGTTGCCGCGCGAAACACGCCCGGCCAGCCGTAATGGTCGCCGCCCTGGTTGGCCGGCACGAACGGATGCCATAGCGTTGGATCGATGTACTGCACACCGAACAATACGAACAGCAGCACCACCACCACCTTCAGCACCACCACCAGGCTGGCGAACCACGTCGACTGGCGCGTGCCGCGATACAGCAGCAGCGTCAACGCGGCAACCACCAGCAAGGCGGGGAGATTGAGCCAGGCGCCAGTCCATTGCAGATGCCCGTCCTTGAAACTGATCGGCGCATCGGCGAGCACCGTGGGGACTTCGACGCCGATGCTGCGCATCAGGCCCACCGCATAGCCGGACCAGCCCACCGCGACCGAAGAGACAGCCAGCAGGTATTCGGCGACCACGTTCCAACCGATGAACCAGGCCAGCAGTTCACCGAACGTGGCATACGCGTAGACATAGGCGCTGCCGGACACCGGCAGCATCGCGGCGAATTCGGCATAGCTCAGCGCCGCCAGCGCGGCGGCCAGGCCCGCCAGCACGAACGAAAGCGTCAAGGCCGGCCCGGCATGTTCGGCGGCCGCCTGGCCGGTAATGACGAAGATACCGGCGCCAATGACCGCTCCCACGCCCAGGACAACCAGTTGGGTAAGACCCAGGGTGCGACGCAGCGCGTTATCGGAAGTGAGCGAAGCCTCGACCGGCTTGACCGCAAACAGGGAGCGTAACAACGACATCAAATTTCCTTGCACCCGCCGCACTGCGCGGCGTCAAACGCCTCACCATGCCACCGCGGCACGGGTCGTGGCAACCCGCCGCACGGCCGATCCGGCAAACTGGGCACGCTGCCGCGGGTTTCGATAGCATGGGCACCGAGGGCTTGAGGGGAGCGCAGACGTGCGCCTGGTCATGGGAGTACTGGCGTTGCTGGTCATCCAGGTGCTTGCCGCCGGGCAAGGCATGGGCGCTCAGGCGTTGCCGATGCGCGGCCTCTTCCTCGCTTGCGAAGGCTTTGCCCTGATCGCCATCCTCGCCCAGTACCGCCTTGATGCCACGCCCATTCGTAGCTTGTGGCTGGCGCTAGCCCTGGCCATCGGCATGCAGGTGCTATGGGCAGGCACGAATCTGGCAGCCCAATCCCTGGGGGATCCCCGCGGTTGGCTGACAGCGACCGGGGTCGTGCTCTCTGGGCTTTACATGATTCCTTGCCTGGCCATGATCGGCCGCTCCTTCGATCGGCGCGAGCCACGTGCCGTGGTAGTGCTGGACCTGGCGTTGTCCCTGGTGGTGGCCATCCTGCTGTGCGCCCTGATATTTGGCATCCTCGGCGGCCGAGGCGGCCCGACGCCCGCCGGTATTTACCTGATCATCGAGCACGCCGACGCCATCGATTTCACCCTGGCGTTCCTGGCCACGCTGCGGATGCTCGGCATCCGCAGCGTGCATGGCCGCTATTTCTATTTTTGCGCGGCATCGTTCCTGTGGATCAATGCTGTCGCCGCGGCGGTCTACAACCGCGTCGAATTGCATGGCTTGCCCGCCTGGAGCACACCGATGATCAGCGCCGCCTACGCGGTACTGGTGTTTGTCCTGGCGAGGCCGATGCCCGAGTTTCTGCGTACCTATCGTCCGCCCCGTGCACTGGCACAGACAGTGGCTTCCTTCGCTCCGGTCGGCCTGTCACTGGCCGTTTTATTGCTGGCCATCAGCGTATCGCGATTGCAATACACCCTGGGCTTGGTCGCCGCAGTCATGTCGGTCTTGCTCTATGCAGCACGCGTCGCGTTCATCCAGAGCCGCAGCCAGGAGTTGCAGCGCGCCGCGCAACTGAGCAACCAGCGATTGCAGCAACAAGTTGGACGCGATCCGCTGACCGGCATCGCCAATCGCAGCGTGCTCGACGCGCGGCTGTTGATGCTCTGGTGCGATGCACGCATCGGCCGGGAGTGTTCACTGTTGATGGTGGATATCGATTTCTTCAAGCAGTACAACGATAGCCAGGGACACTTGGCGGGTGATCAATGCCTGATACGCGTGGCGACCGTGCTGGCCACTCACGTGATCGAGCCGCAGGCACTGGTGGCACGCTACGGCGGCGAGGAGTTCGCCATCGTGCTGCCCGACTTGTCGTGCGCCGCCGCCGCCGAAGTCGCCAACCGCCTGATCGCCGCCGTCGAACGTGTGGGCATGCCGCATCCCCAAAGTCCCCTGGGTTGCGTCAGCATAAGCATCGGCATCGCGACGGCGCGTTGCGACGGACTGATATGTGCAACGGCCCTGCTGGAAGCCGCCGACCAGGCCATGTATCGCGCCAAGGCACGCGGCCGCAACTGCTACGAAATCGCCGAGGAAGCAGCAAGCCTGGCCACTCCCATCGCGATGCTCGTTCCTCCGCCAGGCTGAGGGCTCAAGGGCGCATCATGGGGGCAGCTGAACTGGCACCCCACCGCCCGACCCTGCCGGCGGCCGATTTGCCAAAGTCAATTCTTGCCCCTCCCTGGGCGCGCCGCTAGGCTGGGCATCCAACACGCGCGCCCGTCCATGTCCGTCAGCTTCGCCCACCTCCACCTGCACAGCGAGTACTCGCTGGTCGATTCGACCATCCGCATCAAGCAGATGGTCGCTACCTGTGTGCGCGAGGGTATACCCGCCTTGGCGCTGACCGACGAAAGCAACATGTTCGCGCTGGTGAAGTTCTACAAGGCTTGTACGGCGGCGGGTATCAAGCCGATCGGCGGCAGCGACCTGTGGATCAGTTCGCCGGACGATCCGCGTCCGTGGCGCATGACAGTGCTCTGCCAGAACCGCGATGGCTACCTTAATCTTTCAAGGCTGATCTCACGCGCCTGGCGTGACGGGCAACTCAACGGCAAGGCCCTGGTGGATGCCACCTGGTTCAACGCCAACACCATGAACGGCATGATCGTGCTGCTCGGCCGCGAGAGCGAGATCGGCCGCATCGCGGTAAACCAGGGCATCGACGCCGCCATCGCCAGGTTGCGCCCACTGCTGCGACTGTTCCCCGATCGCCTGTACCTGGAGCTTACCCGCTGCGGTCGCGAGGGCGAGGAAACCTGGAATGCCGCCGCACTCAACCTGGCTACCGAACTCGAACTGCCGGTCATCGCCAGCAACGACGTGCGCTTCCTCAAACGCGATGACTTCGAAGCACACGAAGCACGCGTGTGCATCAACCAGGGCCGCGTGCTGGCCGATCCCAAGCGACCACGTGACTACAGCCAGGAGCAATATCTCAAGACACCCGGCGAGATGGCCGCGCTATTTGCCGATATTCCCGAGGCGCTGGAAAACACCATCGAGCTGGCCAAGCGCTGCAACCTGGAACTGAGTTTCGGCACGTATTACCTGCCGAACTTCCCGGTGCCCGACGGCCACAACCTGGACACCTACATCCGCGAGATTTCGCGTGAAGGCCTGCGCGAGCGCCTGGCCGAGGCGCCCCTGGCCGACGGGCACACCCTGGCCGACTACGAGGCACGCCTGGAGCGCGAGCTGGACGTCATCATCAAGATGGGCTTTCCCGGCTACTTCCTGATCGTGGCGGACTTCATCAACTGGGGTAAGCAGAACGGCATTCCGGTGGGTCCGGGCCGCGGCTCGGGTGCCGGCTCGCTGGTCGCATGGGTGCTGAAGATCACCGACCTGGATCCCTTGCAGTTCAACTTGCTGTTCGAGCGATTCCTCAATCCCGAACGCGTGTCCATGCCCGACTTCGATATCGACTTCTGCATGGATCGCCGCGACGAGGTGATCGACTATGTGGCGCGCAAATACGGGCGCGACCATGTCAGCCAGATCATTACCTATGGCTCCATGGCGGCCAAGGCCGTGCTGCGCGATTCCGGTCGCGTGCTGGGCATGGGTTACAACGCGGTCGACCGCATCGCCAAGCTGATTCCAGCCCGGCCGCTCGACCTCACGCTGCAGTGCGCGCTGGGACGTTCGGAAAAAGCCAAGAAAGAACCCGATCGCATCGTCAAGGAGTTCTGCGAACTCTACGAACAGGACGAAGAAGCCCGTACGCTGATCGACCTCGCGCTCAGCCTGGAAAGTCTCACGCGCGGCGTGGGCAAGCACGCCGGTGGCGTGGTGATCGGTCCGCAACCACTGACCGAGTTCGCGCCGCTGTATTGCGAGCCGGGTGGTGCCGGTGTGGTAACGCAATACGACAAGGACGACGTCGAAGCCGTCGGCCTGGTGAAGTTCGACTTCCTCGGCCTGCGCACGCTGACCATCATCGACTGGGCGGTCAAGGCGATCAACCAGCGCCGCGAGAACACGGGCGAGGCCCCGCTGGACATCGCCGCGTTGCCGCTCGATGACGCCTATACCTACGACGAGGTCTTCAAGAAGGCGCAGACCGTCGCGATCTTCCAGTTTGAATCGGCCGGCATGCAGCGCATGCTCAAGGATGCCAAGGCGGACCGCTTCGAGGACCTCATCGCCCTGGGCGCATTGTACCGCCCTGGCCCGATGGACCTGATTCCAAGCTTCGTTGCGCGAAAGCATGGCCGCGAGGAGGTCGAGTATCCCGACCCCCGCGTCGAACCTGTCCTGAAAGAGACCTACGGCATCATGGTCTACCAGGAGCAGGTGATGCAGATGGCGCAGATCGTGGGCGGTTACACGCTCGGCGGCGCCGATCTGCTACGTCGTGCGATGGGTAAGAAGAAAGTCGAGGAAATGGCCAAGGAGCGCGCCAAGTTCCGCGAAGGCGCCGCGAAGGATGGCGTGTCTGGCGACAAGGCCGACCAGATCTTCGACGTCATGGAGAAGTTCGCCGGCTACGGCTTCAACAAGTCGCACGCTGCCGCCTACGCCCTGGTGTCCTACCAGACCGCCTGGCTGAAGGCGCACTATCCGGCCGAATTCATGGCCGCGACGATCTCGTCGGACATGGACAACACCGACAAGGCGGTGACCTTCATCGACGAGTCCAAGGCGATCGGCCTGAAAGTGCTGCCGCCTGATGTCAACGCCTCCGAATTCATGTTCGTCGCGGTCGAACCGAAGGTCATCCGCTATGGCCTGGGCGCCATCAAGGGCGTCGGCCAGGGCGCCTGCGAAGCCATCGCCGACGAACGCCGCCGTGGCGGCCCTTACCGAGACCTGGCCGATTTCTGCCGCCGCATCGACTCAGGCAAGCTCAACCGGCGCGTGCTGGAAGCCCTGATCCTCTCAGGCGCGGTCGATGCACTGGCGCCCAATCGCGCCAGCCTGATGGCCCAGTTGCCGCATGCGATGAAGGCCGCCGAACAGCACCTGCGCGACAAGCAGTCGGGTCAGAACGACATGTTCGGCGCGATGATGGAGTCGGTCGCCCCGGTGGTGCAGGTCGATCTCCCGGTCGTGGCCGATTGGCCGCTGGAACAGCGCCTCCAGGGCGAGCGCGACACCTTGGGCCACTATCTCTCCGGGCACCCGACCGATCCCTGGCGCGACGAACTGGCCCAGCTGTCGACCTGCCCGCTGGGCGAGATCGCCGACCGCTACCAGCCACCCAAACCTCGCAAGAGCGATGGTGACGACGGCAACCGCTTCCGCCGTGGCCCGGATACGCCCTGGACAGTGGCCGGCATGGTCACTGGCGTGCGCAAGCGTGGTGACAGCGACGCCTTCGTGCGCCTGGAAGATGGTACCGGCATCATCGAAGTCAGCTTCTTTGGCGAGGTCTACCAGCAGATCGCGCCCTTGCTTACCCGCGACCAGTTGCTGGTGGTCGAAGGTGGTCTACGGATCGACGAGTTCTCCGGGGGCGGCTTCCAGGTACGCGCCCGCAGCGCCTATTCGCTGGGCGACGCCTGCCGCCGTTACGCCCGCCTGCTCCAGCTCAAGCTCAACGGCATTGGTCCGACCTTCGTTCAGGACCTGCGCCAGACTTTGGCCGGCTTCCGCAACGGCCGCACCACGGTGCTCCTGCGTGGTTATCACAACCGTGATGCCCAGGCCGACCTGGAACTGGGCCAGGAATGGTGCGTGGAAGCCATCCCCGAGCTCCTGCGCGCCGTCCGCGCGCTACCTGGGGTCGAGGCGGCGCGGCTGAAGATCGTCAAGACACAGGATGCGGGATAAGCCGCCCGCTGCAAGCAGAAAAGCCGGCTGCAAACCGGTCTGTAACCAGGAAAACGGGATTCTGGCTCCTTCTATTGGCAACGAGCGCCAGCGAGCTGGCTTACCTCTTTGGACGACCGTGTGGCGGCCGGGTCCCCGGGTCACCGTACGGCCCCGTTCCCGCGAAAGGCTCCCACCCAGCTATACTTCCCGTCTTCTGTGCCATAAACACCACGAATGAACCCCAACTTCCTTGATTTCGAGCAACCCATCGCCGAGCTGGATGCGAAGATCGAAGAGCTTCGCCATGCCAGCCACGGTCAGGCGTTCAACATCGAGGAGGAGGTCGGCCGGCTGCGCGAGAAGCTCAAGACGAAGACGGCCGAGATCTTCCGCAGCCTCACCCCGTGGCAGGTCACCCAGCTTTCGCGCCATCCCGGTCGCCCCTACACGCTCGATTACATCAGCGTGATGTGCGAGGAATTCCACGAGCTGGCCGGTGACCGGGCCTACGCCGACGACGCGGCCATCGTGGGCGGCCTGGGCCGCATCAACGGTCGCGCGGTGATGATCATCGGTCACCAGAAGGCACGCGATACCAAGGGCAAGGTGCGCCGCAATTTCGGCATGCCGCGCCCTGAGGGCTACCGCAAGGCCCTGCGCCTGATGAAGATGGCCGAGCGTTTCGGCCTGCCCTTGCTTACCCTCATCGACACCCCCGGCGCCTACCCGGGCGTCGGCGCAGAGGAGCGTGGCCAGAGCGAGGCGATCGCGCGCAACCTGCTGGAAATGGCCGAACTGAAGGTGCCGATCATCTGCACGGTGATCGGCGAGGGCGGCTCCGGTGGCGCCCTGGCAATCGGCGTAGGCGACCGCACCGTGATGTTGCAGTACTCCACCTATTCGGTGATCTCGCCCGAAGGCTGCGCCTCGATCCTGTGGAAGAGCGCCGAGAAGGCCAAGGATGCCGCAGAGGCCCTGGGCCTGACCGCACCGCGCCTGCTCGAACTGGGGCTGATCGACAAGGTAGTACGCGAGCCGCTCGGCGGCGCCCACCGCAACCCGCAGTCGATGGCCACGCGCCTGAAAGCCGTGCTGATGAACCAGCTCGACGAACTTGGCGCCCTGCCGGTGAAGGACCTGCTGGACCTTCGCTACAAACGGCTGCGCGGGTATGGCGCTTACGCGGAATAAATCAGGGACGCGTGTTGAGTAGCGGGAGCGCAAGCCCGAAGCCTTCTTGATGGATCGCCTGGCTTGTCCTGTGCCGAGCATGCCGACACACCCGTAATGCTCGGTTTTAGCACGCTCACTACTCGTCCCTCACCCTTCGCCCCGCTACCATCGCTCCAAGCCGACGCGCCTGGAGATTCCCTGAAGATGGCCAATGATCACGCACTCAAGCTCGCCGTACTGATCGACGCGGACAACGCGCAGCCGGCGATTGCCGAGGGCCTGCTGGCGGAAGTAGCCAAGTACGGCACCGCGCATGTCAAACGCGCCTATGGCGACTGGACCAGCAACCACCTGAAGGGCTGGAAGGAACAACTGCTGACGCAATCGATCCAGCCGATCCAGCAGTTCGGTTACACCAGCGGTAAGAACGCCACCGACTCGGCGATGATCATCGATGCCATGGACCTGCTGTATACCGGTCGCCTCGACGGGTTCTGCATCGTATCGAGCGATAGCGACTTCACCCGCCTGGCCGCCCGCATCCGCGAATCGGGACTGATCGTCTACGGCTTTGGCGAACGCAAGACTCCCGACCCGTTCGTCGCCGCTTGCGACAAGTTCATCTACACCGAAATTCTCGTAGCCAAGCCTGATGAGGAACAGCCGCTCAAGCCGCGTACCGCCAGTGAGCTCAAGCGTGACACCGGCCTAGTGAACCTGTTGCGCAACGCGCTGGAAGCGGCATCGGACGACGATGGCTGGGCGGGCCTGGGCGGCGTGGGTTCGATCATCACCAAACAACGGCCGAACTTCGATTCGCGCAGCTACGGCTATAGCAAACTCAGCGAATTGATCGCCGCCACTACCTTGTTCGACATGGACCGTCGTAGCCCTGGTGACGGCCGCCCCAAGGTGATCTACGTGCGCAACAAGAACCAGGCCGCCAGACCCGAAGCGTGAGCAGGCCCAAGCTATCCGATACCTTGCGCGAGGCGCTCGAGGCGCATCCCGACGGCGCGCTGTGTGTTGCATTCAGTGGCGGCCCGGATTCCACGGCCATGCTGCATGCATTGGCCCACCTGCCCCAGGCGCGCGCGCGCGGCCTGCGCGCCCTGCATGTCGATCACGGGCTGCATGGCGAAAGCCGCTCGTGGGCCTTGCAGTGCCAGGCCATGTGTATCGCCTGGGACGTGCCGTTCAAGGTGTTGCCGGTGTCGGTCGATCGCAGTGGTGGCGAGGGTCTGGAAGCGGCCGCACGTGCTGCCCGTTATCGCGCACTCGCCGAACCCTTGCAGCCCGGTGAACGCTTGCTGCTGGGCCATCATCGCGACGACCAGGTCGAGACGGTCTTGCTGAAACTGCTGCGCGGCGCAGGGCCCGAAGGCCTGGGTGGCATGCGTGCCATGCGCCCCTTGGGGGCTGGCCTGTTGTGGCGTCCCTTGCTGAACCTGCCACGCGACTGCCTGCGCGACTACGCACAACAGCAACAATTGCAGAGCATCGAGGATCCCTCCAACGAGGATCGGCGCTACGCACGCAACCGCCTGCGCCATGAAGTGATTCCCCTGCTGCGCGCCCACTGGCCCCACGCATCAGACGCGATCCTGCACAGCGCACGCCTGAGCCGCGCTGCGGCCGATGCGCTGGCCGACCAGTGGCAGGCATCGCTCGCTGTACTGCGCGACGCACAGACCCAAAGCCTCGATGCAGCCCGCTGGCTGGCGCTGGCACCGGCCCTGCGTGAGCCGCTGTTGGCGCACTGGCTGCACGAACGCGGCTGCACGGCCCCCACCACGGCGCAGCGCGCGCAGATCGAACAACAGATCGCCGCGCGTGAAGGACGGGTACCTTGCATCCGTTGGCCTGGTACCGAAGTACATATCTGGCGCGGACGCCTGTGGGCCAACCCACCTGTCCCTGACGTAGCCGCCGATTGGCACACCACCTGGCACGGCCAGCCATTGCCGCTCCCTGCCGGTGGCAGCTTGTCGCTTACCGCGCCCGTAGCGCTGTCTCCTGCCCTGACGATTCGCCTGCGCCAGGGCGGCGAACACCTGCGCCCCGCCGGTCACGCACACACCCGCGAGCTGCGCGATCTCTTCCAGCAAGGCGCCATCCCGCCCTGGCAACGCCCCGGTTGCCCGTTGATCTATCGCGACGACCAACTGATCGCGGTAGCCGATCGCTGGTTCAGTGCGGAAGGGGAAACATTTTTCAGGGGGCTGGGAAGCTGGCCGGTATGGCGCGTCGGGCTGGCGGAGTAACGCCGGCGCCGACGGCGCGTATAAAGTCGCTCGCTTTGCTCGCTGTGAAGGGTGAAGGGAAATCCCTGCAGACGGTAGCTCCTATACGAATCCGGGATAGTCCTGGCGCATGCGATCCTGGATGGCTATGAAGACCGGATGCGGCTCGACAGGCTCGGCGTCGCGGATGATCGACCAGGGCGTATCCACCAGCAGATGACCTGTCTGGAATTCCGGCAGGCCATCGCGGCGACGCAAGGCCTGGACCGCGAGCAGTTCGGCGGGATAGATGCGGTCAAAGTAGTCGTCAAATTCGTAGTTGTTTCGCTCTGTCGCACCTTTACTACGACTGATATGGAAGTCGGCCGCCGCGAGCATCGCATCTTGGAAGATCACTTTGTCTTTGGTGCGCCAAACTTTCAACAGCTGCTTGTATGCTTCCAGAAAAGGCATGGCCGGCTCATAGTGTGTAGGAATGCCGAATGCCTCTGCGAGGAGATAGATCAAGAACGCGACATGCGTGCCGTTGCCCCAGGCGATTTTGCGTATTTCTCGCGCGTGCCTGACTTGTTCTTTATGAGCTACTTCAATTAATAAACTGGCGGAAATTCGGGCACTTTCCCAGCGAGAAAGCATGGTTATGCCGGCCACTGCCATACCCGAAGGAAACGGAAGCAGATATTGATCTTCTCGTTTCATACTAGTAGCTGCATTAAAACGAAATGCCAAGTCACAAAAACTGACTGACCAATCGATGCAACGTATCAACTCGCCCCTAAGGTCGCTTTGACTGAGCGCACAAGCCTTCACTCCAAGGGCGTAGCCAGTACGCCCGACATTAACGAGGATATTTCTCTCCACTATACCCGTCGTTAAAACTTTTTGCTCAAGAGAAGCTAGCGTAACATCAAGCTCCTTTAGCCCAGTAGTGGCCATCCACTCGTTACTATCCCTGAAGGTGCGCTTCAAGGTGGGGTTCCACATGGGCCCTGCGTGTTTGAGGTTCGTTTTACCTTTCATGGTTATCCCATCGTCCTCGTGCCGCCGCGACTTTGCTCGCGTGCCAGTTGTTCGTCCATCCGCTGCTGCCCGAACGCCGCCGCCTGCTGCACCGTCTCTTCAAGCGACGGAATCCCTTTGGCATGCATGCTTCATCACAAAAAGGATCGATGCTTTACGTCACACGAAACCTGGGTAGTCCTGGCGCATGCGGTCCTGGACAGCGACGAAGATCGGATGAGGCTCGACAGGCTCGGCGTCGCGGATGATCGACCAGGGCGTATCGACCAGCAGATGACCTGTCGGGAATTCCGGCAGGCCATCGCGGCGACGCAAGGCCTGGACCGCGAGCAGTTCGGCGGGATAGATGCGGTCAAAGTAGTCGTCGAATTCGTAGTTGTTTCGCTCTGTCGCGTTCTTACTACGACTGATATGAAAATCAATAGCTGGAAGCATGGCTTCCTGAAAGACAGCTTCGTCAGTCGAACGCCAGGCTTCCAACAAGGACTGGTAGGCCGGAAGCAATGGCTTGACGGGTTTGTAATGCGTGGGAACACCGAAGGCTTCAGCCAGTAGATAGATCAGGAACGCCGTGTGCGTTCCATTGCCCCAGCT
>NZ_DASVMI010000047.1:0-30669 GCF_036384435.1 Dyella sp. | reverse complement strand
CTTTTGAAGGTGAGACCTTCAGCAGTTCGATCGCCATGACCTTCGTCAACGGTGAGCAGGTCTGGGACGGTACGCGCGTCCATGATGGCGTGCGCGGTCAGCGCCTGGCCTTCGATCGATGAGCTGGCGCGCCCTGCTCGGGGTGGCCTGCTTATGGCTGGCCACCAGCCCGGCGTTTGCCCAGGCGCTACCTGGCACGATGTCACAAGGCGGCTTGGTGATCGCCCGCGTAGCCCCGGGCAGCAAGGTCACGGTCAATGGCAAGCCCGTGCGCGTCGGCACTGATGGCGTCGTGGTATTCGGAGCCGGCCGCGACGAAAAAGGCCCGCTGATCGTCGGTGTCAATGGTCACAACAGCGCGATCCGTGTGCTGCCACGCGACTGGCCGATCGAGTACGTCAACGGCGTGCCGGCAAAGACGGTCAATCCGCCGCCGGAGCTGGCCGCGCGCATCAAGCGCGAACAGGCAGAGGTCGCTGCCGCGCGCAACCGTGATGATCAGCGTGAGGATTTCGCTCAGGGCTTCATCTGGCCGGTGCAAGGTCGTATCAGTGGTCGCTTCGGCAACCAGCGCGTCTACAACGGCGATCCAAAGGCACCTCACTCGGGCATGGACATCGCCGTCCCTCAAGGCACGCCGGTCAAGGCGCCCGCATCGGGCATCGTCACGTTCGCCAAGCCCGATCTCTACCTGACCGGCGGCACGGTGTTGATCGACCACGGCTTCGGGCTGAGCTCCAACTTCCTGCATCTCTCACGCCTGGATGTGAGAGTGGGCGACCACGTGCGCCAGGGCCAGGTGATCGGTGCCGCCGGCATGACCGGACGGGCCACAGGCCCCCATCTACATTGGGGCTTCAACTGGTTTGGCGTCAGGCTGGATCCGTTGCTGCTCCCAGGGATCGCTAAAAAGTGAGGCTGCTCGCATAGCGAACTGCCCTCACTTGGAGGCAGCGCCGTACCCACCTGCCACGCCCTTGCTTGCATACGCCACGGCGTCGTGTGGATGCAGGCTTTCCTGGTGTTCCACGCGGATATGGAAATCGGCGAGCGATGTGTCCGCATCCAGGGCTTTCTGAATCCGGCGAGAGGCGTCCTCGCAGAACATCAAGTTGCCACCATTGGCCAGGGCGAAGGCCTGCTCATCCTCCCGCTTGACGGCGGTCTGTACGGGCGTGCCCAGCGCGTGTTCGACGCGATCGATCAACGCCACCAGATTGAAATTGTGACCCTGCTCCGGGCGGATACGAATACGGGCCACGCTGCGCTGTGCGTGCGGAGTGGCGACGATGCCCTTTTCGCTACCCAGCCACGCCAGCACGGCGGCGTGGTCAATGGGCTGTCCGGCATCGAAATCCTTGGCGAACTGGTCTTGGATGAGCTGACGCGACAGGGCCGCCGAGGCAGGACAGGTCGAGGAATAGACGATTTCCGTGCCGAACTCGATCAGGAGCTCGCCGCCGGTGAGGCTGGCCTCGACACATACCGGATAAGCTCGCCAGCCGCTGTTGGCGCTGCGCAACGCCGGGCGACGCACCAGGTGTTCGAAACGAATGCTCAGGCAGGCACGATCGGAGAGATCCTGGTGCGAATCGAGAAAACCTCGCAGGATTTCATGGACGGTAAGCACGCTGAGTGTCTTGCTGCTGAGCGCCTCTTCCACTTGCAGGTAAAGTCGCGACATGTGGATGCCACGCTTGTCTGGTCGATGCAGATTGACGAACGCTCCGACACGCGCGCTGCTGCGCTGCACGTCGCCGTCGCCAGCATCGAAACGAACCGGCACTTCGATGCCATCCATGCCGACCCAATCCAGCGCGCCTGCCAGATGCGGTTGCGCATGCACGGCGACGTCGGGAAGCAGGCGGGCGGTATTTTCCGGGGTATACATGGGCATTCCTGGGATCTTGCGGGCTTGGGGCTTGCCCGAACGGACAATCTTGGGGCTGCGGCGACGCAGCGCAATAGCCCTGGCAGGGAAACGCTGCGTCCTAGAGACCGCGCTGCCAGGCCCTGGCTGCACGCCAGGCCTGCCAGGCCACGGCGGGACCACGGCGCTGCTGAGCCTTGCGCAGGGCCACCAGCGATTCGGGCGACTTGAAAGCTTTATGCGCCGCCAAATGATTCTGGTTCGATTCCACGCTGCGAAAGACGCTTAACGGTCCAGGCAAGGCCCGAGCCTGCCTCCAGGCTTCCCGCAGGTCATTGAGTTGCGCCTTGATGGCCGCTTCGCGCTCGCTGCCAGGCTGGCGCAACTGCGGCCGGCTCAGCCCATGGCGTGCCAGCCGCGCCATGGGCAACGGCAGACGATCGCGGTCGGCATCCTCTTCGAGTCGCAGCAGGCCATGCAGCAGGTGCGAAAGCGTCGCTACACGGGCAGCCCGGTCGGCGCGTGCATCCACGCCAAACCACCAAGCTGTTTCCAACGACGCCCAGGCACCGTGCAACTGCGAAGCCGCAGCCAACTGGGCAGGAAAATCCGCTGCGGTGCCCTCCTCCAGTTGGGCCATCGCCGCCAGCACAGGCGCAAGCCAGCGCTCGGTGCCCAATGTCGTGGCGCGATCGTCGTCGAACAAAACCTGGGTCAGCGGATGCCGTCCGCCCGAGGCTGGAGCACTCGTCAGTTCCTCGGCCCACCAGTTGAGCTTGGTCGCCGCCACGTGTGGCTCGCGGATGCCATAAGCAGCCCCCAGGAGCTCCTGCTCCAGGGCAGCGAGCGCGACATGGCCTGGATAACGGGATGGATCGACAAAAGCCAGCGCGATGCGTTGCTGCGGCTGCACGGCAAGCCATTTCTCGACGTAACTGTCGAGCGCTGCGTGTTCGCCGGATGTGGCGGAGGCATTCATGCGGTCGCCCGCTGGCGCTCGACCCAGGCGGCAATGCGTGCAGGATGATCGATCAGAGCGTCAGCGTCCCATTGCTCGGGATTGCCGCCGTCGAGATAGCCCCAGGCCACCGCCACCGTATAGAGGCCAGCCGCATGACCGGCCATCACATCGCGCCGATCGTCACCTACAAACAGGCAACATGCCGGGTCCAGGCCGGCTCGCGCGCATGCCAGCAACACCGGCGCGGGGTCGGGTTTCCTGACAGGCAGCGTGTCGCCCGCCACCACGGCGCAGGCGCGGGGCGTCCAGCCGATCCGTTCAAGCAGGAGATCGGTCAGGAAACCGGGCTTGTTGGTGACCACACCCCAGGCCACGCCATGGCGCTCCAGCGTGGCCAGCATCGCATCGATACCGTCGAAAGGCCGCGTATGCTCGGCCAGCATGGCCTCGTAGATGGCCAGATAGCGCGGCACCAGGGCCTGGATGTCCGCTTCGTCATGCTGCGGAAAACCCTGTCGCAAGATAGCCCGGGTACCACGCGAAACGACTTCGCGTACCGGCTCGTAAGGCGGCGCGGCCTGGTTCTCTTCCTGGCATTGGCGGGCCAGGGCGGCGTACAGATCGGGCGCGCTGTCCAGCAGTGTGCCATCCAGGTCGAACAGGACCCCCTGGATGGAGTCAGGCAGGGATTTCATGCAGGTTTGCGCGCGCTCAGCAAATAATTGATCGAGGTGATGCGGCTGATCCATGCCTTGCGACTGAGCGGGTTGTAGCCCAGCCCTGAGACGTCCTCCAATTGCAGCCCGGCGTGGCGCAGCAGGCGCCCCAACTCGGATGGCTTGAGGAACTGCGCATAGTGATGTGTGCCGCGAGGCAACATGCGCATGATGTATTCGGCACCGAGGATCGCCGCACCAAAAGCCGCTGGTGTGCGGTTGAGCGTGGACATGAACACCTGGCCGCCAGGCTTGACCATGGCGGCCAGGTCGGCCACCAGCGCGGCCGGATCAGGCACGTGCTCGATCAGTTCCATGCAGCAGACGGCATCGAAGGAACCCGGCTCGGCCGCAGCCAGCTCCGCGGAGGACTGCATGCGATAATCGACCTTCAATTCGGACTCGTGCAGATGCAGGCGCGCGATCTCGATGACCTTCTCGCCCAGGTCGATGCCGGTCACCTGGGCACCCTGGCGAGCCAGGGCCTCGCTGAGCAGGCCGCCACCGCAGCCGACATCGGCCACGCGCGCACCACGCAGTTCCATACGGGCCGCGACATAACCCAGGCGTACCGGATTGAGGTCGTGCAGCGGGCGCGATTCGCCATCGGCGTCCCACCAGCGCGCTGCCAGCTTGTCGAAACGGGCGATCTCTTCGGGACTTACGTTCGCAGCTTGCATGGCAGACTCCTCAAATCACAGCCGCGCCGTGGCACGGGTGCCGACTATTGTACCGGGCCGGTGCAGGTGAGGCCTAACGGACATCCCATTCATGGACGGTGACATCCCAGCCACCGCTGGTATGCACCGGATCCTGCTCGACGATCGCGTGCGCGGCGTGCAGGTTCTCGGCACGAATCACGTAAGCGCCACCGGATTTATCGGAAAACGGGCCGCTCAGTTCAAGCGTGCCGCCATTGCGCAGGCCTTGCAGGAAAGCCTGGTGCGCCACGCCGGCCGCCGGATCGAAGTGCGGCCGGCGCATGGCCAGTACCAGATAACGGTTCATGACCTTGGCTCCTTCGCTCAACTGGCCGCGATGCGTTCGCGCCAGGTACGTGTCTTGACCAGGATGCCATCGACATCCATGCCAACCAGCTCGCGCTGGCGCAACTTGCGTATGCCGGCAATCCATACGTCGGTGACCTGGTGCCGCCCCGTGGCATAGATCAGCTGCGAGGCTACGTGGAACAGCGGCTGTGTTTCCAGATCCGAAAGGCGCACCGCAGCCAGGTCGGCCTGCTTGCCCGGCTCGATCGAACCAATCCTGGCTTCCAGCCCCATCGCCTTCGCGGCATTGAGGGTGGCCGCGCGCAGCGTGCAGGCGGCGTCAAATGCAGCGGCATCGCTGGCAACGGCCTTGGCCAGCAACGCTGCCGTGCGCATCTCGCCAAACATGTCCAGGTCGTTATTGGAGGCGCAACCATCGGTACCGATGGCCACGTTCACGCCGGCCGCACGCAGTTTCTCCACCGGGCAGAAGCCAGAGGCGAGTTTCAGGTTGGACTCCGGGCAGTGCACCACCGAAACTCCGGCCTCCGCGCAGGCGGCAATTTCACCATCGGTGATCTGGGTGAAATGCACTGCGATCAGCCGATCATTGACGATGCCCAGCCGTTGCAGGCGTTGGAACGGACGCAAGCCGGACTTCTTCTTCTCGTCCTCCACTTCCTGTGCCGTTTCATGGGTATGCAGATGCACCGGAATGTCCAGTTGATCGGACAACACACGGATGCGCTCGAAACTGGCATCGGAGACGGTGTACGGCGCATGGGGTGCAAATGCGGTCGATACCAGCGCGTCACCACGAAAGCTGTCATGGACTTCCGTCGCGCGCTCAAAGTAATCGTCCTGGGTGGTCGCCCAGGCGGTGGGAAATTCGATGATCGGCAAGCCCACCGTGGCACGGAACCCCAGTTGCCGGTAGGTTGCGCCGATCACGTCGGGAAAGAAATAATTTTCGTTGGCGCAGGTGGTGCCACCGCGCAACATTTCGGCCACAGCCAGCTCGACACCGTCGCGCACGAACTCCGGACCGATGACCTTGGCCTCGGCCGGCCAGATGTGCTGCTGCAACCAGACCATCAACGGCAGGTCGTCGGCCAGGCCGCGCAGTAGCGTCATGGGGTTGTGGGTATGAGTGTTGATCAGGCCAGGAATCAACGCGTGTTCGCCCAGGCAGACGACCTCGCGCGCGGCGTAGGTACTGCGGGCCTCGACCGTCGGCAGCAGGGCGACGATCCGGTCCTTGTCGATAAGGACACTATGGTGTTCCAGCACCACGCCATGAGGCTCGACCGGCACGACCCAGCGCGCCTCGATGGACAGATCGGCCGGGATAGGGGATGTCGTCGTCATGGCTTAACTTGTCTCCGGTTACAAGTCGGGGCGGTACACCTCGCGGTGGCCGCCCCGGTTCCGTTCGTGTTTCACGGCATGCCGACCTGCGCCGGGATGACGTGCTGACTTAAGGCGCGGGCTTGCCCGCGCGTCAAACCATCACTTACCGACGCGGCTGACGTATTCGCCAGAACGCGTGTCGACCTTGATCACTTCTTCCTGGCCCACGAACAGCGGCACGCGGACCACGGCGCCCGTTTCCAGCTTGGCCGGCTTGCCACCACCACCGGAGGTGTCGCCACGGACGCCCGGATCGGTCTCGACGATCTTCAGCTCGACGAAGTTCGGCGCCTGCACGGCAATGATCTGCGTGGCGCCGTCACCCTTGGTCCAGGAGGTCACGACACACTCTTCGGTGCCCATCAGCCACTTGGAGGCATCGCCCACACCAGCCTCGGTCGCGCGGTGCTCGTTGTAGTCCTGGTCGGAGAACACCCACTGGTCGCCATCCTTGTAGGAATAGGTCATGTCGGCGTCGACCACATCCGCGCCATCGACCTTGTCGCTGGACTTGAGGGTCTTTTCGGTCGTGCGACCGTTGATAAGGTTGCGGATCTTGATGCGGGTAAAGGCCTGGCCCTTGCCCGGCTTGACGAACTCGGCGTCGGTGATGACGTAGGGCTCGTTATCCACAAGGATCTTCAAGCCGTTCTTTACGCCATTGAGGTCATAGCTCGCCATTGCAAAAAACTCCAGTACGGAAAAGTGCCACCCGCCAGCAAGCCCTTGTCGCGCCACGCCAGGAAGGATTTAGCGGTTAAAATGTCGATTTGAACGGGCCATCGCCCGCGCAGGGCCACCTATGATAACCCCAAGCCCCGGCAGTCGCCTAACTGTCGCCAACCAGCCCATTGAGGACTGGCGCCAGCTTTGGCGCGATGCCGTGACCGATGCCCGGGAGCTGTTGCAGCTGCTGGACCTGACCGAGCTGGCCTCGTCCCTGCCGGCTGGGGATGCCGGCTTTGCGTTGCGCGTGCCGCGTGGGTTTGTGGCTCGCATGCGCAAGGGGGACGCCCATGACCCCCTGCTGCTGCAAGTATTGCCGCAATTGGCCGAGAACCTGGACGCGCCGGGCTTCAGCCAGGACGCCGTGGGGGACATGGCCTCACGCGCAGCCCATGGCGTGCTGCACAAATATGAAGGCCGCGCCTTGCTGATCGCCAGCGGGAGCTGCGCCATCAATTGCCGCTACTGCTTTCGCCGACACTTTCCCTATGGCGAGGAAATCGCCGCGGCCGGCCAATGGCGCCAGGCGCTAGCCCATGTACGCCAGGACCCGAGCATCAGCGAGCTGATCCTGTCCGGAGGTGATCCGCTGTCGCTGACGACGGCCAAGCTGGTCGAGCTCACCACAGGGCTCGCCCAGGTTCCCAGCGTGACACGGTTGCGTATCCACACGCGCCTGCCCGTGGTGCTACCCGAGCGCATCGACGATGGCCTGGTCCAGTGGTTATCGGCATCGCCACACCAGAAAGTCGTGGTACTGCACGCCAACCACCCCCATGAGTTCGATGCCAGCGTGGACCGCGCCTGCGCCCGCCTGCGCGAGGCTGGCGTGACCCTGCTCAACCAGGCCGTACTGCTACGCGGCATCAACGATGATGCCGATACGCTGGCCGCCTTGTCCGAACGTCTGTTTGCTGCCGGTGTGCTGCCCTATTACCTGCACCAGCTCGACCGTGTCAGCGGCGCGGCCCATTTCGAGGTCGATGATCAGCGAGCCCTCGAACTAGTGGAGGCAATTCGCCAGCGCCTGCCGGGCTATCTCGTTCCCCGGCTGGTACGTGAAGTCGGCGGAGACGCGTCAAAACGCCCTTTGTGAAGCCACACCCTGATTTACAGCCGCCAGCGCTGGCGGTCGTCACGGGAATCCGTTAAAACCTGTGCACGGGCCGTTCCGCCCAACTCGATGAATCGAAGGATCGCTTGACGTGTCAACAAAAACAGACCTGGTTATCAAGATTCTTTTCATCGAGAAATCGGTCGAGGACGCTGAACAGATCATCAGCCTGCTGCGCAACAATGGCATCGCCGTGCGCCCGGCGCGCGCCACCAGCAGCGAACAGGTCCAGGCCGCGCTGGACGAACTGGGACCGGATCTGGTGCTGTTCGACCCCCATATCGGCAGCATCGATCTGCGCGAGATCACCCGGCTGCTCGATGCCCATGGCCGCGACCTGTCGTTGACCGCCCTGGTCAGTCAGCTGGATAACGACTCGGCGACCGAGCTGTTCATCAGCGGTGTGCGCGGCATTGCGCTTCGCTCGCAGCCGCGCCAATTGCTGGCCGTGGTGCAACGCGACTTCGAATCACTCAATACACGTCGCCAATTGCGCCGCCTGGAATCGGCCCTGCGCGAGTCCGAGCGCCGCTGTGATGCGCTGCTGGACTCCTCGACCGATGCCATCGCTTATGTACACGAAGGCATGCACGTGCGTGCTAACCAGGCCTATCTTGATACCTTTGGCTATGGCGAGTTCGACGACCTGCTTGGCCTGCCGGTCCTGGATATGATCGGCGCCGCCGACGCCGACGAATTCAAGAGCACGCTCAAGGCGCTTTCACGCGGCGACAAGCTGCCGGCCAGCCGCAGCGAGATCCAGGCACGCCGCGCCGACGGCAGCACCTTCAAGGCCAACGTCGAATTCGCGCACGCCACCTTCGAGGGCGAGCCCTGCGTGCAGGTGGTATTCCGCCGCCAGCTGATCGACCCGGGCGTCATCGAGCAATTGCAGCGCGATCCGGTCACGGGTCTTTTCAACCGTGCCCGCATGCTGGAGATGATCGACCAGTCCGTCGCTGCGGCTACCGAAGGCATCAAGGGCCAGGCGCTGCTCCTGGTGGAGCCTGATAGCTGGCAATCCATCGTCAACGGCATTGGCCTGGGCAAGGCTGACGAACTGCTTGCCGCCTTTGCCACCCGGGTTGAAGCCCTGCTCGGCCCCGACGACAGTGCCGGCCTCCTGGCCGAGCACATGATTGGCGTGATGTTGCACTCGCGCAACGACGACAGCATCAAGGAATGGATCGCCGGCCTGCAAAAAAGCATCGCCAGCGAAATTTTCGACGTGGGTTCGCGCTCGCTCACGGTTGCCGTCAGCATCGGCGGTAGCCTGCTTAGCGAAAAGAACGCCAACACCGAACTGTTGCTCGATCAGGCCAACCAGGCTCTGCGCAATGCCCAGAGCCAGGGCGGTAACCGCATCGAAATCCACGATCCGGCGGCGCGCGAAAAGGCCGACGCCGAGCGCGAACGCTACTGGCTGAACCTGTTGCAGCAGGCGCTGACCCAGAACGATTTCGTGCTCTATCACCAGCAGGTCATCAGCTTGCAGGATGCCGAAGGCGAATTCTCCGAGCTTCTGCTGCGCTTGAATGGACCGCAGGGCGAGGTCTTGCCGGGCTTCTTCCTGCCGATCGCCGAAAAGCACAACCTCACCCCGGCCATCGATCGCTGGGTGCTCAACCAGGCGATCGACATTCTGCGCCAGCGCGAACGTTTCAATACACCATCCACCTTCTTCATCAAGCTCACCGCCAGTTCGCTCAACGACGCACAGTTGCTGCCATGGCTGACCGAACGTCTCAACGCAGCCTCGCTCAAACATGGACAGATCGTGCTGGAGATGACCGAGAGCAAGGTGGTAACGCTGTTGCGTCCGGCGCAGGAATTTGTCGTGGCCTGGAAGAAGCTCGGTGGCCGCTTTGCGCTGGAGCAGTTCGGCTCGGGCTTGAACTCGTTCCAGCTGTTGACACACATCGAGGCCGATTTCCTCAAACTCGATCGCAGCTACATGGCCGAACTTCCGCAGCACCCGGAAAGCCAGAAGAAGATTTCCGAACTCTGTGAGCAGGCACGCAAGATGAATCGCCAGACCATCGCCGAATGGGTGGAAGACGCGGCCAGTACTTCATTGCTGTTTGCCTGCGGCGTGGACTTCGTACAAGGCAACTTCCTGCAGGAACCACAGCGGCTGATGGCGTGAGTTTCATCGGTAATCTCGGGAAGGCTCATCGCTTCCCGAGGTTGCCGCTCCTCTCATCTCTTCGCTGGCAGTTGGCAAGCGAAGAAGCGCTGCACGTCAGTCCGCGCGCTCCCATACCTGGCTGCGACCAATCAGCGAGAAGCCAATGTAGCCGCGTACATCGAGCTTGCGCCCGCCATCGGTAAGCGTCAGCTTGACCTTGTAGACCTTGCCGGTCTTGGGATCGAGGATCTTGCCGCCGTCCCAGACGTCGCCATCCTTGCTGACGTCCCACATGATGACCATGCCTTCGATGGGCTGGTCCTTGCGTGAGCCATCGCATTTGCGGCACACCGGATGCTGGCCATCACGCGCGGTTTCCTCGGCGGAAAGATTCATCAGCTGCATCACCTTGCCTTGCAGCTTGCCGCCATTGTCGGTGATCTCGATCACCGATTTCTGCTTGCCGGAAACGTCATCCACCTGCTTCCAATGTCCAACCGGTGTGTCGTTGGCGGCCCAGGCACTGACCGCGGTGCAGGCCAGGCCCAGCGCAAGCGTCCATTGCAGTATCGATTTCATGAGATTCTCCCGACTGAAGGGTGGGCGATGAAAAAAGCGGGCGGAGTCCTTTCCACCCAACCTTTCCCCGCGCGGAGGGACGCGCGGGTTTACCCGTCAGAACTGATACGTTGCCGTAATCGACGCCACATTGCCGGAGTCGGAGAACGAACCGTTCATGTTGCCGCCGCCCAATGCCAGCGGCGCCGTGTTGTTGATCCGCGGATCGCTCAGGAACTGGTGCGAATAAGCCGCATCGATGGTGAAGTGCTCGGTCGGCTTGTAACCCACACCAATGCTGACGATCTTGCGATCATTGTCCGGCACACGCGGATCGCGCGTAGTATCTGTCGTTGGCGTCTGGTCCCAGGCAAAGCCGCCTCGAAGGGTCCATTGGTCATTGATCTGGTAGTCGCCGCCCAAGCTGAGCGTCCAGGAGTTCTTGTATTCCTGTGGCAAGCTCACCAATTGCGTACCGTCCGACACCAGGGTCAGCGTCTGGAACTTGGACCAATTTGTCCACACGGCGGATGCGCCCATCGAGAAGCGGTCGCTGAAACGGTGCAGATAGTCGATATTGACGAATGCTGGCAAATCCAGGACAGCCGACGCCGGTCCACCATTGGGATTGAGTTCGGGTAGCTGCAGCTCCGGGTTGGCAGCATTGAGCTGGTTGAGGATCGGGATCAGGGAGATCAGGTCTTTTACATCGACAGTTACCGGAAAACCGCCCTGGTCGACGGTCTTGCCATCGTTGGGGTAGTACATGCGGTACTGCCCTTTCAGGCGATTGCCCACGCGCGAGTGATAGCTGATACCAAGCGAATCGGCATCGCTTGGCTTGAATTCGGCGCCGAGGAAATAACCTTGCGACCAGTTATGTACGCGCACGTTGATCTGCGCAACATTCTGCGGAAGGCTCGGCAACGGGCTTTGTAACGCAAGGCCGGCCGCACTTCCTACGTCAATACCGTTATTGAGCTGTGCACGCGTCCGCTGTGCGATGACGCCGAACCCCAGCGAGAACGTATCGCTCACCTTGAAACTGCCGGACATGCTGACGCCAAAAGACTTGAGCGACGTCATGGTGCCCCATTGGGCGCCTCGCCACTGGGAATCGTATTTGGTCAGCAAGCCATAAGGCACATCGATACCAAAACCGATGGCAAAACGGTCCGATACCGGCATTGCATAGAACGCCGAGCCGTCGTTGATCACACGATGACCCGCGTTAGGGGTGTTGCCAGGGATATCCCGGCCGTACGCATCCGTAGTCGCGCCGTGGTACTGCGCACTGATATCAATGCCAATCCATGAACCCTGCATCACCGGCCCTGACAACCAGGCCATGGCGGCCGGATTGTTATATGCGGCGGACGGATCGTTCTGCCACAGCGAGCCACCCGCAAACGCGCGGCCGTAGCCGGCAGCATTGGTAACCGGCAATTGGAATGCTGCGGCATGAGCTTCTTGAGGAAGACCGAAAGCCATCAACAACGCTGCGGCCAGCGCTGTGCTCATCAGGGTTTTGGCATGAGGGAAAACGGCGTTGTTGCTTTTTTTCATGTTGACGCTCTCGGCGATGGACAGAAATCATGGGAAGCGGATGCGGTTGGCCTCCATGGTGGCCAACCGCATACCTGGCTTCGTTGTCGCTATCAGTTGACTACGGTGAAAGTCGGAGCCACGGTCAGCGTGCCGCTTACCGAGCAGATGCCCAAAGTGCCACTGAGGGAGATCTGGCTGGCCGCATTGTTGATTGCCACGCCGACACTGCCCGAACACGAACCGAACGGCGTGCTGACCGAAACACCACTGATCGTGGCTGCAGTGGTCGATGAGAACGAGGCACTCCAGGGCAGGCCCGTGGCATGGACCGACGTACAGGTGGCACTGCCAGAGAACGTCGCCTGGGTCACCGTCACATTTCCGGAAGCATCGGTGACCAGCACGAAGTTGGAGGTACACGGTACCGGCACGCCCAGCACGGAAAGGCTGGTGGGGCCTGTCGCGCTGAACGTGGTGCTTACGGGCGTTGCGTGAGCTGCGAATGCTGGAGCGGCGGCGATCGTGCCCGCAGCCATGATGCATGCCATCGTCAGTGCTTTGAATTGCGCTTTCATGTCCTTACCTCGCAATAAAAGTTGAGTCACCCAGTACCGACCGGTGCTGGATGTTGACGCGGTTAAAACGACTTCCCCTGTGTCTGTGTGGTCCACGGTTCGCTACCGGGGACCGGACGCTTGCCCATGCCGACAACCCGGGGTTCGGCACGGCGCTCGGCCTGATCCACGGCGAATGCCGCGGTGTCGGCCTGGTTTACGACACGCTCCACGACACGCACCTGTGCAGGCGTGCCAAGCGGCTCGGTGAGCATCGGACCAATCAGGGCGTTCAAACGCGCCAGCAAGGTGGCGTCGTCGATGGCAAGGCCCATACTCAAGGCGGATATCAGCTGACTCATGCTTTCACCTGCCAGCAGGCCGGAGAGGCTTTGCAGGCAAAAGCGCAGGCGCATACCCAGTTCGCTGCGCGGCAAGGCCGGCAGCGCACGAGAGAACGCTTCGAAGAAACGCTCGTAGATCGGTCGGTAATGCTGCTGGAGATAGTTATGGATGAACGGCGACGGATCGCTGTAGACGCGCCCCAGCAAGCGCATGAAAGCCGGATCGCCGGCCGGTGGCCTGCTCAGGCGCAGGGCCGGCACGAACAGGATGCTCAGGACAGCGGTCGCTTCCAGCGGTGCACCTTCGTGTTCGCAACAGGCCAGCAGTTGCAGCCGTTCGCGATTGAGGCGATCCAGTCGCTTGGTCAGCATTTCATGCATCAGCAGCTCTTTGCTGCCGAAGTGGTAATTCACGGCGGCGAGATTGGCGTCCGCCCGACGGGTGATCTGCCGCAATGACATGGACTCATAGCCATGCTCGATGAACAGCGACTCGGCAGCCTGAAGCAGACGCTCGCGGGTGCTCGCATGGCCGACGCTGGCTTGCTGGCTGTTCAACCGTCTTGTTCCCCGCCCCTTGAGTCGATCTCGCCTGACGGTTTCTGGAGAAACTGCCAAACACCGATTTCAACCAACGATTTCAACCTGCCTATTCAATTCATTTCTTCAAATATCAAATTGAAACAGGTGTTCGTACGATGAACTTGTCGTCTGAAGGGGTCAATCTGCGCCGCACAACCCGCATAGCCATGCGATTTCACTATTTTCGAGCGCAACAGCGGCAGGCAAATAAAGTGCGAAAAGATCTGGTTTGAAGGGTTTCAAACAGATGTGCAGATGCCGCATCGCAGGACACCCTGACGACGGTAGTCATAAGCTGCCATGACAAGAATTGCTGCGGCGCAGCCGAGGTGCACCAGCATCTGTGGCGCTGGGGAGGTTTAAAGAGCCTCCTGGGCGGCAAACAGGAGGCATGGGAGGCACGTGCGGGGAGGTACGTGCAGGGCGTTACGCCCGGATGTCACTTTGGATTAAACCCCTGCTTCAGCCCCGCCCACGCACCGAGGCCGCCGACGTCTGCATGGCGGCATCGGCGGCCGTCGCCGCTGCCTCCGCAAATCCGGCAACATGCCGGACGGCACTGACTTGGTCAGGCGTTCCCAGGGGATCGGTGAGCATGGGCAATACCAGTGCGATGAGCCTGGCCAGCAACACATCTTCGCTCATCTGCTGACCCATGCCCAACGCGAAGATCAATTCATCCACCCGCTGTCCCGCAAGCAGGCCAGCTAGTCCCTGCAGGCTGAAACGCAGCCGCATGCTGAGCTCGCTGCGTGACATCTGAGGCAAAGCACGGGAAAAGGCCTCGAAAAAGCGCTCGAAGATCGGCCGATAGTGCTCTTCCAGATAGTTGCGGATAAACGGCGACGTATCGCTGTACACGCGCCCCAGTAAGCTGATGAAACTGGGATGGCCGTTCGGTGGCCGACTCAGACGCAGCGCTGGCACGAACAGGATGCTCAGGATCGCCGCAGCATCGAGCTTGCCGCCGCTATGTTCCTCGCAACACGACAACAGCTCCAGGCGCTCGATATTCAGTCGGTTGAGGCGACGCGCAAGCACCTCGCGCATCAACAGTTCCTTGCCGCCGAAATGATAATTGACCGCGGCCGAATTGGCCTCGGCACGACGGGTCACCTCCTGCACGAGCATGGCTTCATAACCATGCTCGATGAAGAGCGATTCGGCCGCCTGCAACAACCGGTTGCGCGTGTTTGTGTTGCCCTGGCCAACGTCTTGGCTATCGACAGGCATACCGCTTTTTATCCTCTACAGCGCGATGGAGACACAGGGCACCGGTGGAACGCCCCCTCCGTTGGCCGCTCGATGCCTGCTGCGAACTTGAGGCAAATCTTAGCAGGCCGAACCGGGGTGGCGGGGGATCGTCTTTTGGCCGATCCGAGCGGCAGGCCAAAAGCCATAGCGCCCTTGGCACCGAGGCGCATAAATCCTGCTCTCCCGCAGGAGCCACGTCAGTCGCCAAAGCAATGCGCGACGAGAGGGCGCCTTGGTGCTACAGATCTACACTCCGCCCCTTTGCCTTGCCTCGCTCTTGCAACCGCAGGTTGCAAGAGCGAGGCAACTAACTTGGCCGTCACAAGAGCCTGGCTCGCAAACGCGAAGACCCGCAGATTGCTCTGCGGGTCTTCGTAACGCCAGGTCGTGGCGTGGGAAGCGGGTTATTCGCCCTTGCTGGCCTTGGCGGCAGCGATGTCTTCCTTGATGCGGGCAGCCTTGCCTTCCAGACCACGCAGGTAGTACAGCTTGGCGCCGCGCACCTTACCCTTGCGCTTGACCTGGACCGAGTCGATAGCGGCGCTATGCGACTGGAACACGCGCTCCACGCCCGTGCCGTGCGAAATCTTGCGCACGGTAAAGGCCGAATGCAGACCGCGGCTACGCTTGGCGATGACCACACCTTCGAACGCCTGGACGCGCTCGCGGTTGCCTTCCTTCACCTTCACGTTGACCACCACGGTGTCGCCAGGGCCGAAATCCGGCAGCTGGCGGGTGATCTGCTCGGCTTCGAACTGTTCAATGATCTTGTTCATGGCACACCCGTCGATTTTCAATGCAGCGGCCATCAGTCGGCCGTATCGTTTTGCCGGGCCTGCGAAAGTGCATGCTCTCGGCGGAATTCATCCAGCAACGCACGGGATGGTTTGTCCAACGTGTGTTGCGCCAGTAAGTCGGGGCGCCGCAGCCAGGTCCTGCCCAGCGATTGCTTCAGGCGCCAGCGACGAATAGCCGCGTGGTCGCCGGACAATAGCACCGCCGGCACGTCCCCGTATGCGTCATGCACCGGTTTCGCATAGTGCGGACAGTCGAGCAGGCCACTCGAAAACGAATCCTGCTCGGCCGATTGCGCATCGTTCAATGCACCGTCCTGCAAGCGGCCCACCGCGTCAATGATCACCGCGGCACCCAACTCGCCGCCAGACAACACATAATCGCCGATGGAAAGCTCCTCGTCGACCTCGTGCGCCAGCAGACGCTCGTCCACACCTTCATAACGTCCACAAAGCAAGGCGATTCGCGGCATTTTAGCCAGCGCCTCTACCCTACCCTGCGTCAGCCGCGCTCCTTGCGGACTGAGGTAAATCATGTGCACCGGTTCCGGTGCCGCCTCGCGGATCGCCTTGAAGGCTGCCCGCAAGGGCTCAATCAGCATCACCATGCCAGGACCACCACCGCATGTGCGGCCATCCACGGTACGGTAGTTGTCGGTGGCGAAGTCGCGCGGATTCCAGGTTTCCACCTGCAACAGCTGACGCTGTTGCGCGCGCCCTACAACACCGACGGCAGCGCACTGGCGAACGAAGTCAGGAAACAGCGTGACGACGTCGAATCGCATCGGTCCCTCAAGATCAGTGTCAGAACTCGGGGTCCCAGTCCACCACCATACGTCCGCCGGACAAATCCACCGAACGCACATAAGAACCCTGGACGAAAGGAACCAGCCGCTCGCGCTCGCCGTCCCTCACTACCACGACGTCATTGGCACCAGTTGCAAACAGGTGGCTGACCCGTCCCAATGCCACGCCCTCCGTGGTGACGACCTCGAGACCTTCGAGGTCAACCCAGTAGTATTCATCCTTGCCGGGAGGCGGAAGCAGCTCGCGGGCGACGAAGATGTCGCAACCGATCAGCGCTGCCGCTTGATCGCGGTCCGCCACGTCAGGCATCTGGGCGATGAGCCCCTTGCCTTGCGGACGTCCCTTGACTCCCTCGATCTCCAGCTCTTCACCCGGCGCCGTGGAAAGCAGCCAGGGCTGGTACTTGAAGATCTGGGTGCGCGGCTCGGTCCAGGATTCGATCTTGAGCCAGCCTTGCACCCCGTACAGCCCGACGATGCGTCCCACCAGGACGCGCCGACCGGCTACAGCCATACTCAGGCAGCCTGCTGCTTGGCGGCTTCCTTCACCAGGGCGGCGACCTTGTCGCTCAGCTGAGCGCCCTTGGAGACCCACTCCTGCACGCGAGCCACATTCAGCTCGAGACGCTTGTCCTTGCCCGAAGCAACCGGGTTGTAGTAACCCACGTTTTCGATGCTACGACCGTCACGCGCACTGCGCGAATCGGTCACGAGGACGTGGTAGAACGGACGGCCCTTGGCGCCGCCGCGCGAAAGACGAATCTTAACCATAGTAAAAAAGCTCCAGAGTTGCCGGCTTTGCCAGCAGCACGCCCTAGGTATGGGCGCGGTGAACGCGGGATTTTAATGGGGTTTCTTAGCGCTGTAAAGAGCTTGGGTGGAAAGCCGCTCATTGACCCAGGCTATAAAGGGTCAAGTCAGCTGTGTCAGGGGCTGTAAGGGGGGAAGTACCACCAGGCTATCCACACCCTCGCTCTTCATCCTGCACAGCGAGCGACTTTACAGACGCCCATCGGGCGTCGGCTTCACCCTTAACGCATCGGGGGCATACCACCGCCCATGCCACCCATGCCCTTCATGGCCCCGCGCATCTGCCGCATCAGGCCCTTGGTGCCGCCCTTGGAGAGCTTGGACATCATCTTTTCCATCTGCATGTACTGCTTGAGCAAACGGTTCACATCCGCCGGCTGGGTGCCCGAACCGCGTGCCACGCGGGCACGGCGTGAGCCGTTGAGCAGGTCGGGATGGCGACGCTCCTTTTTGGTCATCGAATTGATGATTGCCACCATGCGGTCAATTTCCTTGTTATTGACCTTGGACTTGACGTTATCCGGCAGGTTGGCGACGCCCGGCAGCTTGTCCATCAAGCCGGCCAGGCCGCCCATGTTGTTCATCTGCTCGAGCTGATCCTTCATGTCGTTCAGGTCGAAGCGCTTGCCCTTCATGACCTTCTGGGCAAGCTTCTGTGCCTTTTCCTGGTCAACCTTGCGCTCGACTTCCTCGACCAGCGACAGCACGTCGCCCATGCCCAGAATGCGCTGGGCCACACGATCGGGATGGAACGGTTCCAGCGCATCGGTCTTTTCGCCGGCACCAAGGAACTTGATCGGCCGGCCGGTCACGTAGCGTACCGACAAGGCCGCACCGCCACGGGCGTCACCGTCGGTCTTGGTCAGTACCACACCGGTCAACGGCAGCGCCTCTGCAAAAGCCTTGGCGGTGTTCGCCGCATCCTGGCCTGTCATCGAGTCGACGACGAACAGCGTTTCGACAGGCGTGATCGCTGCGTGCAGCGCCTTGATCTCGGCCATCATGGCCTCGTCCACGTGCAGGCGGCCGGCGGTGTCGACCAGCAGCACATCGACTACTTCGCGGCGCGCCGCAGCCATGGCTGCCTTGGCGATCTCGATCGGGTCCTGACCCGCCTCGGACGGGAAAAACTTCACCTCGACCTGCTCGGCCAGGGTGCGCAGCTGTTCGATAGCCGCAGGACGATAAACGTCGCAGCTGACCACCATGACCTTTTTCTTCTTGCGTTCAGTGAGGAAGCGCGCCAGCTTGCCCACCGTGGTGGTCTTGCCCGCGCCCTGGAGGCCAGCCATCAACACCACCGCCGGTGGCTGCTGCGCAAGGTTCAGCTCGCTGTTGGTCGTACCCATGACCGCAGTCAGTTCGTCGCTGACCACTTTCACCAGCGCCTGTCCAGGCGAGAGGCTCTTGAGGACTTCCTGGCCGACCGCGCGCACCTTGACGCGTTCGACCAGCGCCTGCACTACCGGCAGGGCAACGTCGGCCTCCAACAGCGCGATGCGCACTTCACGCAGGCTTTCGCGAATGTTTTCCTCGGTCAACCGGCCGCGGCCACGCAGGCGGTCAACGGTGGCGGAAAGGCGTTGGCTGAGGGATTCGAACATGGCGACGGCCGTGCATGGAGAAAACCTCGATTGTACCCGCTATGTCCCCAGCTTAGCGATGTTCCCTGATAAAGAGGGGGGAAACGGGCGATGGGGGCGCAAGCCCGACGGACAGCAGCACACCGCTACGGGAATACGTTGTTGCCCCACGCCATACCAGCCTCTATAGCCAGCCTCGCGCGCGCTCCCGTCTCCAACCCACGCGACATAACGCGCCTCCCCCACAGCCCCTACTCCATGCCAAACTGCGCATCCATGTTGATTCCCATTCTCGCCCTGCTCGCCATTGCCTTGTACCTCGCTGCCGCAACGGGGCTGGCGCGGCCGCTGCTGAGTGGGGGGCAGCCGCTGAATCGTACGTCCCTGGGCGTGGCGGGGCTGGCGGTGCTGATCCATGCAGGCATCCTTCTGGGCATGCATAGCGGTGCGCTGGACCTGCACTTTTTCGCGGCGCTGTCACTGGTCGCCTGCGTCGTGTCGATCCTGACGTTGCTAGTGAATCTGGGGCGACCCGTGGCCGCGCTGGGCGTGATCATCTTCCCGCTGAGCGCCTTGTTGTTGGCCGTGGACACCTTCATGGCACGCGAGCGCGCGCCACTGGTCATGGACTGGCAGATCAAACTGCACGTCACCGTGGCCCTCGTCGCTTTCAGCGTGCTGTCCATCGCCGCGGTGCTGGCGATCCTGCTGGCTTTCCAGGAGCGCGCCCTGCGCCACCGTCAGTTCGGCAACTGGCTACGTGCCCTGCCCCCGCTGACGCTGACCGAAACCCTGCTGTTCCGGCTGATCGGCGCCGGCTTCGTTCTACTCAGCCTGACATTGCTGACTGGCATCCTGTTCGTTGACGATCTGTTCGGCCAGCACCTGGTGCACAAGACCGTGTTGTCGATCATTGCGTGGCTGGTGTTTGGCGTGCTGCTCTATGGTCGCTGGCGGCACGGCTGGCGCGGCCGTCGCGCAGTAAACCTGACCCTGGTCGGCATGGGTGTACTGCTATTGGCTTTCTTCGGGTCGAAGTTCGTGCTTGAGGTGATCTTGCACCGCGGCGGCTAAAAACCGGGACGGGAAACGGATGGCGCGGGGCGCAATGACGTGCGCCACCGCAACATGCAAAGCTCGCCAAGATGTTTTCGCGGCACGAGAGGTTGACCTCAGTCGTGCGGGCTTGTGCCCCCCCCCATCTCCCGTCTCCCGTCTCCCGTCTCCCATCTCCCAATGCTCAATCGCCGCGCGCCGCGTCGATCGCTTGCGACAACCGCTCCACGCCGATCACATCCATATCGCCTACCTTGCCCTTCTTCGGCGCATTGGCGCGCGGCACGATGGCACGACGAAAACCATGCGTGGCCGCTTCCTTGAGGCGCTCCTCGCCATTGGGAACCGGACGAATCTCGCCAGACAGGCCCACTTCGCCGAAAGCGATGGTCTTGTCCGGCAACGGGCGGTCACGCAGCGACGACAGCACGGCCAGCAACACCGGCAGGTCGGCGGCGGTCTCCTGCACGCGGATGCCGCCTACCACGTTCACGAACACATCCTGGTCATACGCAGCAACACCGCCATGGCGATGCAGCACCGCCAGCAGCATGGCCAGGCGATTTTGCTCCAGGCCCAGCGCCACGCGACGGGGGTTACCCAGCGAGGATTGATCGACCAGCGCCTGCACCTCCACCAGCAGCGGACGCGTACCCTCCCTGGTCACCATCACCGCGCTACCAGAGGTTGGTCCGCTGTGCGCGGACAGGAAGATGGCCGACGGATTGGGCACCTCGCGCAAGCCTTTTTCGCTCATCGCGAAGACGCCCAGTTCATTGACCGCGCCGAAACGGTTCTTGAAGGCGCGCAAAACGCGGAATCGACTACCCGATTCGCCTTCGAAATACAGCACGGCATCGACCATGTGTTCCAGCACGCGCGGACCGGCGATACCGCCCTCCTTGGTGACGTGGCCGACCAGGAATACCGACGTTCCGGTTTCCTTGGCAAAGCGTGTGAGCTTGGCTGCGGCCTCGCGCACCTGACTTACCGAGCCGGGCGCGGCGGTGAGCAATTCGGTCCAGATGGTCTGGATCGAATCGATCACCAGCACGCGAGGGCGTGCAGCGGCCGCTTGCTCGAGAATGCGTTCGATGCATGTTTCAGCCAGGGCATGCAGGGGCGCCAGAGGGAGATCCAGACGCTGCGCACGCGCCGCAACCTGCGCCAGCGATTCCTCGCCCGTGACGTAGACACTGGGCAATTGAGCCCCCAGGGTTCCGAGCATCTGTAGCAGCAAGGTCGATTTGCCGATGCCAGGATCACCACCAATGAGCACCACCGACCCATCGACCAGGCCGCCACCCAGCACACGGTCAAGCTCACCGATACCGGTAAGGCTGCGTACGTCGGCAGCCAACGCCACTTCGGTCAGCGGAGTGACCTTGGCCGATTCGACAGCCCCTGCATATCCAGAGCGCCTGGCCGCGCCCACGGATGCCTTGGCTGCCGACTGCAACACGATTTCGCTCAAGGTGTTCCACGCGCCGCACTCGACGCATTGCCCCTGCCATTTGGAGTGTTCGGCGCCACAGTCGGTGCAGACATAGGCGGTCTTGGCTTTGGCCATGAGGATGCTCGGGATGGAAGGACAACAAGATTAGGCGATCAGCGTCGCGGTGTATGAGACGGCCAACCAGGCCTGGGAGACGGGCAGCGGGAGCGCAAGGTCCCGGCAGGCCGACAATCTGTGAAAATGCGACGGCGCTTTCGTGCAAGACAGGTCGGGAACCTGACGTGCTTGCGCCCACACATCCCATCTCCGCTTTTCTAGCCCTCGTCTTCAACAAAAAGCACACGCCGCGTCATGCCACAGGTGAGGTCGTAGGCGATCGTGCCGGATGTGGCGGCGATCTGCTCTATCGGCAATTCAGGCCCCCACAGCACTACTCGATCTCCTACTTGCGCATGCGGAGCATCGCGCAGGTCGAGAGTGATCAAGTCCATGGAGACACGACCGATCAAGGGAACACGCTGCCCGCGCACCAGCACCGGCGTGCCAGCAGCCGCACTGCGTGGATAACCATCGCCATAACCGACCGCGGCCACACCAACCGCCATATCTTCTGGGCACGTCCAGGTGCCGTTGTAGCCGATCGGCTCACCCTTTTTGATCGGATTGATGGCGATCAGTCGGGTGCTCAGTGTCATGGCCGGGCGGAAGCCGAAATCGGCAGCGCTTTTTCCTTCCACGATCGACAAGCCATACAGCAGGCCTCCGGTACGCACCCAATCCTCTCGTGCCTGCGGCCAGCCGAGCACCGCGGCGGAGTTAGACAACGAACGAGGCCCATTCAAGCCGCGTGTTGCTTCATGGAAGCGCGTGATCTGCGCCGGTGTCCGGATTCCCCCAAAGACCTCCGAATCAGAAAAATGCGCCAGCAGGCCAATATCAGGGTGCAGCCCTGGCATGGCCGCCAAGCTTGCATGAACCTCGGCTACTTTTTCCGGTGCAAAGCCCAGGCGATGCATGCCGGCGTCGATTTTCAGCCAGACCCGCAAGCGCCCGCGCTCAGGCGTTGCCTCGGCCAACCAAGCCAGTTGCGAAGCATGATGAATGGCCGCGTCCAGGCCAAGGCGCTGCATCTCGGCGATGTCACCCGGCTGATCAGGGCCGGAAAGCACCACGATACGCTGCGTATGGCCGGCCGCCCGCAGGCGCAGCCCATCGCCCAGCGCGGCCACGGCGAAGGCTTCGGCATCGCCGTTCAACGCGCGCGCCACGCGCTCCAGGCCATGCCCATAGGCATCGGCCTTGACCACCGCCATGACCTGGGCTGGCGCCGCCAAGGCCTTGATGCGCGCGAGGTTGTGCCGAAGCGCGGCGAGATGGATGGTAGCGACAGTGGTTCGGCTCATGGTTCCAGCAGCAACAGAGAACGCGTGCGTTTAATCGAACGCACCCACGAAGGAATCCGGCGCGTAGTTCTCGAACTTGGTGTAATGCCCCAGGAAAGTCAGCTTCACCGTATCCGTTGGACCGTTACGCTGCTTGCCGATGATGATTTCGGCCAGGCCTTTATCCGGCGACTCCTTGTTGTAGTACTCGTCGCGGTAGATGAACATGATCACGTCGGCGTCCTGCTCGATAGCGCCAGACTCGCGCAGGTCCGACATCATCGGACGCTTGTCCGCGCGCTGTTCGAGCGAGCGGTTCAACTGCGAAAGCGCGATCACCGGCACGTTCAGTTCCTTGGCGAGTCCTTTAAGTGAACGCGAAATTTCTGAAATTTCGGTGGCACGATTCTCGGTATTTCCGGGCACCTGCATGAGCTGCAGGTAGTCGATGACGATCAATCCCAGACCGCCGTTCTCGCGATGGATGCGGCGGGCCCGCGAACGAAGTTCCACCGGCGACAGGCCAGGCGTATCGTCGATGAAGATCTTGGCCTCGGACAGAATGGCGATCGCGTTGGTCACGCGCGGCCAGTCTTCCTCGGCAAGATCGCCATTGCGCAAATGCTGCTGATGGATACGCCCCACCGAGGAAATCAGACGAAACGCCAGCTGGGAAGCGGACATTTCCATCGAGAACACAATGACGGCTTTCTTGCTACGCATGGCCACGGCCTCGGCGATATTCACCGAAAAGGCCGTCTTGCCCATCGACGGACGCGCCGCGACGATGATCAAGTCCGATGGCTGGAGGCCCGACGTCAGTTCGTCGAGGTCGTCGAAACCGGTGGATGCTCCCGTCAACTGACCACGATTTTCGTAACGCTCAGACAAGATGCGAAAAGCATCCTTCACCGCCTCACGCATGGTGACGGTGTCCTTCTTGCCGCGCGCGCCAGACTCGGCGATCTTGAACACGCGCTGCTCGGCCTTTTCCATCACCTCCTGCACGCTCTGCCCTTCCGGGCGATAACCGTCTTCAGTGATCTGCGTGCCGGCGTCGATCAATTGCCGCAGGATGGACTTCTCACGCACGATGTCGGCATACGCGCCGATATTGGCGGCGCTGGGCGTGGCGTTGGCCAGTTCGATCAGATAGCTGGAACCGCCGATCAGTTCGGCAAGGCCATTGGCCTCGAACCATTCACCCAGGGTGATGGCATCGCAAGGCATGCCCTTGTTGGCCAGCTCGGTAATCGCTCGCCAGATCAGGCGGTGATCCTTGCGATAGAAATCCTGCTCACTGAGCTTGTCGGCGACTTTGTCCAACGAGTCAGGCGACAGCATCAGGCCACCGAGCACGGCCTGCTCGGCTTCCAGGGAGTGCGGCGGCACGCGCAACGCATCGATCCCCGATAGCGGGCTGGATTTGCGCTCAGGCACAAAGGACATCGCTTTTCCTCGCTTCGACGGCCTTGACGACCGAGGGGATGGGTCTTCTTCGTAATCCATCATACGTCGCGTGGTCTCAGGAGCCGAGATGAAAAGCTGTGGATATCTTGTGGAAGTTTGGGGATAAGTTCATGCGTGAAGTCGCTCGCTCAGGCTCGCTGTAAAGCCGGCGCGCACATCTGTAAGGGGTAAAGAGGAACAGTGGGCACCGATGAGCCACAACCTGCTTCTTCCCTTTACCTTTGCAACTCACAAAGCGATCGGCTTCACAGGCCACAACGCAGCTGACCGCACGCGCCAATAAAAAAGGCGCCGGAGGCGCCTTTTTTATTGGCGTCAGCAAGAAAACTTACTTCTCGCCAACTACGATCACCTTGACCGAACCCTGCACGTCGGCGTGCAAAGCGATCACGACTTCGTATTCACCGGTGGTACGGATCGGGCCTTCGCCCTGGATCACTTCATTCTTGTGAATGTCATGACCGGCAGCCTGCAGCGCATCGGCGATTTCACGCGGGCCGACCGAACCGTACAGCTTGCCTTCGGGGCTGGCATTGGCACTGATGGTCACCGTTACGTCGGCCAATTTGGCATGACGCGTATTGGCATCAGCAAGCAGGCTGTTGGCTTTGGCTTCGTATTCGGCGCGGCGCTTCTCGAAGGCTTCGAGATTGGCGGCGTTGACCGGCACAGCCTTGCCCTGCGGCAGGAGGTAGTTACGACCGTAACCCGGCTTCACATTGACCTTGTCGCCAAGGTTGCCGAGATTACGGACTTTTTCGAGAAGAATCAGTTCCATGGTGGTTCCTTTTCGTTAGCACCGGAGTGGCCCGGCGCAGCCGTGGACGGTTGTCCGAAGAGTGAAAGGCCCCCTTGCGGAGGGGGCCTCACGACGATCAAACGTCGTGATTGTCGGTGTACGGCAGCAGAGCCAGGAAGCGTGCGCGCTTGACCGCGGTGGCCAACTGGCGCTGGTAACGCGCCTTGGTGCCGGTGATGCGGCTCGGCACGATCTTGCCGTTCTCGGTGATGTACTGACGCAGCGTGTTGAGATCTTTGTAGTCGATCTCTTTGACGTTTTCGGCCGTGAAGCGGCAGAACTTGCGGCGGCGGAAGAACTTGGACATGGCTTGGCTCCTGATCAGTCGTCGCTGTCGCGATCGTTATCGTCACGACCGCCGCGGCGGTCCTCACCCTCGACGTCGTCATCGCGGCGGCGCGACGACTTGGCATCATCCTTTTCCTTGGACTTCAGGATGAAGGACTGCTCGGTGTCGGCGGCATCGCGCTTGATCACCAGGTGGCGCAGCACGGCGTCATTGAAGCGGAAACCCGACTCCAGCTCGTTCAGCGCATTCTGGCCAACTTCGATGTTAAGCATCACGTAGTGAGCCTTGGCCAAGTTGACGATCGGGTAAGCCAGCTGACGGCGCCCCCAGTCTTCCAGGCGGTGGATCTTGCCGCCATCGGCCTCGATCAGGCTCTTGTAGCGATCAATCATCGCCGGAACCTGCTCGCTCTGGTCAGGGTGGACCAGGAACACGATTTCGTAATGACGCATGATCATTGGTTGGAAACTCCTTGTGGATGCGGCCTTTACGGGGCCTGGCAGCCTCCCGCGGGAGCAGTGAGGCAAGGTCTGCCCGCACCCAAGGCGCAGACAGAAGCGGGAGTTTAGCCCGACGTCAGGCAGGGTGTAAAGCGGCGAGGCCGGCTGCCTGCCTCACGCCACGGTAAAGCTTTCGCCGCAGCCGCACTCGCCCGTTGCATTGGGGTTGTGAAAGACGAACGAAGCATTGAGGCCTTGGCGCTGAAAGTCGATCACGGTGCCATCCACCAAGGGAAGGCTCTTGCTGTCCACCACCAGGCGGACACCGTCCACCTCGACCAGGCTGTCTTCCGGGGCCAGGCTGTCGGCCAGGTCCACCACATAGGCGAAGCCCGAACAACCGGTGCGCCTGACACCGAAACGCACTCCGGTCGCGCCGGGCGTGTTGTTCAGGAATTGGCGCATGCGTTCGTTGGCAGCAGGCGTGATGGAGATAGTCATGATGAACGTCGAGAAGCAACTTGGGGGGTTATTTGACCTGAAAACCGTCGCGAGCAGGACGGGCGCTCCATTATGATGCCGGTTTGCCCATACGCGCCAATATCGAGGCGCCCTGCAGGAGTTTCAATCCATGACGGTGGTCAGCGTCAAACAGGCTCTTTCCGGCAAGCTCGAAGCCGGCAGCAACGTCACGGTGCGCGGCTGGGTGCGCACCAAGCGCGATTCGAAGGCCGGCCTGTCCTTCGTCAACGTCTCGGATGGCTCCTGCTTCGACCCGATTCAGGCCGTGATCGACGCTACCGTGCCCAACTACGCGACGGATGTGCAGAACCTGAGCAGTGGCGCGGGCGTCATCGTGACGGGCACCCTCGTGCCGTCGCAGGGCAAGGGGCAGCGTTTCGAGTTGCAAGCCACGGACGTGACGGTGACCGGCTTCGTCGACGATCCGCTGACCTATCCGATCCAGCCCAAAGCCCATTCCATGGAATTCCTGCGCGAAGTGGCTCACTTGCGCCCGCGCACCAACCTGTTCGGCGCGGTCACGCGCGTGCGCCACACGATGATGACGGCCATCCATCGCCATCTCACCGAGCAGGGCTTCTTCTGGATCAACACGCCGATCATCACTACGTCCGATGCCGAGGGCGCTGGCGACATGTTCCGCCTGTCCACACTTGACCTTGCCAACCTGCCCCGCGACGAACAGGGCAAGGTCGACTTCCGCAAGGATTTCTTCGGACGTGAGGCATTCCTCACCGTGTCCGGCCAGCTTAACGTCGAGGCCTACGCCCTTGCGATGAGCAAGGTCTACACATTCGGACCGACCTTCCGCGCGGAAAACTCCAACACGCCCCGCCACCTGGCCGAATTCTGGATGGTCGAGCCGGAAATCGCCTTTGCCGACCTGGCCGCCGATGCCGATTGCGCAGAGGCTTTCCTCAAGGCCATCTTCAAGGCCGTGCTCGACGAACGCCCTGACGACATGGCCTTCTTCGCCGAACGCGTTCAGCCCGATGCCATCACTCGCCTGGAAAACTTCATCAAGCAACCCTTCGAGCGCATCGACTACACCGACGCCATCGAGATCCTGAAAAACTGCGGGCACAAATTCGAATTCCCCGTCGCGTGGGGTATCGACTTGCAGACCGAGCATGAGCGCTACCTGGCTGAGACGCACATCGGCCGCCCGGTGGTGGTCATGAATTATCCCGAGCAGATCAAGGCGTTCTACATGCGCCTGAACGATGACGAGAAAACCGTCGCCGCGATGGACGTGCTCGCCCCAGGCATCGGCGAGATCATCGGCGGAGCCCAGCGCGAGGAGCGGCTGGATTATCTTGACCGCCGCATGGCCCAGTTCGGCCTCGATGCTGCCACTTACGGCTGGTATCGTGACCTGCGTCGCTACGGCACCGTCCCCCATGCCGGTTTCGGACTCGGCTTCGAACGCCTGCTGGTTTATGTTTGTGGGCTGTCGAACATTCGCGACGCCATCCCCTACCCCCGTGCGGCAGGTACTGCCGAATTCTGATCCCCCATCATGCGCCAACCCCATCTCGTTGCCTTCGCCACGATTGCCCTGACCTTGCTGGTGACGGCATGCCACAGCGCCAAGCACTTGCTGCCCCCAAACCTGCGTGCGCCGGAAAATACTTCGGCGCAACTGGATGGCGCCAAAAAGGCCTTGCAGGATGCGATACCTTGCTGCACGAGCTTCGCCGATTTTTCCTACCAGGCCCAATTGCCCTGGCGACCGAAGAGGTTCGAACTCGGCCCGGGCAGCTCGGTTTTCAGCCTTAACGGACAGCGCAGCTATTTCCTGAGCTTTCGTCTGCCCACTGATGGCAAGCTGCCATACCGGGTCGGGATGAAGTCCGAATTGAACGGCCGCTGGTTGCGCACCAGCTATCTGTTCGGGCCGACCGTAGTGCTGCTGGATGAGGCGTTCCAACCCCTGGGCGACCAGAAAGACATCAACCTTTGCGAGCACGTAGGCTGGAGCAGTGCCACGACAGGCGCATTCGGCAGTTATGAAGTGAAAGACCCGAAGGCACGCTACATCGTGGTGTTCAGCTCAGCGGCGCAACAGGCTGGCAACACCTACTGGGAACAGTCGCCAGCGGCTTTCTCGGCCGAATCCCCGGTGAGCATGAATCCGAGCGGCAGTTTCAAGATTCCGCACGGTCCCGATGGCGTGCTTTGGGTCGGCATGATGGATAAGGACTATGCCAGCGCCGTGGACAACGCCGTCTGCGGCAAGCCCCCCGCCGGCGATGGCCTGCTCAACACCTTGCGCAATGCGCTGCCGATTCCGCTATGGACCGACAATAGCGCGGGCAGCAGCAACGCTCCTGGCAATGCCTCCAGTAGTGAGGCCAGCGGCAGCGATAGCGGCGGCGGGAAATGATCCAGCTATATTTCTTGCTGCTTCTGACCGGCGTTACATGTTTCCTGCTGCATTTCTTGGCTCAGGCACGCATCGTCTCGCGCTTGCGCAACCATCACGCCCATGAGTGGGAGATCATCTCGGTGCCCGAAGGGGGTGGCAAGGCCAGTCCGCTGCGCATATGGATGCGCCTGCAACTGGCACTGCGCTCACCTATCCTCCCGGCGCTGGAGGACTCATCCATCACCCACTGGAGACGCGTCTGGCGCTACGCTCCCTGGCTTGCGTGGGTATGCTGGTGCGGCGCGATCGCTCTGCAATGGTCCGCACGCTGACTTTTACCGCAAGGAGTTGCCATGCAACTGGATCTGACCGGACGCCATGCCTTCGTTTGCGGCGCCTCCCAGGGAATCGGTCGTGCCAGCGCCATCGAACTGGCCTCGCTGGGTGCTGATGTCACCGTCCTGGCCCGCTCGACGGACACGTTGAAATCACTGGCAGAGCAGTTGCCCCGCACGCATGATGCACAACGCCATGGCTGGCAAGTGGCCGATATGCTCGATACGCGTGCCCTGGTCGCCGCAGCCGCGGACGCAGCCACGGGGCATCCGGTGCATATCCTGATCAACAATACGGGCGGCCCACCCGCCGGACCAGCCCATTCGGCTGCTACCGAGGCGTATGAAGCGGCCTTTCGCCAGCACCTGCTGGCTGCCCAGGCACTGGCGCAGACCTTCCTGGCCGACATGCGCGACAGCCGTTACGGGCGTATCGTCAACGTCATTTCCACTTCGGTGAAAGAGCCGATCGCCAATCTGGGCGTATCCAATACCATCCGTGCCGCCATGGCCGGCTGGTCCAAGACGTTGGCATCGGAAGTCGGCCCCGATGGCATCACGGTCAACAATGTACTGCCAGGCTATACACGTACCGACCGCCTGGCCAGTCTGCTACAAGGCCAGGCCCACTCCAGCGGCCGTGGCGCGAATGAAGTCGCCACCGGTCTACTGGCCGCGGTACCTGCCCGACGCTTTGGCGAACCGGAAGAAGTCGCCTCGGTGGTGGCTTTTCTGTGCACGCCGGCGGCCGGCTACGTCAACGGCGTCAGCATCGCCGTGGATGGTGGTCGCACCCGATCGCTCAGCTGAAGCAGCTTACGATACGCGCGCCCCGGTGCATCGTGGAGATCCAGCCTTTAAGCTTACTCCATGCCATCCAGACGCCTGACCAACCTGATCGACGGACGCCTTGAGGCACCTCAAGCTGATCGCTGGCTGGATATCCACGATCCGGCCACAGGTCATGTCTTCGCCCTTTGCCCGGACTCCGACGCCAGCGACGTGGAAGCCGCCGTCCAGGCCGCGCAACGCGCCGCGCCAGGCTGGGCGGCCACGCCCGCCGACCAGCGCAGCAGACTGCTACATCGGCTGGCCGACCTCGTCGAGGCGCGACTGGATGATTTCGCCAGCCTGGAGTCGCAGGACAATGGTAAGCCCATCGCACTCGCTCGTAGCGTGGACATCCCTCGGGCCATCAGCAACCTGCGCTACTTCGCCTCGGCCATCGTGCCCTGGGCCAGCCAGTCGCACGCCATGGAAGTGGGCGCCATCAACTACACCTTGCGCCAGCCGCTGGGTGTCGTCGGCTGTATCAGCCCATGGAATCTTCCGCTTTATCTATTCACCTGGAAAATCGCCCCTGCTCTGGCCAGCGGCAATGCGGTGGTTGCCAAACCGTCGGAAGTCACCCCTTGCACAGCCTCCCTGCTCGGCGAGCTGAGCCTTGAGGCCGGCCTGCCTTCCGGTGTTTTCAATATCGTGCATGGTCGCGGCCCCTCTGTCGGCCAATCGCTGGTGGAGCATCGCCTGGTAAAAGCCATTTCGTTTACTGGTAGCACGGCTACGGGTAAAGCGATCGCTCAATCTGCGGCTCCCCAGTTCAAGAAGCTATCACTGGAACTAGGCGGCAAGAATCCAGCCATCGTCTTCGCCGATGCCAACCTGGACGATGCCAATCTGGACACCATCGTGCGCTCGGGCTTTGCCAACCAGGGCGAGATCTGCCTATGCGGCTCGCGGCTTCTGGTGCAGCGCGCCATTTACGACACCTTTCGCGAACGCTACCTGACTCGCGTACGTGCGCT
>NZ_DASVMI010000046.1:0-1517 GCF_036384435.1 Dyella sp. | reverse complement strand
GATCACCCCAAGCTTGCGCCCGACTTTGGTAAACGCGGCGATCGCCTGGTCCAGGTGCTCACGTGTGTGTGCTGCGCTCATCTGTGTGCGGATACGCGCCTGGCCCTGTGGCACTACCGGGTAGAAGAAACCCGTGACATAGATGCCTTCTTCCAGCAGTTCAGTCGCCATGGCCTGGGCCTTCTTGGCGTCATAGACCATCACTGGCACGATCGGGTGCACGCCAGGCTTGATATCGAAGCCGGCCTGGGTCATCTGCTCGCGGAAATAACGGGTGTTCTCTTTGACACGTTCGCGCAGATCGCCAGCCGAAGACAGCATGTCGAACACCTTGATGGCCGCGGCAACGACATGCGGCGGCAGCGAGTTGGAGAAAAGGTACGGGCGTGAGCGCTGGCGTAACATTTCAATGACCTCGGCACGACCGGTAGTGAAACCGCCCAGCGCGCCGCCCAGGGCCTTGCCCAGGGTGCCGGTGAATATGTCGATCTTGTCCATGACCCCATTGACCTCGGCCGAACCACGGCCGGTGTCGCCGAGAAAGCCGGTGCAGTGACATTCGTCGATATGCACCAGGGCGTTGTACTGCCGAGCCAGGGCGGTGATCTTGTCCAGGGGAGCTATGAATCCATCCATCGAGAACGCGCCGTCGGAGGTGATCAGCTTGGTGCGCGCGCCCGCTGCATCCGCGGCCTGCAGCTGTTGCTCGAGGTCAGCCATGTCGCAATTGGCATAGCGAAACCGCTTGGCCTTGCATAGACGGATGCCGTCGATGATCGAGGCGTGGTTGAGTGCGTCGGAAATGATGGCATCTTCCTCGCCCAACAGTGGCTCGAAGAGGCCGCCATTGGCATCGAAGCAGGCCGCGTAGAGAATGGTGTCTTCGGTACCGAAGAACTCGGCGATCTTGCGCTCCAGTTCCTTGTGCAAATCTTGTGTGCCGCAGATGAAACGCACGGAGGCCATGCCGAAGCCGTGTGTATCGAGCGCGTCCTTGGCTGCCTGGATCACTTGCGGGTGATCGGCAAGGCCCAGGTAGTTGTTGGCGCAGAAGTTGAGTACCTGCTTGCCGCTGTCGAGGCGAATCTGCGCCGATTGTGGAGAGACGATGACGCGTTCGGCCTTGAACAGGCCCTGCTCGCGGATGGACTGGAGTTCGTTGGCGTAACGATCCTGGCCGGGGTAGTTCATGGGAAAAGGCTCATGCGGCGTGGGAAAGGGATAGTTTGAGCCCTTGGGCGTCGACTTGCCTAGCCTGTACCGCCAGAGGATCAGCGGCTTTTGAGTCCACTCGCCTTGCGGTTGCTGGATTTATCGGCCGTGCGAGTCTTTGGGGTTCTTGCTCGCACCTTTCACGGCGAACTGGCGAGTGCCCCTGCAGGCTACAAAAGGCTTGCCTGATATGAGCACGGTCAGTACGCATCAGTGCAACCCGAAATCCACGCGTGTGGTTTTTCCTCCATCGTCAATGCCCTTTGCGTCAAGTTTAGGCGCAGTAACGAACACGCGGTTATCGG
>NZ_DASVMI010000045.1:0-33200 GCF_036384435.1 Dyella sp. | reverse complement strand
CGAAGTTGCATCCGGGCCAGGGCATGAACCATGAGAAAATCCACTTCTTCGAACTGGTACGAAATTTTGGTCTGAATGTTGATTACTGCAATGAAGTCGACACAAACTGTCTTATAGTTGCGTAAGGGATAACCGCCGCGGTGCCTGCCTGGAGGTAGTCATGCACTGTAGCCTCTTGAGTACGCTGGTCATCGACGGCCAGACCGGCGACCTCAACGAAGCTACCGGGTTCTGGAGCAAGGCACTTGGCAAGACGGTACAAAGCCTCATGAAGATGGCGATGGCAGGCACGCACGTTTGCGCATCAATGCGGATGAATCATCCACCTGTCGCAACAATTCATGCACAAAAGCCGGGGGCGCCTTGAACGCCTTTGCAAGGCGGATCGACAAGGTTGGTAAACGCTGGTGAGTGATTGAGGCACCCAGCGGCCAGCAGTGGTACATCACGCTACAGCATTGCCTACCGTTTGGCCTCCTCGTGACCCCAGGAAATGAATCAACTGGAGTCCCATCAACGCACGCGCTGCGTGGCGTGACAGGGAGAAATGCTCCACTCAGAAAACCATAGCGGCAACACAGGTTGCCCAGGAGATACATTGCCATGAGGTGCCTTCCCCCGTTGATCGCCTTGCGGTTCTTCGAGCAGGCCGCACGCCACCTGAGCTTCAACCAGGCTGCCAGTTCACTGAGCGTTACCCAGGGCGCCGTGAGCCGGCAGATCAAGATCCTGGAGGATGCGCTGGGTGTGCTGCTATTCGAGCGGCGGCACAACGGCGTCGGCCTGACACCTGCTGGCATGACACTACTGGAAAGAGTGGCCGTGGCGTTCGATGCCATTGAACAAGGCGTACGCGCCGTGCACCCGCATGAACAGCGCACGCGACTGACACTGAGCGTACCGCCGACGTTCGCCACCCAATGGCTTTCTCCGCGCATGGATGAACTGACCAGCATTCTGCCAGGCGTGGAGCTATCCATATTGACTCAGCCGTACGAAGCAGCGCACTGCACGATTCGCTTTGGACGTCACGCGAAGCCGGGTCTTGAGTCAAGCCTGTTGATGCTGGAGCAACATGTGCTTGTGTGTTCTCCACGTTGGGCCAATACCTCACTGGAAACTTTGTTCAACACCCTTCCCAACCTGCATGTATTTGACGGCGTCAAGCGACAGGACTTGTGGCCTGCTTGGCTGGATGAAGCGGGTATACAACGCCATGGCGCACCACTAGGCATCGACTTTTCGACCCTGGAGCAATCGATCCATGCTGCTCGCAAGGGCGCAGGCATAGCCTTGGTCGATCGCAACATGATCGCAGAGGAACTGGCGGAAGGGCGACTGGTCTGCCGCTCGCATGTACAGACTCATGGCCCGGACGGCTATTGGTTGGACATCGAACCGAGGCATTCAAACAACCGGGCCGTGCAAGCGTTCGCTGGATGGTTGCGGGCAAGCTTTTCAACACCTGAAGAACATCCATAACCGGCATACGCGCCAGCAGTACGGCAGCGAGCACCCGCCTCGTGCACTGTAAAAACCAAGGTGGTTGGTATCGGCTGACACCAGGGACGCCTCCATCAGGTGATTCATTTCCGTGTACTCATTCATGCGATGGCGCAAGCTTTGGCGCCCCAGGCACGATTGCTTCACCGGGCTGATCAGGGCCCTGTCCGAACTCATCCGTCAGGCATCGCCAGCACGCCGATGCCTGACGGTTTGGGCGAGCCTGCCGTGTCCATTGCACTTTCCCGGAACGAACGAGCATTGATCGCACGCTGCGATGAACGCATGGGGCGGTGAACGGAGACTATCGATAGTCCTTGTCACGCAAAATCATTGCCGACACTGGGCGTTCGCCGCAAAATGGCAGCTCACTTCAGAGGTTGATGCTCATGCGCATTCTCGTGGTCGGTGCCGGTGCTGTCGGTGGGTACTTTGGGGGACGCCTGCTCGAAAAGGGCGAGGACGTGACCTTCCTGGTGCGAGCGGCACGCGCGGAAAAACTGGCACGGGACGGCCTGACCATCCACAGCCCCGCCGCCGGCGATTTCCACCATGACGCGCCGGCCACCGTCACCACGGCCCACGTAAAGCCCGAGTACGATCTGGTGCTGCTCAGTTGCAAGGCGTATGACCTGGAGCAAGCCATCGAGGATATCGCGCCGGCGATCGGGCCGCAGACGACCATCCTGCCGCTGCTCAACGGCATGAAACATCTCCAACACCTGGACGAACGCTTCGGAGCCGAGCGCGTGCTGGGCGGCCAATGCGTGATCGCCGCCACCGTTGACGCCGAAGGCATCGTACGACACCTCAACGCCTCGCACGGTCTGACCTACGGAGAACGTGACGGCAGCGAATCGGCACGTATCGCGGCTATTACCCGTGCAATGGAGGGCGCGAAATTCGACCAGCGCGCCAGTCGCCAGATCCTGCAAGATATGTGGGACAAGTGGGTCTTCTTGGCGACGTTGGCTGGTATGACCTGCCTGATGCGCGCTTCGGTGGGTGATATTGCACGCGCTCCCGGCGGTCGGGAAACCATGCTGGCATTCCTGGAAACGTGCCGGGGCGTCGCGCACGCCGCCGGACATGCTCCGCACGAAGCCGCGATGGCCAGGACACTGGCGATGCTGACCGACGAAAGCTCTTCGCTCACGGCGTCGATGTTGCGCGACCTGGAAGGCGGCAAGGCTGTTGAAGCCGACCACGTCGTGGGTGACATGTTGTCGCGCGTTGCCAATGGCGTGGATGCGACCGTCGTGCGCGCTGCGTATGCGCACCTGAAGGCCTATGAAGCCCGGCGTACTTCGTAAAGGTTTGGCGGCAGTTTCATCGCGCGCCCTCGGCTTGGCGGCCACAGGCGAACCTACCCTGTTGCACCGGGCAGCCTGATCCCCCGGCCGGACCGATTGCCGGCAGCCTCAACGCAAGGAGCGCCGACGCCAGAGGGCCAGCCGCAGCACGGCGCCGAGCACAAGCACGCCAACGCATGCTCCGTAGCCATAAAGTGCTGGCAATACCTGCCGCCAGATCGCACCGCTCTGTGGGCCGAACTGGCCTACCTGCGGCACCTGCACCCCGTCGAAACCTAGCAACGCCGAGCCCACGGCAGCTCCCGCGGCAAGCAGCAGAATCAGCCCATCGAAACCGCGCCGCGCTCCTGTGCGCGGCAGGCTCTTGGGATAGGCCCAATAAAGCCAGCCAAGAATCAGCAACCAGGGCGCAAGCAGCAGAATGGCGAGATAACGCATCGAATCACCCCTGAAACGTCATGCCGCCGTCGCATCACTCCTGCGCGGCGAGTTGGTCCAAGGCTTCGCGCAAGCGCAGCAACCCCTGGTCACGTGCCGATTCGTCGCTGTACTCGGGCGTGTCGCCTACGTGCTCGCCTTCGATCTCGAGCGTCAGGCTCCGCTGCTGCAATTGGCACACTGCAGCAGCCGAGCCGAGTGTCTTGAGGCGCTTCTGCATGATGCCGGCCGATTTGGGATCGGCGTAGGCACGTGACAGCAACAGCTCCTCGCCCTCAGCGGAGAACAGACGGAAACGGAAGCTACCATCGCTATCGCGGAAACTGGCCAGGCGCGGCAATTTGCCCCTCTTCTCCACTTTTTCAGGGACGGGTCCAAAGCTCTCGGCCCCGATCACCTGGACTGTTTTTTCACTTTTACCTGAGCGCAACCCGATCGCATCCCGCAGGCGGGCCACGAGCGGTGCAGCCGTCGCGCGGGCCTTGTGCGCACCGTCCTGCAGAATCTGCTCGATCACCTGCGGCTTGGCCATCAGCTCATCGTAACGCTCGCGCATCGGTGCCACGTCGGCTTCGATACGCTCGTATAGCACCTGCTTGGCTTCGCCCCAACCGATGCCATCTTCCAATGCCTTGCGGAACGCGGCGGTCTCGGCCTCCGAAGCAAACCCTCGAAAGATGGTAAACAACGCGGAGCTCTCCGGGTCTTTCGGCTCGCCCGGCAGGCGCGAATCGGTGACGATGCGCATGATGGTTTCGCGCAACTGCCTGGAGCCGCCCTCGAACAACGGAATGGTGTTGTCGTAGCTCTTGGACATCTTGCGGCCATCCAGGCCAGGCAGCGTGGCGACCTGCTCCTCGATCACCACCTCGGGCAGCACGAAAAAGTCGCCGCCATAGATGTGATTGAAGCGCTGGGCGATGTCGCGAGCCATTTCGATATGCTGGATCTGGTCACGTCCGACGGGGACCTTGTTGGCGTTGAAGGCCAGGATGTCCGCAGCCATCAACACCGGATACATGTACAGGCCAGCCGTTACACCGGCATCGGCGTCCTCACCGGCCTCGGTGTTCTTGTCCACCGCCGCCTTGTACGCATGGGCGCGATTGAGCAGGCCCTTGGCCGTCACGCAGGTCAGAAACCAGGTGAGCTCGGGAATCTCGGGGATGTCCGACTGGCGATAGAACGTGACCCGCTCCGGGTCCAGTCCCGAGGCCAGCCATGTCGCGGCAATCTCCAGTCGCGAGCGTTCGATGCGCGCCGGATTGTCGCTCTTGATCAGGGCGTGGTAGTCCGCCATGAAATAGAAGGCATCCACGTCGGCGCGCTTGCTGGCGGCCACGGCGGGGCGGATAGCTCCCACGTAATTGCCCAGGTGCGGGGTGCCGGTGGTGGTGATGCCGGTCAGTACACGTGTCTGCATGAGATCTTCAGCGCGAGGGGTTGCGAATCAGGGTGGATTTGCCAAACAGCGACTCGACCAGATCCACGGCGAGCTTGGCCGTCTGGTTGCGTTTGTCGAAGGCCGGATTGAGCTCGACGATGTCGAGCGAACCGAGACATCCCGTGTCGGCAATCATCTCCATGCACAACTGAGCCTCACGATAGTTCGGACCGCCCCTCACCGTAGTGCCCACGCCCGGCGCAATGGTCGGGTCGAGAAAATCTACGTCGAAACTCACGTGCAGATGGGTATTCTGGTCGACGCCGGCAAGCGCGTCTTCGAGCGTGCGCTTCATGCCGACCTCGTCGATATGGCGCATGTCGAAAATGCCCACGTTCGCCTCGCGCACCAAGCGCTTTTCGCCTTCATCCACCGAGCGGATACCGATCTGGCGAAACGCCTGCGGCGTGGTCGCCGGCACCTGCCCGCTTAGTTCGACCAGCTCGCGAGGGCCGTTGCCGCACAGGCAGGCCACCGGCATGCCGTGGATATTGCCCGACGGGGTGACCTGCGCGGTATTGAAATCAGCATGCGCATCCAGCCACAACACGCGAAGTTGCTTGCCCTGCTGCCGGCAATGGCGTGCCACGGCGCTGATCGAGCCGATCGCCAGGCAATGGTCGCCGCCGAGCATGACTGGCAGGCGGCCTTCGTCGAGCACGCCGGAGACGGCATCGAAAACCGCACGATTCCACGCCACTACTTCCGGCAGATGGCGATAACCTTCGTGTGGCGGCTGCCACGGGTTGAGCGGGCCCTGCAAATTGCCACGGTCGACCACATCGAGCCCGCGCTTGGCGAGCTTGGCGGCCAGGTTGGCCACCCGCAACGCTTCCGGGCCCATCGACGCACCACGATGTCCTGCGCCGATATCGGTGGGAACACCGATCAGGGAGATTGCCTGCTGCTTACCCATGCTTCCTCATCTTCACTAAATCGAACACGACCGAGACAATCACGCCAAGAAAACCAGCTCCTGGAACACCATGTCCCAGGAGCATCATCTGATCGCATCAGCGATCTGGCGCAGACTTCCGGGCTCCCGTCTCGCGTACCAGGGGCAGATGCTGCCGTTGCCAGCCCTGGACACTGCCCTCGAGCACGCGAACATGGCTGTAACCGATCGATTGCAACAGCGCCTGGGCCTTGGCCGCGCGTATGCCACTTTTGCAATAGACGACGATATCGCTGTCACGCGGCACATCGAGCACACCATGACGCGCGGCCAGTTGTTCCACCGGAATATTCAACGCACCGGCAATATGGCCATCGCGATATTCATCCGGGTGCCGCACGTCCACCAGCAGCGGCGCATGGCCCTGCTGCTGGTCGGATAAAAATTGCCGTGCAGGCAGGGGCTCCGCGGCACCAGCCGATAGCGACGCAGCAAGCCCGATGAGCCACACGCTCGCGACCAGGAAAGCGGAGCTGGTCTTGCGAAGGGCGGTTGGAGGGATGCACTGCGTGTTCATGGGCTGAAAACCTGCTGGAAGCCAAGCTCCCCGGGTGAGCAGCCGAGTTTACAGGAACCCGCTTACCAGCTCTCGCTCAGGCAAAGGTCTCGGCCCAGCCCGCTGTGCCCGCAGGCTGCGCTCCCGCCATCCAGCGGGCATACCAGGCATCGGCCGCCGCCCACCCCTGCGCATGCAATTCGTGCAACCGTTGTGGCCTGGCATCCTGGCCGCCCAGCGTGTCGGCCGGCCCAATGAACTGCAGGTCGAGCCGGCGCAATTGCCGCTCCTGCGCATTGGGCAGCAATTTTTGTGCGGCGCGGCGGTGCGCACGCGCAAGATCGCGTACTTCGCGCAGAAAAGCCGCGCCAAAGGCCTGTTGCATGGACACATCGAGAATATCCCGAGGACGCCGTGGTGTCGCGCCCAGGCTCATCGGCTGCACAAGCACGCACACGATGCGGTCGCCAGCCAGCCCCAACAGGGGATCGAGCGTCGGATTCCCCGCAAAACCTCCGTCCCAGTAGCCCTCACCTTCGATCTCGACGGTGGGATGCAGCATGGGCAGGCAGGCCGAAGCGAGCAAGGCGTCGTGGCTCAGGCGATCGCCATCGAACACCACCAGCGCCGCATCGCGCACGCGGGTTGCCGCCACATACAGGGTGATCGGCGAACGCCGCAGTGCCTGGACGTCGAAGAACTCCTCGACCATTGAACGCAACGGATTGAAGGTCGGCATCACCATCGGCGGACGAATCCAGCTGGCATCGTTCCAAGCTTGCGTGGCCGCTGTCAGCCAATGCGCCATGGCGCCCTGGCGCGCGACGCCTTCCCAGAACTCGCGCAAGGCCACTCGTGCGCCGCGGGGCCCATCGCGATACCAGCCTTGTGCCAGCGCGGCGGCATTCATTGCACCACTACTGGTGCCACTGACGGCGCTGAAGACGATATCTGGCACATCAAGCAGTCGATCCAGGGCGCCCCAGGTAAATGCACCGTGCGCCCCGCCGCCTTGCAGCGCAAGCTTGAGCGACAAGCCATGAGAAGCATCCTGAGCCATGTGCCGATATTCCCTACAAGGCGAATCATCGGTCAACCCGAAATATCTTGCTCGTGACTTGCGTCGTCATGGCATTTGCGTGAACAACGCGAACCGGTTCGCATTTCGAGACATTACAAGCGAGCACTTAACGCTCTTGCAATAGCCAGTCACTAACGTCAGGCAAACCTTCAATCGTGATGGGGATATCACCATGTTGCGTGTACGTCAGTGGCTGTTCGCAGCCAGCTTCTTCGTGTGCGGTGCTTCGCTGGCCAGCACCGCCTGTCCGAATTTCTTTGTCAATGGCAGCAATCCCAGCATTGACGCTTCGCTGACCACGCGCACGACCGAGGTCTGTCACACCGAGTATGTTCTGCTCGCCTCGGGCGTCACCAAGGGCCCCTTGTATTCGGCCCAGCACATCACCGCCGCGCAGGTCGCCGGCGCAGACTCGATCAGCCGCACCGGTTCGTTCCACCAGGAGACCGCGATTCCTGCGGCCGATCGTTCGCAGACCTCCGATTACACCAATAGCGGTTTTGATCGCGGCCACATGACACCGGCTGGCGACGAATCGACAATCGATTCGGAGAAGGAATCCTTCTCGATGGCCAACATCGTGCCGCAGGACCACAAGCTCAACACGGGCGAGTGGGCCAAGATCGAGGCCAAGGTGCGCGACCTGGCGACCAACCTGGGCGAAGTCTACGTCGTGACCGGCCCAGCCTTCGATCCGGACAATACGCCGACCATCGGCAAGGATCAGGTCGCCGTGCCCCAATACACCTGGAAAGCGGTTTACGAGCCGGGTAAGGGGGCCGCCGCCTATCTGTGCCAGAACGACGACAGCATCACTTGCGACGTGGTCTCGCTCAATGACATCAAGACGCTCTCGGGTGTCGATCCGTTCCCCGCACTAAGCAGCTCCGACCACGCCAACCCGATCAGCCTGCCACTGCCCTGAAGCCAGGGGACAAGCAGCGAGCGCAAAAAAGCCCGCTGAAAAGCGGGCTTTTTTGCTTACATGGTGCCGGCACCCGGATTCGAACTGGGGACCTACCGCTTACAAGGCGGTTGCTCTACCAACTGAGCTATGCCGGCGTTGGCCCGCTAGTCTAACGCGTCCGGGCCACGATCAGAAACAGCCCGTGCTGTGCGAGCCCACATTCTGGTTACGAATGCGACTACGCCAGTCGAAATGTGCGTTGTCGGCCACGGCCAGGTCCAGCCAGTATTCGGGCACGGTTTCCGTGCGCTCGGTCATCTGCGCGGAAAAGCCTGCCGCAACCACTTCATCGCGACGCTTGCGTGCATTGGCCGGGTCCTTGAACAGGCCCAGCGAGACCGTATTGGGCTGGTCGCCGGAATTGCTGCCGACGACGAAGTAATCCTTGATGTTGGCCGCACTGAGCTTGCGGGCCTGGGCCAGGGCCTGGTCGCGGCTCGGGCTGGCCGGCAGATACACCCACCACCCACGCGACTGCGTGGTCTGTTCCTGGCGCGAACGCGTGCGCACGCTCAGGTTGACCAGGGCACTGCGCGCGTTGCGCATGTCCAGTGGCGTACTGAAGGGGCCAATGGCGATACAGGTGTAGACATGTGAATTGGGGTTGGCATTGGCACGCGCCGAGGCCGCGGTCGCGACCGTGGGGGCCTGCGGCGTGCTGGCCGATGCGGGTGCCGATGCGACCGGGGATGGCATGGGTGCCACGGAACTGGCGGTTACCGCACCAGCCGGCGCTGTGCCCGCACCAGCCGGCGCTGTGCCCGCGCCAGCCGGCCGTTCGGAAAGCAGGTGCAACGAAGGCGTGTCCGGATCGGTGGCGCTACGCTGGTGGGTGTCGTCCTGACCCAGCCACAGCCACGCACCGACAGCGATATTGAGGGCAATCAGCAGGACAAAAAGCAGACGCAGCACCATCGTTGACCCTGGCAACCTTGGCCCATCAATTCTAGGGAGCGGGCATCGTAGTCGAATGCGCGTCCGCCCACACGGCCAGCCCGCGCAGCACGCTATCTTCCGTCAGCTTGCTCGGCATGGCCAGCAACGGCTGCAAGGCTGCCGCATCGCCGCCGCCCAACACCACGCGGGGCGAGCCCCCAAGGTTCGGCGACTGGCGTGACACAAAGCGCTCGATAAGCGCCACTGCCGCCTGCCAACAGCCCGAGGCTACGGCATCGGCGGTGTTATCAGCCGCATCCAGGATCTGCCCTGGCTCGGGCCGCACGCGTGCCGTCGCGCCCCACAGCGATTGCTGCATCAACTGCGGCCCTGGGGCGATCAGTCCTCCCAGGTGCCGCCCTTGGGCGTCCAGCGCGTCCAGTGTCAACGCGGTGCCTACGCCCACCAGTACACACGGTGCATCCCCTTCGTGCCATGCGCAGACCATCGCCAGGAATCGGTCCACGCCCAATCGTTCGGGTTCGGCATACGCACTAAGTACGCCACACCCCTGGGCTGGCGTGCGTAGCCAAGAGACCTGACGGCCACACACGGATTGGGCAATGGCCGCCACCCGTACCTCACGCGCAGCGTCCACCACCGAGGCACCAAGCACTTGTGCCACGGCTCCCAAGCCACCCCACATGGCCGACAGCACGGTCTCGATGTCGTCATGCCAGGCCACGGCGCCACGTGCGCGCATGGCCTCACCGTCACGCAGGGCCCATTTCAGGCGCGTATTGCCCAGATCCAGCAGAAGCTTCATGCGCGTCGCACCGAAACATCCGCGCTGTCGATACGCCGCAGCCCCTGAGTGGTCTCCAGCAATAGCGCGCCACGCGCATCGACACCGGCGCCGATGCCCTCGATATCACCCAGCGCTCCCGTCAATTGCAGGCGCTTGCCACGGAGCACGTCATGGCGACGGTAGTCATCGACGCAACCGGCAAAACCCTCGCGCTCGAACGCTCGCAGCCCTTGCGTCAGCTCGTCTATCAGGGCTGCGGCCAGGGCATTGCGATCGGGCGCGATCCCCCCGGCTAGCCGTCCCAGGTCATCGCTAGGTTGCCCAGCCTGTTCACGCAAGGCTTCGGTCAGGCGCAGGTTGAGGCCAATGCCGATCACAGCCGCGCACGGCCCCTGGTATTCCCCGTTGAGCTCCACCAGGATGCCGCCGAGCTTGCCCTCATCACTGAGCAGGTCATTAGGCCACTTCAGGCCGGCGCCGGCCACGCCCACGCGTTCGAGGGCTCGCAGCACGATCACGCCCAACGCAAGCGACAAGCCCGAAAGCGCGGCAAACCCCGCATCGAAACGCTTCAGGCAGGACACATACAGATTCAAGCCCGGCGGCGATAGCCAGGCGCGACCACGCCGGCCTCGTCCCGCGCTCTGGGTTTCGGCCAGCACCACGCTCATATCCGGTGCCTGCGCAATGCGCCGTTGCAGCTCGGTAGAAGTAGAGTCGAGCTCCCAATGCACCTCCAGGCACCCCAGCTGCTCGCGGGTCCCGGCAGGCAGGGAGGCCTCGATGGCAGCGGCATCGAGCATCTGCAAGGGCCAGGGCAGCCGATAACCGGCCGCGCCCCGCGCTTCGATGGGCACACCTCGGGAACGCAGGACCTCGATCTGCTTCCAGACCGCAGCACGCGTCACGCCCGCGCCCTCGGCCAGGGCCGAGCCCGAAATGGCTTCGCCACCGGCCAGGGCGGCCAGAATGTCACGCGGCTGCATCAGGAACCATCGCCCGGGCAGCAGGAAGATACGAAGGGCAGACCCAGCAAAAGGCCCGCGGAAGCGTTGGAGAAATCTGGCATGACACAAATTCTAGCCTGTGGCGCCTGTTAGCGTGCCTGCTCGGTGGGCACTGGAATCTGCGTGAAGATTCTGCGAGCATCCAGGACTTGGATTATGGGCTGAGGGGTTGGCTCGCCATGCGTGCCAGGCAATTCCTGCAATTCATAGGAGCACTTTCCCTGAGTATCGCCAGCATGCAAGCGGCGATGGCTCTGGATGTCGACACCCAGGATTCGAGCACCCTGCCGCACGCGTCGGCTGACAGCTCGTCATCCAAGAATGGCGGTAGCGACATGCTGGGTGCTCGCGACTGCCCTTCTTCGTCAGGCAGCAGCGCGACGCCATCCAATGACGGTACCGCGCACAGCGGCGGCGATAGCGGAGGCCCGAGCTCCTCGCACCGCGTGAACCTGGGCTGGCAATCGCTGCTCCCCGGGTCCATCCAGTAACGGTCATCCGAGTTCATGGCGTGGTGGCGACAGCTCTGGTCGCGCTTCGATCCCCCGCCCATTCCCGATAGCCACTGGCGCCGCGCCCTGTCGGCCTGTCCGCTTGCACGTCGCCTCGATGAGGCACGCCAGCAGCGTCTGCGTGCGATGACGGGCCGGTTCCTCGCGCGCAAGCGCTTCCACGCGCTGGCAGGCGCCGATCTGGATGACCGATTGCAAATGCTCATCGCCATGCAGGCCTGCCTGCCGGCGCTGCAAGCCGGTGCCCGCTCGCTGCGCGGCTGGCGCGAAATCCTGGTCTACCCGGGCGAGTTCAAGGTCCGCCGCAGCCACCACGACGAACACAGCGGCGTGGTGAGCGACATTGATGACGTACTGATTGGCGAAGCCTGGGAGCGCGGCCCGCTCGTGCTCTCGCTCGCCGATGTGCAACTGGACCTGGAACAACCCTGGGATGGCTACAACGTCGTCGTCCATGAGATTGCCCACAAACTGGACATGCTCGATGGCCCTGCCGACGGCGTGCCGCCCCTGCCCGATAGCATTCCCAGGCGGCGCTGGATCAGCACCTTCCAGCGTGCCTACGACAATCTGGTCGCCGACGTCGCACGTGGCCGACATACCCTGATTGACCCGTATGCAGCTGAAAGCCCGGACGAATATTTCGCCGTGGTGAGCGAGCTGCATTGGTCGCAACCCTCGGTGCTGCGCCAGGCGGAGGCCGGCATCGCCGACCTGCTTCGGGCGTATTACGGGCCTTCGCCTGCACCGGGATAGGTGCCTCGGAGACGGAAGACACGCAGCGAGGGCGCAAGTCCGAGACCTTGCCGCCCCCTGCCCGCCCGCAGATCGTTATCGTGCGTCGTGGCTTCGGGGCGCCGCATGACGGGTGCCCGGTCGCCTGCCCATCATCAATTCGAAGGCAATCGCACGCTGAAACGGGCGCCACCGAATTCCGGAGAACGATCGACGACCAGTTCACCCTGGTAGGCGCGAATGATGTCCTGCACGATGGACAGGCCGATGCCATGGCCCTGCACCCGCTCATCACCGCGCACGCCGCGCTGCAATACTTTTTCCACGTTGTCGCTGCCAATGCCCGGACCGTCGTCTTCCACGCTCAACCAAAGGTCGGGGCGCTGGCGCCCGGCCTGCGGTTGCAGACGCGCGACCAGCAGCACGCGGTGGGAGGCCCATTTGAACGCGTTCTCCAGCAGGTTGCCCATCAGCTCGAGCAGGTCGCCCTGCTCGCCATAGAACACCGCGCCATCATCGATGTCGAACTCGCATAGCACGTTCTTGGCGGCATAGACCTTCTCGAGGCTCTGCACCAGGTCCTCGGCATGCTCGGCGATCGACACGGCGGTGGTCGCGAAGGTCTGTCGGCCGGATGTCGCCGCGCGCGCGAGTTGGTAGGCCACCAGTTCGTCCATACGGCGCACCTGATCAAGCACGTCCGTACGAAAGGGCGTGCTATCGGTAGCCAGTTCAAGCCGGGAGCGAATCACCGCCAGCGGGGTCTTCAGGCTGTGCGCAAGGTCGGCCAGGGTGTGGCGATAACGCGTACGCTGCTCGCGTTCGCTGTCGATGAAGGCATTGATGCGCTCGGTCAGGCCCGTGAGCTCCTGCGGGTACTGGTTGTCCAGGTGCTCGGACTCGCCACGCTCGACCCGGCTCATTTCGTTGGCCACCTTGCGCAGCGGCGTCAGGCTCCAGCGCAACAGCAGCAACTGAAGCAGGATCAGCATGACGCCCAGCGAGGATAGCCAGAACACCAGGCTGCGACGCGCCTCGGCATTCTGTCCCTCAACCACGTCCTCGGTTTGCGCGACCATCACGGTCATGGGCACCGACTTGCGCTCGGTCAGATCCCAGGTCACACCATAGGCGTAATAGTAAAGGCGGCCCATACGCGTATCGACCGGGCCGAATTCGCTTTCGCCAGGCTGCAACGGCTTGAGGAACGAAAAATCCCGGCCCAACGCCGACGGCGATTCCAGACGCGTGCCATTCTCGCCCAGCACGACGGCATACAGGCCCGAGCCCGGTCGGGAAAAGCTCTGGTCCGGCGGCGTATCGGGCATGAATATCTTGCCCGAGCGATTGACCTCCAGCCCGGCCAGGTAAGCCGTGACGAAGTTATCCAGGCGTTCCTGCTGATCCTTCAGCGCGCTATCGGCATTGGTACGCGACAGCGTCAGCCCGACCACGCCCAGGAAGGCGGCGAGCACCAGACCGGTCGCCAGTGCCGCGCGCGCCGCCAGCGAAAACGGGCGGCGCGGCGGATCCTGATCACTCGTCGTCGCTTTCGCTTCGGGGGATGGCAAAGCGGTATCCGCGTCCACGTACCGTCTCGATGGGCTTGAGGGTCCCTTCCGGGTCCAGCTTCCTGCGCAAACGGCCGATGAAGACCTCCAGCACGTTCGAATCGCGGTCGAAATCCTGCTGGTAGATATGCTCGGTCAGGTCGGCCTTGGAGACCAGTTCGCCGGCATGCAGCATCAGGTATTCGAGCACCTTGTACTCGTAGCTGGTCAGGTCGACCAACTTGCCTTCCACCGAAACCGTCTGTGCGGTGGTGTCCAGCTTGATCGGCCCGCAGGCCAGCACCGGCTTGGACCAGCCACTGGCACGGCGCACCAGGGCATTGATGCGGGCCAGCAGCTCCTCGACGTGGAACGGCTTGACCAGGTAGTCGTCGGCACCGTGCTTGAGGCCTTCGACCTTGTCCTGCCAGCTGCCACGCGCCGTGAGGATCAGGATCGGGTATCGCTGGCCGGCCTCACGCAAGGCCTTGACCAGGTCCATGCCGGACATCTTGGGCAGGCCCAAGTCGATGATCGCCAGGTCGAAGGGCACCTCACGACCCAGATACATGCCCTCTTCGCCGTCCTGAGCGGCATCGACGGCAAAGCCGTCGCGCTTGAGGCGCGCGGCGAGCGTCTCTCGCAGGGGCGCCTCGTCCTCCACCAAAAGGATGCGCATCAGTGTTTCTCCTTGTTGCCATCGCCGGTTACGGCGGGGGTTTTGGTTGAATCGGCTTCCGTCGGCGCGGGCGGCTTGGCTGCATCGGAGTAGATCGAAACCACTCGGATATGGCCATTGGGGGTCAGGACGCGGATCCGATGCTCGAAAGCGTTCTTGCCCCGCCGCTGCGTGCCGATGGTGCTGGCCGACAGCACTTTGCCGCCGGATTGCTGTTGGACCTGGGTGATCGCCTGCTCCAGCGTCAGGGCCGGCTCGGCGGCCTGCGCAGCCACCGCCGGACCTGCGGCGGCAGCCCACAGCACTACTGCCAGCAGGAGCCGGACAATGCGCCAGGGCGATGGAGCGTGGTTCGATGCGACGATCATGGGACACATGGTCGTTCAGCTTGGGCAATAGGGGCTGAATAAAATGTCTAATTTGGCTTGAAGATCACGCGACGGCGCGTTTAAGACCCATCGCCTGCTCAATAAGTGACCAATCCGCCCCTGGCAGGTGAGCTCCCTCGCTGAGCCGTCGGCGGAATCCCCTGGCCCCCGGCTCGCCCTGGTAAAGCCCCAGGATGTGCCGAGTGATGTGCTTGAGCGCCGTTCCACGCGCCAACTCGGCCTCGACGTAGGGCCGCATCCGCAGCAGCACCTCATCCCGGGCAGGCAGGGGCTCGCCATACAGGACAGCCTCCACCTTCGCCAGCACATAGGGGTCATGGTAGGCCGCACGCCCCAGCATCACCCCATCGACGTGCTCAAGATGTTCCAGGACCGCCTCCACGCCGGTAATGCCGCCATTGATCACGACGGTCAGCCCGGGAAACTCATGTTTCAAGCGATAGACCCTGTCGTAATCCAGTGGCGGGATCTCCCGATTTTCCTTTGGACTCAAGCCTTGCAACCACGCCTTGCGCGCATGGACCACCAGGATGGTCACCCCTGCCGCGATCATGGTCTCGGTGAAATGCTGCAGGTCGGCGTACTCGTCCTGGTCGTCCACGCCGATACGGCACTTGACCGTCACCGGCACGTCCACCGCGTCGCGCATGGCACGCACGCAGTCGCCCACCAGGTCCGGCTCGCGCATCAAGCACGCACCGAACTTGCCCGATTGCACCCGATCCGACGGGCAGCCCACGTTGAGGTTGATCTCGTCATACCCGGCCACCGCCCCCAGCCGCGCCGCCTCCGCCAGCTCACGCGGATCGCTGCCCCCCAGTTGCAAGGCCACCGGATGCTCCTGCTGGCTGTGCTCAAGCAACCGCAACTGCCGCCCACGCACCAGCGCCGCGCTGGTCACCATCTCCGTGTAGAGACGGGCACGCGGGGAAAGCAGCCGGTGGAAGTAACGGCAATGACGATCGGTCCAGTCCATCATAGGTGCGACCGAGACGCGGAAGTCATTTCGATTGATGATATGCATGGCAAATATTCTACCTGCATGCTCAAGGCGGGGAAGTTATGTCGCTCGCCTACGGCGTTGCGCAATGTCCGCTATGGGTCGAAAGCGGACATATGCGCCCGCCTGGCCGTCGAACAACTACGCAGGCTATCCCGCAGCCGATGCGTTCCTGATTCGCCAAGGTTGGCGAACTCCATACATAAGCGTTCGCCACAGCCACTCCATGGGGCCGAATCGGAACCGCCTAAGCCACCAGTGACTGAGAAAGATTTGGCCCACGTAAACCGCAATGCCGATGAGCATCGCTTGAGATGAACTTAGACGGCCAAACTGACCCAATCCGTATCCGAAAAATATCCAGCCGAAAACCAACGACTGTGTCAGGTAGTTGCTGAAGGCCATACGGCCTACGGGGCCAAACAAAGCCAGCACACGATCTGCCCTGGTGAACGTATAAAGGGCAATGCAGGTGGCCCCATAGCCGATGGCGAGCACGACCGATTCTAAAGTGCCCACAGCGGCGACAGCCGGCGCCAAGACCCGCCAGGGAGACCCCGCGCCAGGTGTCTCCAGAAAGTTCATACTTAGGCCAAGGACAACGCCAAGCACTGCGGCGCCAACGAGCAGATGGCGATGTCTTTCAGGATCGCGAAGCAGGCCGCTACGCCACGCAAACGCGCCAAGCAGGAACAACCCGAAGGTCCGCGGGGCCACCAACACATGCAGCGGAAAAAAACGCGTTATCTCGGCCATGTTGAAGCGGACCACCTCGGCCCATGTTCCGCCCGAATAGACCGACGTAGCCAGGCGGACGTATTGCTCAAGTTCCGCTTCGTTTGGCCCAAGGAAACCATCCGGAATCCAGGACGGCATGGCTGCATAAAACAGCAGCGCCACGACACAGACGCCGACGAGAACTCGGTTCGACACAAAGAAGAACGGTAGGGCGACCAGCCCGACCAGCGCGTACTCCGTGAGTATGTCTCCATTCCAGATAAAGCACATATGCAGAATGCCGAAACCAAGCAGGATGAGGAGTCGCCTGACTAGCAAAGACAGCCGCTTTTTGTTGGCCGCGAGGTGTTCGAACTGGATGGCCATCCCAACACCGAACAATAGGGAGAATAGAGCAAACGCCTTCATTTCCAGGCCCATGCTGACAATCGCATCGACGACATGGTCCAGGCGAGACTCCACGGTGGTCGTTGAAAGAAACTGCTGAAAAATTGAAACGCGAAACTCCATGATGAGATTGACCGAGAGCACGCCAAAGAGCGCCAGGCCCCGTAGCACGTCGATTGCGACGATGCGGCGGTCTGGGCGCATGGGCAGCGCGGAGTTCTGTCGCGAGGCCTCGCCGGAAGATGAGACGACCGTGTCCATCGCTACCCCTGCTGAAATGGTGGTCAGACAATAATGTCTGCTATGGGTCGGAAGTAGCCATTTTGCCTGCCTCGACGCACCTAAACCGGGGATGGCGCTCGCATTCAACCTCCGTACTCATAGCCATTACTGTAGTTGATGAGCTGGCGGGTCTTCGGCGCGACTTGCCAGAGCGACATCTTCTTTCCGCAATCTTTTGTCACGATCGCATCGGGCAGTGAGCCAGCCGTGCGCTGGACGAAGGCTGCAGGATGCGCTTCAAGTTCCCCGCCATAGTTCAGGCCGTTCCCGTTCTTCACATACAGCAGCGTAGCCGTGGTCGCGCAACTTTCCTCTTCATTCGAGTCGAGCACCTGGCGTCCGGCGATCAGGTAGTAGACAGTGCCACTCCCTGCAATGTCGATGGCGCTCATTCTGGCTGCTGGCTGCACGCTACTGCCTGCGCTGCCGGGCTCTTCCAAGGCTTTTCGAAGCGCCGTCATTTCCCCTGCGGAGACAACACGTTCCTTATAGCTTTGGTTCGGAAAAGCTGTCGCCGAAAGCAGCACGGGCGGCGACATCACCCCATCCATAGGCGGCTTCACCGCCGGTGCCAACCAAAGAAGGAGAACCCCTGCCTCGACCACGACCTTGTAACAGGTCCTCGGCTTGGGCTCGCCGTAAATCCACAAAGATCCCTGTTTGAGGCAAGCCATGTGGATGGCCTCAGCGCCTTTGGCCGGAAGCGTGATGTTGTGACCATCCGTGGCTGGCGAACTGCCTCCCTCGACGCCACCAATGGCCGCCGATGGAACCAGCGAATAGCCGCTGGGGTAGTCGTCAGCCAGAGTGGCGACAGCGGGGAGCAATAATGCGGCGGCAAGCAGGGGCCGCGACAGGAAGCTAAGCTTCATTGGGGGACACCGGTGATTAATGTTTCGACAACGTCTCGATTGTCGAGACTTCTCCATCACGATCAACGATAGTGTGCCGCAACGAAGACTTCGCCCATAGTGAGGGCGGTCGATCCGTCGACCGTTGGGTCAATCGGCTGGACTGCCGTGCCATTTCGCCAAAGCTGCCTGGAGCGCCGCGGCAGGTGCTGCTGGTCTACGTCTTTCGACCAGATCGGCAGGAACCTCCGTAGCGGGCTACCGGGCGGAGACTGCCCGAAATAGAAATGGATGATCTCGCCGACGGTAGTGTTCGTGAGCGGGTCGACCCAGCACCCCCCCTCGTCGCACGAATGAACACGACAGGCGCTCAGGGCCACGTAGCGCTCGTCAACAACACCCGTAGCGGCAGTGTAGGTCGTGTCCTCGACGGCGCTGAACAGTGCTGGTGTCGTGCCCGGACGACTTATCAATCCCAGGTACAGCCGCGCAGCCGGCACACGGCTTTGCAGGAAAGCTTCGTATAGCGGTCGCAGACTGAGTTGTTGCGGCGGCTGATGGCTGGCTTCCTGTTTTATACATACCCTGACGTCATGGGCCGATACTCTGGCTATCCGCCACCGCAACCTGCGGATTCCGATCTGACCGAACACCAATTCCGGCATCCACTGAACATCACGCTGGTGCTGACCATGGGTATCAGGGGCGCTTGCGCGCTATATTCTGGAAAGGTCCACTATCGACCCAAAGCGGCCACCTGGCCACAGTACTTAATAAGGGGAAAGCACATGAAAGAGTCAAGGACGTATGGGCTTATGGTGGTGGCTTTGATCTGTGCTATCGCGGCAGCTATTACTGCTTATCGCGGCCCGACCCACTTTGAGGACCATGGTGTTTTTGCTGCTCTCACTGCCGTAGTCTTGACAGCCAAGGTGCTGGTCGATTGGCGCAGCCGGCGCTAAGCGCTTGGGAGCCAAATTAACGGCACGTCCGCTTTCGGCCCATAGCGGACCTTACTTTCAACACAGGAAGACTGAATGAGCAACGCGAGGTCCAATCGATTACTGATGCGGCTTCCCCTCTGCGCGGCTTGGATGCTGCTCGGCTGCTCGATTCATGCGCAGGACTACTTCGGACACACATTGCCGGGGACGATGTGCCGCGCGGGCGAAACCGTGTTGTTCGCGTGCACTCTGGAGCGCGCCAAGAAAATTGCGGTATGCGCACGATCAGCCGGAGGTTCGCCCTTTGGCGATATTCGATATCGATTTGGCTCGGATGCCCGTACCGAGCTCGAATTCCCGGCCACCTATCAGTCGCCCGCTACATATGCCTCGGGTGCCACCATGGGGGACGGTGGGCGAGGAGTTCTAACATTCCTTAGCTTGAGACGGCGAGATATGACCTATTCGGTTTACAGCATGGTGGTCAATCCAACGTATCAACAGGATGAAGCTTCCGAGAGCGAAGGTGTGCTCGTGGAGCGATCGGGAAAGGTTCTGGCGAACATTCACTGCGATCCGAACGTCGGCTCGAACGCTGGCATGCTCGCCGATAAGAGGCTTTTTGGCGTTGCCGTGCCTTTGGCGAATCAACCACTATCCATCTTTCCCCGCTTCCAGCCGTCACCTTGACCCCATTTGCGATAAGCAGCGCGTAGGCTTTCGAACGTTGAAGGCGGGTGGCTATACGATCGCTTTCGACCCGCAGCAGACCTAAGCCAAGAGCAATGAAAGGGCCTTGTGCCGGTTCAAAACCAACCTCCTGACAACGTGATACCAAATCGGCCTCGGCACGGCCATCGGACGAGAATACGTACTGGCGATAAAGCGATAGGACCGACTTAAGTCCAAGCTTTCTCTTGCGCGATTCACTCCGACTCCGACGGCTGGCTGAAATGCATCACGCCCCAGCCATGGCCGTCCAGGTCGATGAAGCTGTGCGAATACATGAAGCCGAGATCTTCCGGTTCGTCGTAGGTCGAGCCACCTGCGGCGAGCGCCTTGGCCACCAGGCCATCGACTTCCTCGCGGCTGTCGCACCGGAGGGAAAACAATGCCTCGACAGCTTTGCTCGTATCGCAGACGGCCTTGGGGGTGAAATCCCGAAACTTGGCCTGTGTCAGCAGCATCACGGAAATCGTGTCGTTGAGGACGATGCATGCGCCCTCGTCGTTGCTGAACTGCGGGTCGTACGTAAAGCCCAGCGCAGTGAAGAAAGCCAACGATCTGGGCAGGTCGGCCACGGGCAGGCTGATGAACATTTGATTGACCATGCATTCGTCCTCATAGGCTGCGGTTTGCCTCGACGCATACTCCCCGGAATGAAACGGAAGACCTTGAATATCCTCTGTTCTCACACCGGCTGGGACGAAGTCTGCCGGCTGACGCGCGCTCCGTCCATCCCAAGAGCATAGCAGGCAGTGGGCGGCGCGCCTGGCAGACATGACGCTTCGATGTAATGGTGCCTGCCTGTTTCAAAGGCCGTCTTCGCAAGCCCGCGCGACGATGCCATCAGCACGCACGAGCATCACACTTCAATACGCACCAGCATCCATCGCAGCCTCCGAATATGGAGCATCGCTGCAGGCGATTGCCCATCCGCGGTAGCTAAGCATTACCTGCTCAATTGACAAGCACGCCGCAGTCATCGCAAAGCAAACACCTAATCGAACGCCGTGCGACAGCTCCAGATCACGCACGATGGCATCGCAAGCAAGCGTACCTTGGAATGGTACCAAGGCCCGGCAGTGAGCCAAGTCTCAGTAATCGCGGATATCCAACGCCATGAAACAACGCGCACTGTATGCCTGCTCCGTCCTGGGCCATGCCAGCTGACCCAGCAGACGATCCCCGGCAGGCCACGGCTCATTGTCCAGCAATGCCTCGGCGACGACCGAGCCATCATCGGCGCGCCGATAGAACAGGCGTGCCCAGTGCAGTTCGCCACTGAGCGATTCGCGTCCCAATGCCTCCCGCAAACCGGCCACCAGGCCATCGGGCGCCGGCACATCATCGTGACTGAACGTCATGGGCCCGATGAAGACATCCCAGCTTCGCGCCGCGATGTCCCAGGTATCCAACTGGATACGCCGATCATCGGTGACGTACCAGCACGCAGCCAGCAACACATGCAACGAGCTGCGCTCGAGGGATTTCAACGCGTCCCGCACGGCCGCATCGCCAGAGCCATGACCGGCAAAGCTTTCCTCGATATGCCGCATTTCGTCGATCACGATGTCCAGGTTGAGTCGCCCAGGCGCACCGTCCTTGCCGTCTTCCCAACTGGCAGACACAGCCGGATAGTCACCGTCGGTCATCAGCCATTCTTCTTCAGGTTCAAGCTCTACGTCGTGGCGTTCGAATAAGCGGGCCACTTCCGCTTGCAGGGCATCGATGTTCATGAAAAGGGTTCCAGGCCAGATTCATCTAGCCTCTCATAAATGCGCTAGCGCTCCCAGCGAACGCCGCCAAGCCCATGCAGGCGACGTTCCGGGGCATCGATTCAGACACCCCCATGTATCTCGCTCGGCACGGATCTGTCTCTTTGTCACCTCACGGTGAATCCAAATCGTCGCTTGGCTGCATCCAAGCCCCTGACACCGTGACAACCACGGCATACCGACCGCCCTGAACCAGGGCGGTCGGTCAAACGAGACACAGGGGTAAATGCGTGAATCTTCTTCAAGCCATGATCCGGCGACACCTTGGCACAGGCGCGGCAACGCTGCTCCTGGGCATCGGCCTTGCCATGTCCGCGTCGCCGGCAGCCGCCGACACCAAGTTGCCCGACACTGCGGCTGGCCACCTGGCAGGTGACCTGGTCCAGGGTATCAATGCCGGCAGCACCGCGCGGATCGAACAGTGGACCGGCAAAGTCCTGTCCACCGCCATGCCCCAGGAAGACCGGAAGGCCTTCATCGATGCGCTGAGCGCTTCCATCCGCGATAGCGGCGGCGTGGATATCGTGGATGTGCAGGCGTCACCGAAGCAACCGGACATGCTGCAATTGGTCGTCAAGGCTCGCCGAAACGGACACATGGGCCTGTTTACCCTGGCGACCGATCCCAAGCAATCCGGCCTGCTGGCCCAGGCCTTGGTGATGCCGATGGAAGATCCCGCGCTTTACGCCGGGTGGCGTGGTCAAGCGACCACGCCGGCCAGCATGGGAAACCTCATTCATGCCACGCTGGACAAGCTTGCCAAGTCATCCGACTTCTCGGGCTGCGTGACCGTGGCCGATGGCGACACCACGATGTTCCAGGAATGCCGGGGACTGGCCGACCGAACCTTTGGCGTGCCTGTCGATGCGCAGACGAAGTTCCACATCGGCTCGATCGGCAAGATGTTCACCGCCGTAGCGATTGCCCAGCTTGTGGAGGATGGCAAGCTCTCATGGAACGACACGCTGGCAAGCCGGGTGCCCGAGTATCCGGATCATGATGCGGCCAGCAAGATCACGGTGTGGCAACTGCTGCACCACACGGCGGGACTGGGCGACTTCATGGTGCCTGAGTATTTCGCGCATCGCGAATCGTTCATCGACCCGGCCGACTACCTCCAACTCATCGCCCGCCAGCCCAGGCCCGGCGAGCCGGGCAAGCAGTGGATCTACAGCAACGCCGGGTACGTGCTGCTCGGCCGCATCATCGAGAACGTCTCGCACGAACGCTATGTCGACTATATCCGGCAGCATATCTTCACCCGGGCAGGCATGACCGCCAGCGGATTCGATCGCCTGGATGATGTCACGCCCCACTTGGCAACCGGCTATTACCGCCCTGGAATATTCTCCAGCACGTGGAAGGCCGACTGGGTCGTCCTTGGCATACAAGGTGGGCCTGCCGGAGGTGGCTATTCCAACAATACCGACCTGCTGCGCTTTGCCGCGGCATTGCGCGGCGGCAAACTCGTGAAGTCAAAGACCTTGAACCGCATGTTCGAAGACCAGACTCCCGCAGGCCCCGGCGGTTACGCAGCGGGCTTCGGCGATCGCCTGTCGCAGGGCAAGCACATACGGGGACATGCAGGCGGCATTGAGGGAACGGATGCAAATCTACAGATGATCTGGGGCACCGGGTATGCGGTCGCCCTGACCAGCAACCAGGGGCCAGGCGAGAAGTGGATGCTGGCCGAACATATTGCCGACCTGCTGGCTGGCCGCGCCTCACCATGAATACATACACGCGTTGAAACTACTCGACCTACCCCCTTGCGCCCATCACTCAACGTAAAAAAATAAACTTCAGGAGCCCGCCATGGACCCTCTTTTCCTCTTCCTCCCCCTGATCGTCATGTCCGCGCCGGTTCTGGTCGTGTTGCTGGTGCTGCGTTATCGCTACCAGCAGACGCAAACGCGTTACAACACGCTGCTGCAACTGGCGGACAAGGGCGTGTCACTACCGGCCGAACTGCTTGTCGAGCCACACGTGATCTATTCCGAACGCCGCCGCGGCCTGGTGCTGATCAGCGCGGGCCTGGGCATCATGGTCACGCTGCTCGCCCTGCCGGGTCAGATGGATGACGGTCACAGCATCCATGGTCTATGGGGACTGGGTTTACTCCCCCTGATGACCGGGCTGGGTTACCTGGCCAGTTGGTGGTTGACCCAGCGCGATGCCACTCGTGGCTGATACGCCTGCCCAGGAACAGGTCGACCATGCCCTGGTGACCCGTGTCCTGCTCGGCAACGACCCGCGTGCATTCGAGCAACTGCTGCGGCGGCATCAAGGGATGGTACGCGCGCAGTTGCGCCGCCTGACCCAGGGTGACGAGGCGGCGGCCGATGACTTGGCGCAGGAGACATTCGTGCTGGCCTGGCGAAAGCTCGGGCAATTCCGTGGTGAGGCGAGGTTCTCCACATGGCTGTACCGGATCGCGTACTCGTGCTTTCTACAGGCGTATCGACGCCCCGCATGGTCCGGACGCGATACGCAGGAAGACACGTTCGAGCATCACCGCGCGCCGGACTCGTCCATCGACTTGCAACTGGATCTCGCTCGCGCCATGCGCAAACTGTCTTCTGCCGAACAGGCCGTGTTGCTGCATGGCGTTCAACTGGGCCTGAGCCATGAAGAGACCGCGTATGTACTAGGCATGCCGCTGGGCACGGTAAAAACCCATGCGACACGCGGCAAGGCAAAACTCAAGACATGGCTGGCGGCCTGGCAAGGCACCGGCAACCGGGAGTAGATGACATGCATTCTCCAGACGACAACGACATCGACGCACTGCTTCGTCAATCCTTCGAGGGTCCGGTGGCCGATGACGGCTTCACCGATCGCGTGATGCAGCGCCTGCCGGCGCGGCGCCACCGTCTCTCCTGGCCCATGCTGGCCGGCGTGGCCGCCGGCATCGCCACCTGTTGGCTAAGCCTGTCCAGCGCACCGCTTTATCGTGCCGGCTGGACCGACTGGCTGAGTGGTCATTGGTCCAGCCCGGCGATCATCGTATGGCTGGCCCTCTCGGGCATGTCCCTGCTGGCATTGGGGTGGGTCCTGGCTGAGCCCGAAAATCGTTGAGTTCCTAGCCTTGGCAGGGAGCGCATCCGAGGCGGGCAGCACATTGCCTGGCTATCGGCGGAACAGACCCGCCCAAAAGCCCTTCTTCCTGGCATGCTCGATGCACTCGGCTTCACGGGCTTGTTCAACGATGGCCTTCCCGTACAAGACCACGCCTTCAGTCTCACAATGCAATGCCTGGGAATAACACTGAGACTGATCGTAGGCAAACGGGTTGGGCACCAGGACATCCGTTGCCTCGATCAATCCCAATCCGTTCTCCAACGCGTAGTCCACCGCCTTCCAGAACACCGGGAGCCGACCGTGTGAAAAGAGCTTGTCCATATCCTTGCGGACCTGTTCATCGCGCTCATAATCCACTTTCAATGCGCGCAGGCCTTCCGGACCAAGGAATACGCCACCGCAGTAGTTTTCACAGATGATGCCGCGAAAATCCTCGGTTACGAACTCGTCCGGGATCAAGCTGCGCCAATCAGTCACATATCGAAAATAAAGGGGATCTTCTTCCACCAGGAAAGTGAACGCACTCCCCCTGATATACCAGTAACGGCGAAGGAAGCCAGCCACCGACGCCATGGCGAAACCGTGATACTTGGTGAAGTGATCTTCCGCGACATAGGTCGCCGCTTCCTCGAAAATCGATGCCAGACGCTCGGCATCCGAACCATGCACCGCGAACTCACCATAAAGCTGTTCGCGAAACGCTTCATCCCGAAGCGCCCGAAAGTAAATGCCGCGCACTTCGGTTGGTGCAAAAGGGTGATATGTGACATCCCATCCCATGAGTCTTCCTGACGAGTAAATATCCTTCGGGAAAGTCTAACCAAGTAGGTATCCCCAGGCCAGCTCTCGAAAGGCGCAATGCTTGCTCAACGAGCAAGAAGCATCTCAGACAACGCCCCCGTGTACCCCATCCTACTCGCCATCGGTAGGAATCATCCCGATGGTGCCCAACCAGGTTTCGGCCAGGGATGGCCAATGGGTGATCGGATTGGAGGTCGGTCGCAACCCGAATGCATGCCCGCCATGTGCGTAAAGGTGCATCTCGGTTGGCACATCGGCCTTCTTCAGGGCCTCGTAGTAGACCTGAGCCTGATGCACACCGTCGACGTGATCGTCCTCTGCCTGCAAGATAAAAGTGGGCGGCGTATCGCCGGTCACCGGGATGTCGCCATTCATGGTGTTGCTGTCTGTAGCCAAGTGCCCAGGATAAATCGCCAGCGCGAAGTCAGGGCGCGCGCTTTCCTTATCGGCCTCATCAACCGGCTCGTAGAAACGATGCTTGTAGAGCGTGCTTGTCTCGGCAACGAGAAATCCGCCCGCTGAAAATCCAAGCACGCCAATCTTGTGTGGATCAACGTGCCACTGCCGGGCACGTGAACGCACCAGTCTCAGCGCGCGTTGCGCGTCCTGCAACGATGGCACTGAGGGCTTGAGATTGCGCGGCCGGCAATCGCAATGCCAATCGTAGGGTGCGCCTGGAACCCGGTATTTCACCACGATGCAGGTCACTCCTTTGGCCGTAAGCCAGTCACACACCTCGGTGCCTTCAAGATCGATGGCCAATATCTCGAAACCGCCGCCCGGAAACACCACCACGGCCGCGCCGGTATTCCTTCCAGCAGGGGAATAGACCGTCATGGTGGGTTGGGACACGTTACGTATCGCAGTGACCGTCTTGCCACCGATCAGCGAAGTCGGGTTCGTATCGGCACGTTCAGGACCTGGAACGGCCTGGAGGTTCGGCGCCTTGCCCGGCCACAGCGGAATCTGCGTATGACCGGCGGATGGCTGCCACACCGAGGCCTGCACGCTGGCAGCACCACAGGCGAGCAACAGGCCCAAGACGACAACGCAAAGCTTCATGGCAGATTCTCCCCAGGGCCTTCGCCCCTGTGTGTTGGACACATGACAGCGAAAACCACTGCGATACCCGATGTTCCATCGCGCATCGGGCCTGAGGCGGTAGCTCGTATGGTTTTTTTGAGGCAATGATTTCCACGGTGGCGGATTGGATCTGCCACGGACCGATTCATGGGCGAGCTTCGACCATGCCTGTCCATTGGCTCGGCAAATCAGGTGGCGGCGTCACGCCAATGGAGAGGCTTGCTGGCAACCCAGCCACGGAACGTGAAGCCCGCATAGAAGAGCTCCACATGGTCGAAACCCGCTTCTCGTAGCAGGGCTTCCTCCTGCTCGGGCCCAAGCAGCGGCAGCCTGCCGCTGATCGCGGCAATCGCCTTGGTGGCGTTCTCGGGGGAGATGCCCGAGGCCACCCCAAAGGCAGCGTAGCGGTCCAACCAACGAGCCTTGTCCGGTTCGACCTGCGGAAAGCTGTGATGGGCAATCACCAGCGGGGCGCCCGGTTTCAGGCGACGAAAGAGTTCAGCCAAGGTTTGCCGCCGTTCCTCGCGTGTAAGAAAGTGCATAGTGAGCAAGCAGGTCGCGCCGTCGTAGGGGCCAGCCGGCGCGGCATCGATGTAGCCATCGAGCAGTTCGACTTGCGACGCAAGCGGGCCCAGCGTCGTGGCTGCCAGATTCAGCATCTCGGCTGAAGGGTCGACGCCCAGGAAGCGCCAGGAAGGTTGCGCTTGCGCGAATACTTTCAACTCCAGGCCACCACCGGCTCCCAGTACCAGGACATGGCCGTCCGGCGGCACGTGCTCTGCGAGCAATATAGCCGTCATCTGCTGGAGACCCAGGAAACCAGGCACCTGACGGATCGGACCTTCAGCGTAGCGAGCAACGGCCTGGGGATCGGAAAAGGACATGGGGCAGGCTCCGGCGGTGCCAAAGCGAGGAATGCTACAGCCGATCGGCCGCTACCGGCGCGTGCCATGCCGCATGCAATACGCCCACGTCACGGCAACGTTTGCAAGGGTTGCCTTCCTATGAACAGCTTAAGCCGTATGAACAGGTCACTTTTAAAGTTCCGGCTTGCCGTCGGCCATCCAGAACTTCCACTCTCCCACCTCCTTGCCCTTGTCATAAAAACCATGTGCGGCGATCTGACCATTGGCGTGAAAATCCTTCCATTCGCCCTGTTCAAGCCCGTGCTCGTAATAGCCCTCCGACAGCACCACACCCTCTTCGCTATAGGCAACGAAGAAACCGTGCCGCACCCAATGCTTGCCGTCTTCAGATAAGTAGCGCGAGTAACGGCATTGGATGGCACCGTTCTCGTAAGGAATTTCCGCGATCTCCAAATCAGCCATGCGTCGAACTCCTTGATTGCGAGCGCCTGCAAACTTCACGCTCATGCCATTACCTCAACCGTGCTACGCAACGAGCTCGCTTGTTATGCCTATGGGCAACGATCAGCCCAAAGTTCGGGACCACGCCGATGGAGTTCACGCAACGGATCGCCGATGAGAACGCCGAATGAGTGATACCGCTGGCACATCGGGTACAGACGCCCATGCCGGGCACCGTTGCCTTGTGGCGCCGGGCATGCGCAAGATGCAAGCCCAGGCTCGTCGCCACGCCGTTGGGTATTCCGGGGCCTCGCTTGGACATGGGAGCGCACGCGCCTCCTTCAGATGAACATCGTCGAGCACATCCAACTGCTTTTCCTTTCGACTTTTACTCAATCCAGATAGATGTCTCGCCAAGGCCCCGTGAATGCAACGACCCGGCGCAGCCTCCGGTTTCCCGGCCGCGTGACAGATTTTCTGATATCCCCTTCCCCTTGCCACACGGGCTACCACAAGCGGGATAGCACCATGCCCGCCACCCAGGACCCGATACGGGTCACGGGTGACTGCGAGCGATCATACGGCAGGCTTAGCGTCCTGAAAATCAGGCGAATGCGGAGAAGCGGCTTTCGTCACCGATGGGCCATAACCTCCCACCCTGGGCAGGCATACATCGCGCGGCAGAAATCTCCCTCTGACTGAGCCCAGGATCGCAGCCCGTGTCAGCGCACCTGCAGACAGCTGACCACGACATCGCAATTTCTTGTTGCCCGTTCTCACCTTTTAAAACCGCAGGCCAGAGCGATCTTCACACCATCTACACAGGTTGCTTAGCGAACCTATCGCGTTCCCAGTCTTCTTGATCATCACCGTGCCTCGCTTGAACGCATGGGCGGTGGGACCGAGCCTGTTGTTGCCTCATCAATACCCACCATCATCGTGTACGCGACTATGAGCTCTAATCCGTCAACTTCAAGTTTCTTGCGTACCCGTGGCATGGATCGCCGAACGCCCTTCGCCCTGGCGTCGGTGATCGTGTTTTTCGTGATCAGCGGTATCGTTGCCTACTGGAATATCCACACGATCCACGAAGACAACCTCAAGGTGGTCCAGTCCCAGGAGACGGTGACGGCACTCAACGAGGTCCTATCCACGGTACAGGATGCCGAGACGGGGCAACGCGGTTACCTGTTGACCGGTAACGAAAAATATCTTGAACCCTATCGCGCGGCCCTGGCGGTGATCCCCGCCAGGCTTGATCGAATCAAGGCGCTGACGGGTGACAACTCCAGCCAGCAGACTAGGCTGCGGGAGCTCTCTGGCCACCTTGACGACAAGCTGGCCGAATTGAAAGACACCATCGACCTACGCCAGTCCAAAGGACTGGAGGCGGCGCTGAGCCTGGTCAATAACGACCGCGGCAAGGCCGACATGGACGCCATTCGCACCCGCCTGGCGGGCATGCAATCGGAGGAACTCGCTTTACGCGACAAGCGTGTAGCCGAGATGAGCACGGCCTATAGCAGCGCGCTGACCAGTGGCATCCTCAGCTGCCTGCTCGGTGTGGGATTGACCATCGTGGTCGCCATCATGATCCGCCACGCTGCGCGCGCACGACAGCGCGAGGCGTGGCTGCAGGCCGGCCGGCTGGAACTGGCTGCCGTCATGGCCGGCGACCAGGAAACCGCGCAGCTTGGCGCCAACACCTTGAGTTTCCTCGCGCGCTTCCTGGATGCACAGGCCGGCGCGCTATTTATCAATGCGGCCAATTTCTACGAGCGCGTGGGCACGTATGGGGTTCCTGCCGACCATGGCATGGCCGATCACTTCCTGCCTGGTGATGGCCTACTGGGCCAAGCCGTCGCCGAACAACGGACGCTGGTCATACGCGATATTCCTGATGGCTACTTGTCCGTAGGCTCCGCGCTTGGACGGGACAAGCCCCGGCACTTGGTTGTGCTACCCAGCATCGTCGACGGCGAAGTCAACGGTGTCATCGAGCTGGGTTTTTTCCGCACAGTGGGCGAGGACACCGTCACGCTGCTCGAACAGGCATCGCCAGCCATCGGCATCGCCCTGCGCTCGGCCGCCTATCGTGCCGAACTGAGCCGACTACTCGAAGAAACGCAGCGCCAGTCCGACTCACTGCAAGTGCAAGGCGAAGAGCTGCGCGCCTCCAACGAGGAACTTGAGGAACAAAGCCGCGCCCTGCGCGAATCGCAACACCAGCTCGAACAACAACAAGCGGAACTGGAACAAACCAACTCCCACCTGGAAGAACAGACGCGGCAGTTGGAAACACAGCGCGATGAACTAGCCCGGGCAAACGACGCCATCGAAGCCAAGGCCAGTGAAGTGGAACGGGCCAGCCGCTACAAATCCGACTTCCTGGCCAATATGTCTCATGAGTTGCGCACGCCGCTCAACTCCGCGCTAATCCTGTCAAAGCTCCTGGCAGACAACCCACTGGGCAACCTGACCGACGAGCAGATCAAGTTCGCCCGCACGATCCATTCCTCCGGCAGCGATCTGTTGATATTGATCAACGATATTCTCGACCTGTCCAAGATCGAGGCCGGACACATCGAAATTCGCCCGGAGCCCCTATCCGTGGAACAACTGGTCAGGGATCTCGTGCCCCTGTTCCAGCCCCTGGCCACGCAGAAGGGGTTGACGTTCGAAACCTTCATCGCGCCGGGTTGTGCCCAGGTCATCGATAGCGATCGCCAACGCCTCGAACAGGTGCTGAAAAATCTGCTCTCCAACGCTTTCAAGTTCACCGAGCGCGGCGGCGTGCGCCTTGGCGTATCGATTGATGCGCAGTCCAACATCGCCTTTACGGTGACCGATACCGGAATCGGCATCGCGGTCGACCAACAGCAAAAGATTTTCGAAGCGTTCCAGCAGGCCGACGGCACCATCAGCCGCAAGTACGGCGGCACGGGACTTGGCCTTTCCATCTCGCTGGAACTGGCCCGCCTGTTGGGTGGCACCGTGTCCGTCAGTAGCACGATGGGCCAAGGCAGCAGCTTTACCCTGGCCGTGCCCCAGCACCTGGAAGTCACATCCCCCGTGGCACGGGCAGGCACGATGACGCAGGAGGCGACGGTCGTGCCGCCACGCGCAGCCCCAATCTCGCTACCGCTTCTCACCACACCGAAGGTTGCCGACGATCGCGAACATGCGGCCGATCATCGCCGTGCGATCCTGGTCGTTGAAGACGATGAGACATTCGCGCAGATCCTGCGCGACCTGGCTCATGAAATGAATTTCCGCTGCCTGGTCGCCACCAGTGCGCAGGAAGCCCTTGCTCTGGCGCGCCAGCATGTGCCACAGGCCATCGTGATGGACATCGGCCTGCCGGACCAATCCGGGCTATCGGTCCTGGATATCCTCAAGCGAGACATACGCACGCGCCATATTCCTATCCATGTCGTATCGGCCATGGATCACGCCCATGCGGCTCTCTCGATGGGCGCACTGGGCTACCTGCTCAAGCCCGTCCAGCGCCAGCAACTGGCCGAAGTGCTGACGAAACTTGACGCGAAGCTGTCGCAGGATGTGCGGCGTGTGCTTGTGGTCGAGGACGACGACGTACAACGCGAAGCCATTGGCAAACTGCTTGCATCGGCCGATATCGAGACGATCGGCGTAGGCACAGCTGCCGAATGCATCGAGCGCCTGCGTGAACAGACCTTTGACTGCATGGTGCTCGATCTCTCGCTACCCGATGCCTCCGGCTTCACCCTGCTTGAGACACTCAGTGAGGAAGGCATCTACGCGTTTCCTCCCGTCATTGTCTATACCGGCCATGACATTTCACCCGCGGAAGAAGAGCGCCTGCGTGTGTATTCCAAATCCATCATTATCAAGGGCGCCAAATCGCCCGAACGCTTGCTCGATGAAGTGACTTTGTTTCTGCATCAGGTGGTCACCAGCCTCCCCGAACAACATCAGAAGATGATTCAGAAGGCGCAACACCGCGACTCCGTGCTTGAAGGGCGCCGCATCCTGGTGGTGGAAGACGATGTCCGCAACGTTTACGCCTTGATCAACATCCTTGAACCTCGTGGCTGCGTGCTGACCATCGCCCGCAACGGTCAGGAGGCGATTGACGCGCTCACCAAGGCGGAAAGCGTACCCAACCAGCGTATCGACCTGGTACTCATGGACGTGATGATGCCGGTCATGGACGGCCTGACCGCCACGCGTGAAATTCGCCAGGATTCGCGCTGGAAGCGGCTGCCAATCATTACACTTACCGCCAAGGCCATGCCCGACGATCAGGAGATCTGCCTGAAGGCGGGCGCCAGTGACTACATGGCCAAGCCGTTGGACGTGGACAAACTGGTCTCACTCGTGCGTGTCTGGCTTGCGCGATAGGCTTGCAACCACGTGACCGACAAGCTCGACGACCTCGAAATCGAACTTCTTCTGGAAGCGCTCTACCAGCGCTTCCACTATGATTTCCGCAACTATGCCAAGGCCTCGATCAAACGTCGCCTGAAGCAATTACAAGAACGCCTGGGTTATCGCACTTATACCGCCATGCTGGAAGGTTTGCTGCATGATCCGGCCGTATCGCCGCAAATCATCAACCATCTGACCGTGCAGGTCAGCGAGATGTTTCGCGATCCTTCCTACTTTCGTGCGCTGCGCGAACGCGTAGTGCCGCATCTGCGTACGTATCCTTCACTGAAGGTATGGGTTGCCGGATGCAGCCATGGCGAGGAGTTCTATTCACTGGCTATCCTGTTTCGTGAGGAAGGACTGGAACAACGCACTTTGTTCTACGCCACAGACATCAACGCCAATGCACTGGAAGCGGCGGCCACCGGCGTCTACAACTTGGATCGCATTCGTGGCTTTACAGAAAATCACCAGCAGTCAGGCGGACGATCTTCGCTTTCGGACTACTACACCGCCGCTTACGGAAAGGCCTCGTTTGATCGAACGTTGCGCGATCGTGTCGTATTCGCCGATCATAGCCTTGTGACCGATGCGGTATTCGGCGAGATGCACCTGATCTCCTGTCGCAATGTGCTGATCTATTTCGACAACACTCTCCAGGATCGCACGCTCAAGCTTTTCAGCGATTCGCTTATCCGCAAGGGTTTTCTCGGGCTTGGCGCCAAGGAAAGCCTGCGCTTTTCCAGCCAGGCCGCATCGTTCCAGGAATTCGTACCGGAAGAAAAGATCTACCAGAAGCTCGATGCTTGAACTGGACTGATCTGCCTTGAGCCGTATTCAAGGCAATCTTGAGAAAGCTGCGATGGTCACGTCGGTCGAGGTCGTGAAAGATCGCATAACAGCTTCTTCTCGATAGCAGGCTTATGGCTCACCTCGGCGCGAAAAGATCGACTGCCACGTCAACGGGCCCCGGAGTTCCCACCACGACGGCTTGGCATGTCATGCTGGTGCCGATGGCGCTGCTTGCCGTTTATGGGATCTGGGGATCGACCTACCTCGGTATTC
>NZ_DASVMI010000044.1:0-6935 GCF_036384435.1 Dyella sp. | reverse complement strand
CTGCGCCAACCGCAGCGACACCATGTCGGGGCGCGCGCCGCCGTCGTTGATGGACAGACGCACACCACCGGCAGCGCGTCTTTCGACGAAATCGGCGACCACCGCCTGCCAGACCTCACCAAAACCCTCGGCGGCCGTGCTGATGTCCACCTCGCATTGATCGGCGGGCAGCACGCGCTCGGCCAGTACTTCCAGATTGCCCGAGGCCACGACTCCGACGATGGCCTGCCGGCGTGTGCCTGCGACGGCGCGCGAGGTGGTGTGGCGATAATTCAGATGTTCCATGGCTGTCTCTCCTCACCAGTTGCGGAATCGTGATGGCGGTGCATAAAGACCACCGGACCAACGCACCAGATCCTTGATCGAGCGCGCCGCCAACATGCGGCGATCGGCGTCGAGCGGATCGATGCCCAGGTCCTCCGGCCGAAGTACGACGCCGCGTTCGCGCAGGCGCTGCACCATCTTCGGATCGCGACCGCGGCCAATCTCGGTATAGCCGGCCACACCACGGATCGCGTGTTCGCGCTCGTTCTTGTCACGGCAGAGCAACAGGTTGGCAATGCCTTCTTCGGTGACGATGTGGCTGACATCATCGCTGTAGACCATCACGGGGGCCAGGTCGAGCTGCAACTTGTCGGCAAGTTTCAAGGCGTCCAGGTGCTCGACGAACATCGGCACGTTCTTGTCACCGAAGGTCTCGCCGATCTGCACCACCAGCTTGCGTCCACGCCGCAGCGCCGCCGGCGTATCGGGATCGGCCTCCTGGCCGGCCTGCAACCAGGGCTGGCTGGGGTGGCGCCGGCCACGCGGATCGCTGCCCATATTGGGCGCACCGCCAAAGCCGGCGACACGATCAGCGGTGACCGTGGACGAATGGCCTTGCAGATCGATCTGCAAGGTCGAGCCGATGAACATGTCACAGGCATACAGGCCCGCGGTCTGGGAGAACGCGCGATTGGAACGCAGCGAACCATCGGCACCCGTGAAATAAATGTCCGGCCGCGCACGAATGTAGTCATCCATGCCCACTTCCGAGCCGAAACAGTGGATCTGGCTCACCCAACCCGACTCGATCGCCGGGATCAGCGTCGGATGGGGATTGAGCGCCCAGTGGCTGGCCACCTTGCCTTTCAGTCCAAGCTTCTCACCGAACGTCGGTAGCAACAGCTCGATCGCCGCCGTATTGAAGCCGATGCCGTGATTGAGCCGGGTAACGCCGTACGGCGCATAGATGCCCTTGATCGCCAGCATGGCGGTGAGGATCTGCGTCTCGGTGATCGCTGCCGGGTCACGCGTGAACAGCGGTTCGACGTAGAACGGCTTGCCGCTCTCCACCACGAAGTGCACGCGATCGCCAGGGATATCCACACGCGGCACCTTGTCGACGATTTCGTTGACCTGCGCAATCACCACGCCGTTCTTGAATGCGGTGGCCTCCACCACGGTCGGCGTGTCTTCGGTGTTGGGGCCGGTATAGAGATTGCCCTCGCGGTCGGCACTTACCGCAGCGATCAGCGCCACCTGCGGGGTAAGATCGATGAAATAGCGCGCGAACAACTCCAGGTAGGTATGCACCGCACCCAGTTCGATCTTGCCGGCGAACAGCAACCGTGCAATGCGCTGCGACTGCGGGCCGGAATAGGAATAATCCAGCCGACGTGCGATGCCACGTTCGAAAACGTCCAGGTGTTCGGGCAGCACGATGCCCGATTGCACCATGTGCAGGTCATGCACCCTGGCTTTGTCCACCGAGGCTAGCGCCGAGGCGAGTACGTCGGCCTGCTTCTGGTTGTCACCCTCCAGGCAGACGCGATCGCCGGGACGCAGCACCGCTTCGAGCAATGCGGTGGCGTCACTGGCCGCGACCCGCTTGCCTTGGGCAAAACGCGCTGCGGCATGCAATCTCGTATCCCGCGCACGCCGCGCGGTATCCCAGGCAGTCATGGCACAGCCTCCCTCTCGTGATCAGTGCTCCGATCGATGGTAGACCTGACGCGCCGGCGCATTTATGAAATTATCCGCGCCGATTAAGAGGAAAACCCGATGCGTTCCTTGCCGCCCGAACTCCTGCGCAGTTTTGTTGCTGTTGCACAAACCGGAAGCTTCACTGCCGCGTCCGAGCGCGTGAACCTTTCGCAATCGACCGTGAGCCAGCATATTCGCCGCCTGGAAGATCTCCTGGGACAGGCGCTGTTCGAGCGCGACACACGCAATGTGCGCCTGTCACCGCATGGCGACGCGCTTCATCGCTATGCCGAGCGCATTCTTGACCTGATGGATGAAGCGGTCACCTCGCTCTGCGGCCCGGTGCTCGACGGCGTGGTACGGCTTGGCCTGTCGGAGGATTTTGCGTCCAGCGGACTGACCACCGCGCTGGCCGATTTTGTGCAGCGCAACCCGGGTGTGGAACTGGCCATCACCACCGGCATGAGCGGCGACCTGTTCCGTGAGCTGGACGAAGGTCGCCATGACCTGGTGTTCGCCAAGCGCCTGAGCGGTAGCCAGCGTGGCCGGGTGATCCGCACCGAGCCGTTGCATTGGTGCACGGGGCCGCGTTCCTCGCTGACAGGGGACGAGGCCATCCTTCCGCTGGCGCTTCACCCCGAGCCAAGTGTGACCCGTACACGGATCTTCGAGACGCTCAAGGCCATGAACCGACCCTACCGCGTCGCCATCGTCAGCAGCAGCATCGTGGTACTGAAAGCCGCCGTGATGGCCGGGCTCGGCGTGAGCGCCTTTGGCGGCTACGTGATTCCAGAGGGGCTGGTCCGGCTAGATGGTGAACTGCCCGACCTGGGACATCTTGAGTACGTGATCGACCATCCAGCCAACCTGTCGAAGGCAACCCAGGCCCTCGAAGCCGTGCTTACCTCGGCCGCGCGGGACCTGTAACCGCACAAGTGAGCGTTTTCTTTTCGCTCCATTGCCGTCGTCTTGACATGCCAATTCGCAGCATCGGTGCCAACAGAACAGGGTGCCATCGTTGTGGATTCCATGACCTTTCACGTGCGTCGCCGCGCCGCGCATGCCCGTGCCGCCTACCGGCCGAGCGCCATCGTTGCCATTCCCGTCCAGGACGAGGGAGTAGACCTGGGGAACATACTTGCCGCGCTGGGCGCTCAATGCGACCTGCACGGTCATGCCTTGGCCCCAGCATCCGTCGCGGTGCTGCTGCTTTTCGATGGTTGCTCCGACGCTCGCTGGGAACGTATGGAAACGCTGCGCGGTTCACACATGCCCAGTTGGATCGCCATCGACGGAGACCTCCCTGAAGCATCGCGCCATGCCGGTGGTGCCCGTCGCGCAGCCCTGCTCAAGGCACTGGCCCTGGCCGCACCCGAAACGACGTTGATAGCTACCACCAACGCGGACAGCATGGTGCCGGCCATGTGGCTGGCTCGTCAGATCGATTGGCTGGCTCGCGGCTGCGAGGTGGTCATGGGCATGGCCCAGCGGCCGACGTTCGATGACATGGACCCGGCATTGGAGTCTCAGCATCGACTTGAGATGGTCTACGCGCGCTGGCTTGATCGGATCGATGCCATGCTCGATCCGATCGATCATGATCCCTGGCCGCGCCACCGCACGCCCAGTAGCGCAAGCCTGGGATTCAAGCGAGAGGCCTTGCAGGCGATGCTGCCGCTGCCGGCCCCGGCGCACGCGCACGAGCAGGCACTCATCCAGCGCTGTGTGACACTGGATTTGAAGATACGCGCAGACGCCAATCTCCAGGTGCACAATCCGAGTCTTGCTGCATTGCACGCAGGCGGCATGCGGTCGAATCGTCCTCTACCGTTCGAACCGCTGGTGCACGCCGTCACGCGATCGATATTACGTGGTCAACTGAGAGCCCGTCACCGGGCCGGCACACTTTCGGCAGAAACCTTGACAGGCAGCTTTGCCATGCCGACAGAGCATGCCCACGCCGCACTGAAGATGCCCACATTCGGCCGTTTGTGGCACGAAGTCGAGCACAGCAGCCCCCTGCTTCAACACACGCCCTTGCTCCCGAGTCATCTGCCACGTGAGATCGAAGCCGCACTCGCCTGGTTCAACGCCTGCATGGCAGGCAGCACCGGGCCATCCACGTTGGCACCTGCAAAGCGCCAGGCCAGGAAAGTGGCTTCCCTGGATCTGAGTTAGAGAGGACGCGCCTGCGGCGTTGTGAACGGCGAAGTCCCTCGCGTTACTTGCCGTTTCGGCACTATGAAGAAGTAAAGAGGAACAGCATGTGACCGCCAAGGCGACGCATGCTTTTTCTTTTTACTCTGCGCTTTTTGCAGCGAGCAACGCGAGCGGCTTCACTCCTAATGTCCTGGCCCACCGCTGGCAAAGGGCGGTCTGGCGAACCAGATAGCGATCATCGCCACGGCGAAGATCAAGCCGAAACACCAGAACACGTCATTGACCGCCAAGGTGGATGCCTGCATATCCACCACGCGATTGAGCGCGGCGTAGCTGGAACCACTTCCCAGCCCCATCTGCTGCATGCGGTCCAGGTAGGCAACGGTCGCCGGGGCTCCGGCTTCCGTGTGTTCGGCCAGTACCGCATGGTGATAAATGCCCCGGTGGGTATAGAGCGTGGTACTGACAGCGGTCGCGACGCTACTGGCAATCGTACGAAAGAAATTCGCCAGGCCCGAGGCGCTGGCTACCTCGTTATCAGGCAACCCGGCAAGAATAATCTGGTTGACGGGCACGAAGAACAGCGCGATACCCAGCCCCATCACCAAGCGCGGAGCAGCCAGGTGCCAATACGATGCGTCGTTGTCGAAGCCTGCCATCCAGAACGAGCAAGCGGCGAAGATCGCAAACCCGGTGGTGTTGAGTACGCGCAGGTCGAACTTGCCCTGGAATGCACCCACCAACGGCGAAAGAATGATGGCGGGAATACCAATCGGAGCGACCGTAAAGCCCGCCCAGGTTGCGGTGTAGCCCATCACCTCCTGCACCCAGGTCGGCAACACCACGGTGCCCCCGAAGAACGCGAACATGCCCAACGAAAGGCAGAACACACCTACGGCAAAGTTTCGACTGCGGAACAATCCCAGGTTGACTACCGGGTGCTCGTGCATCAACTCCCAGGCGATCAGGAAGGTCAGGCAGACCAGGGCGATCAATCCCAGGCTGAGAATCATCTTCGATGAGAACCAGTCGTAGTCATTGCCATTGTCCAGCATGAACTGCAAGCAGCCGATGCCGACCGCCAACAGGAACAGGCCAATCACGTCCACCGGCACCTTCGCCGTCTTGCTCTCACGATCCTTCAGTAGCACATAGGTCACCAGCAAGGCGAACAGGCCGACCGGAATATTGATGAAGAAAATCCACGACCAGTGATAGTTGTCGGTGATCCAGCCGCCAAGAATCGGGCCGAAGACTGGCGCCACAACTACCGTCATCGCCCATAGCGAGAGCGCGATCGGACGACGCGCAGGCGGATAATTGTTGAGCAGCAAAGTCTGCGACAACGGCACCATCGGACCAGAGACCGCGCCCTGCAAGAGCCGGAACACGATCAGCATCGGCATCGTGGTGGACAGCCCGCACAGCGCCGAGCAGATGATGAATAGCAGCACCGACGCGCTGAAGACACGCACTTCGCCGAAGCGCCGGGCCAGCCAGCCGGTGAGTGGCTGCATGACCGCACTGGCCATCGAGTACGCGCTGATGGCCATTGTGCCTTCGGTACGCGACACGCCGAGGTTACCGGCGATCGTGTAGACCGACACGTTGACGATGGAAATGTCCAGCACTTCCATGAACGTGGCCAGTGCCACACCAGCGGTCAGCGCGACCAACGCCGCGCCTTGCAGGGGTTGCTTGCCTTTCGCCGCTTCCGCCATGGATTAGTGGCCGCGCTGCGGCTTGCCATCCGCGCGTTGGATGTCCGGCAGGCTCACCGTATTGCGGGCAATGATATCCTCGGCCTTCTGGTCCGCTTCGTTGACTTCTCGCTCGTACACCGCCGTGCTCGCCAGGGGATGCTCCCGCGGCCGATCGGCCAGCGTTGCACCGTCACGATCGTGCGTATCGACGTTGACGTAGGTGGACAGGCCGATTCGCAATGGATGCTTGGTCAGCTCCTTCGGGTCCAGCGAAATACGTACCGGCAGGCGCTGCACGACCTTGATCCAATTGCCGGTGGCGTTTTCCGCCGGCAGCAACGAGAACGCCGAGCCGGTGCCTGCATTGAGACCCACCACCTTGCCGTGATAAGTCACGTCGGAATAGATATCCGTGGTGATTTCCACAGGCTGGCCGATGCGGATGTTCTGAAGCTGGTTTTCCTTGAAATTGGCATCCACCCAGAGGTCGGAGAGCGGCACCACGGTCAGCAAATCCTGCCCGGGCTGGATACGTTGCCCCACCTGTACCTGGCGGCGCGCTGCGAACCCATCGATCGGCGAAACGATGGCATCACGGCTGTTGTTGATCCACGCATTGCGAAACTGCGACCGTGCCTGCACCACGGCCGGGAAGCTATGCACATCGGTTCCATCCACTTGTGCATGGGCTCCGGCGGCCTCGCGCTCGGCCTGATCCAGCGCCGCCTTGGCCGCCTGCATCTGGCGTTGCGTGGTCTCGGCCTCTTCCGGGGCTACCGCATGCTGTTCCACCAGCGGATGGCGGCGACGATAGTTGTCACGCTCGGTTTCGTACTGGGCGCGCCGTTGCGCAACGGCCGCATCCGCCTGGGCCGCCTGCTGGATGCGTTGCTGCGCTTCGCGCACGGCCTGGGCCAACTGGCCCTCGGCATTCATCAGGCTCACCTGGGCATCAGCCGGATCGAGCCGGATCAATACCTGCCCGGCATGCACACGCTCGGTTTCTTCGACGGCGATCTCCACCACTGTGCCGGGCACCCGCGAGGAGATGGTCACCATGTCGCCATGCACATAAGCATCGTCAGTGGTTTCGCGCTGGCTGAAGAC
>NZ_DASVMI010000043.1:0-69473 GCF_036384435.1 Dyella sp. | reverse complement strand
ACGATAGCCCTGCGCGGTATTGTCGGCATAATTGGCCGAGGCCACCCAGCGATAGGTCCAGGCGTGGCTGGTGCTCAACGGCCCGGCGAAATCCACGCCAGCACGCGCGCCATCATACTGACCCAGTGAAAACGTCAACTCGCGCACCGGATCGGCCTGCGGCTGTTTCATGACGATGTTTACGGAGCCGCCGAAGTTGTTGTTGACCGAGGATTCACCCAGGATCGCTTCCGGCCCCTTAAGCACCTCGACGCGCTCGATGCCGATCAGCGGAGGGAGATCCTCCACGCGTGCCACGCCATTGGGCAGGCCGTCGGTCATGCCGTTTCCCACATTGAAACCGCGAATGCGAAACAGCGGCGTGCCCCCGAAACCGTCGACGTAATTGACGCCAGCCACATTGCGGACCACGTCGGAAACGTTGACGGCTTGCTGGGAATCCATCAGGTCGAGGGTGATCACGCTGACCGACTGCGGGACATCCAGCAACGGCGTCTGCGTACGAGTGGCCGCGCGTGTGCCATCGGCCCGGTATCCCACGTCACCCAGGGCAACGCCGGCTACGTCCATGGTGGTCATCGAGGTAACGATAGGGATGCTCGGCTTGGCGCCAGCCAGGTCGCTTTCGAAAGAAGCCACGGGCACGAACGCACGCTGCCGCACCACCACGGTCTGCGGATCGAACGACTCGTATTCCAACTGCGTGCCTGCGAGCAGACGACTGAGCGCCTCCTCGACGGTCAGGTGGCCGGTCGCCCCCTGGCTACGCAGGCCGGCGACGCTGTCACTGGATGTCAGCACTTGCACGTTGGCCTGCTTGCCCAGACTCATCAGCGCACTGGACAAAGGCTGTGCCGGAATGGAGAAGGTGACCTGGGCCTGCAAGGCCTGCGCGACAGCCGGATCGGCGGTCACGGTGCTCATGCAGGCAAACGACAAGACGAGTACACCGCCCGCGCCCTTGAGCACGAGCCGTCGCACCTTGCCCCAGCGGAGGCGCCTCACAGCCACCCTGGCCGCGTAGCCGGCACCTGTCCCGTCATTGCTGGCCCCTCATATGGCGGCAAGCCTCATCCCCCTTCCGTTACTCCAGTCCTATGACTCATCGAGCCGCGCTGGACAGAACCACATGGTCCGCAAAGCGACTGACTTGCACCGGGAAAACCCGTGGCAAGGCGCTGACCCAGCTGTCTATGGTATGGATATTCACCGTGCCGGTAAAAGTCAGTGCGCCAAGCCGCGAATCGGCAATCTGAACGGGTCGATGGCTATAACGGTTGACGTTGGCAATGACCGTGGAAAGGGGTTCATCGACAAATTCCAGGCGATCGTCACGCCAGGCCGCCGCGTGCGCGGCACTGACCGAAGCCACGGTAAAGGCGCCGCCACCGGGCTGGTAGCGGGCTTGCTGGCCTGCCACCAGCACCAAGGCGGCGCCGTCCTTGCCACCCGGCCGATCCAGTCGCACGCTGCCCTGGGTAACCGCGACAGTTACCTCCCGCCCGGTACGCCGAACGTTGAATGCCGTACCCAGGTCTTCGATCCGGACATCGCCGGCGGCCACGACGAAGGGCTTGGATGCGTCATGCTGAACCGTGAAGAAGGCCTCGCCCTCTGCCAAGTCGATGCGTCGGTGGCCACTTGCGTAGTCGGTACTCAAGCGGGAGCCCGCCCCCAGCGCCACGACCGAGCCATCGGGCAAGCGGATATCCTGGTTCTGGCCCACCTCGCTGGCATAACTGCGCGTAGTATCGGTACCGGGCCGACCGGCCACGTACCAGCCCAGCACGGCCAGCACCAGACTGGCAGCGAGGGCGGCCGCACCGAGCCACCTGGTAGCCATGCGGCGCGGAGGAGCAAATTCCATGCGCCACTGGTTTTGCGTCGATGCGTCGGCCAGTTGCAAGGCCTGCGCCAGGGCACTGACCTGCTCAAACGCCTGGGCATGACGGGCATCGGCCTCCATCCAGGCCAGCCATGCGTCGATCATCGCCTGCGGTGGTTCATCCTCTCGCAGTCGCGCCCACCAGTCGGCAGCCTCGCGACCGAGCGCAGTCGCCGGATCGATGGCGGTCATGGCTGCCTTGCTCCTTCGATGCGCTCACGGCAATGAGCCATGGCATGGCTGACGTGATAGCGCACCATGCGTTCGCTCAATTTCATGGCCTGGGCGATCGCGGCAAAATCGCGCCCCTCGATGACGTGCATGACAAACGCCCTGCTGGTTTTGGCTGGCAGCTCGCGTAATGCCTGCGAAACGACTGACCATTGTTGGATCGCCGAAGCATGCTGCTCCGGAACGGGTGATTCGTGCCACGCATCCTGCGGCACATCGGTTGGTGTCGCTGCCCGCACCGCACGCTTGCGCAAGTGGTCGAGCGACAGGTTGGAAGCCATCCGGAACAGGAACGCCCTGGGCGAATCCACGTGCGAGAGATCTCCCATCGCAAGCAACTTCACGTAGACCTCCTGGGCCACTTCCTGTGCATCGGCAGCCGACTGCAGGCGCGCATGCAGGAAGGCCACGAGCGCGCGATGGTGCGCTTCGTACAAGGCCCGCACTTGCGCGGCATGCGCGCCAGCGCGATTGGCATCACCGGATCGGCCGGCACCGCTGCTGCCTGGGTGTTCCATGCAATTCCAGATGTCGTCATGTCCCCGCCGCCTCCGCGGTCATCGCCATCGCCAGCCGTGGTGTCCGGTCAAAGGTAAGACGTGCGAGCAGGGAATTTTTGAAACAGGTTATCGGATAAAGAATTGAACGATGCCGTGACTCATGAGGCCACGAGGACGGCAACCAGCACTGCCGCCTCGGTCAGTTCGGCCAGCGCGCCGCAAGTGTCGCCTGTGAATCCGCCCAGGCGATGCACGCAGGCGGCTCGCCAGATAACGAACACCATGGCGGCCACGAGCAACCCGCACAGGCCGCGCCAACCGCATAACACAGCCAGCGCCGCCGCCAGGGCCAGGGCGATTTGGCAGGACGTGCGCGAAGCGCCCTGCAGCGCTGAACCCAAGCCATTGGCACGCGCATAGGGCGTGGTGAGGAAGGCCAGAGTCAGCGCCGCGCGCGCCAGCATGGGAGACAGCAGCAAGGCCGCATTACCGACCAGAATCGCGCTGGCCAGCGCGGCAAACTTGAGCAATAACACAAGCACCAGCGCGACCACCCCAGCGGGACCGCTGCATGGGTCCTTCATGATCGCCAGGGTGCGCTCGCGATCGCCAATGCCGCCCACCCAGGCGTCCGCGCTGTCGGCCAATCCATCCAGGTGCAGCGCTCCGGTCACGGTCACCCACGCGCCCAGCACCAGGGCCGCGCCGATCAGTGGTGGCCATGCATGGACCATCCACGCTACCAGCCACAGGACCAACGAGACCACCAGACCGACTGCCGGGTACCAGACCAGCGATTCGCGCGTGGCACGGACATCATCGAACACCCGCGCAGGCACCGGCACCCGCGTCAGAAAACCCAAGGCCGCCAGAAATGCCTTCATACCGAAGGCCACGCCAGCCGATGCAGGGAAGCATGCGGCACGTCGATGCCAGCCATGTCGCCGAAACCACGCGACTCTGCCACGCAACGCAACAGGCGAATCGCCCCGCCATGCGTCACCACCAACACGCGCCGGCCGGCGCTGCCATAGGCGACCGTATCCAGCGCCTCGCACAGGCGCTGGCGAAAAGCGTCAAACGGCTCGGCATCCGGTGGCGGATAGCGCACCGGGTCGCGCCAGAACCGACCTAGCGCGTCGCTGTGTTGCTCGGCGAGCTCCTCGATCGCGATGCCTTGCCAGCGTCCGAAGTGATACTCGGCCAGACGCGCGTCAAGTCGCAGCGGAAGCTGACGTGCTGCGCACAGCTCGGCGGCAAAGTCGGCACACCGGCGCAAGCTGGAGGAAACCACCGCGTCCCATTGGCGATCCTTGACCGCTTCACGCAATTGCACCCAGCCCACTTCGCTCAAGGGATCATCGAGCTGCCCACGATAGCTGCGCTGCCCGGTGTCGCCATGGCGTAGCAGCTCGATCGTGCTCATGCGTCCGATACTCCGGCCTCGGCAAATGTCGCCATGCCGTCATGCAGCGCGCAGGCCAACCGCAGCAATGGCACCGCCGTGGCCGCGCCGCTGCCCTCGCCCAGGCGCAGGCCCAGGTCGACCAGTGGTCGCGCTTGCAGGGCTTGCAAAAGGCGCGCGTGGCCGCGCTCGTGCGAACAGTGTGCGAACAGCATCCAGTCACGCGTTCCCGGATGCATGTGCACGGCCGCCAGCGCGGCAGCCGTGCTGATGAAACCATCCACCAGGATCGGCAGGCCCGACTGGGCGGCAGCGATGTAGGCACCGGCAAGCGCCGCCAGTTCGAAACCTCCCAGGCAACGCAATTGCTCCAGCGCTTGACCGGCATGGCGATGGCGTGCGAGCGCCCGCTCCAGTACCGCGATCTTTCGCGCGATACCCGCCTCGTCCAGGCCTGTGCCTGCGCCGGCAAGCACCGATGGCGATTCGCCCAGCAAGGCGCAGGCGACGGCTGCGGCCGTGGTGGTGTTGCCAATACCCATCTCGCCGCCAATGAACAGTTCAGCGCCGTTTTCACGCGCGAGCTTTACGCTTTCGGCGCCGGCGGCAAGGGCCTGCTCGAACTGCGCCTCGCTCATCGCCGGGCCGAGGCAGCTGTTATGCGTCTGCGGCGCGATGAAGAATCGACGGACGCCGGGGTGCTCGCCCGGATCATTCACCACACCGAGATTGACCACTTCCAGCGTGGCACCGAGTTCGCGTGCCAAGACACTGATGGCCGCGCCGCCGGCTACGAAATTCATGATCATCTGGCCGGTGACGGCCTGAGGAAATGCAGACACACCCTCTTCGGCGATGCCGTGGTCAGCTGCGAATACGCTGATCCAGATCCGATCGACCGACGGTCGCAGCCGCCCCTGCATGCCAGCGAGCTGAATCACCAAATGCTCAAGTTCGCCGAGCGACCCGGGAGGCTTGGTCAACTGGTTCTGGCGTTCGGCGGCGGCAGCCGCAGCCGCCTCGTTGATGGCGATGACAGGAGTTTGCAGCCAGGACAGATTCACACCGGGTTTCCCTTCAAGGCGAGCGGCAGGCCCGCGGCAACAAACAATACACGCGGAACGAGTCTTGCGATGGCCTGGTTCAAACGCCCTGCCTCATCGACGAAGCGGCGCGAGAGCTCGCCCATCGGCACCACGCCCAGACCAACCTCATTGCTCACCAGCAGTACCTCCCCAGCAAGACCCGGCAGCACTTCAAGCAAGTTCTTGCGCTCGCGTTCGAAACACAAGGGGTCGTCATCGCAAAGGACATGGGTCAGCCATAGCGTCAGGCAGTCGACCAGCAGGCAACGACCGGCTTGTGCATGACGCACCAGCGCATCGGCCAATGCCTTTGGCTCTTCGATCGTGCGCCAGTCCTCTGTACGCCGCTCGCGGTGGTGCGCGATGCGCGCGGCCATTTCCTCGTCGCCAGGCAGCCCGGTGGCAATGTAGAGCTTCTCAAGGCCAGACGCCTCGGCCAGCCGTTCGGCGAGCAGGCTCTTTCCAGACCGGGCTCCTCCGAGGATCAGGGTCGATGTGGTCATGTCATGCCTCCAGTCCCAGGGTTCGCACCAGCGCAGTGACGTCCAAGTGGGCATCGATCATATCGGCCAGACGCTCCAGGCTCGCCTCGCGGTCAGCGTCGATATCCACAGGGCATGCATCGGCAAGCCCAGCCCAACGCAACAACGCTTGTTGAGCAGCCGTATGGTCAAAAAGCCCGTGCAGGTAGGTGCCCAGGACACGACCATCGGTGGAGACCGCGCCATCGGCTCGTCCCTCTGTCAGCCATGCGAAAGGCCGGGCCAGATCCGCGCCTTCACAGGTGCCACAGTGGATTTCGTAGCCTTCGACGGGTGCCATATTCCACGGCATGTGTCCCCTCACGCGTTGCAGTTGCTTGATGGCTTGCAAGGTCGTTTCCAACGAAAGCCATCCCAGGCCAGGACTCGAACCGGCTTGGCCTTCGACGCCCAGCGGATCGTGGATGGCCTGACCCAGCATTTGCATGCCGCCACAAATACCAAGGACACGTCCGCCGTAACGCAGATGCCCGGCGATGGCTTGATCCCAACCTTGTGCACGCAACCAGGCCAGGTCCGCCCGGGTGGACTTGGAGCCGGGCAGGATCACCAGATCGCTGGCAGGCCAGCTCTCTCCAGGACCGACGAACCGCAGATCCACGCGCGGGTGCGCTCGCAGTGCATCGAAATCGGTGTGATTGCTGATGCGCGGCAATGCCGGCACAGCCACACGCAGCAACGTATGCCGGGCATCGGATTTTTCACGCGGCAACGCATCCTCCGCTTCTACTTGCAGGCCATGCAAGTAAGGCAGCACGCCCCACACCGGCTTGCCGGTCTCTCGCTCCAGCCAGTCGATACCGGGTTGGAGCAGGCCGATATCGCCACGAAACCGATTGATGACGAAGCCGATCACGCGTGCTCGTTCGCTTGCCGAGAGCAAAGCCAGCGTACCAACCAGATGAGCGAACACGCCGCCGCGATCGATGTCGGCCACCAGGATCACCGGGCAATCGACAGCCTCGGCGTAGCCCATGTTGGCAATGTCACGATCGCGCAGATTGATTTCAGCTGGGCTACCCGCCCCTTCCACCACAAGCACCTGATACCGCGCCACAAGCCGCGCATGCGCTGCAAGCACGGCGTCCATCGCCACGCGCTTGTACTCGTGATAACCGCGTGCATCCATGTTCGCCACGGCACGCCCCTGGATGATGACTTGCGCCCCGGTATCGGAGTTGGGCTTGAGCAATACGGGATTGAAATCGGTATGCGGCGCGAGCCCTGCCGCGCGTGCCTGCACGGCCTGCGCGCGACCGATCTCGCCACCGTCGGCGGTGACGGCCGAATTGAGCGCCATGTTCTGTGGCTTGAACGGCGCAACCGACGTACCGCGGCGATGCAGCCAGCGACACAGCGCCGCGACCACCGTGCTCTTGCCCGCATCCGAAGTACATCCCTGCACCATCAGCACGCGGGCGTTCACGCTGATATCCCAGCCAGGGCACGATCCAGGCGATCGAATGCGGCATCGTCGCCGGGCAAACCAAAGCGCAGGCTAGGCGGCATTTCGAAACGCCGCGTCAGGACACCTCTTTGCGCCAGCATCCGATGCAGGTGCGCAGCACGCGGATCGCAAACCCATTGAAAAAAAGCGGTGCCTGCGGTCGGTTCCAGGCCATGGCGCGCCAGCAAACGCGCCAATCGCGCACTTTCACGATGCAGACGATCAATCACGCCGGCTTGCCACACGTCATCGGCCAGGGCCAGCTTGAGTACGTGACGCGTGGGCCCCGTGAGTGTCCAAGGCCCCAGTTGCTCGCGCAATGCGTCGAGCAGCCAGTCCCACGCGAATGCGAACCCGGCCCGGGCTCCAGCCATGCCGAAGAACTTGCCGACCGACCGCAGCACCACCAGGCCTTCGCGCCCGGCGTATCCGCAAAGACTGCTTTCGGGCGTGGCATCGATGAAGGCCTCATCGACGACAAGCCAGCCGCCCCGTGCGGCCAATCGCTGGTGCAACGCAAGCAATGGCTCGACCGCAAAACACTCGCCGCCAGGGTTATTGGGATGCATCAGCACGATGACATCGAACAGGTCGCTGTCGGCCAACAACGCCTGCGCCGAGGCCAGGCTCACGCGGTGGCCGAGTCGACGCCAGGCGTGCGCATGCTCGGCATAACCGGGCGCCAGTACACCCACGCTGGACGCAGGGCGAAGCGCGGGCAGTGCCTGGATCGCCGCCTGGGAACCGGCAACCGGCAGCAGGGACCGTGCACCGTAATACTGCTTGCCAACGCTTTCCAGGTCGTCGTCATCATCGGGCAGGCGATGCCAGGCCGCCGCGGGCACGGCGGGTACGGGCCACGCGAAGGGACTGATGCCGGTGGAAAGATCCAGCCACCGCTCAAGCGGAATCTGATACGTGCGAACGGCCGCGCGCAAGCGTCCACCATGTTCAAGCATGCGTGCCCCCCAGGCTGGCGAACATCCACAGCAGCGCCATCATGACCCACAAAGCAACACCGCGCTTGACCAGCATGACGGCCGCCTTGATCGACATGGCGGAGGCCGTCTCGCCCTCGCCCAGGCGCGGACGTTCTTCCATGACGCCGTGGTAAGGCGCTGGGCCGCCCAGGCGCACGGCGATAGCACCGGCACCGGCTGCCATCACCGGCCCGGCATTGGGACTGTCCCATGCGCGCGCCTGACGCCTCCAGCAGCGCCATGCGCGTGAGGCATCGCCGCTCAATGCATAGGTGACCGCTGTCAGCCGCGCCGGCACATAATTGAGCACATCATCGATACGTGCCGCAGCCCAGCCAAAGCGCTCGTAGCGCGGCGTGCGATAGCCCCACATCGCATCGAGCGTATTGGCCAGACGATAGAGCACAACGCCCGGCGCCCCCAGCAAGGCAAACCAGAACAAAGCACCGAACACCGCATCGGCGCCGTTTTCCAGGACCGATTCAGTCGCCGCCGCTGCCACGCGCGATTCATCCAGCGCGCCGGTGTCACGGCTGACCATGCGCGACACCGCTGTCCGGGCCGCGGGAAGATCATTCTGCAGGAGCGCTTCGGCGACGGGCCGGGCGTGCTCCTCAAGGCTGCGTAAACCGATCGCCAGATACAGCATGACGGCGTTGAAAACACCCGATGCCCAGAGTGACCAACGCAGGAGCGCCGCATGGGCCACGGCCATGATCAGCACCACCGGCAAAACGCTGATGGCCCAGGCGACCAGACCCGACCAACGCGCATCGCCATACAGGCGCTGTTCGCAATAACCGGCAAGACGCCCGAATGCCACCAGCGGGTGCCATCGTCGCGGTTCTCCCAGGATCAGATCCAACACCACCGCGGCAAGCATGGCCAACGCGATCATGGCAGGAACAAGCGCATCGCCGCATCGGCGTTGGAAGGGAAATACAAGTGCATGAAACTCGCCGTCATCCGGTGGTGCCGGTACACACCTTCGCGACTTGGACCTTTATCGGGATTAACCGTGAGCGCCACGGGAGACCGCGTGATCTGTGCCTGGGCATAGTGAAAGGTGTGCCCGCGCAAGCTGCCCTCGGGCAGGGTCACAGATTGCATGCCCAAAGCACATAGTCGCGATTGCATGGCGGCCTGACCTTGCAACAGCCCGGCCATGGGATAAGTAACGCCGTCGCGATCGGTCAACGCATCGAGCACGTACAGCATGCCACCACATTCAGCCAGCAAGGGCAGTTCGGCATCGACATGGGCATGCAGTGCGTCTCGTAGCCGGGTGTTGCGCGCCAGCGCGGCAAGATGCAACTCCGGATACCCCCCTGGCAACCAGACCGCATCACACGCCGGTAAAGCGTCGCCCGCCACGGGAGAGAAGAAGATCAACTCGGCACCGGCGTCGCGCAACAGGTCCAGATTGGCCGGGTACAGGAAACAGAACGCCGCGTCCTGCGCGATGGCAATGCGCTTACCTTTCAACAGTGGCATGAAGACCGAGCGATGCGTCGCTGGAAATCCCACTGGCGCAGGAAGTACGTCGCGCGCATGTGCGCCCCATGCGTCGGCCAGCGCATCCAGTCTCATGTCGATATCGTCCTGTTCGCCCGCGGCCACCAGGCCCAGATGGCGTTCGGGAAGCGCCAGTTCGGCTGCGCGTGGCAGGGCACCCAGCCACGTCAGGTCCGGCGGCAGGCTGTCGGCCAGCAATTGTGCGTGATAGTCACTGCCCACCCGATTGGCCGTGACACCATAGACGCGCAACCCGGCACGATAATGCGCCAGTCCAAAGGCCACCGCACCGAACGTCTGTGCCATGGCCGATCCGTCGATCACGGCCAGCACGGGAATACCCAGGCGAACGGCCAAGTCAGCGCTGGAAAGGCTGCCGTCGAACAAGCCCATGACACCTTCGATGAGCAATAGATCGGCTTCGGCGGCGGCGCGATGCAAACGCTCACGCACATCCTCCTCGCCGCCCATCCATAGATCGAGCTGGTAGACCGCCCCGCCGCTGGCACGGGCGAGCACGGTCGGATCGAGAAAATCCGGCCCGGTCTTGAAAACCGATACCTTGCGTCCTTGTCGCCGATGCCAGCGTGCCAGCGCCGCCGTAACACTGGTCTTGCCTTGTCCCGACGCCGGTGCGGATACCAGCAACGCCGGGCAACGGTGTTCACTCACAATTCGATACCCTGCTGTGCCTTGATGCCGGCCTGGAACGCGTGCTTGACGACACGCATTTCGGTGACCGTGTCCGCAACTTCAACCAGGGCATCCGGTGCGCCACGACCCGTGATGACCACATGCTGCCTTGGTGGCCGCGCGGCCAATGCCGGCAGCAGTTGATCCAGGGTAACGTATTGCTTGACCAGCGCAATGTTCAGTTCGTCCAGGAGCACAAAGTCATACTCCGGATCGCCAAGCATGCACGCGGCAACGGCCCAGGCGGCCTGCGCCGCCGCGATGTCACGCTCCTTGTCCTGCGTTTCCCAGGTAAATCCTTCGCCCATCACGTGATAGTCCAGTTCATCGTCGAAGCGACGAAAGAATGCTTCCTCGCCAGTGGAGAAACTGCCCTTGATGAACTGCACCACGCCACAACGAAAACCATGTCCTAAAGACCGTGCCAGCATCCCGAAACCCGATGAACTCTTACCCTTGCCGTTACCTGTATTGACCACCAGCACGCCGCGATCAATGGTGGCCCGGGCAATGCGGCGATCGACCAATGCCTTCTTGCGTTGCATGCGTTCGCGATGTCGCGCCTGGGCTGCCAGAGCATCCGGCGAGGGGTTTTCGGTCATGCGCGTGCACTCCTTATCAAGACAAAATGATGGTGCAAAACAAGGGAAACGCATCCACCGTGATTCAAGCCGCGACCGCACGACCGCTCAATGCGCACGTAATCCATGGACACCGTGGTCTGCAGCCAGGCCATGTCGTTCAAGCGTTTTCGTGGGGCACGGCGGGGGCCGCAATGGGCGCGCCACGATGGATGATCGATGACAGCCAGCCAACGAATCGCTGTAGCCACAAGGCGGCTACGAGATAGATCATCGTGGTACGCACGAACAGCGGCCCCCATTGCCACAGGCGTGAAAGGTATTGGCCCATGTTCGGCTGGGCATAACGCCCCCCGAACCAGTAGAAACCACCATTGGACAATGCAAACGCCAGCGCGCTGGCAAACAGGCCGAAGACCAGTGTGGCCCATAGGCTGCGATGCCTGCCACACCATCGGGTGGCATACCACAGCACTGCATAAGCTGGCAGTAGCATCACGTAGGCTGGCGTGACACAGAAGTCGCTGACACCAGCATGGCTCACGGCGAACCGGTCGATGCCTACCGCCAGAAGCATGAAGGCGGCGAACCCTACGTGCCGCCGCAGATACAAGCCACCAAGGAAGAACACTGCCATCGAGGCGTCCGGCACGTGCAACGCATCGCCAAAATGCTTGAAGCGAGTGGCCACCATGCACACGGCCAGCAGCATCATGATCATGGTTTCATGCGCTCTCGATGGCGCTTTCGCGGCGATGCCCGTTTCGGGTCGACTGAACAGATCATCGTGCATGCGGCTTGCTCCCTGAAGCCGCATTCATCCCGTGCGGCCTGGTTTGAGGTCAGGCAGGCGCAGAGAGTGGGCGAGAGCAGACAGCCCCGACCCGGCCCTCCGCCTGTCTGGTCATGCTTCCAAGGCCGGTCTCCGGGCTTGCGAGCGAGGGGCATCCCCCCCGGCATCCGCGCCTTCCCATGCTCGAAAGCACAGTGGCCATGCGAATCGATACTCGCCTACCGTTGCGGGGGCAGCTCTGGCATGGCCTGTGAAGACGCACCAGATTCCCGTTTAAGCCGCCGGCTGGAACCGTCGGCCACCTTGAGGCGCCGCGATCTTAGCAGCAGTGCCCGACACGTGTTAACGCACGACACGCCAAGTCATCGCATTCGGGCGCACCGCCGGCATCCCTGCCACTGGAAAGTATGACGAGCCAGTGCCACAAGATTGTCCGAACCCTCCCGTCTTTTGAAGGCAAAAAAATCCCGGCAAAAGCCGGGATTTCTGTACGTCGTTCGTGCCGTTTTTTTCAGGCTTTACGGAAGCTCAGATGGTTGCCCTCGGTTTCGACGGTGATCGTGTCGCCAGCCGTAAAACGCCCTTCCAGGATCTCCCTGGCCAACGGGTTTTCCAATTGTTGCTGGATGGCGCGTTTGAGCGGCCGCGCTCCGTAGACCGGGTCGAAGCCCACGTTACCAAGCAGGTCCAGCGCCTTATCATCGATCTGCATGGCCAATTGACGTTCAGCCAGCCGCTTTTCCAGATAGGCGAGCTGGATCCTGGCGATCGCACGAATCTGTGCTTTCTCCAGCGGACGGAACACCACTAGCTCATCGAGGCGGTTGATGAATTCCGGCCGAAAATGCGCTTGCACGACACCAAGCACGGACGCCTTCATTTGCAAGTACTCAGCCTCCGTATCGCTGGAGTGCTCCTGGATCATCTGCGACCCCAAGTTCGAGGTCATCACGATCACCGTGTTGCGGAAATCCACAGTGCGCCCCTGTCCGTCCGTCAGACGCCCGTCGTCAAGTACCTGCAACAGGATGTTGAACACATCCGGGTGTGCCTTCTCCACCTCGTCCAGCAGAATCACACTGTATGGCCGGCGACGCACTGCCTCGGTGAGATAGCCTCCCTCCTCGTAACCGACATAACCCGGAGGCGCGCCAATCAGACGGCTGACCGAATGTTTCTCCATGAACTCACTCATGTCGATACGCACCATGGCGTCCTGCGTGTCGAACAAGAACTCGGCCAAGGCCTTGCACAGTTCCGTCTTGCCCACGCCTGTCGGCCCAAGAAACAAAAATGAGCCATAGGGACGATTGGGATCGGAAAGACCGGCCCGCGCGCGACGGATGGCATCGGACACGGCACGCACGGCCTCATCCTGGCCAACCACGCGATGGTGCAGAGCCGACTCCATGTGCAGAAGCTTCTCTCGCTCGCCTTCGAGCATCTTGCTGACCGGAATGCCCGTCCAGCGTGAGACGACCTCGGCGATCTCTTCGTCGGTGACGCGATCCTGCACCAGCTTGAAATCCTGCTTTTCTGCCGCCTGCGCGGCAGCCAGCTGCTTTTCCAGCTCCGGCAGGCGACCGTATTGGATCTCGCTCATCCGCGCATAGTCCTGCTTGCGCTGCGCGGTTTCCAGATCCACGCGCGCCTGCTCGATCTGCTCCTTGACCTTCGTCGCCCCTTGCAGCGCGGCCTTTTCGGATTTCCAGACTTCATCGAGGTCGGAAAACTCGCGCTCAAGCTTATCGATATCAGTGTCCAGGTCGGCCAGGCGTTTACGCGACGCTTCATCGGTTTCCTTCTTGAGCATCTCGCGCTGGATCTTCAACTGGATCAGGCGGCGCTCCAGGCGATCGAGTTCCTCCGGCTTGGAATCGATTTCCATGCGGATGCGCGACGCGGCCTCATCCATCAGGTCGATGGCCTTGTCCGGCAACTGGCGATCGGTGATGTAACGATTGGACAGCGTCGCCGCCGCCACAATGGCCGGATCGGTGATTTCCACGCCATGATGCACGGCGTAGCGCTCCTTGAGCCCGCGCAGGATCGCAATGGTGTCTTCCACGCTGGGCTCGCCGACAAATACTTTCTGGAAGCGACGCTCCAGCGCTGCATCCTTTTCGATGAACTTCCGATATTCGTCCAGGGTGGTGGCGCCAATGCAATTCAATTCGCCTCGCGCCAGCGCTGGCTTGAGCATGTTGCCAGCATCCATCGCGCCATCGGCCTTGCCCGCGCCCACCATGGTGTGCAGTTCATCGATGAACAGGATCACCCGGCCCTCCTGCTTGGCCAGGTCGTTGAGCACGCCCTTGAGGCGTTCCTCGAATTCGCCGCGGAACTTGGCTCCCGCAATCAGCGCCCCCATGTCCAGCGCCAGTACGCGGCGATCACGCAGTCCCTCCGGCACTTCGCCCTTGACGATGCGTTGTGCGAGCCCTTCGACGATAGCGGTCTTACCCACGCCGGGCTCACCGATCAACACCGGGTTGTTTTTGGTACGACGCTGCAATACCTGGATGGTTCGGCGAATTTCCTCATCGCGGCCGATGACAGGGTCGAGCTTGCCACTCTCGGCACGCGACGTCAGATCGACGCAATACTTCTCCAGCGCCTGGCGCTGGTCTTCGGCGCCTTCGCTTTGCACTTTTTCGCCGCCACGCAGCTTGTCGATCGCAGCCTCAAGATTTGCCTTGGTCGCACCAGCAGCCTTCAGGGCAGCACCAAGCTCGCCCTTGTCTTCAAGTGCTGCCAGCACGAATAACTCGCTGGCAATGAACTGGTCGCCGCGCTGCTGGGCCAGCTTGTCGGTCAAGTTGAGCAGCCGCGTCAATTCATTACCTACGTGTACATTGCCTTCTTCCCCGCTGACCTTGGGCAGGCGCTCCAGCTGCTCGGCGACCCGCTGTCTCAAGGCCGGCACATTGACCTGAGCCTGGGTCAACAACGGTGCCGTCGAGCCACCCTGCTGATCGAGCAGGGTCGCCATGACATGCGCCGGTTCGAGCATGTTGTGATCGCGGCCCACGGCCAGCGACTGTGCGTCAGCCAGCGCCTGCTGGAAACGCGACGTAAGTTTGTCCATTCGCATGGAAGGTATCCCCGCTCAAAGATCAAGTCATTTTGGCGTCATTCGCCACTGCGCATGGATGTATGGACATGGATTTAACGCTTCAAGCGTCCCGGGCGCCAGTCAGCAAGATTTTGTTTAGGTGAAGGGAGCTCTTCACATGTGCTTTGCTACGGTAATCGGGTGTCTGTGCCACTTATTTGTCCCGCCATGCCCGCATCTTCGCCGCTGCCGGCGCCACCCCTGCCGTCAGGGCAGGATCCATGGGCGCTCTTTTTGGATGTCGACGGTAGCCTGATCGACTTTGTCGATCGCCCGGACCAGGTCCAGGTCGGCCAGGACCTGCTCGATATACTGCACCGTGCCTGTGGCGCCCTGGGTGGCGCATTGGCGCTGGTCAGCGGCCGGCCGATCGAGGACCTGATGCGCTTGTTTCATCAGCCGGCCTGGGCCATGGCCGGTATCCACGGCCTGCAATTGCGGCACGCCGATGGTGCGCGCCGCGATATCGAGCTCGATCACGCCGAACGGCAGCGATTACGCCACGCCGCGGACGCCTTGGCGTCACAGATCCCAGGCATCGTCGTGGAAGATAAAGGCATCGCCGTGGCCCTGCACGATCGCCGTAGCGACCCGGCCATGCCGCTCCTAAGCGAGGCAGTGGACGCACTATTGCTGGAGTTGCCCGATTACGAAGCGCAGCCAGGCCATCGCGTCATCGAGATCAAGCCGGCAGGCATGGACAAGGGACGGGCGGTAGCCGAACTGTTGCAGCGTGCGCCGTTCCAGGGACGCGTACCGGTCTATGTCGGTGACGACTTCACCGACGAGCACGGCTTCGCCACGGCCAACCTGGAGAATGGCATCAGCGTTCGCGTGGGTTCCCGTGAGCCCACCCTGGCCCAATACACCCTGGCCGGGCCTGCCGCCGTGCAGGCCTGGCTGATCCATGTTCTCAATGCCCTGGGAGTCACGTTGCATGACCGATTCGATGGAGGAAATCGCGTTCGCCCCGGCTGAGGCAAAAGGCGGTCCGCAGGCCGACCTGTCTCTGGGCGTCATCGGCAATGGCAGCGTTGCCGCGCTGATCGATGCGCAAGCCCGCATCGTATGGTGCTGCCTGCCGCGATTCGATACCGATGCCAGCTTCTGTGCCCTGCTTTCACCCAAACGCGAAGGTGGCGACTGGAGCATCGCGCTGGAGGATTTCGACCGCGCCGAGCAGCAATACCTGCCAAATACGGCCGTTTTGCAGACGCGCCTGTACGACAAGCATGGCGGCGCGATCGAGATTGTGGATTTCGCCCCGCGCTTCAGGGCACACGGGCGGTTCTATCATCCGGTATTGATTGCCCGGCGCGTGCGGCCCCTGTCCGGTTCGCCGCGCATCCGAGTGCTGCTGCGCCCGTTGTGTGACTACGGCGCGCGCGCGCCCCAGACTACCTCCGGCAGCAACCATATCCGCTATATGCTCAGCGACGTGGTGATGCGACTGACCTCCGACGTGGCGACACCACTGATCGAGCGCGGCTTGCCGTTCGGGCTGGATCGCGCGGCCCATTTTGTCCTGGGCCCGGACGAGACACTCACGCAAGGTCCGGCCGAGTTCATCCATCACACCCTGGACAGCACGATCGCCTACTGGCGTGACTGGGTCCGGTACCTGTCCATTCCTTACGAGTGGCAGACGCATGTTATTCGTGCTGCCATCACCCTGAAGCTATGCCAATACGAAGCGACAGGTGCCATTGTAGCGGCGCTGACGACATCGATCCCCGAGTCACCAGACTCGTCGCGCAACTGGGACTACCGTTATTGCTGGCTACGTGACGCGGCATTCACCGTGCGAGCGCTCAATCGACTGGGCGCTACCCGCACGATGGAGGAATACATCCGCTATGTATTCAACCTCGTGGCCGCTGATGACGACCAGGAGATCGGACCGGTCTTTGGCATCCTGTTCGAACATGAATTGAAGGAAATCCAGGTCGAAGCCCTGGCCGGCTATCGCGGCATGGGCCCGGTGCGTGTCGGTAACGACGCATGGCGTCAGCGCCAGAATGACGTCTATGGCTCGGTGGTGCTGGCTTCCGCGCAACTGTTTTTCGACCAGCGCCTGGAAACCCGGGGTGACCAGCGTACATTCACCCGTATGGAACGCATGGGCGAATTAGCCTTGCGCATGGCCGAGCAACCGGATGCAGGATTATGGGAATTTCGTGGTCGGGCGCATGTGCACACCTATTCGGCAGCGATGTGCTGGGCAGCCTGTGATCGGCTGGCGCACATCGCCACCGAACTGGGACTGGACGAGCGCGCCCGCTATTGGCACGACGAAGCCGTCGCGTTGCACGAACGCATCGTGGCACGCGCATGGAATGAAGAAAAGGGCCATTTTGCCGATGCCTACGATGGCGAGCGCCTGGATGCCAGCTTGCTGTTGCTGGCCGACATCGGCTTTCTCCAGGCCAGCGATCCGCGGTTCATCGCCACTGTGGAGGCGATCGGCAAGGAACTTGGCCGCGGCAATTACATGTTCCGCTATATCGCACCGGACGACTTCGGCGAACCGGAGACAAGCTTCAACATATGCACCTTTTGGTACATCGAAGCACTCGCCGCTATCGGCCGCCGCGACCAGGCCCGCGCCATGTTCGAAAATATGCTCTCCCGGCTCAATCCGCTGGGCTTATTGTCGGAAGATATCGCTCCGCAGACCGGCGAGCACTGGGGCAATTTCCCGCAGACTTATTCACTGGTTGGCCTGATCCAGGCCGCGATGAGGCTGTCGCGTCGCTGGGAAGATGCAATGTAACGAAGGTAAAGCCGGCGGCTGCGCTGCCTGAAAAGTCGCTCGCGATGCTCGCTGCAAAGGGTAGAGAGGGGAGCCGGGGGCGAGTTGTTGATCTTCCTCCTTACCCTTTACAGGCGGCGTCCCCGCCCCATTCACGCACTCCAAAGAGGAATCCCATGTCTCGCCTGATCGTCGTCTCAAACCGCGTTGCCATGCCCAACCAGACCGCTACCGGCGGGTTGGCATCGGCCATGCGCGATGCGTTGCGTGAGCGCGGTGGGTTGTGGTTTGGCTGGAGCGGGAAGACCGGCAAGCACACGGCCGGAGAACTGCACCGCCTCAAGGACGGCCCGGTCGAATACGCCACGATCGATCTGTCAAAGGATGATCATGATCACTTCTACGATGGCTACGCCAATCGCACGCTCTGGCCGCTTCTGCACTACCGGCCCGACCTGGTCGATTACAACCGTGGCCATCTGGACGGCTATTTACGAGTTAATACCCTGTTCGCCGAGCGGCTGGTCGAACTGATCGAACCGGGCGATCTGATCTGGATCAATGACTACCATCTCATTCCGCTTGCCTCGATGCTGCGTGAGCGCGGCGTGCGCAACCGGATCGGCTTCTTCCTGCACACGCCCCTGCCAGCGGCGGGCCTGCTGATCGCCCTGCCGCACCATCGTGAGCTGCTGGAAACATTGTCCAGCTACGATCTGATCGGGCTGCACACCGCGCGCGACCTGCGCGCCCTGGAAGACTATTTCCTGCACGAAGCCCATGCCGTCATGCGGCCAGGTCATCGCATGCGCGCGGAAAATGGACGCATTTTCCGCGCCGGGGTGTTTCCGATCGGCATCGACACCAAGCAGGTCGCGGACATGGCCAGACACTCGATCGACCAGGAAGAAGTACGGCAGTTGAGCGCCAGCCTGGACGGACGCGCCCTGATCATCGGCGTCGATCGCCTGGACTACTCCAAAGGCTTGCCAGAGCGCTTCCATGCCTATGAACGCCTGCTTGAACGCGCCTCGGATTTCCACCGCAAGGTGACTTTCCTGCAGATTGCTCCACCCTCACGTACGACGGTGCCGGAATATCGCCAGATCCGCCGTGACCTGGAGCGCAGCGCAGGACACATCAACGGCGTTTATGCCGCTCCCGATTGGGTACCGATCCGCTACGTCAACAACTCGTTCCCCCATTCCGTACTCAGCGGCTACTACCGTGTCGCACGCGTAGGACTGATCACGCCCTTGCGTGATGGCATGAACCTGGTGGCCAAGGAATACGTAGCCAGCCAGAACCCCAAGGACCCCGGGGTACTCGTACTATCCCGCTTTGCGGGCGCCGCACAGGAGCTGACGCAAGCCCTGCTGGTCAATCCGGCCGACACCGAGGAAGTGACCGACGCGTTGGAGCGTGCATTGAAGATGCCGCTGAAAGAGCGCCGCAATCGCTGGCACGCCATGATGGAGACCTTACAGCAGCAAGACATCACCGCGTGGCGTATCTCTTTTCTCGACGCACTGGCCGCATGAGCACGGAGGACCTGGAAACGGGTGACGGGGATGCAAGTCCGACAGCCATGGACAAACCTTCGAAGTTACGATGGCTTTAACGCAAGCTGGATGGCTGGACTCAAGTAGCCGGCTTTCGCGCCGCCAACACCCATCTCCCGCCTACCGCCGCGGCTACCCTTCCAGCCAGACCAGCGACGCAAACCGTCCGCTTCTGGCGCCCTCCCTGCGATAGGAATAGAACCGCTCATCGGTGCGCGTATCGAAGTCACCACCAAAAATCTGCGGCACGCCCATCCGTACCAGTCGATGGCGCGCGAGGCCCGCCATGTCGCATAGCCAATGCCCGGGTCGGGTAGCCTGGAAATAATCAGTGGCCGAGGCATCGACGTGCACGAAGGCATCCCGTACCGGCGCGTCGATTTCATAGGAGGCGGTACCGATGCAGGGACCGATCCAGGCCGTCACGCGTTGCGGCGATACCTGCATCTGCTCGACGGTCGCCTCCAGCACCCCAGCGGCCAGGCCTTTCCAGCCGGCATGTGCCGCGCCGATCTGGTGCCCGTCATCGCTGGCAAACAGTACAGGCACGCAATCGGCGGTCAGGATGGCCAATACGGTCCCCGGCACCCGGGAAACCGCGGCATCAGCCTGAGGCTCATGCTCCCCGGATAATGGACCCAGATCGGCTACCACCGTGCCATGTACCTGCTGAAGCCAGCGCGGCGTCGAAGGCAGGCCCAGCGCCTCACGCAGTGCGCATCGGTTGGCGACGACAGCGTCGATGTTGTCGCCACTGCTCAGGCCCAGGTTGAAACGCTCGAATGGCGGGGCGGACACGCCCGGGCCATGGCGTGTGGTGACCGCGGCCCGGATACCTCGCGGCGCCGGCCAATCGGGAAACACCCAGGCCAGGTCGCCCATACCCGGCTCAATAGTCGTCATGGCCGTGAACGGACAGGTCGCTGCGCAAGGCATCGATCAGGGCCTGCTGGTCGGCCGGGCGCTCGGCCGCGAACGACAACGGCTCGCTCGTGACCGGGTGTTCAAACGCCAGCCGCTCCGCATGCAGCGCCTGACGACGAAATCCTCGCAGGGCCGCGACCAGCTCGGGCGAGGCGCCCTTGGGGAGCTTCAGGCCGCCGCCATACAGGGGATCACCCACCAGCGGATGATTGATATGGGTCATGTGCACGCGGATCTGGTGGGTACGCCCCGTCTCCAGGCTGCATTGCAGCAGGCTGTGTGCGCGAAAACGCTCGCGCAGCCGGTAATGGGTGACGGCGTGCTTGCCGTCCTCCTCGTCACGCACGGCCTGGCGCAGCCGATCGCCCATATGGCGGCCTATCGGCGCATCCACCGTGCCGCCGGCCACCAAGGTTCCCACCACGACCGCCTCGTACTGGCGCTCCACTTCGTGCCGGGACAGCATGTCCACCAAGCCGGTATGGGCCGCCAGCGTGCGCGCGACCACCATCAAGCCCGATGTGTCCTTGTCCAGGCGGTGCACGATACCACCGCGCGGAAGCTCGGCCAGCCGGGCGTCATGGTGCAGCAAGGCATTGAGCACGGTGCCGGCCGGGTTGCCGGCTCCCGGGTGCACGACCAGCCCTGCGGGCTTGTTGAGCACCAGCAGGTAATCATCCTCGTGAACGATGTCCAGGGCGATATCCTCGGGCTGGGAGGTGACTTCGGCGGCCAGTTCGGCCTCCACGACGACCTTTTCTCCCCCCCTGAGCAGGTATCGAGGCGGCATATGGGTGCCATCCAGGGTCACCGCCCCCTCCTTGATCCAGCCGGTCAGCCGGGAACGGGAATAATCGGGGAACATATCGGCCAGGGTCTGGTCAAACCTGCGACCTGCCGCCGACAAGGGGACGATGGCTTCGTGGCGAACTACAGTCATGGAGCAAAACTCACGGCTCGGGGATATGGACACTCGCAGGACATCCCGCAAGCTGGCAGGCGGCCGGGCAAAGAGGACCTTGGGGAGGACACCGGCGGGAAAACCGTCGGATCCACCGCCCAAGTCCCGAGTCCCGGCGCTATAGGCTATCATCCACCGTTCGACACTCAGAAATCCGACCCCATGCGCGTAACCAAGCCGGCCCTGAAACTCCTCATTGTGCTCGTCATCGCCGTGGCGATGAGCAGTTGCTCGATGTTCCGCCACAAGCGCGACAACGTGGACACGATGCCGGTGGAGAAGCTCTACGCCTTTGCGCACAACTCGCTGGAGAACGCCGACTATGCGGCGGCGACCAAGGCCTATCAGCGCCTGATCGCCCGCTTCCCTTCCGGCGACTACAACGAGCAGGCCCAGCTTGACCTGGCGTACTCGCAGTACAAGGACAACCAACCGGATGACGCATATTCCACGATCAACCGGTTCATCAAGACCTATCCCACGCAGCAACATGTCGATTACGCCTACTACCTGCGCGGCTTGATCAACTTCGACCGCACCAGCGGCGCCATCGAGCGTCTGATGCATCGTGACGAGAACCAGACGCGCCGCGACCAGGGCTACAACCTGCAAGCGTTCGACGATTTCTCCGAACTGACCCGCCGCTTTCCTGACAGTGCCTATTCGACCGACGCCCGCCAGCGCATGATCTACCTGCGCAACGTGCTCGCCCAGTTCGAAATCAACGTCGCCGAGTTCTACCTGCGCAATAAGGCCTATATCGCGTCGGCCAACCGGGCGCAGTACGTGATCGAGCACTACCAACAGGCCCCGCAGACCGGGGACGCGTTGGCCATTCTGACCCGCAGCTACATCGCGCTGAATCAGAAGAGCCTGGCCGACCAGACGCGCCAGGTGCTGGCTTTGAACTACCCGGATCATCCATACCTGAAAGATGCCAAGTGGCCGCATCCGCCGTCCACGCTGCGCAAGATGATTCCGTTCTCGGGGCATCACTGATCGCCAGCAAGGCTGACGACGAGATCGAACGAGCGACAATCCGAGGCCGGCAGTGCTTGCCACTGCCGGCCTTTTTTCATGCTGAAACCGTGAGAAGCCGGCCGAACCGGATAAAGCCCGCACGGCGGTAGACGCGATCCTCGTTGGCCTGCTCGGTCATCAGGAAAGGACATTCCACTCCCTGCACGAAGGCATGATCGGCCAGTAGCGCGGTCATGGCGCGCCCGATACCACGACGGCGGGCCTGCGAGGCCACGCCGAGAGCGGCGATCTCGGTCACTCCATCGACCGGAGGCGTATAAAGACCGGCGCCGAGCGGCGAACCCTCTGGGCAACATGCCAGGGCCACGGCGCCACCCTGGTCCACCACTTGGTGAAGCCGCTCCACGTCAGCCTCGCTGGTGTGCGTGAAGCCGTAAGCATGGTTCTGCACCGTAGCGGCCGCATGCAGTTCGGCCTCCGACTCGGCCAATGTCCAGGCGACACCGTCCAGGTCGCAATCGGCAACCAGTTGATCGCGCGCACAAGTCATCAGCGACAACGGCGGTGCGATGATGAAATCCTGCGCCTGCAATTGGGCCAGCAACGCAGGAGCCAGTTCATCAATGTACTCCAGGCGCGGGGTCCGGCGTCGGCGCAGGAACATATCCTTGAGCATGCTGACGGCAAAACGGCCAGCCAGCGCGCCATCATCGGGCATAGCATAATTGCGTGCAGGCACATCGCTATTGGGGTCGAACGTAACGGTGAACGGGGCCAGCCGCTGCACTTCACCCTGTGCACCCATGCGGGCACGCAAATAGGCTGCAACACGGCGCAGGGCTGTGTGTTCATGCGTAGTCATAAGTCGGGCACTTCTTTTGGCAGCACGCGTGCGCGCGACCTTAAAGGCCGCCACACAACGCAAACGATTCAACCGCACCGATCAGGCGCGGGACGAAAACTGCTGGGACACGCGTCCTTTAGGGACGGAGATCGTCAGGCTCGGAAGCGCTGTATCGACGAATCGATCAGCAGGCGGCAAGCAGCCGGTGAGTGACGATGGACGCGTGCGTGGCGATGTAAATCATGAGCGCACTCCTCGTGAGTGAGGATGCGGATAATTATTGAACCGGACGATCCCGTCAAGTGCAGAACGTGGACCGTCGCGGCTCCGCAGATCCAGAGCCCAGCCTGCGGCCAGGCCGCTTCGCGACTGAAGTCGCTCCTGCATGAGAGCCTGGGCAAATCGTGATCAATGCGTACTAAGTGCCTGAAGACAAAACGTCAAAATAGACTTGTCCACAGGTTTGCGCCAGCCACATCCACAGCGGCTGTGGAAAACATTCGCGCTTCGTCGATGGCCAGCAACCACATCGCTGATCGATTCACGTACGAGCGACTTCAGTCGCGATGCAAGTCGCGGCTTGGAAGTTGACAGCGCCAGTCTGCGTCTACACCCCAGACCGCTTCGCGAACAAAATCGCTCCTGAGCGCTCGATGTTTCCCGGGGTAACGAGGGTGTCGACGTCGGGGTGAGATCACTTCCAGCCGGAGGTGATCGGGTAACGACGTTCCCGCCCGAAAGCCTTCGTTGTGACCCTGGGCCCCGGTGCGGACTGCCGTCGCTTGAATTCGTTGATCAACACCAGGCGTACGACACGACGTACGGTCTCAGGATCGAAACCATGCTCGGCTATCTCTGCCTGCGACTCCTCGCCTTCGATGAAGCGTTCGAGGATGGCATCGAGTTCGTCATAAGGCGGCAGGGAATCCTGGTCGGTCTGGTTGTCGCGCAGCTCCGCCGAGGGCGGACGCTCGATGACTTCCGGGGGGATGGCCCAACCACCCTCGCCGGCCACGCTGTTGCGCCACTGCGAAAGGCGATAGACCACGGTTTTGTATACATCTTTCAACGGTGCGTACGCGCCGCACATGTCACCGTAAAGCGTGGCGTAACCCACCGCCATTTCGCTCTTGTTGCCGGTGGCCAACAACAGGCGACCGTGCTTGTTGGACAGGGCCATCAACATCACGCCGCGAGTGCGTGACTGCAGGTTCTCTTCGGTAATATCCGGCCCCTTACCATCAAAGGCCGGTGTCAGGGCATCGACGAATGACTGATAGGTCTCCTCGATGGAAATCACGTGGTAGGCGACACCGAGTTTCTCCGCTTGCACGCGTGCGCCATCGAGCGACAACTGCGAGGTGTACCGTGAGGGCATCATGATGGCGGTCACCCGCTCAGGCCCTAACGCATCGACGGCCAACGCCAGCGTCAACGCTGAATCGATACCCCCGGAAAGACCCAGCAGCACACCGCTGAAACCGTTCTTGTTGATGTAGTCAGCAATGCCTCGCACCAAAGCCCGATACAGGGTGCTCTCTGCGGGCTGTTCATCGGCGGCGGGCCAATCCTGAGGGCTGAATGTCCGCGTCTGCGGATCGAATCGGGCCCATAACAAAGTGTCGGCAAACGTCGGCGCCCGCGCAGCGATGCTGCCATCGCCGTTGATCAGCACCGAACCACCGTCATACACGACCTCGTCCTGGCCGCCCACCATGTTCACGTAGGCAATGGCGCAACCTGTCTCGCGGGCGCGCGCCACCAGCACCTCCTCGCGCGTCTGTTGCTTGGCGCGGTCCCACGGCGAAGCATTGATCACAACCAGCAATTCGGCTCCAGCTGCCGCGGCCGCAGCAGCTGGCTCGGCCTCCCAGACGTCTTCGCAGATCAACGCCCCCACCGTGACGCCATGGATCGAGGCGACCTGCGTTTCGTGTCCGGGACGGAAATAGCGCTTGTCGTCGAATACACCGTAATTGGGCAACGCCTGCTTGTGAGCGGACCACTCCACTTTGCCATGACGAAGCAGTGCGGCAGCGTTGTATACCTCGCCTTCGCTGTGCGGGTATCCGACCAGGGCGGCGACACCATCGGTTTCGCGCGCAATGGCCTGCAGTTCGCTCTCGCAAGCGCTAAGGAAACTCGGCCGCAGAAGCAGGTCTTCCGGAGGATAGCCACTGAGCGTCAACTCCGGAAAGGCAATCAACGCTGCACCGCCAGCCTTGGCCTGCCCCAACAGTTCACGAACTCTGGCCGCATTGGCGGCAACCGCGCCGACCGGGAAATCGAATTGGGCAAGCGCTAGACGGAACACGGCCATGTGGAACCTGAAACGGCAAGATGGACTTCGCCATATTAGCGCATTGCCCGTCTGACCGAAGACTGCCGAAACAGTCCCCGGCACCTCAACGAAGAAGCGATCAGAACGTCTTGCGCACACCTACGTAGACATTGTGTTCGCCATAGCGCGCCTGCAATTGCTCATCCCGAGCCATGGCGGCATTGGCAAACCGGTTCCTTCCGGTAGAAAACTGCCCTGACCTCACGTAGCGGTAACCCGCATCGAGCACGACATCCGGGGCGACCTGAAGCCCGGCACCCAGGCCCAGGCTATAGGCAGGCCGGAACGTGGTGCGCAGGGCAAACGCCCGATCCGGCCTGGTCTGCCAGCCATCCGCACGAATCCAGGCTCCGCCAACGCCCGCCATGCCATGGATCGAAAGATGAGGAGACACGGCCCAATCGCGATAGACATTGACCATCAAGCGTTGCGCGCGCGTCTTGAGTCGGTTGTCGTTATTGACGAACGGAGCCCACCTAGCCACGTATTGGCCCGTGGACGGCAAGGTGTATTCCAGTTCCGCGCGATATGCCTTGGCAAACGTCATACCCGCCGCTAACGAGCCATTGAAGCGACGCGCATCCTGGGGGGAGGTGACACGATGGCTCACCCGGGGACTGGTTAAAGTCATATCAGTCATCGGGCGCTGGACACCCAATAGCTTGCCACTTACGTAAAAGCCCTCTTGTGCAACCACCGGCACGCTGAAGAGCATGCCGAGCCCGAGGGCAACGATCCTGAAGTCCATATGTTTGACATCCTGTTTTGTATACGCGCGCATCAAGCGACATACGCCGACACCGCAGCGAACATATTACGGACTTCAAACCAGAAAAGGCCCGTTTTCGGGGTTTTTAAATGTTCGCATTTTGCATACCTACCCATACAAAAAGTAATGATCAACCTCGTGATTGAACCACCCCAGCGTGGTCTGCTCCGCAGGTCGGCCGTTCGGCCAGGCGTTCGGCACAGCGAATGGATATGCATGGCGAGCCGCGGCCATCAGCGCACTAGTCCTCCCCCTGGACCGAAGGGCTTGAGCGTACGCAACACTCGCCCCATAGCATCGAGCACGAGTTCTATATACAGACGCCCTTGCCAAGTCCCGGAACTGACCGCACACCCGATCCAGCCGATAGGGCACCACTAGATCGCTGAGCATCGTCTTCGCGCCACATCGGCCGATGAATGCCGTTTCCATCGCCCGATTTCACGCACGTGGTGGACGTAGCGGTTCTCCGTCCCACAACCGTGGATAGCGACGCTTGAAGGCTCGTCTGGCTCCGCTCGCGGCGGCGCCTTGGCCAAATCGGCTCGCCTGGCCGCATGTAGGTCGCAAATCGATGGGACGAGGTGACATTTTGCAGATCGACTGGACGCCACAGATACTCCCTTGTTCCTTAAGAGATGTCCTCATGGCTTGACTCGGCAGTCGAGCTGCGCGTGGGCAAAATACGCTGATGCCTTGCTCAGGATCTCGTTAGCTTGGCGCATCTCAAGCGACTCGTGCGCGCAGGTGGGCAAGCCATCGCGCAGTCCCAGGGCGCGCTCGTCCAGGCGTCCTCCGTTGCACAGTGTCTGCACCACACGACGATCACGACTATCGACCCGATCCTCGCCGACAGCAACATCTTGTCCCTGCGATGCACGAACATCATCCGCGTCGCGCGTTCTCGCGTTCTCGCGTCTCAACAGATTACTTCGCTGACATACTCATTACCCTATCCTCTCAAAGCCCGGAGTCTTCAACCACGCCGGGACAACTCAACGGCAAAAGCCTCACTAAAGCTTGAACCCAGCGCAGCAGTACTTACGGACAAAACCGGCATTCACGCAACTCTCTGACATACATGCTTCTCCTGCGCCATGACGGCGCGAAGGAGTAAACATGTTTAGATGTAAAATGGCAGCCCGAAAAATGGGGATCAATGGAGCACTCGTATTTACTGCGATCATGTCATCGTCAATTTCTACGACGAGCCAAGCATTACCTTCTCAAGTCAAAGTGGTTCCTTTGCGTGAGGTTGCTCTACTTTCCGTGCAACACGGACATGGCGTAACAGCCACCAGAGCACCACTTGAAGCAATATTTCAACCCATCACGCAAACAGACCCCATGCTTATGGAGATCGGCTGGGTGGATGCCAACGCGCTTGATGATCCTGCCGTACGTAACGAGGTGGCGATCATGTTTGACAATGGCATGGCCATTTTTATCTCACGTGACGACCCGTCGATATCGAGCGACATCATAAGCAAGTTGTTTGGAGCTTCATCTGACGTGGAAGCCGCCATCTATCGTCGCGATAGCGAAGGCAGGCTGGAAATCCTTGCCGCGGAACCACTGCCAGGCAACAATTCTGCTTTGGTCAAAGCGACACGAATCGCAGAAGCGCTAGCACACCGTATCACGGAAGAAAAACAAGGCGCACTCTCACTCAAAAATGCTCATTTGCAGCCATTTTCTGCCAAACATTCAAGCCTCGCCTTCAAGATGAAGGATGGCATTCCTGTAGAAGTACCACGCCAAACCGCCCGAGTGATTGTGTACGGCCCAAACGGCGCATCCATCACACAGGATGTAACGATTCTTCGCGACTCTTCCATCAGCCGCGATGTAAAGAAAATTATCGCGACATCGAAGTACAATGCACCCGCTTCGCTGTACGGATTTCAAGCCGGATATTTGCAGATACCAACCATGTACAGACTCACGCAATCACTTCTTGCGCCGGGCACCCAACCAGTACTCACAGAGCAATATCCAGATAGCGATGGCCGAACCGAGATCGACCTCAGTAGTTCTCGCGCCACAAAAACAAGCTATGGCTTCGGTCTTTCCGCGGAACGCTCGGCCGGCCTGCAAGGAAAGGTTCCCTCTGTATCGGCCAAGGCTGGCTTCTCATTTAATTTTGCAAAAGAGTACACAGAAGAAAAAATTATAAAATTCTCGCTAAAAGATTACTACGTCGCCAAATTTGGGAGTTTCGCCAATCCTATCTCATACTCTTATTGGGAGGTTAGCATGGCACCTTTCATACGCGACAAACCAGATTATTTTGGCAGCTCCCCAACCACTGATCGCGTAACACCTCTCATGCAACATTTTGGCGGCGATACCTTCACTGTGTGGGAGGTCCCTGGAGAATTTAGAAATCCGCTGACTATTAGTTCGAACTATGCAATTCGCTATGCGCGATTTGGTAAGAACAAAGGGCTTCCACCCGATCTCTTTAATGGCCCGAAGGCTCAAGTCTCTATTCAAGCAGACTCCCCCTATTTGGAGAGCGAAATTACGGTAATGCTACGCTCAGCAAGCGGTGGCGGCTGCCTTAACAGTGCGACCAATTCGCTGACGGAGTGCCTTGCTGACAATATTTCCCTGCATTGGAATTTCGATGCGGAGAACCGCTATCGCGCCCGTAGAAATCAACAATGTCTTACCGTTGTGCCAGGCAATCGTGTCAACCTGGAGCCATGCAACTTGGCTACCACTCAAAAATTCATTTGGGTCGCCGATCGCATTCACAGCCTGCGCGATGGAGACGACACAACCTTACGGCTTCATGCCGATGGAACCACCATCCGCTATGAGAAATCGACTGCGCAGGCATTCCCAGTCAATCCATTTGACCATCTTTTGAATCCGTGGTCGTCGTATCCTCGCGCCCCTCAAGCGACCGATTTTGTACCTGACATTGAGGTTCGTTTACCGCAAAAAATCCCAAGCGACTGGCCAGAGCTCTACAAGGCAGCATTGGCGAATGAACGATGGGAAGTCATTGTACTGCGTGAAGGCATCTGACGCTGCGTGACGAACTACGGCGTTCATCCAGGACGAGTCAAGACAGGGCCCTGGCTGGAAAGGGCACCTGTCTTTCTTATTTCAAGGTGTTGGCCAGGCCAAGAGGTTGCGTGATCGAGGTAAGCTGAACCTGATGGGTCTAGCGAAGATCAGCACCTGGACACATCTGGCTTTTGAGCACACGTGATCCGGCTCGACGGCATCGACCGTGGCGGAAGTCCTCTCCAACAGAAGGGAGGCGTCCAGCAACGGCAACACGATGCTACATCGACCGCCTTATGATTCATTGAATTCGTAAACCGGCAGCCGCCAGACAAGCGCTTCCAGCCTCCTGCAAGAACTTCTTCTCATTGTCTCCACGAAGCTTCGAAGGGCGCGGATACACCTTGAGGCCGGGTTTTGATGGAGCGACGGGTGCTTTATGTTGATCTGGGCGCCAAAGCGATTCGCCAGAACGATCACGCGCCCACCATCCCTACTATCATCAAAGCGGCCAATACCAGCATCAGTACTGCCACGCCAGCATCCAGCCATTGCCACGCGGAAGGCTTGGTAAACCAAGGCAACAACCATCGGGCCCCAAAACCCAACCCGGCGAACCAGGCAAAACTTGCTGTCACTGCGCCAGCAGTAAACCACGCTCGCTCGCTGCTGTGCGCAAAGCGTGTCGACAGGCTGCCCAGCAATACGACGGTGTCCAGATAGACGTGCGGGTTGAGCAAGGTAAAACCAAGGCAGGTGAGCAGGACGCGCCACCTTCCCCGTGCCATGGCATCACCGGAGCCCCACTGCCCCTGCCCCTGAATCGCTCGTCGCGCCGCAACAATGGCATAGGTCAACAGGAACAACGCGCCAGCAGCCCGGGTGACCTGGAGCAACCAGGGCGTGCCTTGCACCAGGGCACCCATGCCTGCCACGCCCGCCACGATGAGGCATGCGTCGGCCATTGCGCACACCAGCACGACCTGGCCAACGTATTGGCGCATCAGTCCTTGGCGCAGCACGAAGGCATTCTGCGCTCCGATGGCAACGATCAGGCTGGCACCTGCACCAAGACCATACAAGTAAGGATTCATGACACCTCACGCCGTGACTGGTTGCAGCACTTTCGGTGACTTCACTTATTAAGTAAAACTTATTTTTCTTAAGTAACTTTAGAATGACTTCATCATGAGCCTGATCCATCCCCAACTCGTCGCGCTTCATGCCGTTATCGAAGAGGGAAGCTTCGAAAAAGCGGCCCGTCGGCTCTCACTGACACCATCGGCGATATCCCAACGCATCAAGACGCTGGAGGATCGCCTCGGCCAGGTGCTGGTATTGCGCCAGGTACCATGTCGGACGACGATTGCCGGCGCGCGTCTGCTACGCGGCGTGCAACAGATGCGACTTCTGGAGCGCGAGGCCTTGGAGACGTTCGCTGAACCACTGGCCACGCGCGAGCCCATCGCGATTGCTGTCAATGCCGATTCACTGGCCACCTGGTTGCTCGACGCCATTGCCGGCCTGCACGAGAAACACGGACTCCTCTTTGATATCCATGTGGAGGATCAAGACCACTCCACGGCCCTGCTGCGTAACGGTTCGGTCATGGGTGCAGTCACCAGTGACGCCCTCCGCCTCCAGGGGTGCCACGTTCATCGGCTAGGAACAATGCGATATCTCCCCGTTGCCTCGCCCTCTTTCGTAAAGCAGCATTTTTCTGAAGGTCTGGGTGCCAGTTCGATGTCGCAGGCGCCCATGCTGGTATTCAATCGCAAAGACGATCTGCAACGTCGATTTATTCGCAGCATCACGCGAGCCAAGCTGGCCCCACCCATCCATTACATACCCTCGCCCCATGCGTTTGTCGGGGCTGCTGAGTATGGTCTGGGTTGGGGCATGGCTCCGGAGTCCATGGCAAAGCAGCGCATCAAGGAAGGCACGCTTTGCGCCATCGCACCAAGACGCTGGCTCGATGTGCCGCTATTCTGGCAACACTGGGCCTTGCAATCACACACGCTGGATTTGATCGCAACGTGGCTTGATCGCGCCGCAAAGCATGTATTGCGATAGCGCGACTTCATCCGCTGGCTGCCACCATGGCGGGTTACTCATGGCGTCGCTGCGATGTCAGATTCCTTGAAGCGGCCGTTGAGCCATATAGGTAGTATCCAACTGCCACCGGCGGACATACGCAACGTCCGTTTCCCTCTAACGTGCTCGTCGCTGTAGACCACGGCGATTAAGAGGGAAGCACTCCACTATGTACAAGAAGTTTCAGGCCGCATGGATCATGTGTCTGACAAGCATGGGCGCCAGCGCCCATGGGTTCCCCAACGGTCCGCTTGAGGGCCATTTCATTGCTCCGGAACTCCTGTCGAAACCGACCATCAATGCAAGCCATGTCGTTTCACCGCAATTCACATCGCCCATTCTGCATGGCCTGCATCCGGATAGGAACACCTCGATCGAGCGCCATAACGATTACACCGTCAGCAGCGCGACGCTGAGGGACGAAGCCAACCGGCCCCAGGGAAGCCTGGTCATGGTTCGTCATGATGACGGCCACCTTCTTGCGCTGGTTGAAACGCCACAGCAAAGTGGCATGATCCTGGCTGATGGTATCGGTACGCAACAGTGGTTCGACGCCTCGCCTGCCGACTATATGCAACCTGACGCCGAGCCCATGACGGAACCGGCATCCCCCATGCTCGTGCGTGAGTCGGCAACGGATGAAGCCGACGTGGATTCGGAGGGCTTCATTGTCATCGATCTGCTCGCCGGATTCTCCAGGTCGGCTGCCGATCGTGTCGGTGATCCGCAGGCTTTCGCATTGGCCCAGGTCGAATCCGTCAATCTTGGATTGCGAAATTCGCAGGTGGAAAAAGTACGTCTGCGTCTGGCGGGCATCCAGATCATTGAAGAAGACTACCCCGTACACAACGGCGCGAACGGTGCACTGAAAAAAGCATTGGCCCTGTTCGACGCCGGCATGAAGCAATACGGCGCCGATCTGCTTGCCAGCTATTTCAATGCCAGCTCGGGTAACAATGCCGCAGGGTGGGCATACATCGGAGGCCGTGTCAGTGTCCAGCAAGCGAAGTATGCCAATGCATTCCGCCATGAAATTGCCCATAACGTAGGTGGTAGTCACTGCAATACAGGGCAAGCCCACTACAAGTTCGGCTACAACAATGGCAACTCCAAGACCATACTTTGTGGTAACAGCACGAGCTTTTATTCAACGCCACTGCTGCTGGATGACGCTGGACTGCCCCGAGGTAACCCGGCAACCGCAGACATGGCCAGGCTTTGGCGTGAACGCGCCGCCAAAATCTCTTCGCTCGCCAAGGCCGTCGTACCGCTCGATTGAATTTGGTGTCTGGCAAAAAGTCGAAGTCGCGGCATGTCCGCGACTTCGTCTTGTGAAGTGATCCACGCTGTGCGTCGTCGGCACTCCCATTGCGTTGCCTGGCATGTATAAACCTGATGCCGCCATGGCAACACATAGCCATGAGACCTTCCGGCGTGACGCGATCGGTATCAGTGCATGGCGCAAGCGACTGGGATTTCAGAGCTACGCTTTGTCCATGGCGCCACCGCGCGTGTCGTGGGACCGCAATGGACGTATCGACAGGCCATGCAGCGGGCCGGCGACTTCTTCGCCTGGACGCAGACACAGCCGAACCACAAAGGCAACCAAGCATCGCGCTTGCCGGCTTGACCACTGACGAGAGCGAACCGGCGGCGCAGACGGCAGAAGCGGATATTCTCAAGGCGCATGTCATCGGTAGCCTGTAACCTGGGAAATTCGCTGACTTCGTGATGCTCGATGTCGCCGAGTCAGCCGTACCGACCGATGCTGTCGATCATGTCGTCATGAGTGCCTCGACGGCCGATATCGTCGATGTCCATGTCGGAGGAACTCGCCAGGACAACTGCCACCATCGCCAGTCGCCGAATCATTGCGACCAGCAAGCCCCCAGGCACAGGGTTAGTCGGCTTCTCATCATCGAAGGCTGAAGACGAGCAAAAAAAGGGCCGCTTCGCAGCGACCCTTTTCGGTACGTCGAAACGTACCGGATTACTTCATCAGCTTGGCAAGCGTCTTACCCAAGTCGGCAGGCGACTTCACCGTCGTCACGCCAGCCTTTTCCAGAGCGGCGAACTTGGCTGCGGCCGTGCCCTTGCCACCAGAGATGATCGCACCGGCATGGCCCATGCGCTTGCCGGCCGGAGCCGACGCGCCGGCGATGAACGACACGACCGGCTTCTTGACGTACTCGCCGATGAACTCGGCGGCGTCTTCTTCGGCCGAACCGCCAATCTCGCCCACCATGATGATGCCTTCGGTCTGCGGATCGTCCTGAAACAGCTTCAGGCAGTCGATGAAGTTCAGGCCGTTGATAGGGTCACCGCCGATGCCGATGCAGGTCGACTGGCCCAGGCCCTCATTGGTGGTCTGGAAGACCGCTTCGTAGGTCAGCGTGCCCGAACGCGACACGATACCCACCTTGCCTGGCTGGTGGATGTGGCCTGGCATGATGCCGATCTTGCACTCGCCGGGCGTGATGATACCCGGGCAGTTCGGACCGATCAGCACGGTCTCCGGATGCTGGGCCAACACGTTCTTCACGCGCAGCATGTCCAGCACCGGAATGCCCTCGGTGATCGCCACGATCACGCGGATGCCCGCATCGACGGCTTCGAGGATCGAGTCGGCCGCAAACGGCGGCGGCACGAAGATGACCGAGGCATCGGCACCGGTTTCGTCCACGGCTTCCGAGACAGAGTTGAAGACCGGCAGGCCGATGTGCTCACTGCCGCCCTTGCCCGGAGTCACGCCACCGACGACCTTGGTGCCGTAATCGAGCGCCTGCTGCGCATGGAAGGTGCCCTGCTGGCCGGTGAAGCCCTGCACGATCACCTTGGTGTTTTTATTGACGAGAACGCTCATGCTTGGATGCTCCTCACTTCGCGGCGGCCACGGCTTTCTGCGCCGCGTCGTTGAGATCATCAGCCGGCGTGATCGCCAGGCCGGAGTTGGCCAGCAGTTCGCGGCCCTTCTCGACATTGGTGCCCTGCAGGCGCACCACCACCGGAATCTTCAGACCCACTTCCTTGACTGCGGCGATGATGCCTTCGGCAATCATGTCGCAGCGGACGATGCCGCCAAAGATGTTGACCAGGATGGCCTTCACCTTGTCCGAGGAGGTGATCAGCTTGAACGCCTCGGTCACGCGCTCCTTGGTGGCACCACCGCCGACGTCGAGGAAGTTGGCCGGCTCGCCGCCCGCCAGCTTGATGACGTCCATGGTCGCCATGGCCAGGCCAGCGCCATTGACCATGCAACCGATGGTGCCGTCCATCGTGACGTAGTTGAGGTTGTGCTGCACGGCAGCCGCCTCGGCCGCGTCTTCCTGGCTCAGGTCGCGCATGGCGGCCAGGTCGGCGTGACGGAATTCGGCGTTGTCATCGGAATTGACCTTGCCGTCGAGGGCGGCGAGGTTGCCGTCTTCGAGGATGGCCAGCGGGTTCAGTTCAACGAGGGAGAGATCCTTGTCGTTGAACAGCTTGTACAGGCCCAGCATGATCTTGGTCAGCTGACCGACTTGCTTGGCGTTGAGATCCATCGCGAAGCCGAGCTGGCGGCACTGGTACGGCTGCAGGCCTTCGACGAAATCGACCACGATGGTGTGGATATCTTCGGGCGTATCCTTGGCGACCTGCTCGATGTCCACGCCGCCATGCTTGGAGGCAATGAACGACACCGACTTGGAGTCGCGGTCGACCAGGATCGACAGGTACAGCTCCTTGGCGATGTTGGTGGCATCGGTGACCAGCACCAGATTGACCGGCAGCGCGCGGCCAGCGGACTGGTAGGTTTCCATGTTGGTGCCCAGCATGCCCTTGGCGGCAGCACGGACATCGTCGAGGCTCTTGCAGAACTTGACGCCGCCGGCCTTGCCGCGGCCACCTGCGTGGATCTGAGCCTTAACCATCCACTGCGAACCACCAAGGTGCTTGGCGGCGTCGACAGCGGCATCGGGAGAGTTGGCAACCTTGCCCGGCGGCACGGCAATGCCGTACTGCGCGAACAGTTCTTTAGCCTGGTACTCGTGGAAATTCATTCGATACCTCGAGCGAACGGGGAAACATTGGCGCCATGCACCGATGGTCAGGCGCAGGCGAAGGGGAACGGACGGCGGGTACACAACGCGCTGCCGAGTGCAGTGCGCCGCCGCCATGCCTTCACATGACGAAAAACCGCGCAATACGGCCAGGTATTTTCGCGGAAGCGGCCCGTGATGGAAAGGGGTTGTGCGCTGCGACAAATTATGGGAGGGCGAATTGTGGCTGGGGTCGAAAGGGGATTGGCGGCCGATGGCAGCCGTCTCCCAGGGGCAAGCGCCCATGCCGCGACGGGGTCTGGCGGTGCTTGTGATCACCCCGGGGCGCACGGACTTGCGCCCCCGTCATCCGTTTCCAATACCGCCCCCACCTCCAAACCCGCGCAGCCAACCGCCTATACTCCTCCCACCCGCCCAACGAGTGCCCGCCCAGGTGCAAACCTCAGCGTCGCCCGCTTCACCCGCTCCTCGCCCCGCCCCCGAGGCGGTGCGCCATGAACTATCGTTCCTCAATTACTTCCGTCTGGTCCAGGCACTGATCTACATCGGCTTGGCCTTCAGCCCTCCCTGGCTGGGCTGGCCCAAGCTCATCGATGTGAGCTTTGCGCGCAACGTCGCCCTGGTATTTCTGCTATTTACCCTGGGCGTGTTGATGGTGACCCGCAAGGGCGTACAGCGCAGCCGGCTGGTCGTATCGGGCGCGTTGGTAGTCGATATCGTCGCGGCCGTGCTGGCCGTGACCTCGATGCATGACGCCCGCATCGGCATCGCCATGATGCTGGCGGTGAATCTCAGTGCCGGTGCGCTGATTCTGCCACTGCGCCTGTCGCTATTCTTCGCTGCCCTTGCCACGCTGGGCATCCTGGGCCATTCGGCCCTGGAACTGCCGCAGGTCGATTCGAGCATGGATCGTGAACTGCTGGAGTCGGGCTTGTTCGGCCTGGCCTACTTCGCCAGCACCCTGCTCTGTCATGTGCTCAGCCGCCAGATGCGCGCCACCGAGGCGTTAGCCGAGCAGCGCAGTATCGACCTGGCCAACTTGTCCCAGGTCAATGAACTGATCATCCGCCGCATGAAGACCGGCGTGCTGCTCGTGGACGACGCCAACCGCATTCACCAGATCAATGAATCGGCCTGGATGCTGCTGGGCAACCCCTCCGCCGACCAGCGTGACCTGGGCCGCCTGGCCCCGGAACTGTCAAGGCGCCTTTATCACTGGATGACCTCCGGCAAGCTCGACGAAACCTCCACGCAACTGGCCGATGGCGTACCGGAAGTAGTGCCGCGTTTCACCCGGCTGGCCCCGAGCGACGACTCCCACGTGCTCATCTTCCTGGACGACACCTCCCTGGTATCGCGACGAGCCGAAGAGCTGACGTTGAGCTCCCTCGGGCGATTGTCCGCCTCGATCGCCCATGAGATCCGCAATCCACTGGCGGCGATCCGCTATTCGGCGCAGTTGCTGGCCGAATCGACCGACCTCAGCAGCACTGACCAGCGCATGGTGGAGATCATCAACAACCACTGCGTGCGCTTGAACGAGATCATCGAGAACATCCTGCAGCTGTCGCGTCGCGAGCGCTCACGCCCGGAAACGCTGGATCTGGGTCGTTGGGCATTGAGCTTCGTCGAGGAGTATCGCCAGGGTAACGATCTGGGCGAGGATTCCCTGCGCGTCATCGCCGGCAACGAACCGGTGGCCGCCATGGCCGATCCGCAGCAATTGCAGCAAGTAGTGTGGAATCTGGTACAGAACGCCTTGCGCTACGGCCGCATGCCCGGCCAGCCGGCACGCGTGATGGTCGTGGCCCGGCATGGCGAGCACGGGGTGCCGATCCTTGAGGTCATCGACCGTGGCCCCGGTATCCCGCCCAAGGTCGCAGCCCAGATCTTCGAACCGTTCTACACCACCCATGAGTACGGCACGGGTCTGGGCCTGTACCTGGCCCGCCAGATGAGCGAGGCCAACCAGGCTTCGCTGGAGTACGTACGCGTTGCCGGTGGTGGCAGCTGTTTTCGCTTGGTACTTACGCCAGCTTACCGAGGCAAGAATGCCGAGGTCGAAGCGTAACGGGGGAAGCCGCTCGCTGGCGCTCGCTGTAAGGCCGGCAGCTTTGCTGCCTGTGAGGCCGCTCGCTAGCGCTCGCTGTGAAGTCGCCTGCGATGCAGGCTGTGAGGAGGTAAAAGCAGGCTACGGTGAGCTGGACGGAACGGCTCTTTAATGCTCTGCTTTTCCCGTTTACAGGCAGCGAAGCTGCCGACCTCGCAGCGAGCGCCAGCGAGCGGCCTCACAGGCGGCGCAGCCGCCGGCCTCACTCATTCACTCACGTCGCCCGCTCGACTAACTCCACCGGCAACGATTCCGACTCCACGGGTTGGCCCTGGATCAACGCCAGCGCCTTGCGCGCAAGCAGGATGCCGCCGGCTTGCCAGTCCTGGCGAACAGAACTCAAGGGGGGCATGAAACTGGCGGCCAGGGGCATGTCGTCGTAGCCGACCACCGAAACATCGACCGGCACCTTGCGGCCCAAGGCTTCGATGGCGCGCACCGCGCCCATGGCCAGCAGATCGCTGCAAGCGAAAACCGCATCGAAGGCGACACCGCGCGAGGCCAGCGATTCGATGGCGTCGACACCCGAGGCCACCGTGAATTCGTCGCGACGGATCAACAGCGGCTTGATGCCATGCTCGGCCAACGCGTCGACGAAACCACTCAGGCGCTCGAAGATTTCCAGGTGGCTGGGATTGCCAATGAACACCGGGTTTTGCCGTCCATGCGCCACGAACCGCCGCGCTACGGCGGCACCGCCGGATCGGTTGTCGCTACCCACGACCACGTGCTCGTCATGCTCGGCCTGCGCACCCCAAACCACCATGGGCAAGCCCAGTTTGTCGAAACGGCGAACGGCGTCCTGACGCACACCCTGGCCCAGCAAAATCATGCCGTCGGCAGCCTGGACGGCCGCGGCCGTCGCTCCCTGGCGTGTGGTCAACAGGACGCTGTAGCCGGCGGCAGTCAGCTCCTGCGATATGCCGCCAAGCAGCACCAGCGGATAGGGATCGAACATAGTTCGATCGCTGCTGGGCTTCATCTCCACGATCACCGCCACGGTGTGACTACGCCGCAACCTCAGGTTGCGGGCACTGACGTTCAGCTTGTACCCATGTTCGCGAGCCAGGGCCTGCACATGGTCACGTGTCTTGCGATTCACCAGCGGACTGTCGCTCAAGGCGCGCGATACCGTGATCTTGGAGACACCCGCCAAAGCAGCAAGATCAGCCATGGTCAGGTTGGTGGGGGTCGAGGCTTCCGACTTCCCTTTCCCGTGTTTGCCACTCATAGATACTCAAAGCCCGACATAAGTCTCACCCCATCCTGACCTCGCAAGACGGATCGCACCCCACGGCAGCGATCGGCCCTACATTCGGCGTACTCCCATTCCGGGGAGTACACCATGTCATCCGCCAAATTTCCGCTAGTGCTGCGTGCCATCGCGTCCGTCCTATTGTCGCCTATCGCACTGGCGGCCAAGGCGGACAGTTCGCTCACCGACACCAGCGCCAGCTCCCGAATCAGCTTTTCCGCCCTCGGCCGATCACTGTTGCCCGACTACGGCGACATGGCAATTCGTACGCACGTCGATCCCGGGGGGCCGAGCCATGACGTTCGTTGCCCCATCCAGCCCTTCGACAGCGATGCTGAAACGTTCCAATACCCGGTGATGGAAACGCGGTCGCAACGGTATCCATGTCGCTGGCAAGAACCACAAAGCAGCGACCCCATCGCCGAAGGGCAGCATTTCATCTCAAGCCACCTGCAAACGAACAACGTCCAGCGCGAAGGCGGCCGGCTTTATCCAAATGAACGAACTTTATTCGAAGGGTTCTGGCCGAGTATCGGTTACGTCGATGACCAAACGGGTGATGCCAAGTCTGGGAGTTCTTCGTACAAGCAACCTCATCCAAAGCTAAGTCTCCGTAAAATCTAGAAAAATACTGCATTGCAGCAAATGATATCGATGTCTTGATATCGATATCATTTGCTGCAATGCTCGCGCCCCGCTCACCCCTGGAACGCTCCGGGACATCACCCAAGACACGCCTCGCGAGGGATTTACGTTGGAACACCAAGACTCGATGCCGGCTCCTGCCGCCTGCTCGGCATCGCCCAGCACCGTTGCGACCGATCCCTGGATACTGGTTCGGCGCGAGAGCGAACTCTCCGGCGCGGCGCAGGAAGAAAGTCTGTTCGCCCTGGCCAATGGCAACCTGGGTGTGCGTGCTGGCCTGGAGGAAGGCGATAGCCCGACGCAAGGCAGCTTCCTTGCCGGTGTGTGGGAACGCACGCCGATCGAATACCACGAACGCTTCCCCGGCTTTGCCGCGCATACCGACACGCGCGTGCCGGTCGCCGACGCCACCCGCATCCACCTGCGCCTGGGCGATACCCCCGTGCGGCTGGAAGACGGCCAATGGCTGGATTTCTCTCGCCAGCTCGACCTGCGCACAGGCATGTATCGTCGACACCTTCGCTGGCGATCGCCCGATGGCTTCACCCTGGATATCCATGCCGAGCGCGTCGTCAGCCTGGGCGTGCCCGGCCTGCTCGGCATCCGTTATCGCGTGACGTCCGTGGACTACGAAGGACCGATCACGCTCGAATCGGCGATCAGCACGGCACGGGATGCGGTCGAACAAGGACATGACCCGCGCATCGGCGCACGCCTGGATGGTGGCCTGGTCAACACCGATACCTTCGCCGAAGAAGAAATTTCCTGGATCGGGCAGAAAACTACCCATAGCGATATCCGGGTCATTTGCGCCCAGGGACACATCGTCCTGGATGGCAGCCTGGCGTTTCGGCACGCCGCCCTCGTCCCGCATGGCGTCATGCAGATGTACGACGGCATGCTCATGCCCGGTTCCAGCGTGGCTATCGAAAAATTCGCTGCCTATAGCTGGACACAGCCGGGCGACTGCGAACCGCACGCCGAACTGTATGCGCGCGCCGAAGACACCTTGCGCCAAGGCCTCAATAATGGCTTTCCCGCGCTGCTCGCACGCCAATCGGCCGAACTGGATCACCTGTGGCGTGACGCGGACATCGCCATCGACGGCGATGTGGAAAGCGAGCAGGCACTGCGTTTCAACCTCTTTCATGTGTTCCAGTCCAGCTCTCGCGACGGCAACGGCAGCACCGCGGCCAAGGGGCTGACTGGCGAAGGCTACGAAGGCCATTACTTCTGGGATGCCGAGATCTTCATGCTGCCGGTGCTGGCGACGCTTTCGCCGACCCTGGCGCGCAGCATGCTGAGCTATCGCTACCGCACGCTGGACCGTTCACGCCTGCATGCGCGCGAACTCAATCATCCACGAGGGGCGCTGTACGCCTGGCGCACCATCAGCGGCGACGAATGCTCGGCCTACTTTCCGGGCGGGTCGGCGCAGTATCACATCAATGCCGCGGTCGCCTGGGCTATCCGCCTTTATGTTGATGCCAGTGGCGATACGGATTTCATGCGCGATCACGGTGCGGAAATGTTGTTCGAGACCGCACGCGTCTGGCTGGATGTCGGCCATTTCAATGCGCGCCGCGCTGGCGCGTTCTGCATCCATGAGGTCACCGGCCCGGACGAATATTCCGCGCTGGTGCACAACAACCATTACACCAACCGCATGGCGCAGAAACACCTGCGCGATGCGGCCGATACGGCCGCCTGGATGGCCGGCGCGGCCCCGGTGCAGTACGCCCAATTGCGTGAGCGTATCGGGCTGAGCGACGACGAGATCGATCTATGGCGAAAAGCGGCCGACGCCATGTATCTGCCGGTCGACGACAAGCTTGGCATCTTCCCCCAAGACGACAATTTCCTTGAATTGCCGCGCCTGCAGGTACAGGCCGAGGAAACCAAGCGTCCCCTGCTGCTGCGCCTGCATCCGATGACGATCTATCGCCATCAGGTATGCAAGCAGGCCGATACCGTGCTTGCCCTGATGCTGGCCGGCGAAGATGTGGATGCTGATGCCAAGCGCCGCAATCTCGAATACTACGAAGGCGTCACCATCCACGACTCCACATTGTCGGCGTCGACATTCGGAGTCGTCGCGGCGGAAGTCGGACAAGTCGGCAAAGCCTATCGCTATTTCCAGGATACGCTGCGCGTGGACCTGGACGATTCGCACGGCAACGCCGCGCACGGCATCCACATGGCGGCGATGGCCGGTAGCTGGCTCGCCTTCAGCTGGGGCTTCGGCGGCCTGCGCGTGATCGATGGCAAGCCTTCGCTCGTGCCGCGCCTACCTGCGGCATGGAACGGCTACCGCTTTGGTGTGCGCTGGGGCGACGCCCTGTTGCGCATGACAGTGTCGCGAGATGGCGTGCGTTATCGCCTGGGACGCGGTGACAGCCTGGATTTCCTGCATAACGGCAACCCGGTCCGGTTGCTGGCTGGCGAAGAGCTGCACTTGCCGCGCGCCGACGCACGCGAGTCAAACGCCGATGCGAAGGCGGTCATATTCGACCTGGATGGCGTCATCGCCGACACCGCGGTCGTACACCTGGCTGCCTGGAAGCAGCTCGCCGAAGAACTCGGCGTACCGTTCACGATGACCACCGCCGAGCGACTCAAGGGCGTCGATCGCATGGGTTCGCTGGAGATCATCCTCGAAGGCAGCAAGAAGTCGTATACCTCCGAGGAAAAGACCGTGCTTGCCGACCGCAAGAACGCCTATTACGTCGAGCGCATTCAGCATTTCGGACCGCAGGATTTGCTCCCCGGTGCACGCGACGCCGTCGAATCGGTGCGTGCCGCCGGATTGAAAACCGCGCTGGCATCGGCCAGTCGCAATGCCCCCACACTGCTCGACCGCATGGGCATCGCCCACCTGTTCGACTACGTCGTCGACGCGGCCACGATCGAGCACTCCAAACCCGACCCGGAAATCTTCCTTGCCGCCGCCAGGGGCGTGGACATCGCGCCAGCCCTGTGTATCGGCGTGGAAGACGCCGTAGCGGGAGTGGCCGGCATCAAGGCGGCCGGCATGTTCGCCATCGGCATCGGCGACCCGACAGAACTGGCCCAGGCCGACACGGTACTGCCAGGCCTGCAATCTTTCGCTATCAACGATTTTGTTCGACAGCACGACCCACTTCCGGCCTCGCTGCAGGCCGGCACCATCCACACAACCACATGAGTCAAGCCCGGCCAGGCCTCGTCCGATTCCCTGTCGGATGAAGCGAGGCCTGTCCGGTTCACCTGGGGAGGAACACCATGAGCCAAGTTACGACGCGTCGTCTGCTGACTGCCGCCATCGTCGCCGCCTTGATGGCAGGCGCCGTGCACGCACAGGACGCGCAGACCACAGCAGGCAGTGGCAAGAACACCAATACCAACAACAAGAAAGAGGTCAGCAACCTGGACCAGGTGGTCGTCACCGGTTCGGCCAGCACCGGCGGCATCAAGAAAATCGACGCAAGCTATGCCATCTCCACGCTGTCGCTGGATGACATCAAGGATGTGGCGCCGGCAAGCACAGCGGACCTGCTCAAGGCCGTGCCCAGCGTCTGGGTGGAATCAAGCGGCGGCCAGACCGGTGCGAACGTCTTCGTACGTGGTTTTCCCGGCGCCGGTGATGCGCGCTTCGTCACCACCGAACTCGATGGCTCGCCACTCTACGGCAGTTCGGGCCTGTCTTTCATGAGCACGCCGGACCTGTTTCGCCTGGATGATTCGATTCAGCGCGTGGAAGTCTTGCGCGGCGGCCCCGCCCCGATCTTCTCGGCGGGCCAGCCCGGCGCCACCGTGAACTTCATCCAGAAGGACGGCACCGACACACCCGAAGGCGCGGGCACCATTCGCGCCACCGTCGGCACCAAGGATTTCCACCGCGTGGATTTCTATTGGGCGGGCCAGATCGCCAAGGACTGGTACCTCGGCGGCGGCGGCTTCGCCCGCGAAGGCGACGGTGTGCACGATGCGCAATTCCCGATCAACCGGGGTGGCCAGTTCGAGGCGATCATCACGCACAAGTTCGATGACGACAATGGCTCGTTCTCGTTCTCGGCCCGTCATACCAACGACAACGATGCCTTCCTGACCTCTTCGCCGCTGGTCAGCATCAACGGCAGCGTACATCGCCTGGACGGTTTCGATCCTTCGAGCGATACGTTGCTCGGCAACGACCTGCGCCACGTCGCCTTGCAGGTATCGCCGGGCAATCCGCCTGGCACCATCAACAAGGACGTGTCGCATGGGCGCGGCATGAACCTCTCGGTGTTCGGTTCCAAGTTCGACTGGAAGTTCGGTGATGGCTGGTCGGTCAGCAACCGTGCCAATTTCGTGCGCGGTGACGTGCCTACGCTGGCGCTGTTCAATGGTTCGGCGCCGCCGCAAACCATGTCTCAGTTCATCAGTGACTCGGTCACCGCCGCCAATGGCATGCCGGGCGTCGTTGCCGCTGGCGGCCTGGCCACCACGGGTACCGGCGTTTATACGCACGGTGGCGGCACGGTCGATCCGAACCAGCAGGTGCTGGAAACGGGCCTGTGGAGCGTGGACAAACGTATCCGCTCGTTCACCGATGAGCTGCGCATCAACAAGGAACTGTTCGAAGGCAACACGCTGACCTTCGGTGCGTACGTAGCAACCTATGGCACGCGCGACCAGTGGTACCTGGGCAACAATGTGCTCACCACACTGGAAAACAACGCGCGCCTGATCGATGTCACGCTCAACAACGGCGCCCAGATCTCGCACAACGGCTTTGCCAGCGGTTCGTCCGACGCCTTCTATGAAGCCTGGAGCGGCCGTAACGTGGCCGGCTACCTGAGCGATTCGTGGAAGGTCAACGACCAGTGGCTGTTCGATGTCGGCGTGCGTATGGAAAACCAGCACGCCAGCGGCGTGGCCGAGGGCAATACCACAGTGGACCTGGATAACAATCCGCTGACGGTCTACAACAACAGCTCGTCGGTACCGAACGGCCAATTCACCTCGTACAAGCAAAGCTCATCGCATGCCTCCTGGACGGCCGGCGCCAATTACAGCTTCACCGAGCACATGTCCGCGTTCCTGCGCTTGAACTCGGGTTTGTTGATGCCCAGCTTCGACGATATCCAGGGCGGTACGCCGCAGATTCAGAAGGTTCGCCAGTACGAACTTGGCTTCAAGAGCGAAAACAAGTTCTATAGTGCCTATCTGACCGCGTTCTACAACCACTTCAGCGACCTGCCTTACCAGGCCTTCATCTCCACACCCGACGGCGGCTTGCAGAACGTCACGCTGGCCGGCACCACCAGTGCGCACGGCCTGGAATTCGAAGGTACGATTCGTCCCACCGAGAATTTCCAGGTACAGGCCATCGGTGACTATACGCACGCCCGCTACGACAATTACGGCGACTTCTCCGGCAATGTCGTGCAGCGTCAGCCCAAGCTGCAATATCGCGTGACACCCAGCCTGTTCGTGCCGACCGACTGGGGTTTCCTGCGCTTCTTCGCCACCTATACTCATGTAGGCAAGCGCTTCGGCGACCTGGGCAACGATCAGGTCCTGCCGGGGTACCACACGATCGATATCGGTGCCGAGGCGGACGTGGGCGAGCATTTCAACTTCCGCCTGACCGGCACCAACATCAGCAATACGCTGGCGCTGACCGAAGGCAACAACCGCGTGCTTGGCGGCGCCACCGCCGGCGACGTAGTGTATGGCCGCGCGATCTTCGGTCGTAGCTACATGTTGTCGGCGCTGTACCGGTTCTGACAAAGTTCGAGGCAGGCGACAGGTAGCGTGGGCGTACTGAGGCACGCCCACTCGGATCGAGAGGCGCAACAAGTCCCGCACGCCACTGCCACGCCCTCACGCGGCAGTGGCGTGCGGATCCGCGCATCAAGCCCAACTACCCTCTCCCGGCATGGCCTCGCCATCTATCTGTTATCCGAGAGCTCCGCTTGAATCGAATCCTCGTCGTCGCCTCGCTGGGCCTGAGCTACATGATCTATGCCGTGCTGCTCAACAGCGTCGGCACCGTGATCTTGCAAAGCATTCTTTCTTTCGGCATCGCCAAGCAAACCGGCAGCGTGCTGGAAGCGTGCAAGGATCTTTCGATCGCCGCGGTGTCTTTCCTGGCTGCATCGCAGTTGCCGCGCTTCGGTTATCGACGCGCGATGATCATGGCGCATGCACTGGTTGGCCTGGCCTGCATGGCCATGGCTACGATGCCCAGTTTCCTCACGACCAAGCTGCTGTTCGTCGTCATCGGGGTCACCTTCGCGCTGGTCAAGGTGAGCGTGTATTCCTCGATTGGATTGCTCACCGCCACGCGCCAGCAACACGCCAGCCTGATGAACGTCATCGAGGGGCTCTTCATGCTCGGCGTGCTTTGTGGTTACTGGCTGTTCGGCGCGTATATCGACCCTCACGATCCTGGCCGCTTGAGCTGGACCCAGGTGTACTGGATACCGGCTGCCGCCAGTGCGCTGGTCATCGGCATGTTACTGATCACCCGACTCGACGAGCGCGCCATGAAGGGAAGCGTGGTGCAACGCAGCGGCGGCGCATTCGTGGAAATGCTGCGGCTGCTCATGCGCCCCCTGGTCTATGCCTTCATCCTGTCGATCTTCATGTACGTGCTGATCGAGCAGAGCCTGGGCACCTGGCTGCCGACCTTCAACCGCGAGATCCTGCACCTGCCTCCAGCCATGAGCGTGCAGGTGGCGAGCATCTATGCCGCCTCCCTGGCCCTGGGCCGACTGCTGGCTGGCTACCTGCTGCGACGGGTGTCCTGGTATGCCCTGCTCAATGCCTGCGTGGTGGCCATGGCCGTCCTGGTCGTCGTGACCATGCCGCTGGCAGCCCGAGTGGAGCTCCGCCCGGATGTGAACTGGCTCAATGCGCCGCCGGTGGCCTACGCGCTGCCACTGATCGGGTTGCTGATGGCACCGATCTACCCGGTGGTCAATTCGGTGATGCTCAGCGCCCTGCCGGTCGAACGGCACGCGTCGATGACCGGACTCATCGTGGTGTTCTCGGCCCTGGGCGGCACGCTTGGCTCCTTCATCACCGGGCTGGTCTTCAGCCATATCGGTGGCGATCGCGCCTTCTACATGACCCTGGCACCAATGGCTGCGATTCTGATGGCCCTGTTCGTCTTCCGCCGGGAAGCCCGCATAGTGGCGCCGGGTGCGCCCGTTGTGGCCGACGTCACATCCTGACCCTGGCAAGAATCCTTTGACAGGTTTCATGACAGCGTTATCCTCACGGGATAACTGAACAAAACCTATTGCCATGAGCCAACAGACCGTCCTGGTCATCGACGACGAACGCGACATCCGCGAGCTGCTTACTATCACCCTGGGCCGCATGGACCTAAAGGTGGACTCGGTAGGCACTGTGGCCGAGGCCCGCCGCGCGCTCGGTGAAAGCAGCTACGACCTCTGCTTTACCGACATGCGCCTGCCCGATGGCAATGGCCAGGAGGTAATCGAGCTGATCGCCGCCAACCACCCCGATACGCCAGTGGCGATGATCACCGCCTACGGCAACGTCGATGCCGCGGTCAACGCGCTCAAGGCCGGTGCCTTCGACTTCGTCTCCAAGCCGGTGGACATCCAGATGCTGCGCCAGCTGGTGCGCACGGCTCTGCGTCTGGCCGACGAAAAACGTAGCGGCGCTGGCAAGGTCGGTGCATCGGGCGAGCGCCTGATCGGCGAATCGCCTGCCATGCAGCAAGTCCGCGGCACCATCACCAAACTGGCCCGCAACCAGGCGCCGGTCTACATTGCCGGCGAATCAGGCGTGGGCAAGGAGTTAGTTGCTCGCCTGATCCACGAGCAAGGCCCGCGTGCGGCCGGCCCGTTTGTGCCGGTCAATTGCGGCGCCATCCCGTCCGAACTGATGGAAAGCGAATTCTTCGGCCATCGCAAGGGCAGCTTCACCGGCGCGGTGAACGACAAGGAAGGCCTGTTCCAGGCCGCTCACGGCGGCACGCTGTTTCTCGACGAAGTGGCCGAATTGCCGCTGCACATGCAGGTCAAGCTGCTGCGTGCGATCCAGGAAAAAGCCGTGCGCCCGATCGGTGGTCGCGACGAGATTCCGGTCGATGTGCGCATCCTCTCGGCCACCCACAAGAACCTGGCCGCGCTCGTCGAACAGGGCCAGTTCCGCCAGGATCTGTTCTATCGCATCAACGTGATCGAGTTGCGCGTGCCGCCACTGCGCGAGCGCCGTGGAGACGTGCCGCTGCTGGCTACGTTCATCTTGCGCCAGCTGGCCAACAAGAGCGGCGCCGCGCCTGGCCGCCTGTTGCCCGCCGCGCAAGCCTCGCTAGACAGCTACGACTTCCCCGGCAACGTGCGCGAATTGGAGAACATCCTCGAACGCGCGATGGCCATGTCCGATGGCGAAACCATCGACGTGGACGACCTCATGCTGCCACAGCGCAGTGCGCGCGTGGAAGCGCCGCCATTGCCTGCATCCACCCAGCAGCACACGGCATCGATCCCACCTGCCATCCCCTCTGGCCCCACTCCCATGGCAGCGCCGGCGAACCCGGGCGACGGCGGTCTGGACGACTACATCAGCAACCTTGAGCGCACGGCGATCATCAAGGCGCTGGAGGAGTCGCGGTATAACAAGACGGCCGCTGCGAAAAAGCTGGGCATCACGTTCCGGGCGCTGCGATACAAGCTCAAGAAGCTGGGGATTGATTGATCAAGGGCGACAAAGCCGGCCGCGTGGCTGCCGGTAACGGGTAAACGGGAAAAGCAGCAGCCGGGAAACTACGGCGCTTTCTCTTCCCTGTTTACTATTTACCGTTGATAGCGAGCGTAGTGAGCGGCTTCGCCGGCCTCACAGCCCACACTTGCTGCGAGAACCCTCAGTCCCGATGTGCAGCCCGGATTGCTTCGCGCAGCACCTTCAGCAATCGCCGGGACGAAATCGGCTTGTCCACCAGGAACAGGTGTTCCAGCGTCGGCAGCTCGGCCATGTCCGGCGGGTGGTCGGGACGCGCCAGCAGCACGACGCCATGGTTATAGCCATGCTCGATCAAGGCAGCCAGGGTGCGTACGCCCGTGAACAGGTTCATGTCGGCGTCCATCACCACGAGATCCGGCACGCCGTGTGCCTCGATCCATTGCAGGGCTGCCGTACCGCTCTGGCTGGCATGTGCCTGGTAGCCCCAGGCATCGAGCGTATCACTGAGCAGCGACAGTTGGGCGGCTTCTTCCACCACCACCAGCACGCGTTCGGCGTTGCCTTGCAGACCCAGTTCTTCGTCTCGCTCGCTGGCATCGCTGCCCGAGTCGGCCAAGGGCAGGTACAGACTGAAAAAGGTGCCCTTGCCTGGCGTGCTCTGCACTCGCATGACGCCGCCATGACTGGCGACGATGCGCTTGCACGACAGCAAGCCCAGGCCGGTGCCGGTCTCCTTGGTCGTAAAGAACGGCTCGAACAAGCGACCCAGCACCTCCTCATCCATGCCAAGGCCCGTGTCGGACACGGTGATGCGCAGATAAGGGCTGGCGACCGATTCCTCCCCGTCCATGAAGAACTCCGGCGGCAGGCTCACCTGCGCGGTCTCGACCCGCATCTGGCCGCCATAGGGCATGGCCTGGATTGCGTTGAGGCACAGGTTCAACAGACACTGCTGCAATTCGGTGTGATTGCCCTCGAAGGTCAGCTGTTCATCGTCTGCGACGATATCCAGCTCCACCGATTTGGGCACACTGCCCTGCAAGAGCAGGCGCAAGGCATCGAGCAGGGCTCCGATACGCACCTGTTCGGCGCGTCGGGCGCCGCGCGCAAAGGACAACATGGACTGCACCATATCCAGGCCACGCTTACCGCAATCGCGAACGAGTTTGCCCAGACGGGCGAGCCGGGGATCATCCTGGTAGTCCTGCAAGCTATCGCCCGCCAGTAAGAGGGGCTGCAACAGGTTGCGCAGGTCGTGGCTCAAGCCGCCCGCCAACATCGCCAGGCTCTCGAAGCGCTGGGCCCGGATCAATTCCGCCTCGGCACGTCGTCGCGCCCGCTGTGCATCGGCTTCACGCAACGCCCTGCGCACCGCGCTGACGAGTCTGGCCGGATTCTGCTTGAGAATGTAATCAGTGGCGCCATTGCGCAGTGCCTCGATGGCCGCCTCTTCGCCCAATGTGGCCGAGATAAAGATGAAGGGCAGATCCTGGTCGCGCTCGCGCAGAAGCTCCAGGGCACGCTGCCCAGAAAAGCCGGGCATGCTCAAGTCCGAAAGCACGATGTGCGGCAGGAAGTCTTCCAGTTCACGCAGGAAGCTAGTTTCGTCGTCCACCAAGCGGGCCTGATAGACCATGGCATCGGCATCGAGTTCGGACAGCACAAGCTCAGCATCGAGCTTGCTGTCTTCGATCTGCAAAATGCGGATACCGCTATCGGGCATGAAAACTCTCGGCAGGAACAAACGGCTAAGCGGGTGTATACCGGGGTGCCCGATCCGGCCACGATGGGCGGACCGACCTTCCCGGATCGATGCGATCGACACGATCCCTTGGATGGCTATCCTACGCTCAATCCTTGTCTGGACGCTGGTTGAGTACCGCCCAGAATTGTCCCAAGGTGCGCACCGCATCAAAAAACTGATCGACATCGACCGGCTTGATGACATAAGCATTGACACCCAGGTCCCAGCTACGCGCCAGGTCGCTCTCCTCGCGCGAGGAAGACAGTATGACCACCGGGACCTGCCTGAGTCTTTCATCGGCCCGCATGCGGGTCAGTACGTCCAGCCCGTTCATGCGCGGCATCTTGATATCCAGCAGCACTACCGCCGGCTCGACCCGCTCCTGCCCGGAAAACACCCCCTGGCCGTAAAGATAATCCAGGCAGTCGACACCGTCCTCCAAATGCACGATCGGATTGGCAAGATTGGCATCCTTGAGCGCATCGATCGCCAGTTCGGCATCGGCCAGGCTGTCCTCGACCAGGAGAATGGGACGCAGATAACGGGTCATGAGCGTGCCTGGGTAAAAGAATCGGCCAGATCGGAGGCCGGCAAGGTGAAGTGGAAACGCGCCCCCTGCCCGGGCTGCCCATCCGCCCAGACGCGTCCGCCATGGCGGGCGATGATCCGCCGCACATTGGCCAGGCCAATGCCATTACCCGGAAATTCCGAAGCTCGATGCAGACGTTGGAACACGCCGAAAAGTTTGCTGGCGTATTGCATGTCGAAGCCGGCACCGTTATCGGCAACCACGAACTCATAGTCTCCGTTTCGCAGTCTCTCTACGCTCACCTGGATACGGGCGACCGCGCATTGGCCAGTGTATTTGACCGCATTACCCAGAAGATTCTGCCATACCGTACGCAACATGTTTTCATCGCCGATCACGATAGGCAGCGGCTCAACATGCCATTCGATGCGACGCCCGGCCACGTCGTTGTCGCTTTCCACGAGCGCACGCGCATCATCGACCTGTGACTGCATATCTACCGGCTGCAGGCGCAAGGCGCCGCGCCCCAGGCGCGAAAATACCAGCAGGTCATCAATGAGCTGGCCCATCCGCTGGGCGGCCTCAGTGATCACATGCAGATAGTGATGGGTCTGCTCGTCCGCATCCTCGCCCAGATGACGGCCAAGCTTGCCGGCAAAGCCGGCGATGTGGCGCAGCGGGGCCCGCAGGTCATGCGATACCGAATAGCTGAAGGCCTCCAGTTCGCGGTTCACGTCGGAAATCTGTTGCACCTTGCCTTCGAGTTGCCGATTGAGATCCTTGACCTCGCGCTCGGCCAGCGCGCGGCTGGTGATGTCGCTGACTGTCAAAAGCAACGCCGGCGCATCGCCGTCTTCCTGTTCCAGGCGACGCGCATTGATCACTACGTGACGATCGATGGCGCCGGCCGTGCGCTGGGTCACTTCGTAATCCCACAGCTCACGATCGAGCGAGAGCACGTCGCGCAGGCGTTGCAGCAGCGAAACGTCATTCCACACACCATCTCCGATATCTGCCAGCTTGACGGCATACCGCGACGCCGGCAATCCATACAGCTCGCGGAACGCCGCATTGACCAGGAGCGTGGTCAGGCTGCCATCGAGCAATGCGATCGGTTCGCGTACGGCCTGCACGATCAACTGCGAACGCATGACCGCTTGGCTTTCGCGCCGTTCGGCATGCAGGCGCCGGGATATCTGGCGTTCGGAAACCACCACTACCACGCCAAGCAAGAGCACTTGGGCCAGCGCGGTGATGCCCAGCACCACCGCGCTGTCGAACGATTGCCGCTGCGCATTGGCAAGCCGACTGGCCAGCACGCCATCCTCATTGCTGACGATGTCGTCGATGAGGTCGTCGAGCTTGAACAATTCCCCGGCGTCACGCAGTGCGTTGTTGGCACCCTGGGTATCGCCGCGCACGTAGCGCAGGCGTGCCTGCTGCATCAACGCCATGCGGCCATTGACCACGGTGGACAAAGAACCGATCAGCGATTGCTGATCGGGATTGTCGCGAGTCATGTCGCGCAAGCGCGCCAATAGTTGTGGCGACTCATCGTCGACCTGGATCGCGCGCTTGCGCACGCTGGCATCGTTGTCGCCATCGAGCATGCGGTATACAGCGGCCTCGCTGTTGCGCGTAACGTAGGCAATGCGGAAGGTAATCGACTTCACCTCCTGCGAATGGCTAACCAGTTCGGCTGCGGACAGGGCCTGTCGGCTTGCGCTGCGCGTGACCAGATAAGGCAGCGCAACGATCACCATCACGGCAAACAGCAGGCCGCCCAGGCGCCAGCGCTGGCTGATGGCCGTTTGTACGCGATAAGGCAGCTTTCGCAGCGAGGCACGAGACATTCCGGCATGGTTGCAGAAAGTGACCGGGCGGCCAAGGGCGAGAAGCGAGAGATCAGGAGTGCGTGGCGAGAGCGCCCTGGCGGAGGCGACCGATCGCCTCCGCCGCCCGGACTTGCGTCCTCACTACTGGTTACTCACTCCCAGGCTCTGGCTCCTGACCCAGCTTCCAGCCTCAGTCAGTGCGCGTACGGGCTCATGCCCGAGGGCCGAGAGGCTACCGCCTTGCCCCAGTTCTTGTTCGGCTCGGCCTGCATGGTGAAATGCAAGCGGCCACCGGCCACGATTTCGCCATGACGCAGATATACGCGATCAAGCGGCTTGCCGTTCAAGGTGACCTCGCCCACATAGGGATGCGCGTCATCCAGCGGTGCCGCCGTCACTTCGAACTGCTTGCCGTTGGGCAGATGCAACGTGGCTCTGGACACGAATGGACGGCCGATCGCGTATTGGTCGCTAGCCGGGGTCACTGGATAAAACCCCAAGGCCGTGAAGACATACCAGGCCGACATCTGGCCCAGGTCATCGTTGCCGGCCAAGCCATCCTGGCGCGGAGCGTACTGGGTATCCATGATCTGCTTCAGACGCGCCTGGGTCTTCCAGGGCGCACCGGCATAGTCATACAGGTAGGCCAGGTGATGACTGGGCTCGTTGCCATGGGCATACCAGCCGATCAGGCCAGTGATGTCCTCGACGTTCTTGAAGTGCGACGGATCGACCTTGGCATCGAACACGCTATCGAGCTTGCTCGCGAACGCACCATCGCCACCCATCGCGGAGATCAGCCCGGCCACGTCCTGCGGCACATACCATGAATACTGCCAGGCGTTACCTTCGGTGTAGTCGGTGCCATAGCCGGCCGCATCCGGGTCGAACGGCTCGCGGAACTGACCATCGGTCTTTCGCGCGCGCATGAAGCCGGTCTTGGGGTCGTAGGCATTGCGCCAGTTGGTGGCGCGCTTCTCGAAAGTGGTAGCCACGCTGCCCTGACCCATCGCCTTGGCCATCTGCGCGATGGACCAGTCGTCATAGGCGTATTCGAGTGTCTTGGATGCGCCCTCTGGCTCTTTGTCGATCGGTACGTAGCCGAGTTTCATATAATCACCCAGGCCACCATAGGGCTTGTAGGTGGCACTGGCGACCATCGCATCGAGCGCACGCTTGGCGTCGAAACCACGCACACCCTTGATATAGGCATCGGCGATCACCGGCACGGCGTGGTAGCCGATCATGCACCACGTTTCCAAGCCCTGGTAGGCCCATACGGGCAGGATGCCGAACGGACTGGCTTCACGCGCGGCAATCAGCGATTGCACGAAATCCGTGCTCATCCTGGGCTTGAGCAACACCATCAGCGGCTGCTGAGCACGGTAGACGTCCCACAATGACCAGGTCGAATAAAACTGGAAGCCGCTGGCCTTGTGCACGGCGTTGTCCGGCCCCCGATATTCGCCGTTGACGTCGGACGCCAGCGTCGGCGACAGGAGGGCATGGTAGAGCGAGGTATAGAAGCTGGTGCGCATGGCCTGTGGCGCATCCACATCGATGCTGGCCAGCGCCTTGTTCCACAACGCCGTCGCTTCGTCGCGGCGCTTGTCGAAATCCCAGCCCTCGCCGCCCGACGCCAGGTTGGCGAGCGCGTTGTCCTCGCTGACCGAGGAAATGGCGACCTTGGCCTCAAGCGGCTTGGTCAGGGACCCGAAATTGAACACTCCCACCAGCGCACGGCCAGCCTGGGCGTCATGGTCCTCGGCTTGGTGACCGGGCCCCTTGAAACCCTTGTAGGGAGCATCGGTATCGCGGTTATAGAGCGTGCGCGACACCATCGGTTGCGAGAATTTCATCGCAAAGCACAAATGGCGGCCCGGCGCCCAACCATTGGTCTGGCGGCAGCCGGTGACGGTGCCGTCGGCGAGTACCCGGACCGACGACCACAGCACCTTGCCAGCGTAGTCGTAGATGCTTGGGCGCAGGTCCAGCAGCACGTGCGCCGGCTTGCCCGTCGGGTAGGTATAGCGATGCCAGCCCACCCGGTCGCCGGCCGTCAATTCGGCACGGACATCGTAATCAGCCAGCGTTACGGCGTAGTAGCCGGCCTTTTCGACCTCGGTATCGTGAGAGAAGCGCGAGCGATAGCCGCTGCCGGGCTTGGCCGGATCGCCCGCATCCAGCCGCACATCACCGGCGATCGGCATCACCAGCACGTCGCCCAGGTCCGAATGGCCCGAGCCTGAGAAGTGCGTATGCGAAAAACCCATGATGGTGGGGTCGCCATATTGGTAACCGGCAGCCCACTTGTAGCCATGCTTGAAGTCCGGCATGGCCGTGTCCGGCGACAACTGGATCATGCCGAACGGCACCGTCGCGCCCGGGAAGGTGTGTCCATCACCGCCCGTACCGATACGGGGGTCGACCTCGGCCGCATGCCCGGCCGGTTCGGCGGCCTGGACAGAAAAAGCCAGCGCCAGAGCCACCAGGCCCGGCAACAGACGCAAGGAGGTACGCACAGCAGTCATGGAATCCCCGGACATGGACAAATTTGGATCGTTCCAAACGGACACTACCACGCCCTGCCCACCGCGCGCATGTTGCGCTGCGCGATGTACTGCGGGCGCGTGTTTGGCTACATTTGGATCGTTCCAATGCAGATGATTGACGATGGAAAGCCTACCGCCTGCTCGTCGTAAGGTCACTCTGACGGATATCGCCGCTGGCTGCGGGGTGTCGCGAGCGACTGTTTCACTGGTTTTACGGGGAAGTCCGCTGGTCAACAAACACACGCGAGCGCGTGTGGAGGAAGAGCTGCGCCGACAAGGGTACGTCTACAACCGTGCCGCTGCCAATCTGCGCCGCCGCACGTCTTCGAGCATCGCTCTGGTCATCAACGAACTGGGCAACCCGTTCTTTGCCGAATTTGCCGCTGGCGTTGACGAGACCTTGGGAGCAGCCGGCTTCGTCACCTTGCTGGGTAGCACCAGCGAATCGACCGAACGCGAACAAGCCGTACTAGGCTCGCTGATCGAACATGGCCCCGGCGGCATCATCCTGTCGCCAGCCGAGGGCAGCGAGGCCAGCACGGTATTGAGCGCGGTCGGGCCGCAAATGCCAGTGCTGCTGTTCAACCGCGAGCTCGGCGGCAGCCTGCCCGAGTACGCGCACTGGGACCGCCTGATGCTGGACAACCAGCGCGGTGCTCGCATGGCGACCGAACACCTGATAGCCCAGGGACATCGCCATATCGCGTTCTTCGGCGGCCATAACGATTCCAGCTCGTGCAGCCAGCGCTATGCCGGCTACCAGCAGGCAATGCACGCGGCAGGCCTGTCCGAGGCCGCGCATTGGCGCGTGCAGACCGCACCGACCCGTGTGGATGCCGCCCATCATTGCAATGAACTTTTCCGCGCCGATCCGGCGCCGACGGCAGCGGTCTGCTACAACGACGCCGTCGCGCTGGGTCTGATGCTGGGGTTGGCCCAACGTGGTCTGCAGCCCGGTCATGACTTCGCCGTCACAGGCTTTGACGATATTGCCGAAGCAGCTTTCAGCATGCCGCCACTGACCACCCTGGCCACCAGCCCCCGCGCACGCGGTCGCCAGGCAGCGCAACTGTTGCTGGCTCGGCTTCGCGATCCACAAGCCGACGCCAGCACCACGACCGCCCCTGTGCAATTGGTCGTACGCGAAAGCAGCGGCCCCCTCCGCTCCCCTTAAAGTTAGTAACAACTCGCGAGGACCCCCCATGGCACCCACCCCTCCCTCCATGCCACAAAGCGCTTCCACGCAAGACGGCAGCGCACGCTACACCGACTATCCGATGGCGATGGGCGTACTCACGACCATCTTCTTCATGTGGGGTTTCCTCACTTGCCTCAACGACATCCTGATTCCTCACCTGAAGGCGGTCTTCGAACTGACCTACTTCAAGGCCATGCTGATCCAGTTCACCTTCTTCGGTGCGTACTTCCTCATGGCGCTGCCGGCTGGCCGACTGGTCGCTGGGCTCGGCTACAAGAAGGGCATCGTGGCAGGCCTGATCGTGGCAGGCATCGGCGCCGCCACCTTCTGGCCGGCCGCTGGCATGCGGTCGTATCCGTTCTTCCTCGGCGCCCTGTTCGTCCTGGCCACCGGCATCACCGTGCTGCAGGTGGCCGCCAACCCCTACGTGGCACTGCTCGGGCCGGAAAAGACCAGTTCCAGCCGACTCACGCTGGCGCAGGCGCTCAACTCATTCGGCACCTTCCTGGCGCCGTGGTTCGGCGGCATGCTCATCCTGTCGACGACGGTGAAAAGCGCCGACGACATCAAGCAGATGGCCCCGGCCGATCAGGTTATCTATCGCGCGCATGAAGCCTCTGCCGTGCAGGGGCCGTACATCGGTTTGGCCATCGTCCTGGTGTTGCTGGCAGTCTTCGTCTACCTGTTTAACCTGCCCAAGCTGAAGGAAACCACCGAGCAGGCCGACAGCGGGAGCCATAGCCTGCTCGATGCGCTGAAGATTCCGCATGTACTGTTCGGCGTGATCGCGATCTTCTGCTACGTCGGAGCCGAGGTGGCGATCGGCAGTTTCATGGTCAATTACATCGCTGCGCCGAACATCGGCCACATGAGCGAACAGGATGCCGCGCACTACGTCTCGCTATATTGGGGCTGCGCGATGGTCGGTCGGTTCCTCGGTTCGGCCTTGCTGGCCATGATGTCACCCCGCCGCCTGCTGGCGATCTTCTCGGTGATCAACATGCTGCTGGTTCTCACCACCATGACGACCTCGGGCAATATCGCCATGTGGTCGATCGTGGTCATCGGCCTGTTCAACTCGATCATGTTCCCGACCATCTTCGCACTGGGCATCGAGCGCCTGGGGCCGCTGACCGGCAAGGCATCGAGCCTATTGATCATGGCCATCGTGGGTGGCGCGGTCATTCCTCCGCTGCAGGGTTTCATCGCCGACCAGATCGGTATCCAGCATGCCTTCTTCCTCCCGCTGATCTGCTACGCGTACATCCTGTTCTACGGCGCCCGTGGCTCGAAGATCATCGACTACACCCTTCCGACCGCGGCCTCCGGCCGCTGAGACCCCTAGATGCCAGGCAACATCCTTTGTTTCGGTGAAGCGCTGATCGATTTCCATAGTGAAGGTCGTGATTCGAGAGGTTTTCCACACAGCTTCGTCCCATTCGCCGGCGGTGCGCCGGCGAATGTGGCCGTAGCCGTCGCCCGCCTCGGAGGGCCCGGTGCTTTCGCCGGCATGCTCGGCAAGGACATCTTCGGCGACTTCCTGCTCGACAGCCTGCAACAGGCGGGCGTCGATTGTTCGGGCGTGACACGTACCGGCCAAGCCAATACCGCGCTGGCCTTCGTGGCGCTCGATGCCCATGGCGAACGTAGCTTCAGCTTCTATCGCCCGCCATCGGCCGATCTGCTGTTCCGATCCGAGCACTTCCGTGACGAGGATTTCAACAAGGCGGCAGTCTTCCACGTGTGCTCCAACAGCATGACCGAACCGGCCATGGCCGCGGCCACGCGCGAAGGCATGCGGCGTGCACGCGAGGCCGGCGCACTGGTCAGCTTCGACCTGAACCTGCGTCCGGCGCTGTGGCCGGCCGGCGTCAACGCACGTCCGGAAATGTGGGAAGGCCTGCGCCTGGCCGACGTGGTCAAGCTCAGTGTGGAAGAATTCGATTACCTGGCGGTCGATGGCCGCGAAGCTGTCCTGGATCACTTGTGGCAAGGTCGGACACGCCTGCTTATCGTCACCGATGGCGGCAACGGCCTACGCTGGTTCCATCCCGATGCCGAAGGCGAATTGCCGGTATTCACGGTGCCGGCGGTCGATACCACCGCCGCTGGCGACGCATTCGTCGGCGGCCTGCTGCTGCGACTGGCCGAGCTTGAACAGGGTGAAGGCCGCCTGGATAAACTCGTGCAGGAACTCCCCCGCCTGCACGCCACCTTGCGCTTCGCTGCCGCATGCGGCGCGCTGACCGTGACCCGCCAGGGTTCGTTCACGGCCATGCCTGGCGAATCGGAGGTCCTTCAATTCATGGAGAGCTACGCATGAGCACCCCCACTCCGGACTTCCGCTCCGAAGCCTTCCTGCTCGACCACATCAAGCAGACGATGGCCTTCTATCATCCGCGCTGCATCGATGCGGAAGGCGGCTTCTACCAGTATTTCAAGGACGACGGCACGATCTACGACAAGAGCCACCGTCACCTGGTAAGCAGCACGCGCTTCGTCTTCAACTACGCCATGGCCTCGATCGAATTCGCAAATCCCGAATATCTCCAGGCGACCCACCATGGCTTGAAATACCTGCGCGACGTGCATCGCCAACCCAACGGCGGCTACGCCTGGACGATTCGCGACGGCAAACCCGAAGACCTTACCTATCACTGCTACGGCGTGGCATTCGTGCTGCTGGCCTACTCCACCGCGTTAAAGGCCGGCATCAAGGACGTCATTCCATGGATGGATGAGACCTGGGATCTGCTGGAAAAATACTACTGGGATGCCGACGCCGGGCTATACCGCGACGAGTGTGACGATCACTGGCACTTCAGCGACTACCGTGGCCAAAACGCCAATATGCACATGTGCGAGGCGATGCTGGCCGCGTACCAGGCCAGTGACGATACGCGTTATCTCGACCGCGCCCTGACGCTGGCGTACAACATGACCGAACGCCAGGCCGCCAAGACCGCCGACAAGCCAGCCACGAACGGTGGCCTGGTCTGGGAGCATTACGACACGCACTGGGAGGTGGACTGGAAATACAACCTCGACAATCCCAAGCACCTGTTCCGCCCTTGGGGTTTCCAGCCCGGTCACCAGACCGAGTGGTCCAAGCTGCTGATGATCCTCGAACCATTGCTGCTCGAACGCAATCGCGAGGAAAAGTGGCTCGTCGGCAAGGCGCGCCACCTGTTCGATACCGCCCTGCAACATGCCTGGGACGACACCCACGGCGGCATCGTCTACGGCTTCGATCCCGACGGCAAGGTATGCGACGGTGACAAGTACTTCTGGGTGCAGGCCGAGTCGCTGGCTGCTGCTGCGTTGCTGCATGCCCGCACGGGTGATGCCAGCTACGACCAGTGGTACGAGAAGATCTGGGCATACAGCTGGAAGCATTTCGTCGATCACACGCACGGCGCCTGGTATCGCATCCTCACTCAGGACAACAAGAAGTACGACGACGAGAAAAGCCCCGCCGGCAAGGTCGATTACCATACGATGGGCGCCTGCTACGAAGTCATCGCACTGATCCGCGCGGGCGGTACACCGTAAGATTTATCGCCGGTCGGCGACCAGGCCCTGCCAGTCACCGATCGGCATGGCGTGGTATTTCTGCTTTCCAGCTTCATGACGGGCCTTACGAGGCCCGTCTTTCGCGCACACTCCCTCCCCTGACCAGGCCATGGTCCGCCATGGCGTCGTGATGCATGCCATGTCGCACTGGCGCCGGCACGCCGCTTGCCGTATGACATCTTCTTCGCCGCGCCGTACCGATACGACGTGCTGCCTTGCCAGGAAGGCACATCACCCACGAGCCACGCATGAAGAAAATCCCGAATCTCGCCGGCGCCATCGGCGTCGCCCTGTTTTCCCTGGCCGGCACAGCCGCAGCGACGGATAACTCCCATTTCGATCCGCACGAAACTTTCGCGCCGTTCAACTATCCGCAAGCCGTCAATGCATATCGCTCAGGCAGCGGCAAACCTGGCCCGCTCTTCTGGCAGAATCGCGCCGATTACAAGATCGAGGCTTCGCTCGATCCGGCCACGCGCACACTCAGCGGCAACGAGATCATCACCTATACAAACCATAGTCCCGACGCACTGGACGCACTGTGGTTGCACGTCGAGCAGAATCGTTACCGCAAGGATGCGCGTGGTGCTTTCACATCCAGCGCATTCCCTGAGGAATTCACCGATGGTTATCGCATCGCCTCGGTCGAGGTGGAAGATGCCAGGGGCCATCTGCAAAAAGCCACCTGGACAGTAGCTGACACCCGTATGCAGATCCAGTTGCCTGACGCAGTGAAGGCGTCCGGAGGCACGGTTCGCGTGCATATCCATTACAGCTTCACGGTGCCTGGCGAATTCGGCGGGCGCATGGACTACAACACCAGCAAGAACGGCGACATCTACGAGATTGCGCAGTGGTATCCGCGCCTGTGCGTCTACGACGACCTGCGTGGCTGGGACACCGCGCCTTATCTCAACAGCGAGTTCTATCTCGAATACGGCGACTTCGAGTATGCCGTGACGGTACCCTGGGACATGATCGTGGTCGGCTCGGGCCAATTGCTCAATCCACAAGAGGTGCTGACCACCACCGAACAGAAACGCCTTGAACAGGCTCGGCACAGCGACAGCACGGTGATGATCCGCTCGCCGCAGGAGGTGACCGATGCTCATAGCCGTCCCAAGCAAAGCGGCACGCTGACCTGGCGCTTTCGCATGGAAAATACGCGCGATGTCGCCTTTGGCGCATCCAAGGCCTTCGTTTGGGATGCCGCCCGCATCAACCTGCCACAAGGCCGCACGGCGCTGGCCATGTCGGCCTATCCGGTGGAAAGCGCAGGCAACGACCGCTGGGGCCGTGCCACTGAATATCTCAAGAGCTCCACCGAATATTTTTCGAGGCAGTGGTATCCGTATCCTTATCCAGTCGCCATCAACGAAGCCGGCACCGCTGGCGGCATGGAATATCCCGGCATCACCTTCGACGCCAAAGTCGTCAAGGACCGTGTTCTGCACATGATCATCGCCCACGAGATCGGACACACCTGGTTTCCGATGATCGTAGGCACCGACGAGCGCCGCAACGCATGGATGGATGAAGGCTTCAACACCTTCATCGATGTCTACGAGGGCGACGCCTTCAACCACGGCGAGTATGCGCCCAAGCGCGATAGCGAATACGCTCCCGGCGGCGGCAATCCAGCCGATGAAATGGCCCAGGTCATGAAGGATCGTGATGCACCGCCATTGCTGATCGGTGCGGACATGGTGCCGGAAAAGTATCGGCACCCGATGACGTATTTCAAATCGGCATTCGGCCTGGTGCTGCTACGCGAGCAGATCATTGGACCAGAGCGCTTCGATCCGGCGTTCCGTCGTTATATCCAGACCTGGGCCTACAAGCACCCTAGTCCTACCGATTTCTTCCGCTTCATGGAAAGCGACACTGGTGAAGATCTAGGCTGGTTCTGGCGCGGCTGGTATCAGCATAACTGGCAATTGGACATGGCCGTGCAGAAAGTCGCACCCACAAAAGGCGACTGGAGCCACGGCGCGGACGTGACGGTGGCCAATCTCGACCAGCTGGTTATGCCCAATACACTCGAACTGCGCTACGACGACGGCAGCAAGACCGACGTGCGTATTCCGGTGGAGACATGGCAACAGCATCGCAGTTTCACGCTCCACGTCGATGGCAAACACAAGGTAGTCAACGCTACGCTCGATCCGGAGCACAAACTGCCTGATTCCGATCGCGGCAACGACGTGCTCACTGTCCGATAATCATCGCCGGTCATCACAGGCCATTCGATCAGGCCGGCTCGACGAGCCGGCCTTGGTGGTCATAAGGCATGATCCGGTTACGTCCATGCACTTTGGCGGCGTAAAGGGCCTGGTCGGCGGCATCGATCCAGCTTTCCGCGCTGGACATCCAGTCCTCAAGCACAGCAATGCCGATACTGACCGAACATTCCACGCCGCTGGAGCGAATCCCCGCCATGCGCTGACGGATGAGTTCAGCGATGTCGGCGGCTACAGCCGCATTGGCACCCGGCAACAACACGACAAATTCGTCTCCGGCGAAACGCGCCGCCGTATCCGTGCTACGAATCGACCGCCGCAACAGCCCGGCGAACTGACGCAATACCTGGTCGCCGGCCGCATGCCCACCGAGGTCATTGATGCTCTTGAAGTGGTCCACATCCAGCATCAGCATCGCCGCATCCTGCCCTCGCGAACGCGCGGTACGCAGTTGCGCATACGCCAATTCGCTCCAGTAGCTACGACTAGCCAGGCCAGTCAGGGCGTCCCGACGTCCGATTTCGCGCAACGTGGCATTTTGCTGAACTACGCGCCGGGCCAGGCTATGAGCGGCAAAACTGGTGGCACTGGGATAAATCAGCAGCAACGGCGCGCAAGCGATGATCACCAGTTCGGAGCTGTGCATCTGCACGTGAAAGCCCGTTACGGCTGCCGTAAAAGCGCAAGCCATGACCTGCGCGGGCAATGTCCGCGCCAATAATCGCCAACCACCCACGTTCAGCTTATCTGCCGAAAGCATGCTGACCAGCAGCAGGCTGGGTAGCAGGTTGAACTGCATCAGGGCAACCCAGACTCCCCCCATGGCCGAATCCACCCCGAGGTTGATGTATTCGGCAAAACGCTTGCGGGCATGGTTGGAAGCGATGGCATAGGCCACATGAGGCCAGACGAAGGCATGGCAGATGGCCAGTAACCAGGGAACCGGGCCTGCGTGGAGCTCGAAGAACACCGCCGCCACGCACAGAAACCCCGCGCCCAGACCCCAGGCACGTAGGCGTCGTATTCGCTTAAGGAACCGGATGTCGTCCGCCATGACACTTCTCGCAACCGTCGTCCGCTACGAAAGGCGAAGCAAAAGATGTGCCCAAATCCGCGGTTCGTAAGGGAAAACGATAGAACGTCATGTCATGATCAAGCCGTCCTTTTCACAATCGTGAACCGGCGCCTCCTGGCGAAGAGGTGATGGTGCAGCGCAGAAAATTGGACTGGTAGACTGTGATTGCCAGCCGCAAGCCGAGATGGCGCCAGCAGGGGTTCGCGATACGTCAGGGGTGATGGTGTCGCGGACTCGACGTACCGCCGAACCTGTTGGCGCTCATCGACGCAAAAAAATGGCCCGGGCTTGCGCCCGGGCCAGCCGCAACGTCCATTGTTGCAGGGATGGGACAGGGGGATCCCATCAGTGTGGCCTGCAGGGGGTCAGGACCACACATTCTTCCAGACAAACCACGCTCTCAGCGAAGGGAGGTTGGGCATCCTGCCCAGCATGGTTGTTGGAAGCCGTTTGCCAGGGACCTGTCGTCCCGGCGAATTGGTTATCTCTCTGAAAAAGTGACTTTCACAGCGTATTCCGTGGCATGGGCCTCGCGTTCGGCGATATGCGTAGCCAACGCGACGGCGTCGTAGATGTCCTGCCGAAAAGCCAGTGGACGGTTTTGGCGCATCACATTCCAACCATGACGCCGGCTACCGGCCACACAATATTCGATTCGGTTTGTCGTCATATTCTGCCTCCCGACTGAGTCAGTGCCGTTCCGATGGAGATATGGTCGCGCTACCCAGGGGGCGGGAGATATAAAACTAGTATGAAAAATCGTCCCGAGACGAAGATCAGGCCTACGCACCCTCCCCAATCTCCTACAGACATGGCATTTCGAGCAGGACCACGGATGCCATCGCGCGGATGGCCATAAGCGCATTTCACAAGTCCATGTTTTTCATGAAAATTCCAAACCGTGAATTGGGTCACGAAGCTTCACGCCACAGCAATTGCATCGCTGCGACGAGCGATCTATACAAACACCGTCAGTTGCGTTGGCTGTCCTGGCATACGCAAGGGGACTGATTCGTAAGAGTTGCGTGTCGGGGCTCGGCCTCCACGGCCAAAGCGATCAGCTACGCCAGCTCATGAAATCGGCATCGCCAGCTTGCATCAGTCCGGTCTCATGAGGTGGTCAATCTCCTTGATGAGGATTGACGCTTATGAACAGCCATCGCCGGATGCAGATTCTGCGTGCCACACCCGTCTCGTCGAAATCGACGAATCGCATACGGACATATCGACATCCATTGTGTTTCAAGCAAGGCCTCCTTGCCGCTGCGCTGCTCGGCAGTTGGGGTCAGGCCACGTCCGCGCAGAACATCACCCTGGGACAGTACAACCCGCAACTCAACGACAACGAAATCGGTGCCACCGTCGTTGCTCCTGGAGCAACCGTCAATCTCGGTGGCCCTCAGCAGTTTCTCAGCGGCGATTCCGGTGCACGCAACACCACGCTGGGCGCCCTGCTCTCGATCAATCGCATCACCACTGGCGCGCAGTGGATCGGCGCTGAACGCCTCAATCCAGGCACGCAAAATTATGGGGTTACCGTGCCCGATCCCATTACCGGCGGCACCCGTGTCACATCCACCTATGCCACGGCCAATCTGATGCCGTTGACCGCAGTGACCGAGGCGACCACGGTGCCCGACGACGTGGATGTCAATGGCGCACAGTACATTGACATGCGCGTGGGGACCGTCAATCAGGGCGGCGGCACGATAAACGTGAACATCGGCGGCGGCGCGGGTTCACTCTCTACCGCCGCCTCCAATGCCTGGACCATCGCGGCCAAACAATCTTCGCTATTCTACGCCGATGGCAGTGGCGGCAACACAAGCTCGATCAATTGGAACGCCAATAACCGCATCAGCTTCATCGGGGACGTGGCGCCCACCACGGCCCAAAGTTACAGCGTCACTTACGTCTCCACGTACGGCGGCACATTCAGCGTGACCACGACCGATGGCATCGTCAGTACCCATACCGTCAACAACGATGCGGATCTGCGCACGTACAACGACTGGCTAATCACTCAGCTGCAAAGCGGCAACCTCGATCCCACGCAATACAACGCCAACTTCAGCAAGGCTTATAGCTCGGCGACGCAAAGCATTGGCTATACCGCCAGTGCGACCTCTCCCGATGAAGTCACCCTGCCTATCGGCGATCGCATCGTCCTGCACTTGGTCGGCGCGCAAGCTACCGGCACGATTGCCGCGGGGGCAACACTCGAGGTGTCCAACGCCAATAACGGTGCCATACGCGCCGAAGCTGGTGCACAGGCGATCAACAACGGCACGCTGGCGACGATAAATACCGCCGGTAGCGGCACCGCGCTGTACCTGACAGGCAACGGAACCTCCGGTCAGAACAATGGCGTGATCAACGGCAATGTCTTTCTCGCGCCCAACGGGAGTGCCACCAACAGCGCCTATGGTTCGAACGTCGTGGATCTTTTCGACAACGCGACATTCAGCAACACCGGTGTCCTGAACCTGGCCACGGGCGCGACCAACGGCGCTGGCGCATCGGCCGGCATACGGCTCAACGCGGGCACCCGTGCCAGCAGCAGCGGCATCATCAACGTGGGCGTTACCGGGTCGCGCTCCAACGGCTCGATGACCGGCGTGCTGCTTAACGATCCGACGGCCTCGTTCACCAATACCATTGACGGGCTCATCTACATCGGTCGTGGGCCGCAGACCCGTACATCGAGCAATCCCGCCGATGTGGCGATCAACCAGGGTTCACTCACCGCCGGCATCACCGTCAACGGCAACGCCACTGCACTCAACGAAGGCACGATCACCCTGGGCACCAAGACGCAAAATGCCGCGGGCATCGTCGTCAACAATGGCATCAACGCCAACGTGGTCAACAGCGGCACGATCAACATCAATGGCGCCGCGGCAACGGTGCCACGCGAGAGCGACGGTATCCTGGTGACCAATGCCGGCGGCGTCAGCAATACCGGCGACATCAATCTCAACGGCGTCAACGGCGTGGGAATCAAGGTGCTCAGCACCAATGCCACCGCATCTCAGGCGACGTCCACCGGCAGCATCAACGTCGCCGGAGGCGCCGACCCAGGCAGCGGCACACGCAACTTCGGTGTCTGGGTGGAAGGCCAGGGCTCGGGCACGGCCACCGCCGCCATCGGTGGCGCCATCAATCTGCTGGGCAATGGCGCTATCGGTATCCACGCGCGAGGACGCGCCACGATCGATGTCGAGGCATCGGCCATACCTGCGTTTGCAAACGGCAGCAAGCAAATCGCCTTTTTCGCTTATGGCCCGAATGCACAGATCAACGTGGCCAGTTCCGCGCTGGACGTCACCACCACGGGGTCGACCTTGTTCCGCGTGGAAAACGGCGCCAACTTCGACGGTACCGGCCTGACCCTCACTTCGTCGGGCCAGGGCTCGCTGGCCGTGCTGGGCACGGGTGCACCGTCGAGCATCAGCACACAAAATGCAAACATCAACGTAAGCGGCGCAGGCGCCACCGGCGTGATGGTGGAAGGCGGCGCGACGGGTTTGATTGATGCGGGCACCGTGATGCAGCTAACCGGCGACAGCGCGGTTGCCGGTATCGTCGACGGGCAGAAACATAGCCTTACCGGTGCCTCCAGCGGTGCCCCGGTCGCCAGTACGAGCCTGGCGAGCGCGGCAACGCTCACCTCGGACCAGTCCAACCTGATCGGATACATCGCACGCAACCAGGCCACGTTCACCAACAGCGGCGACATCGACTTCCACGGCGCGCACGCCACCGGCATCAGTGTGCAATCGGGTTCCACCGGAACCAACAGCGGCAATATCACGGTAGCCGACGGCGGTGTCGGCATGGCGGTTGACAGCAGCGCCACCAACACCACAACAACGGCGAACAATACCGGCACTGTGGTAGTCGATAGCGGCAGCGTGGCTGATCGCACACGAGGCATCGTGGCAACAGGGGCCAAGGCCACAGCCAACCTGCAAGCCGGTGCTCAGGTGCAGCTCAACGGCGTGGGAGCCATTGGCGCCGAAGCGATCAATGGCGCCACGATCCATCTGTCGTCCGGTGCCACACCCGTATTCGACAATACCGATCAGATCGCCTTTCACGCGCAAGGCTCCGGTGCCAGCATTATCAGCGCCGCCGGCTCGCTGGATGCCAGTACGGATCGATCGAGCATCTATCGCATCGATGACGGCGCCACGCTCAGCCTCAGTGGCAGTCCCATGCTGTCAGCCTCGGGCGCGGGCGCGCATGCCATCGACGGCTCCGGCGCCGGCAGCACCGTGATCACCGGCAACGCGACTTTCGATATTTCCGGTGATGGCGCCGTTGGCGTGCAGATGGACGGTGGCTCGAGCGGCACCATCAGCGCCGGAACCAGCGTGCAGGTCAGTGGCGCCGGTATCGGTGGCGTGGTCGATGGACAGCGCACGGGCATCGACGGCACGACGCTCGGGTCGCCGGTTGCTACCACGCTGGTCAACCAGGGCAGCGTCTCGGGAAGCGCAGAAGGTGCCACCGGATTCATCGCACGCAACCTGGGCACGCTGGTCAACAACACCGCCGTGACGATGAGCGGCACTGGCAGCACGGGCGTGTTGCTGCAAGACGGCGGCACATTGACCAACAACGCCATGCTGCATGTTGCCGATGGCGTTGGCATCCAGGTCGAAGGGGCCGATTCACACATCCTCGGCCTGGGCACCACCACGGTCGATAACGGCATGGCCGGCATTCGCCTGCTCGATGGCGCCCAGACAGTGCTAGATGGTCAGGGCGGCAATCTCGTCACGCATGGCAGCGCGCACGGCATCCTGCTCGACACGGACGCGTCGTCCCTGATGGCCAGCCATGCCACGATCACCACCGACGGCAGTGGCAACGGCATCGAGAACGCGGCGGAAATCGCCGATGTCTCCTTGAGCGATCTCACCATCCATAGCGGCGACGGGGCGGGCATTCGCACAGCCACTGCCTTCGATCCCTCCTCGACCGTGACGATGAATGTCGATGGCGGCGGCACGGGTCTGGCCTTTCGCCATGCCGATGGCAGCGTCGCCAGCGGCGATCTGGTATTGGGCACCGGCTATGTGGTCCATGCCTTGGGCGCTGGCGCCAGCGGCATCCAGGCGCTGACCACGGGGCACGTGACCACCGCCGCCCACGTCGATATCGACAGCACGGCGGGCGGTGCCGCGCTGATTGCCGGTACGGCAGCCAGCACCATCCAGTCCGGCGAACTGACCTCGGTCAGCTCCCGCGCCCCGGTGGTCGACCTTGCCAACGGTAACGGCACGGTGTTCACTAACCAGGGCACCATTCAGGCCGTCAGCGCCACGGGAATCGCCTTGCGTGGCAGCGCAGGTAACGACACGCTCAACCTCATCAGCGGTTCCGTTCGTGGAGACATCGCCACCGGCGATGGTAGCGACACGTTTCAGTGGACCGCCGGTACGCTCGAAGGCAGCCTGAGCATGGGCAATGGGGCCAATAATACTGCGACCGTGCAGCACGTGGATCTCGGACAGACACTGCACCTGACAGCAGGGACCGGTGGCGGCAATACACTTAATCTCAATGCAATCGCATCACGCGGGGGTTCGTTCACCACTGACGACCTGTCCCGAGGCGTCAATCTGGGTACGGGATGGAACACCATCAACTTCAATGACGGCACCGCGTTCACGCTGACCGACAATCTCAAGCTCGCCAACAGCGACGTCAATATCGACGCCAGTTCCACCTTGTTCACCGGTGACGAGGTATACCCGACGATTTCCGGCGCCACGCCCACGTCCGCGCGCGTCACCAATGCCGGCCTGATCGACCTGACCCAGGGCACCGGATCTCCAGGCAACCGCTTGACGATTGCCGGCGACTACGTGTCGCAGGGTGGCCAGGTCAACATGGTCAGTACACTCAATTTCGGCGGCGCGCTCGCCGATCAGTTCACAGATCGACTGCTGATCCAGGGCAATGCATCCGAACCGGGTGGCTCGACCGTACTGCACATCACGCCTTCGGCGGTCAGCACGGGCGAGTTGACCGACTTCAATCACAACAGCGCCGTGGATGCCAACGAAGGCATTTCCGTCGTGCAGGTTGCTGGCACATCCAGCGCCGACATGTTTCGGCTGGCCGGTGGCTTCGTTGAAGTAGGCCCTTGGCAATATGGCCTTTATGCATTTGCCCCCGGTGCCAGCGATGCGGCCCAGCGGGTCGTTACCGGCAACGACAACGCGTTCTGGGATTACCGATTGGCCAATGTCTATCGATGTGAAACGGACTGCATCGCGCCGACCCAGTCCAATCCACCACCCACGCCACCACCGGGCGCACCCGCCAATCCGCCGTTGCCGCCAGCCGATGACACGACCACCCTGGCCCCTGCCCCGCTCGCGCTCCCTGATGATGGATGCGTGGTCGATGGCATTGACAACTGCGCACCGGGGCGCCGTGCGGTGGCACCGCAAGTGCCCACCTATATCAGTGCGCCCGTCGCCCTGGCCAGCTATGGCTGGGAGATGCTGGACAACCTGCACAAGCGCCTGGGTGAGGTTCGCCATGAAAATGCCCTGGACCCGGGCACGGCGGGCGAAGCGTTTGCGCGCTTCATCGGTGGTGACTATACGTACAACACCGATCGCAGCTTTCGTCAATACGGCTACAACTACGATGAAGATATACGCGCGCTGCAAATTGGCGTGAATATCCTGGACATCGACAGCGACAAATCCGCCTTTCGCGGCGGCGTGGCCTATACCCATGGCATCACGCGTGTGGACCCGCGTGCCGCCGATGGTTACAGCCGCAGCAAGTACTACAGCAATAGCATCGCCGCCTTCCTGACTTGGCAAGACTCTAGTGGCTTCTATGTGGATGCCGTGGTATCGGGCGATCGCCACCAGGGCGACGTAGACACACAAGGTCGCCAGTCCATCGGCCGCCTGCGCGCTACCGGCTGGACGGCATCCCTGGAAACG
>NZ_DASVMI010000042.1:0-55142 GCF_036384435.1 Dyella sp. | reverse complement strand
GCCGGCACTAGCCGCCTTTTTGTTGGGTAAGGTCGGTGTCTTCGGCACGTGTAAATTCGCTCGCTGGCGCTCGCTGTAAAGGCTGGAAAAACAGCCGCGCAGCCGACTCTTTACAGGCCGCTTTGCCTTTTCAGAGCAGCCAGGCTCACTCGCCGCCGGATTGGCTGACGGCCAGGGAGGCGGTGCTGGGAGCCTCGTTCCAGCACCACATCAAAATGCAGGCTCCCAGCACCATTACGGAGATCACGGTGAGGATGGCACGCAGCCAACGGTGGTCGGAGCGCGGAGGCAGAGACTCGGACACGGCGGCGACTCCAGAGCGGGAATAGTAGAAGTAACGCCACAGGAAAAAATCGGTGCACAAACCCACCCGGGCCGCACCGAAGATGCCCGCCAAGTTATTCGCCTGCGCAGGCAATCCACGAAAAATGGAGGAAGCGGCCCACCCGGTGGATGTTCTGCTTCCCTCATTCAATGGCGACATGGCCGCCGGCTTCACCGTTGTCAGCTACACGCAAGCATCGCGGCGTCACCCCTTGCGTCAATGATGCACCGATGAGGAACTCTTACGCTCCTTGGCGGCCTTGGCAGGCTCGTCCTTGCGACCAAGATTGTCGAGCAGCGTCGAAAGATCTTCCGCATGCTCTTCTTCGTTGGCGAGAATTTCTTCCATCATGCGACGCGTGGTCGGATCGTCGTTACCCAGGTATTGGATGATCTCGCGGTAACTATCGATGGCGATGCGTTCGGCGACCAGGTCCTCCTTGAGCATGTCGGCCAGGTCGTCGCCTTCGGCGTAATCGGAGTGGCTACGGCTGAGCAGGCCCTCCGGATTGAGGTCTGGTGTGCCATCGAGCTGGGTGATGCGCTCGGCAATGCGGTCGGCATGGCCTTGTTCTTCGGCCGCGTGTTCGAGGAACTCCGCCGCGACACTCTTTGCATGAATGCCCTTGGCCATGAAGTAGTGATACTTATAGCGCAGCACGCACACGATTTCCGTGGCGAGAGCTTCGTTGAGGATCTTGATCACCGTGTCGCGATCGGCGCTGTAACCCTCGGTGATGGCGCCCTTGTCGATGTGTTCGCGCGCACGGCGACGAATGGTTTCGATATCGGTAAGAAAGGGCTTCTTGGCGGACATGCCTGCCTCCTCGTGACGAGTGGGTGGGAGAACGCGCGGAACCTGTCCGCACAACGTGCCCATCCTGGAATCGTGGCCGCGAAGCATGAGTGAAAATGCCGCGCATCGTGCGATACGCGGCATCGTCGTCGTTCACGTTTGGGCAGCCACGCTTCAGGCTTTGTGATAGACCTGTGAGCCCTGCTGGCGGAACTGGGCCGCCTTTTCGGCCATGCCCTCGTCGAGCGCCGTGACCTCTTCCACGCCGTGTTCGGCCGCATAGTCGCGCACGTCCTGGGTGATCTTCATCGAACAGAACTTCGGGCCGCACATCGAGCAGAAATGCGCTGACTTATGCGCATCCTTGGGCATGGTCTCATCGTGGAATTCACGCGCCTTTTCCGGATCGAGGCCGAGGTTGAACTGGTCTTCCCAGCGAAACTCGAAACGCGCCTTCGACAAGGCGTTGTCGCGTACCTGCGCACCGGGATGCCCCTTGGCCAGATCGGCCGCATGGGCGGCGATCTTGTACGCGATGATGCCGTCACGCACGTCCTGTTTGTTCGGCAGGCCCAAATGCTCCTTGGGCGTCACATAGCAGAGCATCGCGGTGCCAAACCAGCCGATCATCGCCGCACCGATCGCCGAGGTGATGTGGTCGTAGCCGGGAGCGATGTCCGTGGTCAACGGCCCCAGCGTGTAGAAGGGCGCTTCATGGCACTTCTCCAATTGGCGCTCCATGTTTTCCTTGATCAACTGCATCGGCACGTGTCCTGGGCCTTCGATCATTACCTGCACGTCGTGCTTCCACGCCACCTGGGTAAGCTCACCGAGCGTATCGAGCTCACCGAACTGTGCCGCATCGTTGGCATCGGCCACCGAACCGGGGCGCAGGCCATCGCCCAGGCTGAAGGACACATCGTAGGCCTTCATGATGTCGCAGATTTCCTCAAAATGCGTGTAGAGGAAATTTTCCTTGTGATGGGCCAGGCACCACTTGGCCATGATCGAACCACCGCGCGAAACGATGCCGGTCACGCGACGCGCCGTCAGCGGCACGAAACGCAGCAGTACGCCAGCATGGATGGTGAAGTAATCCACGCCCTGCTCGGCCTGTTCAATCAGTGTGTCGCGGAACAGGTCCCAGGTGAGGTCTTCGGCCACGCCGCCGACCTTTTCCAGCGCCTGGTAGATCGGCACGGTACCGATCGGTACGGGCGAGTTGCGGATGATCCACTCGCGCGTCTCATGAATGTTCTTGCCAGTGGAAAGATCCATCACCGTGTCGCCGCCCCAACGGATCGACCAGACCAGTTTTTCCACTTCCTCGGCGATGCCCGATGACACCGCGCTATTGCCGATGTTCGCGTTGATCTTGGTGAGGAAGTTGCGACCAATGATCATCGGCTCGCTTTCCGGATGGTTGATGTTGGCCGGAATGATGGCGCGACCGCGCGCGACTTCATCGCGCACGAACTCGGGTGTGATCAACCTCGGCAGCGCCGCGCCGAACGATTCGCCCGGATGCTGGTTGCGCAACGCGCTGCTCGCCAGCACTTCGAGGCGCTGGTTTTCGCGAATGGCGATGTATTCCATTTCCGGTGTAATGATGCCCTGGCGCGCATAGTGCATCTGCGTAACGTTGGCGCCCGCCTTCGCGCGCAGTGGTGCGCGCGTGCCGGTGAAGCGCAGCGGCGCCAGACGTGGATCGTTCGCGCGCTGGCGACCGAAGCTGGAGGTCAGGTCCGCCAGTTGCTCCACGTCGCCACGCTCGGCGATCCACTTCGCCCGCAATGCGGGCAGGCCCGCCGATAGGTCCACCTGGTACGCCGGATCGGTATACGGGCCGGAGGTGTCGTACACGGTGATCGCCGGATTGCTCTCGCCACCAAACAGCGTGGGCGTCTGCGCCTGTTCGATCTCACGCAATGGCACGCTCAAGTCATCGCGCGAACCTTTCACATAGATCTTTCGCGAACCGGGAATAGGCCGGGTCACGGCTTCGGATAGTTCCTGCGTGGCGCGCACGAGGTCGGAGGACAAGGCATTCATCGGCAATACGTCCTGAAAGAAGTGGACCACCCGCATGGACGGGTTCGGACGAAAGCGATGGCGCCGAAAGCACAGGGGGCATGGAGCCTGTGCGACGAAGCTTCCCTACACCGGTGCTAACCGGATCAGGTTCGAAGGGACTCTCTCAGCCGGCCTGTCATACCGGCACCCCCGCTTCCAAGGTGCTCATTTGACCAGAAACCGGGGTTAGTCGCGAGTGAAATCGGGAAAGGGAGGGGGAAGCCGCGCCGGCGGTGCTCTGAAAAGTAAAGGGTAAAACAGCAAGAACCGGCGCCCGCGCGCCCGTATTTCTCTATTTACCCTTCACCACGGGCGTCAGCGAGCGGCTGATAGGCCGCGCAGCAGGGGAGGTTTCAGCGTGCAATCTGCGACTGTCGCAGATTGCTTGGCGACTGAAGTCGCGCCTATCGAGGCAAATAGGCGCGCAGGAAGGTGTCTACGCCATCGCGAGCGGTCTGTTCGATCTCGGCGGCATAGGCCGTGGCGCAATCCTCGCAGCCGAACATGCGGCGCAACAGCAGTTCACCCTTGATCAACGAAAAAAACTGCGCGCTCGCGCGCTTGGGGTTGGCGATGTCCAACTTGGCACCGTCAACCGCCTGTGCCAGCAGACGTTCCATTAGACCATGCGTGCGGTCGGGGCCTTCTTCCCACATAAGCTTGCCGTAGCGGGGATTGCCTTGACGACAGTCGCTCAGGATGGCACGGAAGGTACCCACGTTCTGCACGTCGCATTCCAGATGCGCATGATGGAGGGCAATCTTCAAAAGCATGTCGCGGATATCCGCCTCGGGGTCGTAGCGGAAGATGTCTTCGGGCACCAAGTCCTGGATGCGCGCGCGGATAACTTCGCGGAACAGATTGTCCTTGTCCCCGAAATGGCTGTAGACCGTCAACTTGGAGACGCCTGCTTCCGCAGCAACGGCGTCCATACTGGTGCCGGCAAACGCATTGCGGATAAACAGGGCCTTAGCCGCTTCGAGAATCGCCGCACGCTTCTCCATGTCCTTGGGACGGCCCGGTCCCTGCGGCTTGGCTTGCGGGAGGATGGTCATGACATACACCTTCACAAATGGCTGACGCGGGTTTAGTATACGCCGCGGTTCAATTATTTTCCACGGCCATCCTGAACGGCCCGGTTCCTATGTCTTCTACATCAGTCGAACTCAACCTCAGCGCCGGCTACCGGCAGGCGCAACGCGCTCTGGCCGCATGGCTGGAACAGGGCGTGCGCGCCGCCCGCCAGAGCGCCTTCGCCGCCCGAGCCGCCCTGGGGCTGCTCGACCCCTCCGAGCGCGGGCGCCTGGCGCGCTGGCTGGCATGGCTCGTAGTGGCTGACAGCTACCGTGGAGACATGGGCCTGGCCGCACGTGTGCGCCGGCTCGACGGGGGGCTGCATCTTGCCATGGAAGACGCGCTTGCGCGGCTTCCCATGAAAACTGTCAACCAGGCTCCGCAAAATCATCGCCTTAGCGCATGAGTGTCCGCGGACAGGGCGCTCGGCATGACTTCCGTCAACTGCGCGCGGTGACTTCCGGCACTTCGTATGACAAAGGCCAGGCCGCAGGCTTTGGTCATTGTCGAGCGCGGCGTAAGCACTTATCCTTTCAGCCCTTTTTCGACTAAATAGAGATGTGAGCAACATGGCGATGAACTTCGATCAGGCAAGGCAAAACATGGTGGAAAACCAGGTGCGCCCGTGGGAAGTGCTGGACGGCCGCGTGCTGGACGTGATCAGCCGCGTGCGCCGCGAGGATTTCGTCGCCGCCGAACACCGCCAGCTGGCATTCGCCGACCTGTGCCTGCCGCTGGGCCACGGCGAAGTGATGATGAAGCCGGTGGTGGAAGGCCGTTTCCTGCAAGCGCTGGAACTGCAGCCAAGCGACAAGGTGCTGGAAATCGGCACCGGCTCGGGCTTCCTCACCGCCTGCATGGCCAAGCTGGCCGCCCACGTGACCAGCGTGGATATGCATGCCGATTTCACGGCCCTGGCGGGCGAGCGCCTGACCAAGGCCGGTATCGCCAATATTTCGCTGGAGACCGGCGAGGCGGTCAACGAGTGGCAACCCAAGGATAGTTACGATGCCCTGGTAGTCACCGGTGCCGTGTACCAGATTCCGCAGCGCTTTTTGGGTTGGCTGCGCACAGGTGGTCGCCTGCTGGTGATCCGCGGCGAGTCCCCGGTGCAGCACGTGCTGTTGTTGACGCATGAAGGCAATGGCCGTTTCCGTGAGGAAGGCCTGTTCGAGACCGACCTGCCCTACCTTGCGCACGCCGCTCCGCCGCGACGCTTTGTATTCTGATTTCCCCTTCGACCCCTTTCCGATGAGGCACCCCATGCGCTTGAAGCTTCTGACCTTTGCCCTGGCCCTGGCGGTACTGCCGCTGGCGGGCCACAGCGAAGACCTGCTGGACGCTTATCGAGAAGCACGCGCGAACGACCCGACGCTGTCGCAATCCGATGCCCAGCGCCTGTCGACCTCCGAAGGCGTGCCGCAGGCGCGTGCCTTGCTGCTGCCGCAGATCTCCGGCACTGTGTCGCTCAACCAGAACAGCAGTTCGGGCTCCCAGTCGCTATCCAGTGACGGCAGCGGCCCATACTTCGACGCCGGACACACTCGCACACGCGGAGTTAGCGCCTCCCTGTCCCAGTCGGTCTTCAATCTCAGCAACTGGGCCAACCTGTCCGCCGCCAAGTCATCGTCCGAAGCCGGCGATGCCACCTACCAGGCAGCCGTACAGGCGCTGTACGTCCGTGTGACGACGGCCTATTTCAACGTACTGACCAGCGCCGACCAGCTGACTTTCAGCAAGGCAAACGAAGAAGCTCTCCGCCAGGCCTATGAGCAGGCGGACCAGCGCTTCAAGGTGGGCCTCTCGGCTGTCACGGACGTCTATCAGGCCAAATCGGAATACGAGCAGGCCAAGGCCGGGACCATCCAGGCCGAAAACTCGCTTAACGACGCCAAGGAAGCCCTTACGCAGATCACCGGTAAGCCGACCGGCGACCTGAAGAAGCTGCGCGAGGACCTACCGCTCGACCCGCCTTCGCCCTCCGATCCCAAGGAATGGGTTGCCCAGGCATTAAAGAACAATCCGACCATCCAGTCGCAGCAATTGAGCGTGGATGCGGCCGAGCACAATATCGACGCCGCCCGCGCCGGTCACCTGCCGACCATCAGCGCGTCGGTCACGCGCGGCAAATCCAACTCCTGGGCCGAAAACCGCCTGCCGGGCTCGACCTCGGCCGCCATTGTCAATGACGCGCAAAATGGCTTGGGCAACGGTGCCAACGGCCGTTGGGGCACGACGATCGGTCTTACGCTGAACGTACCGATCTTTGAAGGCGGCCTGACTCAATCGAAGGTGCGCCAGTCGATCTACGAGCGCGATTCCGCCCAGGATTCGCTGGAAATCGAGCGCCGCCAGGTCACCCGCGACACGCTCAATTTCTATCGCACCGCCGTGGCGGGCATCGCCCAGGTGGAAGCGGCCAAGGCATCGGTCGATTCCGGCCAGAAAGCCCTGGAGGCCACGCGTGCCGGCTTCGACGTGGGTACCCAGACCATGTTGAACGTACTGACCGCGATTCAGACCCTGACCCAGGCGCAAAGCACCTACTCGCAAAATCGCCACCAGTTCGTGCTCAACAAGCTGCAGCTCAAGCAGCAGGCCGGTACGATCGACATGAAGGACATGGAAGCGGTCAACAGCCTGCTGCAATAAGCGGCACGCTGATCTGGATCTGCAATAGCAAGGCCCATTCCCATGCCAGTCAGTGAGCGCTGACTGGCATTTTTCGTATGGAATTGACGCGCTCATAGGTTGAGCTGCCGAACACAGGGGCGTCCGCCGTCCCCAGGGGACGAACCCATCATCCCGTGCATGCGGCGCATGGGTCGCTATGAGACCTGCGGTATGTAGCAACTTGAGATGCTGCGCTACATGACATTGAGACTTGCGCCGCTTGCCTGGACGCTTGCACGTCCGGTCGTCAAGGCGTGAGTTCCTCTACGCTAATAGCAAAACCTTACAGTCTAGCCATTGATGCGCCTACATTTTGGGAGGGACTCATCGCGCCAAGATGCCTGTCCGTAAGAAGGCAAGACGCGATGTGCTTGAAGTTTTTCAACGCAGCCCTGGTTTTGATGACTGTTTCGCCGTCAGTGTTTGGTAACGACCTGATGGATACCTATCTTGACGCACTTGCGAATGATCCAGTGCTGTCTCGATCTGAAGCCAAGCGTCTATCCGCATCCGAAGATACAAGCCAAGCGCGCGCCCTGTTGCTGCCCCAGGTCCAGGGAGCGGCATCGTGGGGACGAAGCGACAGCAACGACTTCGCTCCCCTGTCAGGCGGGAACGGCAACGACTGGGACCGCTCAAGTCGCAGCCAGTCGCGTAGCGTAACGATCACGATGCGTCAGCGGATATTCGACCTAGGCAAACGGGCCGATCTATCGGAAGCCAAATCCAAGGCAGCCTCACAAAATGCCAACTATCGGGCAGCACTCCAAAACCTATATGTACGCACCACAGCCGCCTATTTTGAGGTGCTGACCAAAACGGATCAGTTGACCTTCGCCAAGGCTAACGAAGAAGCATTCCGGCAAGCGTACGAACAAACCGATCAGCGTTTCATGGCAGGCCTTTCGGCGATCACCGACACATATCAAGCCAAATCGGTATACGAACACGCCAAGGCACAAACTATCCAGGCTGAGAACAAGCTCCACGATGCCAGGGAGGCGCTCACACAGATTACCGGCAAATCGACCGGCGCTTTGAAGAAGCTACGTGAGGACATCCCCATGGACGCTCCATCACCGGCCGATCCGCAGGCATGGCTGCGGTTAGCTTGGGAGCATAATCAGGCCATCGCGGCACAGCAGCACAGCCTCGAGGCAACTGAGCATGCTTCGCGCTCAGCCCAGGCCGAACACTTACCGACCCTCGACGCATCATTGAGTTACAGCAAGTCTGCTCAGTGGGCCGCCACTTCTGGTGGGCGGCCGGACACGGCCTCGTTCGGTACTCGTAGCGGCTCGACCAAGGGCTGGACGGTCGGCATCAACCTGAAAATTCCGATTTTCGCCGGCGGCGCCACGCAAGCGAAGATCCGACAGTCCGTCTACAACCGAGAAAAAGCCCAGAACGGCCTCGAAGAGCAGCGCCGCAAAGCTGTCCGCGATACCCTCAACTTTTATCGCATCGCAATCGCTGGCATGGCTGCGGTGAAAGCGGCCAAGGCAAGTGTGGAGGCCGGGCAAGAGGCCCTCAAGGCCACTCGCGCGGGTTTCGATATCGGCAAACAGACCATGCCAAATATGCTCTCCGCGATTCAGAACCTCACCAGAGCACAGAGCAATTACTCGCAATCGCGTCACAACTTGCTGTTGAATGGACTGCGACTGAAACAGGCCGCAGGCACGCTTGAGCGACGGGATATCGAAGCGATCAACACGCTGCTATGGTGACAGCGCACGGCCTTTGCTCGACAGCGCTGGACATCGCGCTCGTCAGATCACTCCTGCAATTGCTGGTCGATCAACTTCATAACTCTTTTTACTGCGCCGCGCTCACTGTCAAACACATGGCGCGCCCTCTCCCCCATGTTTCCGCGGCGGGAAGAGTCGAGCAACAGCCGCAGCGCCTTGGCGCCCAGATCCTCATTGCCGTCGACTCTTTCCGCGCCGCCTTCCTTGATCAGGGTGATGGTGATTTCCTCGAAATTGAAGGTATGCGGACCGACCAGGACGGGACGGGACAAGGCTGCCGGTTCCAGCACGTTATGCCCACCGATCGGCGCCAGGCTGCCGCCGACGAAGGCAAGATCCGCCGCTGCATAGAACGGCATCAACTCGCCCATCGAATCGATCACGAACACCTGATGCGCAGCCGAAGGCACCCGCTCGACACTGCGCGTGGCGAGCGTGAAGCCCAGGCTGCGCACGGAGTTCTCCACCACTTTGAAGCGTTCCGGATGCCTGGGCGCGATCAGCAGCAAAGCGTCGGGCAGGCGCTTGAGTACGTCCAGATGCGCTTCCAGGATGGCCATCTCCTCGCCTTCATGCGTGCTGGCGGCAATCCATACGGGTCGCAGACGCCCCCATTGCTCACGCAGGTGCGAGCCGGCGTTGACCGCATCGAACGGCACGGGCATGTCGAACTTCATGTTGCCGCTGACCAGGATCGTGGACGGCTCGGCACCCAGCAACCGATAGCGTGCCGCGTCCGTGCGCGATTGCGCGGCGATCACACGCACACTACGCAATGCCGCCCGCACAATGCCGCTGAGCGGTTTGTAACCACGCAGTGAACGCTCCGACAGGCGCGCGTTGACGATCATCATCGGAATGCCGCGCTTGCCGCAGGCGAAATATAGATTGGGCCAGATCTCCGTCTCGACGATCACTGCCAGGCGCGGCCGTACCCGCTTGAGAAAGCGGGACACGGCAAATGGCAGGTCGTAGGGAAGGTAGACATGGATGACGCTGTCGCCAAACAGCTGGCGCACCCGCTCGGACCCGGTCGGCGTCACCGTGGTGACCACCAACGGGGCGTTCGGATAGCTGGCGCGCAAGGCCTTGATCAGGGGTTCGGCGGCGTTGACCTCTCCCACCGACACCGCATGCACCCATAAGCTGCCCCGTACCGCAGGCGCCAGCGAGAAACCAAACCGCTCGCGCCAGCGGCGGTGGTAGTCGCGGTATCGCACCCCCCGAAACAGCAGGCGCAGCACGATGAACGGCGTCGCCAGGTACATGGCGAGGGTGTAGAGATAACGCAACGGAACATCCCTTGAACGGTTCGCACGATTATAACGGGTCGCCCCTGGCCCACGATTTGGCGTCAATACCACCCGTGGCGCGCTCAAGGCCCGCCCTGTCGCTCACCTATGGGACGTCTCCGACGGGGCCGGCTAGAATAGGACGGATGCCCGGTACACCACGCCCCACGTTCAGGCCCCGACTGCTCTCGCCCCGGCAATGGCCTGCCTGGGTGGGCATCGGCATCATTTGGCTAATTGCGCGCCTGCCCTACCGAGCCCTGATGGGACTGGGCCACTTGCTAGGGTCGCTGGTCCAGCGTGTGCGCTCGCCGCGCCGCAAGGTGGCTGCCACCAATGTCGCACTGTGCTTCCCGGAGTTGCCGGCCCAGGAGCAGGCCCGGCTGGTGGACGCCAACCTGCACGACATCGGACTGATGATGATGGAGTTCGCGCTGGGCTGGATGGGGTCGGACCGCGCACTCAGGCGCGTGCCCGTCACTATCGAGGGGATGGAACATCTCCAGGCCGCGCGCATGCAAGGCAAGGGCGTGCTGCTGGTTGGCGGTCACTTTTCACACCTGGAGCTGTGCGCGCGCCTGGTATCGCAGCACATGCGCATCGCCGGCATGTATCGCCAGATGGATTCGGCCGTGTTCGAATACTGCGTCCTGCGTTCACGCCTGGACTATGCCGATGCCATGTTCGACAAGGACGATATTCGTGGCACGGTGAAATACCTACGCAGTGGCGGCACGCTGTGGTACGCGCCAGATCAGGACATGCGCAGCAAAGACAACGCGTTCGTGCCCTTTTTCGGCGTCACGGCGGCCACCATCACGGCCACCCATCATCTGGCACGCCTTTCCAAGGCGGTGGTGATTCCCTTCTTCCATCGGCGCCTGCCGGAAGCGCGCGGCTACGCGCTTCGACTGGGCGCGCCGCTGGCTGATTTTCCCAGCGGGGATGCCGTCGCCGATACCGCGCGTATCAACCGCTGCATCGAAGCGATGGTGCGCGAAGCACCCGAGCAATACCTGTGGGTACACAAACGCTTCAAGACGCGCCCGGAAGGCGAGCCACCGATTTACTGAGCATTTTTCTTAACGGCGCCTCTGCGCGAAAGTTTCTCGACAGCAAGCGACAGCTTGTCGACGGCGTGATTCGGTAGAAATTACGACACGATTTCCACCGGGCCGGAACGCGCCATGCTGAACCTGTTTCTCCGCTCCATGCGCGAACGCCGCGACTGGCATGGCTCACGCAACAAGCGCGCCATCTACGCGGTCAAATATGCATCACGTTGCCTGCTGCATGCACGCGCCCAGGCCGAGTGGCTCAAGTTCATCTACGCCTGTCCGCGCCTGATCGCGGTGCATGAGCGCGATCCCTATCTCTTCGACCGCCCGCAGCACCGTTACATCAACCGGCATTTCAAAGCCGCCCAGCGGTACGCCATCGTGCGCAGTCACTACCAGTTCGTGCAGTCGCAGTTGCCACAACCCCTGTTCGAAGCGCTGTATCGGGACGGCGTAGCATGGCTGGGCAACGTGATGCTCAAGGATGGCAGCGTGCTGGTGACGCGCCTGGCCATCCCCACTGGCCGCGGACGCGAAGGCGAACTATGCCTGCAATTGGCCAATGCTGCCGGGCAGGTTTTGTCTTCGATGATATTTACGATCGCCGACGACGGTCGTACCCTGCTGATCGGCTGTCTACAAGGCGCCTGTTCGGCATTGGGCATCGACGCCGTACGCACACTCACCAAGCAATGCCATGGCCTGCGCCCGAAGAACCTGTTGCTATCCATGCTACTGGCGTTTGCCGAGGACCATGGCATCGAGCGCGTGCGTGGCATCAGCCAGGCAGCTCATCCATTCTCAGTGTCACGCGGCAAAATCAAGGCCGACTACGACAGCTTTTGGCGTGAATGCGAAGGTGTACTCGCTGGCGATGGCTTCTTTGACCTGCCCTCCCGCGAGACTGTGCGTGACGAAATGCAGGTGGAAAGCAAGCACCGCTCGGCTTTCCGAAAGCGTGAAGCCTTGCGCTGGGAGGCGGCACGCGGGTTTGTCGCTGCGATGCGCGGCAAAATGGCTGGCGAGGTTGCACGCCTGGCGGCGTGATACGTCAGGTCACTCGCCGTGAGGGGCGAGGAGCGGCAAGGTTGCCGGCTTTATCCTTGCGCCTCACAGGTCGCGCAGCGACCGACCTACCGCCGCCGCTGGCGCGCTTCGTGTAATTTCGCATACTTCAAGAACGCGTAGAACGCTCCCGTGGCGCTGGCGATGAATCCGGCCCAGCCATTGAGGAAATAGCGCTTGAAGATGTACTGGCGCAAGAAAAACAGCGGTGGATACACCACCATGCGCAGGCCGGTAAAACGTTGGCGCTTGCGCAATTTGTACGCCACCATGCCAGTGGTATAGCGATTGATCTTCTCTACACGCGTGGCAATGTCGCCGTCGCCGTCGTTGATGAAATCGGCACGCCAGAGTGTCTTGACCGGTCCGTTCACCTCGACCGCGGCATGCACGTCGACGTCGTTCATGCCGCCGCACCGGCGATCGAACAGGCGCAGGTGCCCGTTGCGCCAACTCCAGCGATGTTGCACCGTCCAGAACATGCGCTCGCGACGCGGCAGTCGAAAGCCAGCATATCGCGGTTGCACCAGCGCGCGCTCGATCTCTTCGCGCGTGCCCGGCGAAAGCATTTCATCGGCATCCAGGTTGAGGATCCAGTCGTGGCTGGCCATCGCGAAGGCACGTTGCTTCTGCGGACCGTAGTCGTCGAACGGATGCACATCGATGCGCGCACCATGCCTCCGGGCAATGGTCACTGTATCGTCTGTGGAGCCTGAATCGAGCACCACGATTTCTTCTGCCCAGCCGACCTTGTCCAGGCAGGCATCAAGGGTATCGCCATTGTTGTAGGTGATCACCACCACCGATAGCGGTTCACGCTGCATCGCCGACCCTCGCCGAGTGCCAAGGCCCGTGCACAGCCAGCGCAGCGCACCACAAGCCCAGCAGCCATGCAAACAACAAACCCCACCAGGCCGAATAGAAGGCCAGATGCGTATTGAGCGGGAACAGCATCGCCATCAACGCGACCGAAGCGGGAAACATCGCTTCCCGTGCTGGCCCGGCTCGATGCCAGGCACGCAATGCCAACACTGCCGCCGCCAGCCAAAGAAACAGGCCAATCACCCCGGTTTCGGTGAGGATCTCAAGCAGCAGTTGGTGGGCATGACAGGCCCCCTCGCCCTCGCCGCAAGTTTCGGCAGTAAGGAAGTGATCCGAGGGCGGCGCGAATTGTCGGTAGGCATAGCGATAGGCACGCACACCGACACCATTGACCGGGTGGGCCTCGATCATCTTGAGGCTGGTACGCCAGATATCCAGGCGCCCGGTAAGCGCGGTGTCCAGCGCCGCGTTCGAGCCCTGGAACACCACCAGGGTGTGTTCAACGCGAGCCTGGAAACGGCTGGAAGTCTTCCAGGCTACCGCGCCAGCCAAGCCCAGGATGATGGCACCGGCGGCGCACCAAACCATAAAGCGGCCCGGCGCGCGCGCCTCGCGCCACGCAAACGCCAGTCCCACCAGTCCATAACAAAGCCATGATGCACGTGACCCGGACAGCAGGATCGGGCCAAGCAGCAAGACAAAGGCCCCCAACAGCCCGAGCTGACGCCAGCGTTCACGTGCAGCCCAAAGAACGAACGGCGAAAGCACGGACAATGCCGGGCCCAGCTTGAGATTCTCAGCGCCAAAAATGCCCGACAGGCGCTCCGGATCGGAATGTCCGCGCAACCCCAGGCCCGCTACTGCCTGCATCCAGGCATCGACAGCCCACAAAGCCACCGTGATCGCCACCGCCCAATACACGGCACGCAATTTTTCCGCGCGGCGAATGGCAAAGCATGCATACAACCCCAACGGTACGAAGCGCGACAGTGCCGCCACCGTTGCCCAGCTCTTGCCCGGTGCCACCGAATCCACGGCGGAAATCAGCGCGGCACCGATATAGCCGCCCAATAACCACAGCAACAGCCGAGCCCCGGCATGATCCTCCAGCGCACGCGGATGCCGCGCAAAGAGCAGCCCTGTTCCCACCAGACACAGGCATGTCGCCACTTCGGCACTGCGCCCGAACGGCAATAACCCGATCAGCAACCAGTACGGCAGCAAGGGAGAGCGCAGCGCGGCACGCAGGGAGAAAGCTGGGAAGGTGGGCATGGCCCTTATTGTAGTGAAGTCGGCCACTGCGCGGCCTGTAAAGTCGCGAGCTCGCACTCGCTGTAAAGCGTAAAAGGAGAAAGCAGGACCCGCCGTGCCGACCGTTGCTCTCGCTAGCAGCCGACTTCACAGTGAGCCATGCGAGCAACCTAACGCTCCGCCATCACCTCGTCATACAGCGCCAGCGTCGCCTGCTGCATATCGCTCAGGCGATAGTTGTGCAGCATGGGGATAGCGGGTGCCACACGCAGCAGTTCGGCGGCGCGTTCGACCAGTCGTTCGCGGTCACCAGGCGGTACGCGACCGGCGGGATAGAGCTCAGCCAGCAGTTCGCCGACACCGCCGTGCGCATAGCCGAGTACTGGACGGCAGAGCGACAGAGCCTCAACGACCGTACGGCCGAAGGATTCAGGCTTGTTGGACAGTTGCAGCACCAACGCGGAGATGGCGTAGATGTCGCGCACGTCGTTGCGTGCCGAGGTCATGACGACGTGCCGCTCCAGGTCCAGCGAACGGATCAGCACGCGCAGTTCCTCAGCATAGGCCTCCCGTCCTGGCTCGATGACGCCCAGCAGCAGCAGGCGCGCGTCGATGCCACGACGGCGCAGGTCCGCGATCAGGTTCACGCCGTCGTGGTGGCCCTTCAGCCGGGTGCCGCGGCCGGGCAATGTCAGGATCGGCGCGCCAGCCAACTGCGGGTATTGGGCCAGAAAGGCGCGTGTCCAGGCATCGTCGGGGCGGTGGCCATAGGGGAAGGCGATGGGATCGATGCCGCGGGGAATCACCCGCACGCGCCCCGGCTCCAGCCAGCGATAGTGGCTGAGCACATAGTCGCGCAGGGTCTGTGACACCGCCACGATGCGCTCGCCGCGCAACAGAATGGCGCTGTAACGCCCAGGGGAGTTCAGGCCATGCACGGTGGTGACAAAATGGGGACGCGGCTGGAGGCCCTTCATGGCCCACCAGCCCATCCAGGCCGGCAGGCGCGAACGCGCATGCACGATGTCCGGACGAAGCTGCCTCAGCACGCGGCGCAACGCATGCAGGCGCCCAAGGGTGCTGATCGATTTCTTGCCAATATCCAGAGTGACGTGCTCGCTGCCCTCGGCCAACAGTTGCTCGACCAGGCGCCCACCTGCCGAGATCACCACCGAACGATGACCGGCCTGGACCAGCGCACGGGCGATTTCCAGCGCCGAGCGCTCCGCGCCACCCGCATGCATCGACGGGATGAGCTGAACGACGGTCAGAGACCTGGCGGTGGTGGCGACGGCAGACATGAATTCTTCGTTTCGAGCCTTCATCGCACCAGACAAGCAGCAATCATGCCTGGGGGGGCCAGGTTGGGCGGGTATCCCGCCAGGAAGGTCTTGGATCAGTCCTTGAGCACGTAACGTGCGCCGCAATAGGCACAAGTGGACTCGCCGCCGTCATCGACGATCGGCAGGTAGACCTTCGGGTGCGAGTTCCACAACGCCATGCCGGGCATGGGGCAGGACAACGGCAGGTCGGCGCGCGTCACTTCGTAACGATTTTCGGCATTCGCCGGGATCGGCGCGGCCGTGGATGAACGCGACATGGGCAGGCTCCGGAAACTGGACATCAAGCGGCTAATGGTAGCAGGCTCCAGGGTCCGGACAGCGTCCGGACGACGAAGAATGGGGACTTCGCAGCACGCTTGCCGCCGGCCTAGGGCAGGCGGTCTATTCGAGCTGTCATGGGGCTGGGTCACACTTGGCCCCAGGGGCACTTACGCAGAGGGAAAATTATGGATTTTGCGAAGATCGTGGCGCGCGCCAGGGCCATCCTGACCACGCCGAAAACCGAATGGCCGGCACTCGCCGCCGAGCCGGAAACACCCAAGGGGCTGTATCTCAATTACATCGTCGTGGTCGCGGCGATCCCGGCCCTGATCGAATTCATCAAGAACAGCATCATCGGCTTGAGCATCAGCAATTTCTCGATGCGGATCCCGATCACGATCGGCTTGGGCTGGATGATCGGCAGCTACCTGGCCAGCCTGGTGCAGGTCTACGTGGTGGCCCTGGTGATCAATGCGTTGGCGCCCTCCTTCGGCGGCCAGAAGGACATGACGCAGGCCCTCAAGACGGTGGCCTATGCATGGACCGCCGTATGGGTGGCCAGTATCGCCACGCTGCTGCCATGGATTGGCGTGCTGGTGCTTCTGGCCGGGCTCGCCTATGCGATCTATCTGGTCTACCTGGGCCTTCCGCACACCATGAAGGCGCCTAACGATCGGTTGGGTGGCTACACGGCGGCAAGCATGGCCATAAGCGTCGTGATCGCCTGGCTGCTGACGATGGCGATTTCGGGCACTTTCCTGCACATGGCAAACCGTGCCACGGTCGGCACGATCACGTTTTCCGATGAAAACGGCAACAAGGCGACGATCGACGCCGATGCGATGTCGGCGCAGTGGCAGGCTGCCGCTGATCGCACGCGCGACGCCGAAAGGAAACTCCAGGAAGCCAGCAGATCCGGCGACACCGCCGCTCAGCAAGCCGCGGCCGGCCAGGCGCTTGCAGCCGCCACTGGTGGCAATGGCAAAGTACAGTCGTTGTCGACCGACCAGATGAAATTCTTCCTGCCCGATGCACTGGGAAGCCTCAAACGGCAAAGCATCGATGCCTCACGCAACGCCGCCATGGGTATCCAGGTCACCGAAGCCCGCGCCCATTACGGCGACGACCAGGCGCACGACCTGGAGCTGGCAGTTTCCGATACCGGCAGCATGAAGGGCATGATGGCCATGGCTTCCTCGATGGCACCAGAATCGGAGCACCGGACTGATCATGGCTATGAGAAGACGTACATGGACCACGATCGCCTGGTGCAGGAGTCCTGGGACAGTACCGACAAGAGCGGCCAGTACAGCATGGTGGTGGGCAAGCGCTTCACGGTGAAGGCATCAGGCCACGCCGATTCGATCGACCAGCTCAAGCAAGCCGTGCTTGGCGTGGATCTGGCGAAGCTGGAAAATCTCAAGGACGAAGGGGTGATCAAGGACTGAGACGATCGCAAAGCGGTTCTGTCGCAGAAAAGAAAAAGCCCGCGCGTTCATGCGCGGGCTTTTTCATATCGGGGCGATCGTGCTTACTGCACAGTGCCTTCGGTGGTGATGTGGATCTTGATCTCGTCGCTGACATTGGGCACGTACGCACCCACACCGAAATCCGAACGCTTGATGGTGGCGGTGGCATCGAAACCGATCGCCTGCTTCTTCAGCATCGGATGCTCTCCACTCTTGTTGAGCTTGGCATCGAGCACGACCGGCTTGGTGACACCGTGCACCGTCAGGTCGCCGGTGACCTTGTACTTGCCAGCGCCCTCAGCCTGCACCTTGGTGCTCTTGAACGTGACGGTTGGGAACTTGTCGGCGTCGAAGAAATCGGGCTTCTTCAGATGACCGTCGAGCGCAGACACGTGGGTGTCGAGGTTGGCCAGCGGCAAGGTCACTTCGACCGAGGACTTGGCCGGGTTCTTTTCGTCGAACACCAGGGTGCCGTCGCCCAGGCCGAGGTTGGCGGTCGGGTTGGAGAAACCGAAGTGGTTCCAGGTGAACAGCACCATCGTATGGCCAGGGTCGAGCTTGTAGGTGACCGGATCGGCATGAGCGGAAACGGCGGCACCGACCAGGCCGGCGAGAAGCAAATAGCGAACAGCACGCATGAGAATTTCTCCTTGGGGTTTGCAAAAGGACTGTGCGTGAGCCCAGTCGGATAAATCAGAGCACTTGGCAGGCTTCGTCGAAGGACAGGCGCGGACTGCGCGGAAACAGGTCGCGTCCAGCATCGCCATAACCGATGTTGACGATGAAATTGACTTTCACCGACGTGCCGGCAAAAAAGGCAGCATTGACTCCGTCGGCATCGAATCCGGACATGGGACCGCAATCGAGCCCAATCGAACGCGCCGCAAGCATCAGGTAGGCGCCCTGCAAGCTGGCGTTGCGAAACGCGGTGACATCGATCAGCGGCTGGTTGCCGACGAACCAGCTACGTGCGTCGGCATGCGGGAACAGCGCCGGCAACTTCTCGTAGAACTCATGATCGGTACCGATGATCGCCGTCACCGGTGCGGCCGCAGTTTTGGCACGGTTGCCTTCGGCCATCAGCGGTACGAGCTTGTCCTTGGCTTCCTGGGATTTGACGAACACCACGCGCATGGGCGAACTGTTGGCGCTGGTGGGGCCGAACTTGGCCAGTTCGTAGATCCGGTGCAGTTGGTCCTCGGTGACCTCCTTGGGCAACCACGCATTGAACGTACGCGCGGTTCGGAACAGTTGGTCAAGGGCGGACTCGGAAAGCATCTCGCTCATGGTTATCCTTCAGGCTGGCAGCGCGCTCAAGAGCGCCGAGACCTGAGAGTGTAAACGCGACGGCGGATCGACAGGGTAAGGATTTGTGGAACGTACTGTGCTGTTTCGGGAAACAATGGGCCATGTAACGTGAATCGGTTACACGACGAGTGCTGGGTGATCACCGACCATGCCGCGGGCAATCAGCGGCAAGCACTGGCCCTGGCCGGTGCCTTGGGGATGCCGGTACGTCACCTGGTCCGCGTGCCGCGCGCACCCTGGTCGTGGTTCGCGCCACGGCTGTTTCCCGGCTACCTGCGCGCCCTGGGACCCGAACAGCGCTTGCGGCCCGATACGCCCTGGCCACGCATTGTGGTCGGCTGCGGGCGCACTTCAGGGTTGTTCACGCGGATGTTGGGCCGGCTGTCGCATGGACGCAGCTTCACCGTACAACTGCTCGATCCACGCATCGATCCGGGCCACTGGGACCTGGTCGTCGCGCCGCGTCACGATGGCCTATCCGGCGAGAACGTGATTACGCCCCTAGGATCGCTGCACTCCATCGATGCCGCCTGGCTGGAAGATGCACGCGATGCATCCCCCGCGATCGCCGACCTGCCCACGCCGCGCATCGGCGTGCTGCTGGGTGGGCCGCGCAAGACCTGGCCACTGGATGCCGCCTACGTGGACAAGCTTGCCAGCCACCTGCTCGCGCGCCAGCAGCGCGACGGCGGCAGCATCATGGCCCTCGCCTCGCGACGCACGCCAACGGCAGCCATCGAGGCGCTGCGCGTCGCCCTGCAAGGTGTCCCGGGTTTCGTGTGGAATGGCAGGCAGGACGGCCACAATCCCTATCCTGGCGTCCTGGCCTGGGCGGACCGCCTCATCGTCACGCCCGATTCGGTCAACATGCTCTCCGAAGCCTGTGCCGTGGGCTGCCCGGTGCATACGCTGGTCGACACAGCATTGCCTGCGAGGCTGCGGCGTTTCCATGAGGCGCTGGGTGAGGCGGGCCTGCTGCACGACATCGATGACGAGGGGACGATGCGCCAGCCACCCTTGCGGGAATTGCCGGCCATTGCCCGCCAGGTACTCGCACGCATGCGCGAGCATGAACATTCAGGCAATCAGGCGCGATAGAACACAAAGCCAAGATCGCTCGTTACCTGGCTAACTTCCTCGCACAGGGCATCGAGTGCCCCATCGCGCGGGGCGATGCGCGAGCGCAAATCCAGCGTACATGCCAGGGAACGACGCAATAGTTCAGCATGCGCTCGCGCAAAGACCTCGGCCTGGCGCGTGCTGAGCCATCCGGCCTCGCGACACGCCTCGATCAGGGCGGCGTTGGCCGTCACCTGCAAGACATGGGGGTGTTGCGCGGCACCGGCCAGCACCAGGCCCTGCAAGGCGAATTCGATATCCAGCAGGCCGCCACGGCCCTGCTTGAGGTCCATCTGGCCGGCATGGGAGCGATCGCGCTCGGCGCGCCAACGCTCACGCATGCCGCTGACCTCCTGCAAGACAGCTTCGCGTTGACGCTGCACGGCAAGGATTTCGCGCCGAACATCAGCCAGTTCCGCGCACAGCACTGGATCGCCCGCCACGGTGCGCGCGCGCAACAAGGCTTGGTGCTCCCAGGTCCAGGCACGGCTGCGCTGATACGCAACAAAGGCCTCCAGGCTGCCAACGAGCAAGCCTTTGGAACCATCCGGACGCAGACGCGTATCCACCTCGTACAGCCGCCCGGCGCGCGTAAGCACGGTCAGCCAGTTGACGATGCGCTGGGTAAGGCGCTGGAACCAGCGTGCGCCTTCGAGCGGACGAGCGCCATCACTCATCGCCTGCGCGCGCTTGCCGTCATAGACAAACACCAGGTCCAGATCGGAGGCAAAGCCCAGTTCCTCACCCCCAAGACTGCCGTATCCGAGCACGGCAAAGCCCGAGCCCTCGCCCGGCAGACGACCATGTTGGGCGATCAATTCGCGCTCGGCCATCGACGTCACCGCTAGCACGACCGATTCGGCCAGCGCCGCCAGACGCCGTGCTGTGGCGACGGCATCGGCACGCCCGTCATTGAATGCCAGCCCGAGGCGAAACGCGATACTCGCCTGGAACTCGTTGATCCGTTCGAGCTCCGACTCTGCCTCGCGCTCGTCGAGCGTAGCCAGCACGCGACTGATTTCTGCGCTGATGTCCGCCCGCTTGAGAGGTATTTGATCGATGCGCGGATCAAGTACATCGTCAAGCAGCAACGGCTGCACGATCACCCGTTCGGCCAGGAACGCACTGTCCGCGAACAGGCCGGCCAGGCGCTTGCGCGCGGCCGGTTGCTCTTCCAGCAAAGCAAGGTACGACGAACGGCGCGCCACCGCCTGTACCAGCCGGCACAACCGCAACAGGCAGGCCACCGGTGCTGCGCTGGCACGGGCAGCAATGAACAACTGCGGCATCAAGCGATCCAGACGATCGCGCGAGGGCTGCGACATCGCGCGCACGGCAGCGGCCTGCGGCAGCTTCATCAAGGCCTCGGCCACCTCGCCGCCCGGGACGAAACCAGCGCCCTCGGCGGCAGCCGCATCGACCTCGCCCACGCAAGCCTGCCGCCACAATATGACGTCTTCCACCGGTGCACTGGCCGTGCGTCCACCCTGCGGCATCAGCACTGCCGCGAACTCCTCGCTGACGATGCCTCGGTGATGTGCCAGCGTCTGTTCCAGTTCTTCCCAGTGCTCGTGCCCAAGGCCGCGGGCAATGCGTTCGCGACTGAGTTCATCCTCGGGAATATCGTGTGTCTGCGCATCGCGCAACATTTGCACGCGATTCTCGACGCGACGCAAAAATGCATAGGCCTCGCGCAATGCCCTGGCCCGCGTCGCGCCGATATGGCCACGCGCCTCACAGGCCGTCAGCGCCGGTAGCAGGCCGCGCACGCGCAGGCTCGGCTCACGGCCGCCACGAATTAGTTGCGTGAGCTGCACGATGAACTCGATCTCCCGGATACCCCCTGGCCCCAGCTTGAGATTGTCCGCCAGATCCTTGCGTGCCACTTCGGCATCGATCAGCGATTTCATCTCGCGCAAGCCTGCAAAAGCCGTGTAATCGAGATACTTGCGATAGACGAAGGGGCGCAATTGTTCCTGCAACTGCTTGCCGGCGTTGCGATCACCGGCAACCGGGCGCGCCTTGATCCATGCATAGCGCTCCCAGTCCCGTCCTTCGCTCTGGTAGTACTGCTCCATCGCGCTGAACGGAAGCGCCAGGCGCCCGGCGTTTCCAAAAGGACGCAGGCGCAGGTCCACGCGTGCACAGATGCCATCCACCGTGGGCTCGTGCAACAACCTCACCAGTTGGCGTCCAAGCCTTACGAAATACTCGCTGTTGTCCAGCGAGCGGTGGCCATCGCTCTGGCCGCTATGTGGATAGGCCAGCACCAGATCGATATCGGACGAAAAATTCAGCTCGCTGCCACCCAGCTTGCCAAAACCGAGCACGACCATGCGTTGCAGCACGCCCTCATGGCTGCGGCTATGACCGTAACGCGCCGCCAGGGCTTCCTCGCCCCAGCCCAGCGCCGCGCCAAGCAATGCCTCGTAAAGCACGCTGGTGGCCGCCAGGGTGTCGGAAAGTTCATCCAGGCCATTGACGTCGCGAAACACCAGCCGCAGGGCCTCGGCATGCCGGAATCGCCGCAGTACCGACATGCATTCGCCTTCGTCGGCACTGAGCTTCAGGGCATCGATACGGGTTCCTGCATCGCCTGCCGCCCGCAAGCGCTCAAGCCCTTGCGGGGCAAGCAATTGCGGCTGGCGCAGCCAAGTGTCGAAGGCAAAATCGCTAGCCAGCAAGGTCCGGCGAATGCGTTCGGCCACGCCCGCATCGTCGTGCACGGGCACACCCATAGCCCGACAACGGGCCATCAACTCGCTATAGCGGTCATGGATCAGGGCGCGCAGCGCCATCGATTCGGAGGAAACGGCCATGGCGCCATTGTGCCGCAGACCTGCTGCTGCGGTCTCCTGGGGAGCATCGGCTGCTAACACCCACCCTGCAGCGTCGATTAGCAGCATTTCGCGACTGAACGCCGCAATACCGCAAAAATCTGCCCATACGACTGGTTCATGCACCGCTGATTACAGTTTTGTTCCCATGTCATGACAGAGGACCTGCCATGCCCCTGTTTGGTAACAAAAAAAACCCGCTCAAGCGCCAGGATTGGCGCGACAGCCTAGCTTGGCACATCGTCTGGCCGGCGCTGCTGGCCTTGGCTTACATCCTGTTGACCGGCCTGGTCGATGGTGGTGTTGGCGTGGCGCCAGCACAGGCATTCGCCCAACCGCTGTATTTGTTCGCCAATGCCCTGCCGGGGCTACTGGTGGCGATGTTGCTGCTGATGCTCACTGGCAGGGCCATGCTGTCATTTGGACTGGCTTTCCTGCTGCAAACGGCACTGTACGCGGTAAACCGGCTCAAGATTGCCAATCTCAGCGCTCCCCTGATGCCCCAGGATTTCGGCATGGTCGGTCAGTTACGCAACGGCGGCCTGCATCTGCTGGGCGGATATCTGCCGTCCAGCCCCTGGCCATACCTGGCCACGCTTGCGGGTATCGCCGTGATCATTGGCATCTGGAAATGGGAACCGGCCTTATTCCATCGGCGTACCTATGGCAGGCGGATGGTCGCGAGCGTGGTGGTGCTAGGCGTGCTTGGCACCTTGTTGGCTGGCGTTCCTGGCTGGGCCCATATGTACAACGGCAAGCGACTGTGGATGGAGCCATGGTCGGCAACCGGTACCGCCGATCATTCGGGCCTGGTCAGTTCGCTGGTGATGTTCCATCTCGATCAGGCGCGTCAGCAACACAAGAAAGGTGACCCTCAGGCCGCCATGCAGTTGCTGGCGCAGACCAATCAGCAGCTGCGTGAACACATGGCGCCCGACAGTCGAGCGGCGCAAGGCGAACAACCCGACATCGTGGTGATCCAGAGTGAATCGTTTTTCGATCCATCCATCGTCAAGGGATATGAAAACAGCGATCTGACACCCAACCTCCATCGCCTGGCCGCAGAAGGTAGCAGCGGACCGTTGCACGTGCCTACGTTCGGCGGTGGCACGATTCGCACCGAATTCGAAGTGCTTACCGGCCTGTCGTTGCGGTATTTCAACAGCATGCAATTCCCGTATCTGCAAATGAGCAATAAGGTGGTGCCGAGCATGGTGCGCACCTTGCGTTCGCACGGATACGAAACCGTGGCCATCCACGGCAACGATCCAACGTTCTGGAATCGCAATACGGCATTTCAGGCGATCGGCTTTGATCGCTTCGTTTCGCAATCGTCCTTTCCAAAAAATGCCCCGATGGATGGCAAGTACATGGCCGATAGCGCCATGACCGACGAAATCATCCACCAGTTGAAAGATTCCGGACCGCCGCAGTTCCTGTTTGCCATCAGCATCGAAGCCCACGGCCCTTACGACGTAAACCCGGCTGACATCGCCGAGCGCGACACGATCACCGTGCCCGATGGCATCGACGGCAAGACACGGACGGAAACCCAGAATTACCTCTATCACATCCGGCACGCCGACCAGGAGCTGGGTCGCCTGGCCGATACGCTCGCCAAGCGCGATCGCCCGACGCTGCTGTTGTTTTATGGCGACCATTTACCTGGCCTCACAGACATGTATCGCAAGGCTGGATTCGTCGATGGCAAGGACATGCTGAGCCAGGCTGGCACCTGGTTGCTGGTCAATCCGCGTAATCCGGGAAAGCCCGAACGCCAAGACATGGCCTCATGGATGCTGCCCGGGAAGTTGCTCGAACGCGCTGGTATCCATGACGATGCCTACTTCGCCTTGACCCAGGTGCTTGCGCCACAACTGGCCTCGTTGACCCACGATCCAAACGCACCGCGTGACGCGCATGATGCCAGCGAGGATGGCCTCGACCAGGGCATGAAAAACGTGGCCTTGCTTCGCATGAAAGGCAAGCTCGATCCGCTGCTTCCCAAAGGTGGCGGCCTACCGAACGATGCCGTGGCCAGCCACGATCCCAATGCGCTTGAACGCGTGGCAACGGGAGCCAAACAATAGGCGTGCTCCCTCTTGCAAAGCCCGCGCATGCGCACGGCGCTTTGCGTGCCGAACAAATCAAGCAGCAATAACGAGAATTTAGTAACTCACGTAGCTCACGATTCAGTGAGCTGTCTGCTTGCCAACACACTCCAGTTCGATTCAGCAATCAGCAGGTTGACCGCGTCTAGCGTGATGTCCAACCAGGGACGACATGTCCTTGGTCTCACCAAATCTGGAGGTTCATCCATGCGTAAGACCATCCTCGCCGCTTTCGTTGCTGCTTCCGTGCTGTCCACCGCTGCCTTCGCGCAGAACGCGCCAGCCGACACCAGCGCAAAGGGTGGCGCGGCCACGCAGCAAACCGCGATGAAACAGGACGCGATGAAGAGCTCGACGCCGCAGACCAGCGATGCGAGCACAACCAAGAGCGACACCAGCACCAAGCCGGCGGCCCACAAGACTGCCAAGCACAAGAAGAAGAGCAGCAAGAAGGCCGCAGCCAGCAAGGACAGCAGCACCGGCGGCGCCACCAGCGGCGAGTGATTATCGGGGCTATCGAATGCCTTGCGCTTTCGAACGCCTTGCGTTCGGCAGTCGTCCCCGGGGGGAAACCTCCGGGGATTTTTGTTTCTAGAGCAATCAGGTGTGAGAAGTCAGGCGCAAAAGCCTGATGAGCTCGATCCCACCTCCTGATGCTTCGCAGCATGCCGAAGGCGATGATCTGACAGGCTGCAAAGCACCGACTTCATATACAAAAAACCCCGCTTTCGCGGGGTTTTTTGTGTGGCTGAAGAGCGATCAGAAATCCATACCGCCCATGCCACCCATGCCACCGGCCGGGCCGTGGGCGTGAGCTTCTTCCTTCTTCGGCACCTCGGTCACGGCCGCTTCGGTCGTGATGATCGAGCCCGCCACAGAAGCGGCAAACTGCAGCGCCGAACGGGTCACCTTGGTCGGATCCAGGATGCCGAAGGCAATCATGTCGCCGAATTCACCGGTGGCCGCGTTGTAACCGAAGTTGCCGTTACCTTCCTTGACCTTGTTGAGGATCACGGACGGCTCGTCACCGGCGTTGGCCACGATGGCGCGCAGCGGGGCTTCCAGGGCGCGGCGAGTGATGGCGATACCCAGGTCCTGGTCGGCATTGCCGCCCTTGATGCCTTCGATGGCCTTGAGCGAACGGATCAGGGCAACACCACCGCCCGGGACCACGCCTTCCTCGACAGCTGCACGAGTGGCGTGCAGGGCGTCTTCGACGCGGGCCTTCTTTTCCTTCATTTCCACTTCGGTCGCGGCACCGACCTTAATGACGGCTACGCCGCCAGCCAGCTTGGCCACGCGCTCCTGGAGCTTCTCGCGGTCGTAATCGGACGAGGTCTCTTCGATCTGCGCCTTGATCTGGCCGATGCGCGACTGGATGCGCTCGGCTTCGCCAGCGCCGTCGATGATGGTGGTGTTTTCCTTGGTGATCACCACGCGCTTGGCACGGCCCAGATCCTGGATCGTAGCCTTCTCAAGCTGCAGGCCCACTTCCTCGGAGATCACCTGGCCATTGGTCAGGATAGCGATGTCTTCCAGGATGGCCTTGCGGCGGTCACCGAAGCCCGGCGCCTTGACGGCGGCGACCTTGACGATGCCGCGGATCGTGTTGACCACGAGGGTGGCCAGGGCTTCGCCCTCGACTTCCTCGGCAACGATCAACAGCGGCTTGCCGGCCTTGGCGACAGCCTCGAGCACCGGCAGCAATTCGCGAACGTTCGACACCTTCTTGTCGTGGATAAGGATGAAGGGGTCGTCCAGCTCGACCTGCTGGCTCTGCTGGTTATTGATGAAGTACGGCGACAGGTAGCCGCGGTCGAACTGCATGCCTTCGACGACATCCAGTTCGTTGTCCAGGCCCGAGCCTTCCTCGACCGTGATCACGCCTTCCTTGCCGACCTTCTTCATGGCGGTGGCGATGATTTCGCCGATCGCCGAGTCGGAGTTGGCCGAGATCGTGCCGACCTGGGCAATGGCCTTGTCGTCAGCGGTCGGGTTGGAGAGCTTCTTCAGCTCACCCACGGCCGCGGTGACGGCCTGGTCGATTCCGCGCTTGAGATCCATCGGGTTCATGCCAGCGGCGACGGCCTTGAGGCCTTCCTGGATGAACGCCTGGGCCAGCACGGTGGCCGTGGTGGTGCCGTCGCCGGCTACGTCGGAGGTCTTGGAAGCGGCTTCCTTGACGATTTGAGCGCCGATGTTCTCGTACTTGTCGGCCAGTTCGATTTCCTTGGCGACCGACACGCCGTCCTTGGTGACGGTGGGGGCGCCAAAGCTCTTCTCGAGCACGACATTGCGGCCCTTCGGACCCAGGGTGACCTTTACCGCGTTGGCCAGGGTGTTGACACCCTTGAGCATACGGGCGCGGACATCTTCGCCGAAGCGAACTTCTTTAGCTGCCATAACTGAAGACCTTTAGAAAATAGTGAATAGGAGTAAGGAATGAGAGAGAGCGGACCGAGGCGTTCGAGGAGTGTTCGCGATGGCGCGCACAACTCACTTCTCACCCCTCTTCACTCTCTTCGGGCTGTTAGCCTTCGATCACTGCCACGATGTCGTCTTCCTTCAGGAAGACCAGCTCTTCGCCGTCGATCTTGATTTCCTGGCCGGCATACTTGCCGAACAGAACCACGTCGCCTTCCTTCAGCGACATCGGGCGAACGTTGCCGTCTTCCAGGATGCGGCCGGTGCCGGCAGCGATGACCTTGCCGCGAGTCGGCTTCTCGGTAGCGCTGTCAGGAATGACGATGCCGCCAGCGGAGACCCGCTCTTCTTCAAGGCGCTTGACGATGACGCGATCGTGCAGCGGACGCAGTTTGCTCATGGATAGCACTCCATCTAGTGGATTGAGTTAAAAGGTTTTCTCGGTAAAGGCCGCGATCACGGGAGACCCGCATTGTTAGCACTCCACCGTAGTGAGTGCCAATTTTAACGATGCAGAAGCCCCTCGCAAGAGGTCGCGTCCTTCCAACCTGGAAACGCAGTTGGGGGAACCGGGGCCCGGTTTCAAGGGGCGCCAGTAAATGCCAGCCATCGCACGCAAGCACATAAGGGACGGGGGGTGCCCCGGTAACGGCCAAATCCCAGCCAGCCCCTGGCCCCTCGCATCGCTTGGGCTTAGGCTCACGGTCATGAGCCAAATCCTTCTGTGTTATTGCACCTGCCCCAGTGCCGACATGGCCCAGCATCTGGCCGAACGATTGGTCGGGGAGTCCCTGGCCGCCTGCGTGAACCTCCTGCCCAAGATGACCTCGGTCTACCGATGGGAGGGTAAGGTCACCACCCAAAGCGAGGCCCTGCTGCTGATCAAGACCACAGACACGCGCTTTGAAGCGCTGCGCCAGCGACTGGTCGAGCTGCATCCCTATGACGTACCGGAGCTGATCGGCGTCCCGGTTGAACATGGCCATGACGCCTACCTGGAATGGGTACGGCGGGAAACCTGATCGGCACGAGGGCATCGGGCGCAAGTCTGTAGACGTCGGACAGCCGCCGCGTTGCGGGACCTGATCGCATAGGTGCCGGTGGCTTGACTCCTGGGCACACTTGCGTATTTGCCGGCTTGTTAAAGTGAGCCGGTCCCCTCCGGAGCACCCACCATGATCGACCTGTACTTTGCCGCCACGCCGAATGGCCTGAAGATCAAGCTGTTCTTCGAGGAGAGCGGTCTGCCCTGCCGGGTGATTCCGGTAAGCCTGAGCAAGGGCGAGCAGTTCGAGCCCTCCTTCCTGGCCATCTCACCAAACAACAAGATTCCCGCCATCGTCGATCATGCTCCGCTGGGTGGTGGCGCGCCGATCAACCTGTTCGAATCGGGCGCCATCCTGCTTTACCTGGCTGAAAAATCCGGCCGATTCCTTCCGCAGGGCACGCGTGAGCGCGGCGAGGTACTTCAATGGCTGTTCTGGCAGGTTGGAGGCCTGGGACCGATGGCCGGCCAGATCGGGCATTTCAATATCTACGCGCCAGAACCTGTGCCCTACGCGATCGACCGCTATACCCGCGAAACCGCACGCCTTTACGGCGTACTCGATCGCCGCTTGGCGGACCGTCCGTTCATCGCCGGCGAATATTCCATCGCCGATATGGCCATCTACCCATGGATCGTGCCGCACGAAGGCCACGGCCAGTCACTGGACAACTTCCCGCATCTGCTTCGCTGGTTCGAGACCATCGGCGCACGCCCAGCCGCGCAGCGTACGTATGCAGGCGTGGAAAGTTCGTACGTGCGCAGGCATGTGTCGGAGGAGGAACGGCGCGTACTATTTGGCAAGTGAGGGGACGCGTTCGAGATTGGAGCTGGGTGGCGGATGCGCAAGTCCGTAGGCTCAACGCAAAACGCCAGGCCGCGAGAGCGCTTTAGCGACCCGCCGGGATCTCTCAATCTTCGACTCAGCGCCCCACTGCCTGTCTCCCATCCCCCACCGCCAATCCGGCGATACCCACCAACGGCTGAACACCCTGGCACCGGCGCGTTTCCTTCAGCACTACGCAAACGAATGTCATGAAACCAGCCCGTGGCGGGGCGGTATAAACCCTGACGCTGGCCTGTTGTCCAAGCCATAATGTTTTTCTGCGCGCTGCCCGCGCGCCGCTTGATTGGTTGGAGTTGCAATGCGTTCGATTTCCCTGGCTTTGCGCGTCCTTCTGCCCATGATGCTGCTGTTTGCCAGCGCATCGGCCGTGGCCCAGGACGATGGCGACAACCTGCTGCCGGTGACCGAGGCCTATAAGCTAAGTACCGATACCAGCACGCCCGGTGTACTCAAGCTGCATTGGACCATCGCACAGGATTACTACCTCTATCGCGGCCGCATGAAGTTCAAGGGCGGCGACGGCATCACGCTGGGCGAGGCCAGCCTGCCCGATGGCGAGAAGCATCACGACGAGTATCTCGGCGATGTGGAGACCTATCACCACGGCGTGGATGCCAGCATCCCGTATACCGCAGCCCCTGGCACCACGCGACTGGCGCTAAGCGTGCAGTACCAGGGCTGCCACGAGGTGGAACCGAAGATCTGCTATCCGCCTCACACGGAAAAGCTCGACCTGCCGCTGCCGGCTGACGTGCCCCAAGTCGCCGCCCCGGCACCTGGTGCACCGGCCCGGACCCTGGGCAGTGCGTTAAGCCAGTTCGGCAGCAAGCCGACCCCGACCGAACCGGCCGCACCGGGCATGGATGCCGCGCCACTGCCAGCCGAACAGGCCTTTCACTTCGAGGCATTGGCACGCACGCCCAGCGATCTGCTACTGCGCTGGACCATGCCCAAGGGTTACTACCTGTATCGCGACCAGACAGTGCTGCACGCCAAGGGCCTTGATGGCGTGACACTGGAACCTCAATGGCCGGCCGGTACGGACAAAGATGATCCGCATTACGGCCAGACCACCGTGTACTTCGGTCAGTTGGAACTGCCCGTCAAGGTCCAAGGCAATCTTGATGGCCACAAGCAACTGGAGATCGAAGCCAGCTTCCAGGGCTGCCAGGATGGCGGCCTGTGCTATCCGCTCATGACCCAGGCGGTCTCGGTGGACCTGGGCGGAGGCGTCGCTACCGGCACAACCACCGACGGTCCGGCGCCGCAAGCACGCCCCGCATCGAGCGCCCCCCTCGACGTCAGCCTGTGGTCGGCCCTGCTGCTGGCCCTGGGTGGCGGCCTGGTTCTTAACCTGATGCCTTGTGTGCTGCCCGTGCTATCGATCAAGGCCATTGGCCTGATCGAGGGTGGCGAGAGCCCGGCGCGGCGGCGTGGTCATGCCCTGATGTACAGCGCGGGCGTCATGCTCAGCTTCATCGCGCTGGGGCTGGTGATCATCTCGCTCAAACAGGCCTGGGGTTCTCAGATGCAGAACCCCGTCGTGGTGGCCATGCTGGCGTTGGTGATGCTCGCCGTGGCGCTGTCGATGTCCGGCGTAGTGCAGTTCGGCGCTTCGCTGGGCAATACCGGCAGTTCGCTGGCCAACCGCTCTGGCCCGATCGGCGACTTCTTTACGGGCGTGCTGGCTGTCGTGGTCGCCAGCCCCTGTACAGCACCATTCATGGGTACCGCGCTGGCCTATGCGTTTGCCGCGCCCACGGTCAACGCGCTACTGGTATTCGTGATGCTGGGACTGGGCCTGTCGCTGCCATTCCTGGCCATCGGCTACATCCCGGCGCTGGGGCGCCTGTTGCCCCGGCCAGGTGCCTGGATGGAGACGCTCAAGCAGGTGCTGGCCTTTCCCATGTACCTGGCTGCCGCGTGGCTGGCCTGGGTCTTGGCCAACCAGCGCGGCGCCGATGCGGTGGGCCTGTTGCTGGTGGCCGCAGTGATGTTATCGATGACGCTATGGTGGTTCGAGCGCAGCCGCATGCGCGGCCCGCTCAGCCGGATATGCGTGCTGCTGCCGCTGGTGCTGGCGATCGCCCCGGTCTACGTCATGCATCGCCTGCCCGCCGCCGGGCGGAATTCGGGCGCCACCGCTGATGGCATCGTGGCCTTCACACCCGCCAAGCTGGAAGAACTGCGCAAGGCGGGCACGCCGGTATTCGTCGACATGACCGCCGACTGGTGCATTACTTGCAAAGCCAACGAGCACGCCGTGCTGGATACCGATGCTTTCCGCGCGCAGCTCAAGCAGGCTGGCGCCGTGTACATGAAAGGCGACTGGACCAATGAAGATCCCGCCATCACCGCCTTCCTCCAGCAATATCACACCCCTGGCGTGCCGCTTTACGTGTACTTCCCCAAGGGCGACGGCCCCGGCCGCAAACTGCCCACGGTGCTTACCGCATCGCTGGTAGAGCGCGCCCTGGCTCAGGAGTGAACTGCTCAAGAACTCAAGGAGTGGAGTGGTCAGCGGAAAGGTGTGAGAAAAGCGGAGTAGCGCCGTAGCAAGAGACTGGCAAGCGCAGCGGGGCCGGGGTCTGGGCTAGACTTGCCGCCCGTGCTGGCGGAGGGCCAGGGCGTGGGTCGCCCGATGGCGGCTCTCGGGATCCTCCCTGGCTCGCTCACTTATCGCTTACGCATGATCTCGCGCAGCAACACTTTCATTCTCGCCATGGCCGTGCTGGCCGCCGTCGCCGGTGGCTGGTTACAGCATGCAAACCAAGAGGCACGCGCACCGGGAGGTGCCACGCTGGCCGAGCCGGGACAGGTGCGACCGGATCTTTCCCTACCCGATATCCGTGGTCAGCGGCACACGTTGTCCTCGTTCCGCGCGCGTCGGGTGTTGCTCAATGCCTGGGCCACCTGGTGCGGTCCCTGCTTGAAAGAAATGCCCGAGTTGGCTCAAGCGCAAGCCAAGTTCGGCGAAAAGGAGTTGATCGTCGTTGGGATCGCCATGGACGATCCCGGTCGCGTAGGTAATTTTCTGGCTGCTCACCCGGTCAACTACCCAGTGCTGCTGGGGCAACTGGACAACCCCAGCACCTCGCTGCTCCTGGGCGACGATGGCCAGGTTCTGCCCTTTAGCGTGCTTTTGGACGCCGATGGCCGCGTATTGGCAACCTGGCGCGGCCCGTTGCCTCCTGGCAAGCTCGACGATTGGATGAGGCAAATGCCCTAGGCATTTTAGGCAAAGACTGTAGTTTCAGCCTCACCCAGCGGCACGGCCTCTGATCAATACATACGCAGCCGCACGGCCTTCTTCACACTTCTGCACCAAACATCGCCGATCTGCGCCGAACTGGACAAGATCGCCGAGTGCGCGCACACTCCGCCCCGTCCGCACCCGGCCGGTGCGTTTCAGGGAAACAGGCGTGGCGAAGATACTGGTCCTGCACGGGCCCAATCTGAATCTGCTGGGCACGCGCGAGCCGGAGATCTACGGCCACCAGACCCTGGCCGATATCGATGCCGCCCTCGCTCATCAGGCTCATGTCGCCGGCCATGCACTGACCTGTTTCCAGTCCAACGCCGAACATGCCCTGATCGATCGCGTACACCAGGCCCGCGACGAGAGCGTGGGGCTGATCCTTATCAATCCCGGCGCATTCACCCATACCAGCATCGCCCTGCGCGATGCACTGCTTGGCGTGGCGATTCCGTTCATCGAGCTGCACCTGTCTAACGTGCATGCGCGTGAGCCCTTCCGTCGGCATTCGTATCTGGCCGACATCGCAATCGGCCAGGTCTGCGGCTTCGGCCCGGACAGTTATCGATTGGCGCTGGATGCGGCCATCGCGCGGCTAGGCCGCGTGGCCTGACACCTCTATATCCCTTCCGGCCGCCTCGGCGCGGCAGCAACGAAAAAGGTTTTGACCCATGGACTTGCGCAAGATCAAAAAGCTGATCGACCTGCTTGAGGAATCCAACCTCGCCGAGCTGGAAATCAAGGAGGGCGAGGAAGTCGTTCGCCTGTCCCGCGTGCCCAAGGGAAGCGTGACCATGGCCGCCCCCATGGCTGTCGCCGCGCCCGCCGTGGCCGCACCTGCCGTCACGGCAGTAGCCCCGGTGGCCGCCACTCCTGCCGCTCCGACCATGCCGGACGGCCATGTGGTCAAGGCTCCGATGGTCGGTACGTTCTACGCCTCGGCCAGCCCGGGCGCCGCCGCTTTCGTGAAGGTCGGACAGCAGGTCAAGGCCGGCGAGACGCTGGGCATCATCGAGGCCATGAAGATGTTCAACCAGATCGAGGCCGACGTCGGCGGCACGGTGCAGGCCATCCTGATCGAGAACGGACAGCCGGTGGAATTCGACCAACCGATGTTCGTGATCGCCTGAGCGTCGCGCCATGCAGAAGCTTGAAAAAGTACTGATCGCCAATCGAGGCGAAATCGCGCTGCGCGTACTGCGCGCATGCCACAGCCTGGGTATAAAGACCGTCGCCGTGCACTCCACCGCCGACCGCAATCTCAAGCATGTGGGCCTGGCCGACGAGGCCATTTGCATCGGCCCGGCACCATCGGCCGAAAGCTATCTCAACATCCCGCGCATCATCGCGGCAGCCGAGATCACCGACGCCCAGGCCATCCACCCAGGCTACGGTTTTCTGTCCGAGCGCGCCGACTTCGCCGAGCAGGTGGAGAAGTCCGGCTTCATCTTCATCGGGCCGACCGCCGAAGTGATTCGCCTGATGGGCGACAAGGTCGAGGCGATCCGCGCCATGAAGTCTGCCGGCGTGCCATGCGTCCCCGGTTCCGGCGGCCCCTTGGGCGATGACGTCGACGAAAACATGCGCATCGCGCGCGAGATCGGTTATCCGGTCATCATCAAGGCGGCCGGTGGCGGTGGCGGCCGTGGCATGCGTGTGGTGCGCACCGAGGCACACCTGGGCAACGCGGTTACCATGACCAAGCAGGAAGCCAAGGCGGCTTTCGGCAACGACCAGGTGTACATGGAGAAATTCCTGGAAAACCCGCGCCATGTGGAGATCCAGGTATTGGCCGATGGTCAGGGTCATGCCATCCACCTGGGCGAGCGCGACTGCTCGATGCAGCGCCGTCACCAGAAGGTGGTCGAGGAAGCCCCCGCGCCTGGCATCACACCAGAGCTGCGTGCGCAAATCGGCCAGGTCTGCGTGGAAGCGTGCCTGCGTATCGGCTATCGCGGCGCTGGCACCTTCGAGTTCCTGTTCGAGGACGGCCGCTTCTACTTCATCGAAATGAATACGCGTATCCAGGTGGAACATCCGGTGACCGAACTGATTACCGGCATCGATCTGGTACGCGAGCAATTGCTGATCGCCGCGGGCGAAAAACTATCGATCCGTCAGGAAGACATCAGGATCAACGGCCACGCCATCGAGTGCCGCATCAACGCCGAGGACCCGGACAACTTCATGCCCAGTCCCGGCGAGGTCAAGCGTTTCGAGGCGCCGGGTGGCCCCGGTGTCCGCGTGGATACGCATCTGTATGACGGCTATCGCATTCCGCCAAACTACGATTCGATGATCGGCAAGCTCATCGTGCACGGTCCCGATCGCGCGACCGCCATCGCACGCATGCGCCTGGCCCTGGCCGAGACGGTGATCGAGGGCGTCAAGTGCAACATCCCGTTGCAACAGCGCATCATGGCCGATGTCGGCTTCCAGCATGGCGGCCAGAACATCCATTACCTGGAAAAGCGCATGGCCGAGCAGAAGGAAAAAGCAGCCACCGGCGGCTAAAAGAACGGCAGGAGCGACTTCAGTGGCGATGCAAGCTGCGACATGGTCGCGGCTTGGAGGTGTTAAAACCCTCAATCTGCGACTGAATCGCAGATGGCTTCGCGGCTGAAGTCGCTCCTATCTTGCATGATGCAACGCACGTGACGTACCCGATGCCAGAACTTCTATCCCTGCGCCAGACCATCGAAGCGATCGTTGCCTGCGGCGACGACGGCGACGTGTGGGATCGCTATGCCTGGGTCTACGCCGACGGTGACGGCGCCTTGTCGTCACGCTTCTACCTGTCATCCGGCGACGAAGAAGAAGACCTGCTGGTAGACGAGGATGGCGAAGGCCTGCCGCCGTTCGCCGCCGAACATGCACTTACCCATTATCTGGAAGCGGCAACGTTTGCCGATGTGCTGATCGTGCAGAAGCGCCAGCGGCCGATGTCCTCGCTGGACGACTACGCGGTCGCACTCGACTTCTACGTGCACCGCGATGCGTTCCTCGATCTGGGCGAAGCCTCCGAGATCGATGTCGACAACGCACTGCGCGCGGGTATCTCAACCGGCATGTTCACCGAATACGATCTTGTGCTCACGGCTTGTCCGCCCGCCAAGGTCGGCGAGGCGGCACGCACCGCCGTCGACCTGTTTGGCTTGTCCATCGCCGACGCCCTGTCATTATGCCGGCAGTTGCCTTTGAGCCTGGGTCGCCGAGTCAATCTGCGCGACTGCGAAAAAATCGAGCGCCGTTTTGCCGCGATGGGTCTACCGTTGCAAAAAACCGAATACCGCGCCCTACCCTGGGCCTGACCCACCACCACGATCTGCCGGGTGCATGCAACGCCTCTTTGCTCTTACTCTTTACCCTTCTCTCTTTACTCCCTGACTGGCATGCCCTGGCTCGAACTCCATCTCACCGTCCGCGCCGAGCAGCAGCCGCGCGTGGAAGAAGCGCTCGACGATCTGGGCGCGTTATCGATCACCTTGCAGGATGCCGATGCGGAAACGCCCGACGAGCAGGCCATTTTCGAGCCCGGCGTCGGCGAGTTGCCGCTATGGCCCACCATCACGCTGAATGCGTTGTTCGATAACCATACCGATCGGCGTGGCCTTATCGAGGCACTGGGCGATCTGCTGCCATGGATCGAGCCTGAGCAACTGGCGTTTCGCGACGTGGCCGACGAAGACTGGGAACGCGCCTGGATGGACCAATTCAAGCCAATGCCGTTTGGCCGCCGCCTTTGGATCTATCCGTGGAACATCGAGCCGCCGAAAGACGAAGACATCGTCGTGGTGCGTCTCGATCCGGGCCTGGCCTTCGGTAGCGGCACGCATCCGACCACTGCGTTGTGCCTGGAATGGCTGGATGGGCAATCCCTGGCCGGCAAGACCGTCACCGATTTCGGTTGCGGCTCGGGCATCCTGGCGATCGCCGCGCTCAAGCTTGGCGCGGCCCAAGCCATCGGCGTGGACAACGATCCGCAGGCATTGATCGCATCGGCCGACAATGCCGAACGCAACGAAGTGGCCGATCGGCTTGCCCTGTTTCTGCCTGACGATTTCATCGCCGAGCCCGCCGACGTCTTCGTCGCCAATATCCTCGCCGGCCCACTCGGCGAGTTGGCTCCGCAATTCGCCGCGGCCGCCAGACCCGGCGCACCCTTCGCGATTTCCGGCATCCTGCAAGGTCAACAGGATGAACTGCTTGCACGCTACGCTGAATGGTTCGAGGATTTACGCGTGGATGTGCGCGAGGATTGGGTGAGGGTGAGCGGCATACGTCGGCAGTGAAGCCGGCCATGCGGCCTGTGACGAGTCCATGGTGAACAGGAAAAGCGCGCGATACCGCATGGCATCCGCTCAGCTTTTCCTGTTTACTGTTTACTGTTCACCATTGACTGGTTGCACAACAACCAATATTCCATGTACACCCAGTGCCCCCAATGCATGTCCGTGTTCTCGCTCGATGCGCGCACCGTCGCGCAGGCGCACGGGTTTGTCATGTGCGGGCATTGCGGGGAAGGCTTTGACAGCATCGCCACCCTGGCCGATGTGCTGCCGCCGGAGCCGTTCACCGAATTACCGATCAACGAGCCAGGTATCGAGCCGCCACATCTGGAACTGGCGGTCTATCGACCCAAGCCAGTGGTCGTGGTGGAAACGCCGGCCTCGCCATCCGAATCGGCCCATGGTCCTGTCACCGCCTTCGACGATCTGCTGCCCAGCGATTTCGCGCCACGGTTCGTGCGTGAACACGCATCGCGCACGCGGCGCTGGCCGTGGGTGGTGAGCACCTTGTTGTTGCTTCTGTTGCTGGCCGCGCAACTGGGTTGGGCATTGCGCGACCAACTCGTAGCGGACGCAACCGTAGGCCCTGTGCTGCAACAGGCCTGCCTCTCACTTGGCTGTCAGCTGCCGCTGGTGCAGGACGTCAAACAACTTCGACTGCTGGCGCGGGATGTGCAGGCGCATCCTTCGGTGCCCGGTGCGTTGCTGATCAGTGCCACCGTACGCAACGAGGCACACTTCGCACAGCCGTATCCGGTCGTGTCGATTACCCTGTCCGATGTCGATGGCAAACGCATCGCACTGCGCCGGTTGCGACCCGCCGAATATGTCGCCGACAGCTATGCGTTGCAGCACGGCCTGCCGCCGGGTGCCAACACGGCCATCGTGCTGGAAGTGGAAGACCCTGGCAGCAAGGCGGTGGCCTTCGAACTGGGTTTCGAATGATCGTACTTCATTGTGTTTCAAGTGTGGCTAGCGCACCGCAGGGCGCTTGTCCATAAGCCGATGGCGAGAGCGCGCGGTTCGCGGAACGTGGCCCAGGGCTCTTAAAATTCTTTGCCATCACAGGTACACTCGCTCCCCTTGTCCCATGCTGCAACCGGCGTTCCATGCGAGCCGCCGCCCGCGGTATCCGCCATAACCATTGCAGCGGCCCAAGCAGCCGCCGCGTGAGAGAAGTCAAGAGGGATTGCCATTGAACGTGGTCAGGCTGCCTGCTAGCGAGGCCGTGAGGGAGTCTTCGTCGCAGAGCGCGCTGAGCGAGTGCGTCAGTCGTACCGTTCGCCGCTATCTCGCCGACATCGGCGACACCGAATGCAGCGAAGGTCTGCATGCCATGGTCATCCGTGAAGTGGAAGGTCCGCTGTTGCGCGAAGTCCTGGCCTTCCACGAAGGCAACCAGAGCCGCGCCGCCACCGCGCTTGGCATCAATCGCGCCACCCTGCGCAAGAAACTGGCCCAGCACGGCCTGCTGTAAGGCCACATCGCATCCAGGGCGGCCCCTGAAGCTCGCGCCCGCTATAATCAGCGGCTTTCGCCTCTCCAGGAAGCCGCCATGTCACAGCCCGCCATCACACCTATCCGCCGCGCGCTGCTGAGCGTTTCGGACAAGACCGGTCTGATCGCACTGGGCCAGCGCCTGGCCGCTGCCGGCATCGAATTGCTCTCCACGGGAGGCAGTGCCAAGGCATTGCGCGACGCAGGCATCGCCGTAAAGGACGTCAGCGACGTCACTGGTTTTCCAGAGATCATGGACGGCCGCGTCAAGACGCTGCATCCCAAGGTGCACGGCGGCCTGCTCGGCCGTCGCGGCACCGATGACCAAGTGATGACCGACCTGGACATTGCTCCCATCGACCTGTTGGTGCTCAACCTGTATCCGTTCGAGCAGACCGTCGCGCGGGCCGACTGCACGCTCGAACAGGCCATCGAAAACATCGACATCGGCGGCCCGGCCATGTTGCGCTCTGCCGCGAAGAACTGGCACGACGTTGGCGTGCTTACCTCGCCGGACCAGTATGACGAAGCGCTCGCCGAAATCGAGGCACACGGCGGCCTGAGCCGTGCCACGCGCTTCAAGCTGTCGGTCGCGGCGTTCAATCGCGTGTCCGACTACGATGGCGCAATCAGCGACTTCCTCTCCGGCATCACGCTCGACGAAGCACATGGCGCCATCGCCGGGCACGCGGCCTTCCCCGCGCAGATCAATTCGCGCTTCACCAAGGTGATGGATCTGCGCTACGGTGAAAATCCGCACCAGCAGGCCGCGTTCTATCGCGATCGCTATCCGGCACCGGGTACGCTGGCCACGTTCCGCCAGTTGCAAGGCAAGGAATTGTCGTTCAACAACATCGCCGACTCCGATGCCGCGTGGGAATGCGTACGCAGCTTCAAGAAGCCGGCATGCGTGATCGTCAAGCACGCCAACCCTTGCGGCGTGGCCGTGAATCTCGAAGGGATCGGTCAGGCCTACGAACGCGCCTACCAAACTGATCCGACCTCCGCCTTCGGCGGCATCATCGCCTTCAACCGCGTGGTCGACGGCGCAACGGCTCGCACGATGGTCGAGCGACAGTTCATCGAAGTGGTGCTGGCTCCCGGCTATGACGACGACGCCCTCAAGGCTTTTGCCAAGAAAGCCAACGTACGCGTACTGGAAATTCCGCTGCCGACCGATGGCAACCTGTACGACGCGCATCCAGGCAACGATTCGCGCCGTGTCGGCTCTGGCTTGCTGATCCAGTCCGCCGACCGGGGCATGGTCGGACCGGACGAGCTCAAGGTGGTGACTCGCCGCGCCCCCACGGAAGCGGAAGTCCATGACCTGATCTTCGCCTGGAAAGTTGCCAAGTACGTCAAGAGCAACGCGATCGTCTATGCCCGTGATCGTCAGACCATCGGCATCGGCGCAGGTCAGATGAGCCGGGTCTACAGCGCGCGCATCGCGGGCATCAAGGCCGCCGACGAAAAGCTGGAAGTGGCCGGTTCCGTGATGGCTTCCGACGCCTTCTTCCCCTTCCGCGACGGCATCGACGCCGCCGCCGCCGCCGGCATCCGCGCGGTGATCCAGCCAGGCGGCTCCATGCGCGACGGCGAAGTCATCGCCGCCGCCGACGAACACGACATCGCGATGGTCTTTACCGGGATGCGGCATTTCAGGCATTGAGGTGAGGGGTTGGGAGTGAAGGGTCAGCAGGTTCGAGCGCGCGCCCTCAAGACGAGGGGTGAGTAACGAGGGCGCACCGTTCCATGCCTTCCCCAACCCTCACGCAGCCAAAGCGCCTTCGCAACCTGTCGGCCCGGCGCTTTCGCGCGCACTTGCGCCCTCGCCCCTTTCCCCCGAGCGCCACGCGCCCCGCCCACCTACGACTGCCCGCCAAGCCCAACGTCAAACCGGCCCTCATCCGGGCTCAAATCGGGCAAAAATCTGTCAATCGCTGGGAACGGCACTTTTTTGTCATCCAACTGCTGATCTTTCGCCAGCAGCCCGGTAGACTGCGCCTCGACAAGTAATTCACGTTTTCTTCAGGCCGGAAGCCTCGCATGGAACGGATTTTCCCTGCCTTGCTCGACTGGATGTATGCCCATCCGTGTGTCGCCAACCCCGTCAGGGCGGGGAGTTGAGCGATGTTGTTCCCCACGGTGGAATTCGCCATTTTCTTCCTGGTCACCTTGGCTGGCGCCTGGGTGCTGGCCAGCCGTTTGTCCTGGCACAAGCATTTCCTGCTGTTGGCCAGTTATGTGTTCTACGGCTGCTGGAACTGGACCTACGTCCCGCTGTTGTTTGGCATCTCGCTGTTTGCAGGTTTAGTCGCCCAGCGCATCCAGCGCAGCCAAGACCCACGCGTGCGCAAGCGCTGGCTGATCGGCGGCGTAGTGATATGCCTGTCCGCCCTGGTCTACTACAAGTACACCGGATTCCTTCTCCAGAACATGCTCGATGCCTGGGCATGGTTCGGCCGCCCGCCGCAACTGGCGTTCGAAGGCCCGCTGCTGCCGTTGGGCATTTCGTTCTTCGTCTTCCACGCCATCTCGCTATTGGGAGATGTGTATCGCGGCAAGCTCAAGCAGGCGGTGACACTGCCTGACGCTTTGCTCTATGTGGCGTTCTTCCCACAACTGATCGCCGGCCCGATCTTGCGAGCCTCCGACTTCATGCCGCAGTTGGCGGTGCCACGCGATCCGCAAGCCGTGCACGTCAACCGCGGCCTGCTACTGATTATCACCGGTTTGTTCAAGAAGGTGATCATCTCCAACCAGTTGGCGGTGAACCTGGTCGACCCGGCGTTTGCCGCACCGCAGTCGTTGTCCGGCCCAGACATGCTGCTGGCGGTGTACGGCTATGCCGTGCAGATCTACTGCGATTTTTCTGGCTATACGGACATCGCCATCGGCGTGGCGCTGCTGTTCGGTTATCGCTTTCCGGCCAATTTCGACCGCCCATACATTGCCACCGACCCCCAGGACTTCTGGCGTCGCTGGCACATCTCACTGTCGAGCTGGCTGCGCGATTACCTGTACATCCCCCTGGGCGGTTCGCGTGGCGGTAGCTGGTTCACCGCGCGCAACCTGATGATCACCATGCTGCTGGGCGGCCTCTGGCACGGTGCTTCGTGGACATTCGTGATCTGGGGCGCCTTGCACGGCAGCTACCTGATTGCCCATCGCCTGTGGGCAGCCATCCCGGCGATCGAGCGCCTGCGCGACACGACGGCTTGGCGCTGGGTCGCACGCGTGCTGCTGTTTCACGCCGTCTGTGCGGCCTGGATCTTTTTCCGTGCACCGTCGCTGGACCTGGTGGGCGACGTCTTTGCCCGCTTTGCCGTCGCCGGCCCAGTCACCCTGGCCAGCGCCGGCAGCGTGGTGTTGATCGTGCTCGGCATCGCCGGGCAGTACGCACCACCGCGCTGGCACGAAGCCCTGGATCGTGAACTGGCACGCTGGGCCGCGCCCGTGCGCGGGGCTGCCCTGGCCGCCTCATTGTTCGTGATCGAGCTGCTCGGTCCCAGTGGCGTCGCTCCCTTCATCTATTTCCAATTCTGATCCATGTCCACCATGCATCCCTCCTCGACCGATTCGATCCGCAACCTGGGATGGCTGCTGGCTAGCTGCGTGGTCGTCGGCGTGCTGCTCGAATCGGGCGGCCTGGCGACCTGGGCCAATCGCCTGGAGATCGGGCCGCTACGCCAGGTCGCACAGCCAGCCATGACTCGACTCGACGACACGTTGCATCCGCTCGGTATCGGCCAGTGGCGAACGCGCCTGCTGGCGGGCCTGGAGCGCTGGCAGCATACCGGCACGGCGCCTGCTCCGGCAGCCAGCCTGCCGAGCACGACCCAGGCGCCAGTCCTGGCGGATTCGGCTACCGTCTGGCAGACGATCGGCATGTCACGAACAGGCCAGGCCCTGGCCATCACGGCCAATCCGCCTTCCCCGACTCGGCCACAGGCCACGCCTGCCACATCGACACCGGTTGCCAAGGTGATCCTGCCGACCAACCTGCCCTCGGCGGCAACCCTGGAAGCCTTGCCGCCCATTCCCTCGGGCCAGACTCGCACGGTCGCCCTGGTCGGCGACTCGATGATGGCTGTGGGCCTGAGCGAGAACCTGCTGCGCGGCATCGCTCGCCACAAGGAACTGCAAGCGGTGCGCGCCTTTCGCTCCGGCACGGGCCTGAGTCGTCCGGAAGTGTTCGACTGGATGCAGCAGTATCCGCAGATGCTTGCTGGCGCCCGGCCCGATGCGATCATCGTGGCCATCGGCGCCAACGATGGCCAAGGCTTCGTGCAGGACGGCAAGGTGCTCGATTTCGGCAGCGACGCCTGGATCGCCGCTTATCGCCAGCGCTTGGAACAGTTCGTCGACATGCTCAGCCAGAACGGCACTCCCATCATCTGGATCGGGCTGCCGCCCATGCGGCTTGCCAAGTACGATGCCCGCATGGCACTGATCAACCGCATTGCCTACGACACGGTTGGCCATCGCAAGAACATCACGTGGTGGAACTCGGCCACGCTGATCGCCGACCCTCAGGGCCAATACCGCGAATATGCACAGAACGCCAAGGGTGCCAGCATTCGCCTGCGTGCCGGTGACGGCATCCACCTGTCCGACGACGGCGCGAGCCTGCTCGCACCACCCCTGCTTGCCTGGCTTGACTCGCCTGCGCCCGCCGCCACGCCACCGACCACCTCCGTGGTCGCCTCGGCCACGCCCGTGACCATGACCGCCTCGCCATGATGATTGCCCCGTTCTTACGCCGTGTCGCCATGTCGGCGGCGCTTGTTCTCCTGCCTTCGCTGGCCCTGGCCGACGACAAGCTTGAACAACGGCTAGGTCCGGCTGCCTTGCAGATGCGCCAGCGCCACGCCGCGGTCGATGTCATGACGCTGGGCAACGGATCCGAGCGTGTCTATGTATTCACGCCCGCGCAGCCGGTCTTGCACGACAAGGTGCCATTGGTACTGCTGCATCACGGCTGGCAGGGCATGAACACGCTCAACTTCGGCGCGCTGATCGATCATCTGGTGCGCAGCGGCAACGTGGTGGTCTATCCGGTTTACCAGCTCGATGCCGATACGTCGCCGCAAGTGGTCACGCGCAACGCCGCACTGGCCGATCAGCGTGCACTGAACGCGCTGAAGACCCGACGCGGCCTGCGACCCGATCCACAGCGAGTGCTCTATGTCGGTTATTCCATGGGCGCGGCGATCTCGCTCAATCTCGCCCTGGATCATGCACGCTACCAGCTGCCGGCACCGCGCGCCCTGGTGCTCGAAGCGCCCGGCGATGCCTATCACGTCGCCCATGGCGCCGATGCGCGCAGCATCATCGGCGATGTCGAGAAGCTTCCCGCCGACCTGCCGGTAGCCATTCTCACCGGCTCATCCGATACCTCCATCGGCCTGCCGACCGCGCGCAAGCTGGCTGCACGGCTGTGCCAGATCCGCGCCGACCGCCGCGTGCTGATGGTGCTGCCCAGCGATGAACACGGCGGCAAGAAAGTACATGCCGCGCACGGCTCGCCGGGCGCCCCGGATCAACGCTACGACTTCGCGCTCAAGCGGCAGGACATTCCCACGCAGATTCCCGGCCGAGCCGGTTTCGAAGCATCGCCCTCGTTCAACCAGTTGGATATCTATGGCTACTGGAAGGTCATCGACGCCATGACCGATACCCTGGCTACCGGCAAGCTATCTGACGCGGTCTTTGGCAACGGCACACCCGCACAGCTATACCTGGGCACCTGGCCAGACGGCACACCGTATGCACCGGCTCGCGTGGAGCAGGCTTGCCGATGAGGTGTTGATGGGCGTTTCGGAGCGATTGATGGGGTTGGGCGCTTTGACGTTGCGCGCGAAGCGAGAGATGCAAGGCGAAGTAGTGGGAGCATATCGCTGAGTACTTTCTCAAGCCGACACGCATCGAAGAAACTTTCGCAACCTCACCGCATACCTCACACGTTCGAACTTGCGCCCCCCACTACCCGCCTCACCGCACGGCACGATCTCGTGAAGCGCCCACATCGTCGAGCCCGCGCGCATACCTGCGAGCCAGTACTGCGCAAGTCATCAACTGCACCTGGTGGAACAGCATCAGCGGCAGCACGATCGCTCCCAGGGGCTGACTGGCGAACAGCACCTTGGCCATCGGCACACCGCTGGCAAGGCTCTTCTTCGAGCCGCAGAAAACAATAGTGATTTCATCCTCGCGACCAAACCTCATGGCGCGCGCACCGTAGCGGGTCACCAGCAAGGCGCAGGCCAGCAACACCGCATCGGCCACCAGCAGGCCCAGCAATACCGGCAGCGGCGTCTGCTTCCACAGGCCTTGCAGCACCGCAGCACTGAAAGCGGTATAGACCACCAACAGGATCGAACCCTGATCGACGATACCAAGCATCGCGCGGTGCCGCTCGACCCAGCGGCCAATCCAACGCTGCGCCACTTGGCCTGCGACGAAGGGCACCAGCAGTTGCAACACGATATCGCCGACTGCATTCCAGCGCATCGCTCCCTGGCCGTGCGACTGCAGCACCAACCCAACCAGCAGCGGAGTAATCACGATGCCGAGCAGGCTGGATGCCGATGCCGCGCAGATGGCAGCGGGAATATTGCCTCGCGCCATCGACGTGAAGGCAATCGACGATTGCACCGTTGAGGGCAATGTGCACAGGAACAGCACGCCCAGGTACAGGTCCGGCGTGACCAGGGGCGCGAGCAAGGGCTTGAGCAGCAAGCCCAGCACCGGGAACAACACGAAGGTACTGCTCAAGACGGTCAGGTGCAGCCGCCAATGGGTCATGCCCGCCACCACCGCATCGCGCGACAATTTGGCCCCATGCAGGAAGAACAGCAGCGCAATGGCCAGGTCGGTCAGCCAGCCAAAGACCTGCGCCGTGGCGCCCTGGCAAGGCAGGAAGCTGGCCAGTAGCACGGTCAGTACTAGGCAGCAGGTAAAGCGGTCGGGAAGAAAGCGGCGCAGGTTCATGGACGGCGAGCCGAGGAATGCAGGAGCTATTGCAGCGCCTCCGGACTGATAATTCAAATCGTTTTATCTTATTTATTGATACGATTTCCGAATGAATATCAGTCTGCGCCAACTCCGGGCCTTCCTGGCGGTCGCCAAGCTTCGGCATTTCCGTCGGGCCGCCGATAGCCTGCACCTGACCCAGCCGGCAGTCAGCCGACACATCGCCGAGCTGGAAGGCGAGTTGGAGGTGAAACTATTCGACCGCAACACGCGCGAAGTGGTGCCTACCGAGGCCGGCCGCTATCTGCACAGCGCGATCGAGCGCGTGCTGGACGAACTGGAAGGCGTGCTGGCGCACGCCCACTCCGAGAGTGAGCGTCGTCATGGCAAGGTGCGCGTTGCCTCGGTGCCCACGCTCTCGGCCGCATTGATGCCTGCCTGCATCGCCGCCTGTGCATCGCGCTATCCGCAATTGACCGTACAGATGCACGACCAGGCGCAGACCCTGGTCCTGGAAAGCGTGCGTGGCGGCGAAGTGGATTTCGGTGTCACGGTGGAACCAGCCGACACGGAAAACTTCGACAGCGAAACCATCCTGCACGACCCTTTCGTACTGGTCTGCCCACGCGCCCACCCCTTGGCGCGACAAAAACAGGTTGGCTGGAAAAGACTCCAGGCACACCCCCTGATCCTGCTCGATCACGACTCAGGCAGCCGCCGCCTGATCGACCATCAGCTCAGTCAACACGGCGTCGAACCGCGTGTCGTACAACAGACAGGACACACGCACACCGCATTCAGCATGGTCGAGGCAGGCCTGGGCATCACTATCACCCCCACCCTGTCGACCGCACGCCTGCCACCCGCCCTGATCGCTCTGCCGCTGACTCCTGTCGCCCGTCGCGCCATCACCCTGATCCGCCGCCGCCATCGCTCGCTATCACCCGTGGCGGAGCTGGTATGGGCGCAGATGCGAGAGACGGCTAGCTGGGTCGGCTGACGGGTGCGCAGCGAGGGCACGAATTCAGGTCTTTCGCAGCCCGTGATAATGCGGTTAGCTCATGATCGTCTACCTTGGCCGAGCGACAAGTAGCTAAGTGGGCACCCTCGCTGCTCGCCTCCCGTCCCTCTTACACACCGGCTTGAGCGCACATTAGATACGCTGCCCGCCTCGTAAACCTTGGGAGAAACACGTGCGCTACGAACTCTATTACTGGACAGGTATACAGGGCCGTGGCGAGTACGTGCGGCTGGCGCTGGAAGATGCCGGCGCCGTTTACATCGATGTGGCGCGAGAAAAGGGCGATGACGCGATCACGCCGTTTCTTCGAGGCGAACATCCAGGTAGCCTGCCGTTCGCACCGCCTTTCCTCAAGGCAGGACGCACGGTCATTGCACAGGTCGCCAACATCCTGCTGTTCCTCGGTCCACGACTGAAGCTGGTACCAGACAGTGCATCCGCGCAGTCCTATGCGCATCAGGTACAACTGACTCTGGCCGATTTCGTCGTGGAGATCCACGACACCCATCATCCGATCGCCAGTGGCCAATACTTCGAGGACCAGCGCGAGGCAGCCATCCGGCGCTCGGAGGATTTCCGCAAGCATCGGTTACCGAAGTTTCTCGACTACTTCGAGCACGTGCTCGAACGGGGTGGCAAGAAGCACGTACTGCGCACGCACTCGTACGTGGACCTGTCATTGTTCCAGATGATGTCCGGCCTGGACTATGCGTTTCCCAAGGCCATGCGCCGATTGAATCGACGCATGCCATTGCTGCGCGGTGTGCAGCAGCGGGTGGCCGATCGTCCCAACATCGCCGCTTACCTGACCTCCGGTCGTCGGCTTGCCTTCAACGAGAGCGGCATCTTTCGTCACTATCGAGCATTGGACGATCATTGATCAGGTGCGCTAGAAGAGCGCAATCACCAGCGTACCGGCAAGGATCAGGCCACCCCCGATCATCAAGGGGAGGCTTGGCTTCTCCCCCAGGAATACCAGGCCGAGCACTATGGCTATGGCTACGCTCAGTTTGTCGACCGGCGCCACCTTGCTGACAGGTCCCAGTTGCAGGGCTCGGTAGTAGCACAGCCAGGAAAGCCCTGTCGCGATCGCCGACAGCACCAGGAACAACCAGGCGTGCCACGGCAGACCCGTGGGCCGGCTCCATTCGTGACGCCACGTGACGATTCCGGCTACGACGAGCACGATCACGATCGTCCGAATGAATGTTGCCAGGTTGGCGTTGATACCAGCGACACCGAGCTTGCCGAATATCGCCGTGAGCGCGGCGAAGAGCGCCGAGCCCAGTGCGAAGAGCAACCAGCTGCCGCGTGCGTCCATCCAGCTCAATGGCCGCTTTCGGTACCTTGCTTGGCGGCGGGGGCGCTGTCGTTGTCGTCAGCCGCCGGCTTGGACGTTCCCCACTCGGCTACCTTGTACATCACCGGCTTGACCTGTTCGTGGGCACCACTGCGGTACTTACCATTCTGGTCGACGTCGTAGGTCTGCGAGACGCCGGATTTGGGCGTCACCACGACCTGGTAGACCTGTCCATTGCGGCTGTACTCCTGCACAGTGTCCTCGCCGCGCTTGTACACCTTGACCGACGGCGGCGGCTCGCCACGCGCATCGCGGGGGCTGTTGTCCTGCATGTTGGGCAGCGGGATCGGCTTGCCAGGCAGTACCGTCGGCGTGGTCTCGGCCGGCGTCGATGCGGTGGCGCTGGAGGCCTTCGGTGCACTGGCGGTCGGTTTGACGCCCGGATCGTTCATGCCCGGCGGCGGCGGTGCCGGCTGGAAGGCAGGCCGGGTATCTTGCGCGAAGGCCGGTGCTGCAAGCGCGGCGCCCAGGAGGGCGAGCAAGACAAGGTTTTTCATCGGGTAAGGCCTCCGGGCGGGTGACTCAGTTTAACAGCCGTGGCGCCATGCACTGCGTGAACGGTTTGCCATGGGAGAGCGAAACCAAGACATCCCTAACATCGAAAAATTCCGCGCATGAGACAATGGGCAATGGCCAAGCTCATCCTTATCGACGGTTCGTCCTATCTCTATCGCGCCTTCCATGCGTTGCCCCCGTTGAGCAATGCCCAGGGCGAACCCACCGGGGCGCTGTTCGGCGTGGTCAACATGCTGCGCTCCACCCTGAAGGCGCGGCCCGAATACCTGGCCTTCGTCAGCGATGCCCCCGGCCCGACCTTCCGCAACGACATGTACGACCAGTACAAGGCCAACCGCCCGCCGATGCCCGATGACCTGCGCGCGCAGGTGCAGCCCATGCTCGCCATCGTGGCCGCGCTGGGCTTTCCCGTGCTGTGCGTGCCGGGCGTGGAAGCCGACGACGTGATCGGCACGCTTGCGCGGCAAGCGCACGAGCAGGGCATCGAAGTAGTGATATCCACCGGTGACAAGGACCTGGCGCAATTGGTGCGCCCCGGCGTGACCCTGGTCAATACGATGACCAACACCACCATGGACGTCGATGGCGTGTTCGACAAGTTCGGCGTCAAGCCCGAGCAGATCGTCGACTTCCTCTCGCTGACCGGCGACACCGTCGATAATGTGCCCGGCGTGACCAAGTGCGGCCCCAAGACCGCTGCCAAGTGGCTAGCCGAATACGGCACGCTCGATGGCGTAATCGCTCATGCCGACAAGATTGGCGGCAAGATCGGCGACAATTTACGTGACGCCTTGCCGACGCTGCCCTTGTCGCGGGAGCTGGTGACGATCAAGACCGATGTGCCACTTGACGCAGGAGTGAGCGCACTGACCATGCGCGAGCGGCATACCGAGCAACTGCGCGAGCTGTTCATCCGCTACGAATTCAAGGCCGCGCTGAAGGACCTGGACGCCGACAGTCCCACTGGCGAAAGCGATGCGCCGGTGACGGCAACCGCCGCGGTCATACCAGTCCAGGCGCAGGACACGGCCTTGTCGGGCCCTGGCAGTTACGAACTGGTCACCACCCCCGAAGCCTTCGACCTATGGATCGCCAAGCTGCGCGATGCACCCTTGATCGCCTTCGATACGGAAACCACGAGCATCGATTCCATGCAGGCGGAAATCGTCGGCCTCAGCTTGGCGGTCGAGCTTGGCGAGGCCTGCTATATCCCGCTGACGCACGATTACCCTGGCGTACCCGTCCAGTTGAATCGGGACACCGTACTCGCCGCGCTCAAGCCGATCTTCGAAGATGCTTCCCGTCCCAAGCTGGGCCAGCACGCCAAGTACGACATCAACATCCTGTCGCACTACGACATCACGTTGCAGGGGTTGCAACACGACTCGATGCTCGAATCATACGTCTGGAATGCCACCGCGACCCGCCATGACATGGACTCGCTGGCGCGCAAATACCTAGGCTACGAAACCGTCAAGTATGAACAGGTCGCCGGCAAGGGCGCCAAGCAGATTTCATTCTCCCAAGTGGACCTTGATACTGCCTGCCGCTATGCCGCCGAGGATGCCGACATCACCTTGCGCCTGCATCACGCGCTCTGGCCCAGGCTCAAGGGCGAACCGAAACTGCGCCAGGTCTACGAAGAGATCGAGATTCCGGTGGTATCCGTGCTGGCCGGCATGGAGCAGCGCGGCGTGTTGATCGACGTGAGCCAGTTGCGCCTGCAAAGCCAGCAACTAGGCAAGCGCATGGTCGAGTTGCAACAGGAAGCCTACAAGCTGGCTGGTCACGATTTCAGCCTCGATTCGCCCAAGCAATTGCAGGCGGTGCTGTTTGATGAACTGAAGCTGCCGGTCAAGCTCAAGACGCCCACCGGCCAGCCTTCCACCAATGAAGAAGCGCTCGAAGCGATCGCCGATGCGCACGAGCTGCCGCGGCTGATCCTCGACTACCGCGGCCTGGCCAAGCTGCGGTCGACGTATACCGACAAGCTGGCCGACAACGTCAATCCGCGGACGGGTCGCGTGCACACCAGTTATCACCAGGGCGCGGTGGCCACCGGGCGCATTTCCTCATCCGATCCGAACCTGCAGAACATTCCCGTGCGCACCGAGGAGGGCCGGCGCATCCGCAAGGCATTCGTCGCGCCGCCAGGCTGGCGGGTGATGGCAGCCGACTACTCGCAGATCGAACTGCGCATCATGGCGCACCTGTCCGGCGACGAGGGCCTGGTACGTGCGTTCCAGGAAGGTGGCGACGTCCATCGCGCGACCGCCGCAGAGGTCTTCGGCGTCGCGCCCGATGAAGTTACCACCAACCAGCGCCGCGCCGCCAAGGCAATCAACTTCGGCCTCATGTATGGCATGAGCGCGTTCGGGCTGGCTCGCCAGCTCGGTGTGGATCGCGGCGAGGCCAGTGACTACATGGCACGCTACTTTTCGCGCTTCTCCGGCGTGCAGGCATTCATGGAAGCCACGCGCGAGCAGGCCCATCGGGATGGCTACGTTGAAACCATCTTCGGCCGACGCCTGTACCTGGAGAATCTGACCGCGCGCAACCAGGCTTTGCGCGCTGGCGCTGAACGCGCCGCCGTCAATGCGCCGATGCAAGGTAGCGCGGCAGACATCATCAAGCGCGCCATGATCGCCGTTGCCGCCTGGCTCAAGGACCGCGATGACGCGCATATGCTGATGCAGGTGCACGACGAACTGGTTTTCGAAGTCCGCGAAGACGCCATCGACATCGTGCGTAGCGCCGTGGTCGAGCGCATGTCCGGCGCAGCCGAGCTCAGCGTGCCGCTTCTGGTCGAGGCCGGTGTGGGCACCAACTGGGACGAAGCCCATTGAGCCTGGGACATGACCGTCATGGCGATAGTCACAATTGTTACATTATATCAAAAATGAATGCTGGCTAAACATTTTTGGCTCACCCACGAAACTTAAAGGCGTCTGGTGCGTACTAAGTCTTGGGACGCACGCAACGGCGTCCTCCTGGGATCCTCGCTACCTCCCTATAGCGAGCCCCAACCAGGCAAGGCGGACCACTCCCCTGGGTCACGCAGCCTACCGGCCCCGAAGGTTCCCCCCTAACCTTCGGGGCTTTTTTATGCCCGCTCACCGGGTTGAGGGGCAGCGACCGGCAAAACCCGCTAGCATCGGTGCGTTTCCAGCCGGGCACCAAAACACCCGGACGTGACTTCATCGGATTGCGGCAACAGTGCAAAAGAAAGACAAGGCCACTTCCTTCGACATTGCCCACCGGGTTGGGGTATCCCAGTCCACGGTGTCACGCGCCTTGCGCGGCAGCCCACTGGTCAGCGAGGAGACCCGACAGCGCATCCAGCAGGCAGCCACCGAGCTCAAGTACAAGGTCGACAAGAACGCCTCCAATCTGCGCACGCGCCACTCCGGCACGCTGGCCCTGCTGTTGTTCGAGGATCCGACGGCTGATGAGTCCCATATCAACCCGTTCTTTCTATCCATGCTGGGATCGATCACACGTGCCTGCGCCCAGCGCGGCTACGATCTGCTGGTGTCATTTCAGCAGTTGTCGCACGACTGGCACGCCGACTACGCCGACACCCGCAAGGCCGACGGTATCATCCTGCTCGGCTATGGCGACTATCTGGCTTACCGCGACAAACTCGACGCGATGGTCGCCCAGGGCACCCGTTCGGTCCGCTGGGGGGCGGTATTGGCCGACCAGCCCGATATCTCCATTGGCTGCGACAACTATGTCGGCGGCCAGGATGTAACGCGCCACTTGCTCGACCAAGGCTGCCGCCATGTGGCCTACCTGGGCGACGCATCCAGCCATTACCCCGAATTCTTCGCTCGCTATCGTGGTTATGCACAGGTGCTGCGCGAAGCGGACCTGACCGTCGATCCCGAGCTTCAAGTCAACGCGGAAAGCTCTGAGCAATCCGGTTATGACGCCATGGAAACCCTGCTGGCAAGGGGCAAGCCGTTCGACGCCCTGTTCGCCGCCAGCGACCTGATCGCCATCGGCGCCATGCGTGCGCTGGCCGATCACGGCAAACAAGTTCCCGGCGATGTCGCTGTCGCCGGCTTCGACGACATCCCTACGGCCACGTTCGTCAATCCACCGTTGACGACGGTACGCCAGGACACCGGACAAGCCGGAGAAGCGTTGGTGGATGCTTTGTTGAAACTGATCCGCAGCGAGCCGGTGGCAAGCGACGTATTGCCGGTCAAGCTGGTGGTGCGCAAGTCGAGCTTGCTGGGGAAGTAAGCGGCGTGTGGCAGGAAGGCCGCTGGCAGCGCGAGCTGTGAAGTTGCGCAGCGAGCGCCTTCACCCGCACCTCACCGCTCCGGATGCCCGCGCTCTTCCATCGATAGCGCCAACTGTTCACGCAAGTCACGACGCGTCACCGGGGCATCCAGCAGGTACACCTGCACGTCATGGGGGCCGACATGTGCCTGCAGAGTGCCGTTTTCACCGACTTTCACGGAGTTTCCGCCCAGAGCAGGTTTCCAGGCGCCTGCCTGCAACCATGACGACACGGGAATATCGATAGCAGTGTCGCCCTTGTTCAGAACGACCAGGGCCAACTGATGCTCATCACCCTTCTGGTAGACCCGATAGAACACCGCATGATCACCCTTCAATTCCACTGGCAACATCAAGCCACGCTGCAAGGCCGGCGTACGTGCCCTTAGTTGTGCGATGCGCTTGAGCTGCTGGTAGATCCGGCTCTTGGGTGCCGTGTCTATACGTTCCTGGCCAAAGTAATTGCGATTGCCCTGGTGCTCGGCACGACCGCGCTCGAAACCGATTTCCGAACCGTAATAGATAGCCGGAATGCCTCGTGCGGTGAACAGCCAGTTGTTGGCATCGATGAAACCATCATCAGTGGCATTGAGGCGCGCCATGTCGTGGTTGTCGTAGAACGTCACCAACTCATAGGGATTGTGGTACGGACCATTACGCAGATACAGACGCTCGGCAATGCGCGCATAGTCGCTGTGCGGATGTTCGAACACCTCGGCCACACGCTGACGCAACGGAAAATCCAGCACGCTGATGCCGCCGTTGCGCGTCCAGGTGTACTGGCCGATATCGTCGGGACTGTAGTCAAACGCCTCGCCAAACATGAAAAAGCCCGGATGCTTCGCACGGATCCGCGCGGCAAACTGACGCCAGAAATCCGTAGACATGTGACTAATGGTATCGATACGGAAAGCATCGGCGCCTTGGTCGGCCCACTTCTCGTAGGCGCCCACAAAATAATCGAGCACCTGCGGATTTTCGTCGTCGTTATTGGACAACTGCGCCAGGTCGTCGTATGCGTGATAGAAGCGATGCAAGGGGTTTTGCACCGGATCGAGTTGCTCAGGGCGCAGGTTCTGGTGATCGGCGATCAGCTTGCCATCCTTGTCGAAGATCTGTCCGAATTGCGGCTGCGCCTGGGGCATGCTGAAGGATGGCGAGCCGTGATTGGCCACGATGTCCAACACCGTCTTCAACCCCTGCGCGCGCATTTTCTGGGTAAACTGCGCAAAGTCCAGGCCCTTGCTCGGCAGGTGTTCGTCGAGCTTGTAGAAATTCACGCCCCAGTAGCCGTGATAACCAGCCTTGCCACGATCGGCAAGCGATGCGCCCCAGGTCACCGGATCGCCGCCGGTAAAGGCTTCATCCGGATTGTCCACGATCGGCGTGATCCACACCGCACCAAACCCCATGTCGCGAATGTAACGCGCGTTGTCCAGCACGCCCTTGAAGTCACCACCCAGATAGCCGATGTTCGCAGTCTCGCCGTTCGGACCGGGCACGGGAATATCGAAGGTATGGTGCGCTCCACCCTGGTCACGATGATCGTTGGACCGATCGCCATTGACAAAGCGATCGGTCATGACGAAATAGATCGCGTTGGAGGCAAACGGTGCATCGGTGCCCACATACTCGGCCTGCTGCGCCATTGCCGGCGCCATGGTCATGGCCAGCGCGAGCCCAAGGAAGTGCTTTTTCATGGTTCCACTCGTTGAATCGGCTCGCGCACGCGCAGCGTGCAAAGCCCGGCGATAAACAGGCTGATGCCACCCAGCACCAAGGCGTAGATGGGTTGCCCATGGAAGAACAGCTTTAACAACAGGCCAAGCACGCTGGCGGCGAGCAACTGTGGAATGACGATGAAGAAATTGAAGATGCCCATATATATGCCCATCTTCGCCGCGGGCAGGTTGTCCGACAGCAGTGCATAAGGCAGCGAGAGAATCGACGCCCAGGCAAAACCGACACCGACCATCGACGCCAGCAACCAGTGCGGATTGCCGATCAACAGGATCGAGACGAATCCTGCGGCACCCAGCCAGGTATTGATCAGATGGCTCACGCGCAAGCCCCACCAGCGCACCATCCAGGGAATGATGACGGCCGCCATGGCCGCAAAGCCGTTGTAGGCGGCAAACAGCACGCCCACCCAGTTGGCACCCTCGTTATAGGCGGCCGAATGCGGATCGCTGCTGCCGTAGTGCACCGCGGTCACGCCGGCAGTGGTGTAGATCCACATGGCGAACAACGCAAACCATGAAAAGAACTGCACCCATGCCAAGCGACGCATGGCATCGGGCATGGCGAACAGGTCAGTCAACACCTGTCTGGCCATGCCTTTGCTTTCCGTCACGCTCAGCCACCATAGCGCCGCCCCGAACAGCGCCACGCCAACCGTGAGCAAGAGCAACTGGTGATCGATCCGCAACACCCAGACCATGACAGTGGCAAAAGCACCCAGTAACAGCCATGACATGCCCCACAGCCGGGCCCGCGGCCCGATGGGAGGGATGGCATGCGCCGGCGCCGCGTCGAACGCATGCAACGTTTGAGGTGGATACTCTCGCGTCGAGACGATCGTCCACAGTACCGAACCGAACAGCACCACGGCGCCAGCGTAGAACGCATAGCGCACCGTGTCGGGAATGGCCTTGTCCACCGCCACGTTGCTGACTCCCAGGTATTCCAATATCCAGGGAAGCGCCGAAGCGATCACCGCGCCGATGCCGATGAAGAAGCTCTGCATTGCATAGCCGAGCGGCCGCTGCGTGGTCGGTAACTGGTCGCCGACGAAGGCGCGAAATGGCTCCATCGATATGTTGATCGAGGCGTCCATGATCCATAGCAGGCCAGCTGCGATCCACAAGCTCGGCGCGTTGGGCATGAACAGCAGCGCGAGGGTCGTCAGTATCGCGCCTACGAGAAAGTAAGGGCGGCGACGTCCCAACCGCGTCCAGGTGCGGTCGGAATAATGGCCGACGATCGGCTGCACGAT
>NZ_DASVMI010000041.1:0-18244 GCF_036384435.1 Dyella sp. | reverse complement strand
TCCTACGGCTGCCCGGCCTGCAACGCCTTCCACGCGACCGTGGACCAGATGCAGACCGAGCTGCCGTCCAATGCGACGATGGCCTTCCTGCCGGTGTCGTTCAATCCGGCTGAGAACTTCCCCATGTTCCAGCGTGCTTACTACGCCGCCGAGGCGCTAGGCGTGTCCGCCAAGGGCAATGACGCCATGTATGACGCGGCCTGGAAGACCAAGGAGCTGAGTTCGGAAGCCCCCAACGGCGGCCTCAAGCCCTCCAATGCGCTGCCCACCATCGACGACGCGGCCAAGGTCTACGCCAAGTTCGGTGCCGATCCGAAGGAATTCGTGGCCGTGGCCAACTCGTTCGCGGTCAACACCAAGATGAAGCGCGCCGATGACCTGACGCAGAAATACGGCGTGACGCAGACCCCGACGATCATCGTCAATGGCAAGTACCGTTACACGGTCGGCATGGCCGGCGGTTATCCGCAGGCGATCGAGCTGGCCAAGTGGCTGGTTTCCAAGGAAGCAGCCGGCAAGTAAGGCGATCAGGGACCGTGGCGAACCGAACCGGTATCGACGCGGTCCATTCCCTGATCGATCCGGCGCCCCAAAGACTTTTGATGGAGAAAGGTTTCATGTTCAAGCGTTTTGCCCGCCTGCGTCTGCTCACCCTGGTCGGCGGCCTGCTGCTTGCCAGTGCGTGCACGGCCTCCAATTCCGGCGACGCCGCTGCGCCCTACACCGACGGCTCCGAATACGTCTCGCTACCGGCACCGAACCAGCGCTACAGCGATACTGGCAAGGTGGAAGTCGTCGAGGTGTTCTCCTACGGCTGCATCCATTGCGCGCATTTCGCCCCCAAGGCCGAGGAGTTGCGCAAGCAGTTGCCGCCCGGGGTTGAATTCAAGTTGCTGCCGGCCGCCTTCAGCGACGAATGGCTGCCCTATGCCCGCGCGTATTACGCCGCCAAGAAGCTCGGCGTCGTCGATCAGACCCACCTGGCTCTGTTCGATGAGAAGTTCAACCAGCACTACCCGATCTCCACACTGGAAGAACTTGCCGACTTCTACGCCCGTCATGGCGTGGATCGGGCCAAATTCCTGCAAATCGCCAGTTCCGATGAGGTCACCGCGCAGATCAAGAAAGATGTCGCGCTGATGCAGAAATGGGGCATCACAGGCACGCCAACCATCGTGGTCGACGGCAAGTACCGCAGCAATGAGGTCAAGACGCTCGACGAACTGGTCGCCATGACCCAGTGGCTGGTCAAGCGCGAACAGAACGGCGGCAAGTAAGCGCCCGCACGCGGGACGGCGGAGGCCGTCCCGCGCTCGCCTGGGGCCACCTTGACGCCTCGATCACTCGATGATGGCAATCGTCATCGCATCATCGGCACGCTATGACCATGGAACGCGCCCCGCAACCGCCCGAACGTCGCCTGCGACTGCTGAGCTGCAACATCCTCGCCGGCGCGAGCGTGCAGCGCTACAGCGAATACTTCACGCGCTCCATCAGCGCCGTGCTACCCGGGCGCAGTAAGCTGGACAATCTCGACCGCCTGGCCGAGATGTTGCCGCAGTTCGACGTCATCGGACTGCAGGAGGCCGATGCAGGTAGCCTGCGCTCGGGCTTTCTCAACCAGACGCGCTACCTGGCCGAAACAGCCGGCATGCCCTTCTGGAGCCACCAGCCCAATCGCCCGATCGCACGCGTGTCGCACACCGCCAATGGATTGATCAGCCGCCTGGAACCAACGGAGGTGCTGACCTACCCATTGCCCAGCCGGGTTCCAGGGCGGGGCGCCATGCTGGCCCGCTTCGGCTCCGGCCCGGCATCGCTGGCAGTGATGATTGCGCATCTGTCGCTGAGCGCCGTGGCACGCGCGCGGCAGTTGGGTTTCATCGCCGAAGTCCTACAGGATTTCCCGCATGCCGTGCTCATGGGCGATCTCAACACCGAAGTGCATAGCGCGGAGATGCGGCACCTGTTCAACAAGAGCTCGCTGCAACCGCCAGCACAGGCAATGCCAACGTTTCCAAGCTGGAAACCGCGCAAAGCACTCGATCACATCCTCACGTCCGAGGCGATACATCTGGACAGACTGTGGGCCTTGCCGCAGGCATTTTCCGATCATTTGCCGGTTGCCGCGGAGATCCGCGTGCCGGCCCACATCGGTCTGCCGGACGGTCGCTGACCCTAGCGACTGTCCGTACAAGGCTCCAGCACATACACTGCGCGGATGAATGGCGCGTTCCGTATCTCCCTTCCCTGGCTCGTTATCCTGCTCGCCGGCATCGCCGCCGCGCTGGTGCGTTATCTGTTCATCGAACCGGCCAACCTGGCGCACCTGTGCGATGACGGCAACGGGCCGGCCTGGTGCGGCTTGCGCCAGGCAATCGTGATTGCTTTCTACAGCTATGGCCTGGGCTATGCCGCGCTGGCCGCCACTGCGCTTGCGCTGGCCTGGAAGCATCCGGCAGCCGCCAGCCTGGCTGCCGCTCTGGGTTTCATCGCTCTGGTCATGTATTGCTACGAGGCCGGTGCCCTGGCGCTACTCGTAGGCAGCCTGCGCCTGATCCGGTTGCAGGCGACTGGCTTGGTACCAGCCAATCAGCACGGGCGCAGCCATGGCCGCGTTCAACAGCAGCCATAACCAGGTCGATGGATTGAGCCCGAGCTCCTGCGCCACCACCACGGCAGCAAGGGCGGGCAGCCAGAACGCCATGAAACGTTCTTCCACCATCGGCATGCCTGGGCGGTGGGCTCGATCAAGCCAGCCCAGCAAGGCATAGCCAATGCAGGGCAAAGCGAACAGGCCTAGCGGAAAATCCCGGTAGCGGCCGTCGAATACCAGCAGCAGACCCAATAGGCACAAGGCGAACATCCAGCCAGCGCGCCACCAACGCAGGCGCAGGCCATATGGTGATGCCGTGCCAGTCATGCGCGCCACGATCCGACGTGCGAGCATCCATCCGGTCACCAGCGCCAGCACGCACGCCGCGATGGAGATGGCCCACTCCAGCAGGTTGCTACAGGCATAGATCATCTGCCGATACTGCCAAGCCAGCGCCGTGCCGGCGCCAAAGCCCATCAGCAGCCAGGCCAGCCAGCCGGCACCACCGCGCCATGATCGACGCCACGCTCCGACCAGTGCAAACAGCAGCGAACCGGCCACGCCGGCAAGCAATCCCCAGCGCCAGTGCGACTCCTCCACCACCGGCCCCTTCATCGGAAACTTCGGCTTAGCATTGACGTCGTAGATGCCCCAGTAACCACCGACCGTGCCTTCCTGCGCGCGCTTCCACGGCTGGTCGAAGGTCTCGATCACGTTGTAGGGCATATCCACGCTGTTGGCGTAGACCAGGAACTCGCGCAAGTAACGCGCTTCATTGACCAGGCTGGCGCGCGCGTCGCGTCGCGGACGGCCGGCGCTGGGCCAGCCGGTTTCGCCGATCATCACCTGACGCCCGGGAAACGATGCCTTGACCTTCTGGTAGACCTCGGCGACGTGGCGAATCGCATGCTCCGGAGGCACGGGATTGTCTTCCCAGTAAGGCAGGATGTGGATGGTCAGAAAGTCGACCGCCTTGGCCATCTGCGGATAGCGCAGCCAGAATTCCCACACATCCGCATACGTCAGCGGCACCGAGGACGGCACCTGCTCGCGTACTTGTTGCGCATAGGCGGCCAGCGCCTTGGGCGACAGCTCACCACGCAGCAATACCTCGTTGCCCACCACGATGCCTCGCAGCACCTGGGGATGTGCCTTGGCCGAGGCAATGCCCATGCTCACCTCGCGCGCATTGTCCTTGAGGTCGCGTCCGAGCCAGATGCCCATCAGCACCTTCATGTGATAACGCCCGGCAATTTCCGGCACCTTGTCCAGGCCGTGGCTTTGCGAATAGGTGCGGATGCAATCGAATCGCTGCGACAGCGCTTTCAGGTCCGCATCGATGCGCTCAGGGCTGATCACGGCTTTCAAGTCGAACGGCGTCTCGCCCGGTTCGCGGAATGGCGCATACGATACGCAGGCGATGCGCGCGCTCGGCGCATCAGGCAATGCCACCGGCCGCCCGATCGCCCACCACCACACCGCACCGGCGATGGCCACCAGGCACAGGACCAGCCAGGCGGGCCATAGGGCACGGAAGGAAGGTGGCGTCGGCGTCATGGGGTATCCGTGGGTGGCGCGGGCGAACGCGGAAGTTTAGCAGGTGCTTTGGGGTGAGGCCGGCCGCTAAGGCGGCCTGTGAGGGGCAACAGCTGAAAGCCTGAAGTCTTACTTAGTGCCCTGCTTTTGCACCTAACCCCTCACAGCAACGCGCAGCGAGTGGCCTCACAGGCCGTGCAACAGCCGGCCTCACGCCTCATTCATCACTGAGTCGCGTCCCACCACTTATCGTGTCCGCTTCACCTCGCCCGAACAGCATCACTGAAGGATTAGTCATGTCCGAGCTCGTCAAGCCCCGGCGTTTCCATCGCCTGATCCTGCTGGCCGCCGGTTGGCTGCTGACGGCTGCCAGCCTGCACGCGGACGAGCCCAGCCAGGCACAGCGCGATGCGTTCCGCCAGGCTTATGCCACCGCCCAGCAGGGCGGCGATGGCTGGCGCGCACAGGCGCAAGGCTTGTCCGGCTACCCGCTGTATCCCTACCTGGAAGCCGCCGCGCTCACGCATGACTTGCGCCAACTTGATCGCGCGGCGGTGGAAAGCTACCTGAGCCGCTATCCGGACATGATTCCGGCCAGCGACCTGCGGCGCGACTTCCTGCTCGAACTGGCTCGCCGCAAGGATTGGGACAACTTCCTCGCGCTGTACCAGCCGGGCATCAACGACACGCTCACCTGCGATGCCTTGCAGGCACGCCTTGCCAAAGGCGGCAAGCTCGATTTCGACAAGGACCTGACCGCGCTGTGGGCCAAGCCGAGCCTGCCGGCCAGTGCCTGCGATCCCGTGCTGGGCGAGGCCTTCAGCCAAGGCCTGCTGACCTCCGCGCGACTGTGGGAGCGCATCGACCGGGCGGCCGACGCGAACCAGCCGGGCACCATCGCCACCCTGGCCAACTGGCTGCCTGCCAACGAACAACAGGCTGGTCAGCGCCTGGCCACGGCGCTGCGTGATCCGGCCAGCGCGGTCAATGCTGCGGCGACCTGGCCCGACACGCCACGCCATCGCCAGGCCGCCATGCTGGCGCTGCAACGCCTGGCGCGCCGCCAGTCCACCACGGCCGACCAGGCCTGGCAGAAATTGCAGCATCATTTCAATTTCAGCCCTGCACAGCGCGGGCGCATCCTCAATGCACTGGCGGTATTCCACGCCACCGATTTCGACGAGAGTGCGCTCGATCGCCTTGCCGCGCTGCCCGCCGACGCGCAAACCGATGCCAGCCGCGAATGGCGGGTCCGCGTGGCGCTTTCACAGCAGAATTGGAACGCCGCGCTGGCTGGTATCGCCGCCATGACGGCCACGCAACGCGACGATGGCGAATGGCGTTGGTTCAAGGCGCGCGCGCTCGAAGGACTGAACCGCCACGATGAAGCGCTGCGAGTGCTGCAACCGCTGTCGCGCGAATCGACGTTCTTCGGCTTCATGGCGGCCGACCGTCTCGACACCGGTTATGCCATCTGCCCGCAGACACTGCCGGCCAACGCGCAGCGCGAGCAATCGCTGATGGCGAACGCCGGCATCCAGCGTGCATTCGAATTGTATTTCGTCGGCCTGCCCAAGCTGGCGCGGCGCGAATGGTCGCGTGCGCTCGATGGCGCTGACGCGGACACGCTGCGCCAGGCAGTCGACCTGGCCTACCGCCGTGGCTGGTACGACCGCGCGGTGTTTGCGCTCAACAGCGGGGAAGCGTTGCGCTATTACGAGCAGCGCTTCCCGCTGGCCGGACAGGATGGCCTCGTACCGCAGGCACAGCAGGCCGGTATCGATCCGGCCTGGGCATACGGCATCCTGCGTGCGGAAAGCGCATGGATGAGCGATGCGCGCTCAGCTGCCGATGCACGTGGCCTGATGCAGCTGCTGCCGGGCACGGCGGCCAATGTCGCCAAGCGCAACGGCCTGCCGTGGAGCGGCGGCGACAGTCTCTATGATCCCGTGGTCAACGTGCAGTTGGGCACGCGCTACCTCGCGCAGATGGCCGCGCGCTTCAATGGCGCGCCATGGCTGGCCAGTGCGGCCTACAACGCCGGCCCGGCACGCGTGGATCAATGGCTTGCCGCACGCGGCAGCCTGGCGCCAGATCTGTTCACCGCCACCATGCCTTTCAAGGAAACCCGCGAGTACGTGGCACGCGTGATGGCATTCGCGGTGATCTACGATTGGCGCATGAATGGCACCGCCGTGCCGTTGTCCGATCGCATGACGGCCATCGGCTCGGCTTATCAGTTGCCCGGCAGCCAGACACGTCGCCGCGTGGTCGGCTGCCCGGTAGCCGCCACGCCGGCCAAGGCCGAATCCAATGGCGCGCCAGCCGCCAACGAGATGCCCCCTAGCGCCACGTCGGCGCAACCGGCACCGGCAGCCACTTCACCCTGAGTCCAGACACGAGCCTCGTGAGAGCGAGGAGCGACTTCAGTCGCCAAGCCATCTGCGATCCAGTCGCAGATGGGGGCTTTTAAGACCTCCAAGCCGCGACCTCGTCGCCATTCGCATCGCGACTGAAGTCGCGCTTACGGACAGGCGGGGGCTCGCGTGAGCGCGCCCGATGCCATCGATGTGCGCGACGCTGGCACAATGCAGCCATGCAAACCTATCTCGTCGGCGGCGCTGTCCGCGATGCCCTGTTGAATCGTCCCGTCGCCGACCGTGACTACGTCGTGGTCGGTGCACGCCCGGACGACATGCTCGCTGCCGGTTACAAAACCGTCGGCAAGGATTTTCCCGTCTTCCTGCATCCGCAGACCGGCGAGGAATACGCGCTGGCGCGCACCGAACGCAAGACAGGTCCGGGGTATCACGGCTTTGAAATGCACGCCGATCCCTCTGTCACGCTGGAAGAAGACCTCGCGCGTCGCGACCTGACCATCAATGCCATCGCGCGCGACCAGGACGGCAAGCTCGTCGATCCCTTCGGCGGCGCCAGGGATATCGAACAACGCGTGCTGCGACATGTATCCGATGCCTTTGTCGAAGATCCGGTGCGGCTACTGCGTGTCGCGCGCTTCGCTGCGCGCTTTGCGCCACTTGGCTTCACGGTCGCCGAGGAAACCATGGCGCTGATGCGCCGCATGGTCGCCAACGGCGAAGTCGATCACTTGGTTGCCGAACGCGTCTGGCAGGAAACCCGCAAGGCGCTCGGCGAGCCACGACCTTCGGCCTTCCTGCGCGTGCTGCGTGACAGCGGCGCACTGGCCGTGCTGTTTGCGGAGCTCGACGCTCTATACGGCGTACCGCAGCGCGCGGAGTTCCATCCGGAAGTCGATACCGGCATCCACGTCGAAATGGTGCTGGACATGGCCGCCAGGCTCGCGCCCGGCAATGACCTGGTTGGCTACTGCGCACTGGTCCATGACCTGGGCAAGGCGCTGACGCCGCACGACATTCTGCCACGCCATATACAGCATGAAGAGCGCGGCGTGGCACCTGTTCGCGCCCTGTCGGCACGCCTGAAGGTGCCGGCCGAACACGCCACCCTGGCCGAAGCCGTGTGCCGGGATCATCTCAACGCGCACCGTGCGTTCGAGCTCAAGCCCTCCCGCGTGTTGAAGCTGTTCACGGCCATGGATGCCCTGCGCCGTCCCGAACGCCTGGAGGTATTCGTCATCGCCTGCGAGGCCGATAAGCGTGGCCGTCTGGGCCATGGGGACGAGGCCTATCCGCAAGCCGATTATCTACGCCGCGCACACGCTGCCGCCGCCGCGATCAGCGCCGCGCCCTTTGTTGAAAGGGGCCTTTCCGGGCCGGCCATCGGCTCGGCCATGGAGCGTGCCCGCATCGAAGCTATCGACAAGGTAAGGGCCGACCTTCTCCCGCACTGAAAAGTGGCTCCCAGTAAGGCAAAAGAAAGGTATTGCGAAGCGACCGGGTGTATAAAAACCGATCATCTGTCATCGGTCGGTCGTGACGGGTTCCATCTTGCCGCCTGGAGTCGCCATGTCGACATCTTCCCCGTCTACACCTTTACGCCAGCGCTTTCAGCCACTTTGGTGGCTGGGCATTGCCTATGTCGTGCTTGGCGCCGTCACCCGCATCGCGCTGCTGGTGATGTCGGGCAAGGGCGTTCCGCCCAATCCGCTTTATTACCTCTACGCGTTCGGCATCGGCCTGGGCTACGACCTGGTGACCCTGCTCTACGTAGCATGGCCGCTGATGCTATACCTGTGGCTCATGCCGGTTCGTGCCTATGTGTCGCGCGCTGGTCAGTGGGGACTTTACCTTTTAGGACTGATCCTACTTTTCGGACTGATGTTCGTAGCCGCGTCCGAGCTGACGTTCTGGAACGAATTCAGCACGCGCTTCAACTTCATTGCGGTCGACTACCTGGTCTATACCACCGAGGTGATCGGCAATATCCGCGAGTCGTATCCGATCGGCCGCTGGATCAGCCTGTTGGCGCTGGCGACATTGGCGATCGTGTTCGTGACACGGCGCGGGCTGCGGGCCAGCGACGGCGGCACGCGCTTCCTGCAACGCGGCAAGGTGGTACTGGTCTGGCTGGTGCTCACCGTATTGTCGACCGTTGCGGTCAAGGGCACCTTGAAGGATCGGCTGGACAACGCCTACGTCAACGAATTGTCCGGCAATGGCATCTATGAATTCTTCGCCGCGTTCCGCAGCAGTCATCTGGACTACACACGCTTCTATCGCACGCTGCCCGAAGACCAGGCCTTCCGCGACGTGCGTGCGATGATCAAGACGCCCGAGGCCACCTACCTCAGCAACGACCCGCACGATCTCACCCGCGAGATTCGCCACGCCGGCCCGGAAAAGCACCTCAACGTCGTGCTCATCAGCGTGGAAAGCCTATCAGCCGACTTCATGCAGCATTTCGGCGCCAGCCACGGCAACATCACACCCAATCTTGACGCACTGGCCGAACAAGGCATGTTCTTCGACAACCTCTATGCCAACGGCACGCGCACGGTGCGCGGACTGGAAGCCTTGTCGCTGTCGATTCCGCCCACACCCGGCGATTCGGTCATCAAAATGCACAACAACGAGAACCTGTTCTCGCTGGCAGACATCTTCAACGACCGCGGCTACCAGTCCGACTTCGTCTACGGCGGGTACGGCTACTTCGACAACATGAACTATTTCTTTGCGCACAACGGCTATCGCACCGTTGACCGCAACGATATCGGCAAGGACCAGACCATCCACCACGAAAACGTGTGGGGCGTGGCCGACGAAGATCTCTACACGCTTGCACTCAGGCAGATGGACCAGATCCATCAGAACGGCAAACCGTTCTTCCTGCACATCATGACCACATCCAACCATCGCCCGTTCACCTTCCCCGCTGGACGCGTGAAAGAGCGCAACGGCACGCGTGAAGGTGCGGTGGCATACACCGACTGGTCGATCGCCGACTTCATCAACCGCGCGCGCAGCAAGCCGTATTTCGATGACACGGTGTTCGTGATCACCGCCGACCACTGCGCCTCCAGCGCCGGCCGCAGCAGCGTGCCCATCAACCGGTATCACATTCCGCTGCTGATCTATGCGCCCAAGTACATCCAGCCACAGCACGTGAAGGCACTGATGGGGCAGGTGGATATCGCACCGACCGTGCTGGGGCTGCTCAATTTCAGCTACCGCAGCCGCTTCTTCGGCGCCGATATTTTCCAGTTGCCGGAAGGACAACGCCGCGCATTCCCGGCCACGTACGAGAAGCTGGGCTACCTCAAGGGCGACGTGCTGACCGTGCTGGAACCGCAACGCAAGCTTGAGCAGGTGCACCCGGATTTCGACAGCGGCGATGCCACGCCGATCACGCCCATCGACAGCAAACAGGTCGATCAGGCGACGGCGTTCTACCAAGTGGCTGCCACCTTGTTCAAGAACGGCAAAATGGTTCGCCGGCCGGAAGACAGCACGCCGGTTCAGCCAGCGGCAGCCACCAGCACCCCGGTACCCGCAGCCGCCTCGACGGTGCATTAAACGGCAGGCATCGCTTACGCTAACGCCTTTGGGGATCAGACAGAGGCGTTAGCGTGGCTTGGCGGCAACATCCCTTCTGGCGTACTGGCGGCCTGCTCGTCCTGATCTGGCTGCTTTTGAACCTGCCAACCTTGCTGGCCGGCCGCATCCTTCCGTGGGACGCCATCGACCAGTTCTATCCCACGGTCTATTTCAACGCACACAGCCTGCGCCACGGCATCGCACCGTGGTGGAATCCGCATATCTACGCAGGCTACCCACAGATCGCCGATCCGCAAGGCATGCTGTTTTCACCGCTGCTGATGGCATGGATGATGATCCCTTCCGTCCCGGGTGCGAACTGGTTCGCCTGGGGCGTGCTGCTGCACGTACTGCTCGGCGGTTTCGGCGCTTACGCCTTCCTGCGCCGGCAGGCTGCCAATCGATTCGGCGGACTGGTCGGCGCGATGGTCTTCATGGCCGGTGGCGTGGCCGCATCCCGGTTGGAACACGTACCCATCGTGCTGGCTTATAGCTATGCCCCCTGGGTCCTGGTGGCCATCCGCGAACTGGCCGAACGCCCTCGCTGGAAAAGCGGCCTGCTGCTTGGCCTGGCCGCCGGCATCATGCTGGTGCACATGGTGCAGTTGAGCTACCTGCTGGCCTGGGTGGCGCTGGCTTATGCGCTCGCCACGGCCGTAACGCGCTGGAAGCACTACCCGGCTCGCGAACGACGCCAATGGGTGATGAGCGCCGGACTAGCCGCCCTGGTCGCCGTTGCCATCGTGTTGCCACAGCTGTTGCTGACCTTCGCGTTCACCATGCTGTCCAATCGTGCGGAACTGCCGTTGAGCGCATCGCAGACCGCTTCACTCGACGCGCGTAGTTTCCTCACGCTCTTGCTGCCCAATGCACTGCATGCCTTGCGCGGCCACTACGACGGCGCATCGTCCATCGTCGAGGCCTATCTGTACCTGGGTGCTTTGCCGTCACTGATGCTGCTGGGCCTGCCCGGGGCGTGGCGCCAGCCCCGGCAACGCCGGCACCTCATGTTCTTCGGTGGCGTTGCGCTATTGGCCATGCTCTACATGATGGGCACGCACACGCCGTTCTATGGCTGGCTGTATGCAACGCTTCCTGGCATCAAGCTGTTCCGGCGGCCCGCCGATGCGGCCTATCTGCTCAACATGGCGTTCGCGTTCGCCATCGGCTGGTCGGCCAGTTACATCGATCGCGCCTCACCGCGCGCTATCGGCACGTTGCTGCTCATCGCATTCACGTGGCTGCTGGTATCAAGCGCGGCCATGCGTGGCGATGGCGCCAGCTGGCAGCCGTGGACATTGGCCGCCGCGCTGGCTGCCCTCATCGCCTATGGTTGGCTGCGCTGGAAACCGCGTGATGCGGCAAGGATCGGATTGGTCCTGTTGCTGATCACGGTGGTCGACTATCGTTGCTTCAACCTCAACGGGCATTTCAACGAGAACAGCGACACCGCACGAGCCTTCCTGCGCAACGACACGGCAAACCGACTGGCCGCGCTGCTGCCACCCACCGAACCCCTTCCACCGCGCATCGAACCCATCGATGCCAGCGTATTCTGGGACAACCTGGTCGTACTGCGCGGGTTTGAATCCACCCAGGGCTACAACCCGCTGCGTTATGCCTTGTACGACCACTGGTACGGCGCACGCGACAATGGCAACCTGCCGCGAGTCGCTACCGCGTTCAACACCTCGCCCGCCAGCGCGCTGACACGTCTGCTGGCGGTGGGTTATGTGGTGCGCAATACCGATGGCCGACCGGAATGGACAGCGCCCATCGGCTATGAGCGTATCTTTGTCGGCTCGCATAGCGAGATATGGCGCAATACCCGCGCCTACCCGCGACTGCTCACGCCCGACCACGCCACGCTCGCCAGCGCGATAACACCCGACGACATCGACAGCAACGACTATTCCAGCAACGTACTGCTCACGCCGCGCGATCGCACCGATGACGCCTTGGCACATCAAGACCAGGCACGCTGCACGGCGTCACTCCACGCCGTGCCCATCGAAGCCACACCGACGCAGCTGACCGTGCATACCCAATCATCCACCGGCCCAGGCTGGCTGGTGCTGAGCGAACTGGATTTCCCGGGCTGGAGCGCCGAAGCCAATGGCACTCCCCTGCCGATCCATCGCGCCAACGGCATGTTTCGCGCGGTGTGCGTCCCGGCGGGCGAACAGACCGTCAATTTCCGCTTCCATCCCTGGGAGATGGTCGCGACTGCGTGGCGACAGAGCCTGAGGTCGCGTTGAGTGCGCCGCAGGAGTGAGGAGCTAGGAGCTAGGAGTGAGTAGCAAAAGCGCGATGTTGAAGGGTGCCGAGATATGGCAGCCTTGCAACATGAAAACTAAAGCACGCGATCGGACTTGCGCTCTCACTCCTCACTCCTAACCCCTCACTCCTGACCCTACAACCGGCCACCCCGATCCGCGGCCAGCAGTTCGGCAGGCAATGGCAGTGTGTCCATGCCGCGCACCAGCAGCAGCACCTGGAATCGCTCGCCCATCTGGTCGGGCAACATCAGGCGCTTGACCTCCTGGGCCAGCCGATAGCGCTGCATGTCATCGGAAGCCTGCGCATAAGCAATCTCGAATGCCTGCTGCAGGCCGGCAGCCACCAGGAACGATGACTGCGGCAGATAGGCCGCCACGTCGAAGCCGGCGCTGTTGCCGGCCTCGGCCAGCGCGGTGAAGTCAACGGAAGCGGTGAGATCGTTCAAGCCAGGCAGGTAGAAAGGCTCGTTGTGCACGTGGTGACGATAGAAAGCGCGCAACGTGCCATCCTGACGTTCCGGCAGGTAGAACTCGCTGCGCACATAGCCATAATCGACAAACAGCATCACACCGGCCTGCAACGAGCCGGCGACCGCCTGAACCCAATACGGCAACTGCGGCAGGATTTCAGAACGGTATCCGTCCTCGAATGTCGCACCGAGATCACGCTCGACGTGCCGCACCGCACCGGCAACCAGCGTGTCGGCCGGCCGATCCACGCGCACCAGCCGCCCATCGCCATCGAGCGCAACATGCTCCTCGTAGACCTCGCCATGACGCAGCGTGAAGCGTGTCGTAGGCAACGCGTCGATCACTTCATTGGCGAACAGCACACCGCGCCAGGCATCTTCCGGGGGGCGGTCAAGCCACGTCACCCGCGCAAAGACCTCGTCACGCAAGGTCGCGTGCAGGCGCTCACGTTGTCGCTCGCGCAAGTCGGCGCTCGGTTCGAGAATCAGGTAACGACGCGGCAGCGCCCGAGCCTGGTCCAGCGCATCTAGCATGACCTGTGCGAAGGCACCGCTGCCACCGCCCAACTCAAGCACATCGGCCTGCTCGCCCAGTGCAGCAAGCACCGGCTGCACCGTCATCGCCACGCAGCGCGCGAACAACTCGCCCAGTTCCGGCGCGGTGACAAAATCCCCCGCCTCACCGAACTTGGTCTTGCCCGCGCTGTAGTAGCCAAGTCCCGGCGCATACAGGCACCGTTCCATGAACTCGGAAAACGGGAGCGGCCCGTGTGCGGCGATGCGCTCACGCAACAAGCTTAACAGGCGATCGGAGTGTTCACGCTCCTCGATGGAGGGTTCGGGCAGGCGGGTGCTGTGGCTGGGATTCATGGCGGCAAGGATACCGCCTGGCGTCAGGCTTGGGGGTTGGAGATGGGTGCTGGAGGCGCATGAAGGCACGTTGCCGCAAGCGACGAACCCACGATGGCATCGACGCAAGCACACAGCTTGCGCCGGTCGCACGGGCTAGCGCCCCACCGCCCATCTCTCGTGCTCAACGAAAAAAGGGCGCAAACCTTTCAGCCCGCGCCCTTTCCTGCTTGACCAGGTCAATCGATCAGAAGTCTTTCTGCACACTCAGGTACAGCCCACGACGTGGGCCGAACTGGGGCGCACCCACGCCCACGCCAGTGCCGTCGCGCAGTTCGTACGTGCGATCGAGTGCGTTGATCACCGCAAGCTGGGTATGCAGCGGGCCGGTGCTCTCGAAGTTGAAGTCATGCGACACGCTGAGATTCAACTGGAAGTAGTACGGCAAAGACAGCCCATTGGGCACGTCGCCATCCGAACGCAGGCCGCTGCCGAAGATGTAATCAGCGCCCACCTTGGTACCCTGCGCCACTTCGTAGCTGATGCCGCCCGAAGAGGTCAGTTTCTGGTCGTGATCGAGGTGGATGTAGTTGTTGTAGATGTACGCCAGGTCATCCGGATTGAAGTTGTACTGGCCGGTGATGATGCGCTTGCCCATGGCACGGTTGTAGGCCATGTTGAAATACGCCGAGACCGGACCCTGGTCGTAGTTGGCGGTGAATTCCACGCCACGGATGCGACCGAACTCGTAGTTGAAGTTGGAGTACACCAGTGCCGCGCCAAACTGGCCTTCATCCTGCAAGCGGCTGACCTTGCGATAGTACGCATCCAGGCCCAGTGTCAAAGGACCGATGTTCTGCGAGATGCCCGCATCGTAGTAATCGGAGCGCTCCGACAGCGCGGTGTTGTTGCCGTTGCCGGGAAGCTGGTTGGTGGTGCCATTGAACTTGGCGATATTCGTGGTGGAAATCACTTCGGTGGCCGGCGGCACGAAGTAACGCGAATAGCCGGCGTGGATCGTGGTGTCGGGCGTTGCCTGGTACACCACGCCCACGCGTGGGCTGAGCTGACTTTCGTCGCGGAACAGGTGGTACTTGTCGCCGCGCACGCCGTAGTTCACCGTCCATTTGTCGCCAATACTCCACTCGTCCTGCAAGTAAGCGGAGTAGGTGCGGGCGATCAAGCGGCTGCCATCGAGGATGTTGATCGGCGTGGTGCTGGTCTGGTTGCCGTCATCGTCGGCCGGGAACACCCAGGAGTTATTGGCGATGTTGCCGTGCTCGAATGAACCGTAGATGCCATAGCGCAGCGTGTGGCTGTCACCCAGCGGCGTAGAGAAATCCGCCTGCAAAGTGCTGGCGCGGTTGTTGCGGTTGATGTTGGCGGCAATGCCATTGAACATCAGGTCGCCAACGAAATCCGGAGAGAACCCGACGCTGCTGTAGCGCTGGCCGGCAGAGATCTGGTAAGCGGTCTGGCCGAACTTGCCTTGCAGCGCCAGCACGCCGAAGCGGGTCTTTTCCTGCTGCTGCTCGTTGAGGTTGGCCGAGTTGAAATCCACCGTATCCAGGTAACCGAACTTCGGCTCCTGGCCAGGATTGTTCGGGATCTCGAAGCGGCTGTTGCTCACGCCGAACATGAAGCTCAGGCGCGTGTTGTCATTGATCAGGTACGAGATATCACCGAAACCCTTGACCTGGTTGGTGTGGTCGTGGACCGGCTTGCGACTTGCCGTTGGATTCTCGATACCGACATCGTTTTCCAGGTAATTAGCGGTGAGGAAATAGCTCCAGCGATCGCTGCTGCCCCAGATCGATGCATTAGGGTTGAGCGTGCCAAACGAGCCGCCCATGATGCCCACGCTGCCGCCATTGCCAAGCTCATGTCCGCTCTTGGTGGTGATGTCCACCACGGCGGCGGTGCGCAGGCCATACTGGGCCGGCAGCGCACCATCGATCAGCTTCACTTCCTTGATCGTGCGCGCATCCAGGGTCTGGCCGAAACCGGAGATCGACTCGGGGATCAGCACGCCATTGACACGGTATTGCAGGTTGGCGTGGTCGCCGCGCACATGCAACTGACCGTAGGAATCCTGCACCACGCCCGGGGCCTGTAGCAGCACCTGGTTGACCGGCGTGGAGGTGCCCAGCGGCAGCGCCTGGATCGACTTCTCGTCGATCACATACTGACTGCTCCCCGTATCGGGCGACAGCGAATTGCGCGCCCGGTCCAGCGCGGCGGACACATCGATGGAGCTGAGGTTCTGCACCTTCGGCGCCGGCTTGTTGCGAGAGGCCTGCGGGGTGTCATTGTCGGCCCCCTGGGCGTTGGCGACGACGGGCGCATCGGCGGCAAACAAGGGGGCGGCCCCCAGCGCGGCAGCCAGGCTCAGGGCGAGCAGGGAAAGTTTCATGGGGCAATCCAAGGTAACGGTAAACGGTCGGGGACGGCTTGTTATTTTCGATACGTTATAACATTGCCATTACGCCGCAACCAGTGCCTGCCCCAGAAGTCATGCTCCCTGCACGCAAAAATTTGCGCCGCCCCGTGGCCGTCATCAGGCCAACTTCACCTGCCATCCATAGACTGAAAACCTGTCGCCCTCCCTTCAGGGAGGGCCTCCCCTGGAGAGACCATGGCAAAACGTTCAGCAAAGGAAGGCGCCGGCGACCAACTGCCGGCCGTCATCGAACCGGCCGATCAGAGCCGCGTGACCCGGGCCATCCTGGATTTCGTCAGCCAGATTCCCGATAGCCACGTCGCTGGCGCCAAGGACCCGGAAACCGAAGCGCGCCGCCTGGCCAATCGGGCTGCGCAACGCGCAGCCATCACCTCCGGCTCCCTGGCCCTGCCTCCTGGCCCCCTGGGCTGGCTGACGGTGCTGCCCGAGTTGATCGCGATCTGGAAGATCCAGGCCCAGATGGTCAGTGACATCGCTGCGGCCTATGGCAAGCACACCGAGCTTGGCCGCGAACAGATGCTGTGGTGCCTGTTCCGCCACACCGCCGCCCAGGCATTCCGCGACCTGGTGGTACGCATGGGCGATCGGCTGCTGTTTCGGCGTATGTCTTATGCCGTGGCCGAACGTGTGGCCAAGCGCATCGGCGTATCGATCACGCAGCGTGCCGTGGGCAAAGGTATCTCGCGCTGGCTGCCGATCGTCGGCGCATTGGGCGTGGGCGCCTATGCGTATTACGACACCGGACAGGTCGCCAAGACCGCCATCGACATGTTCAGTGGGCGCATCGATACCGAGGGCCAGGCGGACGACGCCGAATTCGGCACGCACGCAAAAAAAAAGTCCCCTGAGCGCGCCGTAAGCAAGGCAGTCAGCCGCACCGTGCGCAAGGTAGCCAGCGGCGCGAAGAAAGCAACCAGGAAAGTGGCTGGCAAGGGCGCAGCCTCGGCCAAGAAAGCCGTCAAGAAAGCGGTCAGCAAGACCGCCAAGAAGACGAGTGCGAAAAAAGCGACCAAGCCCAAGGCATAAGGGCTTAACGCTCGCCCGTCTTTGCGGCAAGCTGTGACCGATCTCACCGCAGGAAAACCGGTCATGAACGCACCCCACGAACGCCCCGTCGCCCTGATCACTGGCGCCGGGCGCCGCGTGGGTGCTGTCATTGCGCGCGTATTGCACGGGGCCGGCTACGACCTGGCATTGCACTATCGTCGATCGAGCGACGAAGCACATGCACTGGCCAGCACGCTGGAGGCGTCCCGCCCAGGTAGCACACTGTGCGTGCAAGCAGAGCTCGCACAACTCGATCACCTGCCCGCGATGATCGAGGAAATCCTACGCTGGCGAGGCCGACTCGATGCCCTGGTCAACAATGCATCGGCGTTCTATCCCACACCCATCGGCAGCGCCACGCCCGCGCAATGGCAGGAATTATTCGCATCCAACGCGCAGGCTCCATTCTTCCTGTCGCAGGCCGCAACATCCGCGCTGCGCGAGCGCAGCGGTTCGATCATCAACCTCGTGGACATCTACGCCGAGCGCCCCCTGGCCGATCATCCGATCTACTGCATGGCCAAGGCGGCCCTGGAAGCCATGACGCGCTCACTCGCGCTCGACCTGGGCCCGGCCATTCGCGTCAATGGTGTCGCACCCGGCGCGGTGATGTGGCCCAGTGACGGCAAAGCGTATGACGACAAGCAGGCCGTGCTTGCACGCACGCCACTCAAGCGCGCCGGCAGTCCGGACGATGTAGCCAGCGCCGTGCTGTGGCTTTTGCGCGATGCGCCGTTCGTCACCGGCCAGATCATCCGCATCGATGGCGGACGCACCTTATCGGTTTGAATTCGTTCCTACAAGGTGAGCCATCGCCACCATCATGACTTTTTTGAATACCCCTCCATACAAAAAAACACCCTGAAATTCAGGGTGTTTTTTTCCAACGCGTCCTAAAGACTTTTCGCACGAAATATGCGATGTTCGGCGCGTCGCTCGTGCTTCACCCGAAACACGAATCACGAGCGACACTGCGTCAAGCAGAAGACGCGAGCCGAATGGGGCGCAACCCAGACGGCCCGCTAACCACA
>NZ_DASVMI010000040.1:0-15539 GCF_036384435.1 Dyella sp. | reverse complement strand
CGGAGTTGCGCGAACTGCAACAGGGCGTGGATACCTACCGCGAGCAGCGTCGCCTGGGCTTGCTCGACGCGCGCCTGGCTGAACTGAAAACGCAGGACCAGGCGCTGGGCAGCGAAGTGGAGCAGCGCCGCCAGGCGGTGGCCAACCACGATGCGCGTGTCGCCGATCTGGAACGCCAGCGGCGGGAGCAAGGTGGCGATGCCATCGACGGTCTCGAACGCGAACACGATCGCCTGGTGCGTGATCGCGACAAGGCCATGCAACGCCGCGACAAGATCGAGGCCGCCTGCGAACAGCTCGGCTGGAGCCTGCCAGGTACCGCGCGTGCCTTCGCCGAAATGGCCGGTCAGGCGCGCGAATTACTCGACGGTGCGCAGGGCAGGGCGACCACGCTGGAAGAGCAGATGGACGGCCTTAAGCGCGACAGCGACCAGGCCAGCCGTCGCTTTGCCGAGGTGCGTGCCGAGATCGACGCGCTCAAGCGCAACCCGTCGAACATTCCTTCGCATGTGCAGGCCATGCGTGCACGGCTGTGCCAGGAACTGGACCTCAAGGAGCACGCCTTGCCCTTCGTCGGCGAGCTCTTGCAGGTCAAAGCCGAGGAGGCCGCCTGGAGTGGCGCCGTCGAGCGCGTGTTGCATGGCTTTGCGCTATCCATGCTGGTCGATGAGAAGCACTACGGCGAAGTCTCGGCCTGGATCAACAAGACCCACCTGGGCGGTAAGCTGGTCTACTACCGCGTGGGCCGTTCGGACAGCTTCGACCGGCACCGGCTGGAAGCACGCTCGCTGGTGCACAAGCTCGATGTGCGCGATCACGCACACCAGGGCTGGCTTGCCGAACAACTGGCGCGCCGTTTCGATTACGCCTGCGTGGATTCTCCGGCGGCCTTGCGCCACGCCGATCGTGCCATCACGCGCGAAGGGCAGGTCAAGCATCCGGGTGAACGCTACGAAAAGGACGACCGTCGCGCGATTGGCGACAAGAAGCACTGGGTGTTGGGTTTTGACAACCGCGACAAGCTGGCCTTGTTCGAGAAGGAGGGCCAGCAGTTGGCGCAGGCCATTGCCCAGGCCGCCGAAGCGATCAAGCGCCTGCGCGAGGAAAACCAGCGCGAAAACGATCGGCGTATTTTCGCCAATGCGCTAGCCAATGCCGACTGGGATGAAATCGACGTTGCGCCGCTGTTGCAGCGGCTGGGTGATATCGACATCCAACTCAAGCAATTGCGCGAAGGCGACGCCAACCTCAAGGAGATCGGCCAGCGCCTGGACATGGAGCGCGAACTGCGCACACGTGCCGCGCGATCGCTGGAGGATGCACTGGGTGAGCACCGCGCGCTGGACATCGAGCGCAATCAGCTGGCACGCCAACGTGAGACCTGCGAGGCGGCCGCGCGTCAATTGAGCCTGACACCCTTGCAGGTCAAAGGCCTGGAGGAGCGCCTTCCCAAGCAGCCAGCCTTGTCGCTGGGCTCGATCTCCGAATTGTTCTCGCAGGTCGTAAAAGGCCTTTACGGTGAACTGGAGATGCACGCCAAGCAGGACAACCAGCTGGTGCAGCAGATCGAGGATGGCTTCAAGACGTTCTGTCGCCGCTGGCCGCAGGACGCCGCCGACTTTACGCCCACCCTCGACGCCGCCGACGGTTTCCTGGCGCGCCTGCGCCGACTGGAACTCGATGGCCTGCCGCGGCATGAAGCACGCTTCTTCGATCTGTTGCAGAGCCAGAGCAAGCAGGATCTGCTGGTACTGCAAAAGCACATGACCGAGGCGCGCAAACAGATCGGCCAGCGCATGGAAGAGGTCAACGAAAGCCTGGAGCAGGTGCCGTTCAATCGCGGTACCTTGTTGCAGATCGAGCTGACCGATCGTGGCTTGGCTGACGTGCGCGACTTCCAGGCGCAATTGCGCGACGTGCTGTCGCATCACCAAACCGAGGATCGCGAGCGTGCCGAGGCACAGTTTGCGATCCTGCGCCAGTTGGTCGCTCGCCTGGGCGCGGATGATCCCGAGCACAGGCGCTGGCGCGAGCAGGTGCTGGACGTGCGCCAGCATGTGGAATTCATCGGCGTGGAAATCGACGCACAGACGCGCGACCAGGTCGAGGTCTATCGCAGCGGCGCGGGTAAATCCGGTGGCCAGCGCCAGAAGCTGGCCACGACCTGCCTGGCCGCGGCCCTGCGCTACCAGCTGGGTGGCGATGATGGGCATTTGCCACGCTACGCTCCTGTGGTACTGGACGAAGCGTTTGACAAGGCCGACAACGAATTCACCGCGCTGGCGATGAATATCTTCGACAACTTCGGTTTCCAGATGGTAGTAGCCACGCCGTTGAAGTCGGTGATGACGCTTGAACCTTTCATTGGCGGTGCCTGCTTCGTCGACATCACGGGCCGTCATGACTCGGGCGTGTTGCTGATCGAATACGACACGGAGGAAAAGCGCCTGAAGCTTCCCGAGCGAGCCCGCGAGCATGCAGCTCCCTGAGAAGCTGCACGTTCGCTTGCGCAGCCTGTGGGCCTCGCGGCGGGCCGGATGGCTTGGGCATGAAGGGGAGTGGCCGCTGCGATTGCCGCTCAGGCAACCTACCGAGCAGCAGGCCATCGACCAGTGGTCGATATTCGATCAATGGTTGCGTGCATGGCGTGCCGAGACCGCCGGGCACGTGCACTGGGAGATTGCGCACTGGCGGCGCTTGGGTGACCAGAGCTTGCCCAGGCAATGGTGGTTCGAAACTCCCGATCAGGTGGCCGATGCTTTGGGCGAAGGCCTGCGCTGGCGCCGCGCACAGCGACGATTCGATGCGTTGCGGGGCTGGTCGATGGATGAACAGGCTCGTGCTCGCTGGAGCGCGCAACTCGCGCGTGATTTCGATGTCCTGGCCGATTGGGAAGACGATGCATTCGGACAACTCGTTCGAGTCGTCGATTGGTTATGGCAGCACCCGCAATCGGGGCTTTATCCCAGGCAATTGCCTATCGCCGGAATCGACAGCAAATGGGTCGAGAAGCGGGCAGGCTTGGTGGCTGGCTGGATGGCGGCGTTGCATGGTGATCCGGGCCGTGATTTCTACCAGGCCACGGGACTGCGGGCATATCCGGATCGCCTGCGCATGCGCATTCTCGATGCCGGGTTGCGCGCGTATTGGCATGGATGCTCGGATATCGAGGCCCCTGTCGACGATTTCGCCGCATTGCAGGGTTTCCATCCCGAATGCGTGATCATGGTTGAAAACCTCACTACGGGCATGGCCGTGCAGGATCTGCCCGGCACCGTGGTTTTCATGCGCCGCGGTTATGCCGTCGACGCCCTGGGGCGTTTGCCCTGGCTGCAGGATGTGCCCCTGTTGTTGTATTGGGGCGACCTGGATACCCATGGCTTTGCCATCCTCAATCGCTTGCGCACGCACGTGCCTCGCGTCCGTTCGCTGATGATGGACGACACCACCGTGCTGACCGAGTTTGCCGCCTTGGCCGGCGAGGAACCTCGGCAGGCGACTGCCGAAGACCTGTCGTTGCTGACGCCTGCCGAGCGTGTGCTTTATCGCGTGTTGCGCGGTGACGACGACACCCTTGGCATGCGCGGTCGTCGCCTGGAACAGGAACGCATCGCCTGGGACTTCGCATGGCTGCGGCTGGTGGCGGCACGGTCTGTGTGAGCATCCGCGGTAGGCGTGGTTTCACGGGCACCAGTCCAGGGACGAAGGGCGAGCAGCGAGAGCGCGAGCGCTCGCCATAAGCTGGCAAGTTGCCAATGTATTGTCGCGCGCTCGAGGTTTTGGGCTACCTGCAATGTGGCGCACTCACTTCTCACGCCTTAATCCTCACTCCTAGCCCGTCGCCCTCCGCTACCATGCACAGTAACCACCCCATGGTCCCGACATGGCCCCGTATCGACATCGCAAGCGCTCGATAGCCTGGTTGGGCCTGTGGGCCATCCTGCTGCTGTCCGCCGCGCCGACGGTGTCGCGTGTGCTTGCTGCGGCCGATGCCATGCCAGATGGTTGCGCGCAGCATGGCGCGCACATGCATCCTGCCGCCAGGCATCCGATGCTGCTGGACGATTGCGGCTATTGCAGCCTGATGTGCGATAGCCCGGGGTTGGCTGGCGCGGCGGTGCTGTGGTTGCCGATGTCGGCAATCATGCCTGCACCACGGCGCGCGCACGTGGCTCTCGCCCTGGAGGTTGCAGCTCATAGGCCGAAGGCGCGTGGTCCTCCCATCGCCTGAGTCGATTCCCAGGCTTTGAATGACGCGCCCTGGCGGTGCGTCGCCATGCGTGACAGCTTCCGAGGATTTACCCATGGTTTCCCCCGATACGACGCCCATCCAGGGACGTCGTCGCCATGCCTATCGCCTGTTGTGGCGTTGGCATTTCTACGCAGGGCTGTGTTGCCTGCTGCCAGTTCTCTGGCTGGCCAGTACCGGCCTGATCTATCTGTTTCGTCCGCAAATTGAGCCGATGCTGGAGCGTGCCTATGCGCACGTCACCGATGCACCGCCGCAGCCCGTATCCGCGCAGGTGCGGGCAGCGCTAGCCGCTGTGCCCGGCACCGTGCTCAACGCTTATGAGTTACCGACCTCCCCGCACGCCGCGGCGCGCGTGCTGGTCGGCAAGGGCTCGCAGGTGGTGCGTGTCTATGTGGACCCCGCCTCGCTGCGTGTACTGCACGTAGTAAACGAAAAAGACCGTTTCATGCGGGTGATCTTCTACTTGCATGGCGAGCTCAAGCTGGGCAGCGCCGGGTCGATGGTGGTGGAACTGGCGGCCTCGTGGACCATCGTGCTGCTGCTGACCGGCCTATACCTGTGGTGGCCCCGTGGCGGCGGTATGGCTGGCGTGCTTTATCCGCGCCTGTCACGCGGTGCGCGTGTGATGTGGCGTGACCTGCATGCGGTCACGGGTGTCTGGATTTCGCTGTTTGCCTTGTTCCTGCTGGTTTCCGGCCTGCCATGGGCCAAATCCTGGGGCGGCTTGTTGCGCGAGGTGCGCCAACAGTACGCGCACGCGACCGCCATGCCGGACTGGACGATTGGAAGCGCCGACGAGCGCGCGCGTAACCGCCAGGCCAACACGCCCGTCGATGAGCACGCCAATATGCCGGGCATGGCAGGCATGAGCATGCCCGTGTCCGCGATGGACCTGACCGTGCTGGATCGCGCCTTGCCCTCGGTGCAGGCCCAGCATCTGGCCGCTCCCGTACTGATGGCGCCGCCATCCATGAAAAATCCGCAATGGACCGCCCGTTCGGATGCCGATGACCGTTCAAGGCGAGCAGACCTGATCCTTGACCCTGGCAGTGGAAAAGTCGTCAGGCGTACCGACTTCAGCCAGCGCCCCTTGCTCGACCGCCTGATCGGCTATGGCGTGGCCGTTCACGAAGGTGCGCTGTTCCCGCCGCTCAACCAGATCGTGAGTGCGCTGACCGCCTTGGGCCTGATCACCATGGTCGTCAGCGCTTGCAACCTGTGGTGGCGTCGCCGTCCCAAGGGCGTGCTCGGTGCCCCGGCGCCCCGTGAAAACGCCCGCTACCCGGTCGCTATGGTCATCGCCCTGATCGTCCTGGGCATCGTCCTGCCGCTCCTGGGCGCCTCGATGCTGATTGTGCTGCTATTGGAGCGGCTGTGGCTGCGGCGCTGGCAGGGGGCGAGGAGGGTGTTGGGGCTTTGACGCGGTCGGGAGAAGTCGCTCGTTGGCACGAGCTGTGAGGCCGGCGCGCTTTGCGGCCTGTAGGGAATCAATGGGAAGAGCCTCCACAGGCGGGCTCGCTCCGCCTTTACCCTGTACAGATGGCGAAGCCACCGGGTTTACAGCTGGCGCCAGCGAGCGACTTCCCCCAAAGCAAAAAAGCCGGCTTGCGCCGGCTTTCTCTATCCAACCCGATAATGATCCGAAACTGGCTTACGCCAGTTCGCGGATCTTCGCGTTGAGGCGGCTCTTATGACGAGCGGCCTTGTTCTTGTGGATCAGGCCACGGGCCGCGTAGCGATCCATGACCGGCTGAGCGGCGGCAAAGGCTTCGACCGCGGCAGCCTTGTCCTTGGCCTCAATGGCCTTGACGACCTTCTTGAGGGCGCTGCGCACCATCGAACGGGCGCTGACATTGCGCAGGCGGCGCTGCTCGGACTGGCGCGCACGCTTCTTCGCGGACTTGATGTTGGCCAAGGTAGAACTCCGAAATCGTTGGGGTTGGAAAAAGACGGCGATTATCGCGGCTTTGCGCCGTTGCGTCAACAGCTTAGGCCCTTCTGGGCCGGCCGGGTTCACTATTTTGCCATAATCGCGGCTGTTGTCCCGCCCTGTATGGCTGGCAAACTACGCGCCTTTGCGAAATCACGGGCCTGGTACGGCCGTCTATCGCTCTCCGCGCCATCCAGAAGAAGGTTCCGGCCACCGCATGAAGTCCCCCAGCATGTTTCGCGGGCTGCTCTCGTTCAGCAGCATGACGATGGTCTCGCGCGTTCTCGGGCTGGTCCGGGATATGTCGATCAATACGGCCTTTGGCGCCAATGCGGCCACCGATGCGTTCTGGGTGGCGTTCCGTATTCCCAATTTCATGCGCCGGCTGTTCGCCGAGGGCTCGTTCTCCACCGCTTTCGTGCCGGTTTTCACGGAAGTGAAGGAAAAGCGCCCGCACGCTGACCTCAAGGAGCTGATGGCGCGGGTTTCGGGCACCCTGGGCGGCGTATTGCTGGTGGTTACGGCCTTGGGCATCCTGTTTGCGCCCCAGGTCGCCTCGCTGTTCGACTCCTCGGCGGCCAACGATGCCGACAAATACGGCCTGACCGTTGACCTGCTGCGCCTGACGTTTCCGTTTTTGCTGTTCGTGTCGCTGACGGCGCTTTCCGGCGGCGCGCTGAATGCGTTCCACCGTTTCGGTGTGCCGGCGTTGACGCCGGTGATCCTCAACCTGTGCATGATCGCCGGTGCCTTGTGGCTATCACCACACCTGCATACGCCGATCCTGGCGATGGGTTGGGCGGTGCTGGCGGCCGGGCTGCTGCAACTGCTTTTCCAGTTACCGGCGCTGGGCCGGCTGGATCTGCTCGCCGTGCCACGCTGGGGTTGGCGTCATCCGGAAGTGCGCCGGATCATGCGCCTGATGGTGCCCACGCTGTTCGGCTCGTCGGTGGCACAGATCAATTTGCTGCTCGATACGCTGATCGCCGCGCACCTGATCGACGGATCGCAGAGCTGGCTGTCCCAGGCGGACCGCTTTCTGGAGCTGCCGCTGGGCGTGTTCGGCGTGGCCCTGGGTACGGTGATCCTGCCGTCGCTGTCGCGCCATCATGTTGCGACCGATCACGCCGGTTTCTCCAAGGCCCTGGATTGGGGGCTGCGTACGACGCTGCTGATCGCGGTGCCGGCCATGTTCGCCTTGATATTGCTGGCCCAGCCGCTGGTTGCGACCTTGTTCCAGCACGGCCAGTTCACGCCTTTCGACACGCACATGGCCACGCTGTCCATTTCGGCGCTGAGTTTCGGCCTGCCAGCTTTCGCCATGGTGAAGGTGCTGTTGCCCGCCTTCTATGCGCGCCAGGATACGCGTACGCCGGTGCGTGCGGGCGTGGCCTCGCTGGTGGCCAACATGGTCTTCAACCTGTTGTTCCTTGTGTTGCTGTTCTCGTTGTGGGCAACACCGGAGATTCGCCAGTTGCCGATGGCCGAGGCACTGGTGAAGGTGCCGGGGCTGCACATGGCCTTGGGCATGGCCAGTGCGACGGCAAGCTACATTAATTTGATCCTGCTATGGCGCTGGCTGGGCAAGGCAGGCGTCTACGAGCGCCAGCCTGGCTGGGCCCGTCACTGGCTGCGCCTGACGTTATCGTGTGCGGCGATGATCGCTGTACTGCTTGCCGGCCGCTGGCTGTGGCCGGACTGGTCCAGCAATGGCTGGTGGACCCGCGTGTGGCACCTGGGTGTGCTGGTGGCGACAGGCGGCGGCGCGTATGTGACCACGCTTTTCGCCACCGGCTTTCGCCTGCGCGACTTGCGCGGGGTGTGATCGAAGGGCGAGCGGGGAGTGCGGGGCGAGTGCTGCCCCGATCTGCGACGCGCACCGTGCCCTGGATCACGTTGCAAGGTCTTGGCTCCCTCGCGACTCACCCCCGTCCCTCCGTTAAAAGATGATCGGCTCCCGCTATACTCGGCCGATGATGAGACTCTCCAGGGACGTCGCGGGCCCCAGTCTGGCCCCCGGCGGCAGCGTAGTGGCCGTTGGCGCCTTCGATGGCCTGCATCGCGGGCATCAGGCGCTGTTGGCGCAGGTGCGCGAGCGCGCCGAAATCAGTGGCTGGACTCCGGCGGTGGTGAGCTTCGAGCCGCTGCCACGAGCCTTCTTCTCTCCGCACCCGTTGCCGCGGTTGTCGGGCGTGCGCGAAAAGCTCAAGGGCTTGGGCGTGGCCGGCATCGAGCAGGCCTTGATACTGCGCTTCAACCACGCCCTCACGTCGATGTCCGCCGAGGATTTCGTGCGTCGTGTGCTGGTCGATCGCCTGCATGCGCGCGAAGTCTGGGTTGGTGGCGATTTTCGCTTCGGCCACAAGCGCTCCGGCGATGTGGCCCTGCTGGAAAAGATGGGCCCCGAGCTGGGCTTCCAAGCGCACGTGATGGCGCCGGTGCTGCTTGATGGTGAGCGGGTGTCGGCCACCCGCGTGCGTGGCTTGCTGGCGAGTGGTCAGTTCGCCGCGGCCGAGCCGCTGATGGGCCGTCCGTTCGTGATCGAAGGCAAGGTCGAGTACGGTAACCAGCTCGGTCGCACGCTGGGTTTCCCTACTGCCAATATCCACCTGCGTGAGCGCGTGACGCCGATCCAGGGCATCTTCGCCGTGCGTGTGGGCTTGGGTGAGAGCGAATGCGCCTGGCCGGGCGTGGCCAGCCTGGGGCTGCGGCCCACGGTCAACCAGGTCAACCAGCCGCTGCTCGAAGTGCACCTGTTCGACTTCGAGGGCGATCTCTACGGCCGTCGCATGGCCGTTGAATTCGTCGCCAAGCTGCGTGACGAGCAAAAATTCGACGGATTGGACGCATTGACCACCCAGATGAACCTCGACGCGCGTGAAGCGCGGGCGATCCTGGGCATGAATCCGCGTCTGGCCGAGGCATGATCCATCCGTTTCCTGCAATCGAGCGGTGCCGCTTCCCACAGCCGGCACCGACAACAACCCCGATGGCTATCCAACCATGAGCAAGGATTACAAGAGCACCATCCACCTGCCGCAGACGGAATTTCCGATGCGCGGCGACCTGCCCAAGCGCGAGCCGACCTGGCTGGCCGAATGGGAAAAGGCCGACCGCTATGCGCAGATCCAGGCGCGTACCGCCGGCCGCGATCGCATGTTCGTGCTGCATGACGGCCCGCCCTACGCCAATGGTGTGATCCACCTGGGCCACGCGGTCAACAAGGTGCTCAAGGACGTCGTGGTCAAATCCAAGCTGATGGCCGGTTATCGTTCGCCGTACGTGCCGGGCTGGGACTGCCATGGCCTGCCGATCGAAATCGCCATCGAGAAGAAGTTCGGCCGTGTCGGCGACAAGCTCGATGCCGAAGCCTTTCGCCAGAAGTGCCGCGAGTACGCCCAGCAGCAGATCGACCTGCAACGCACCGACTTCAAGCGCCTGGGCGTGCTGGGTGACTGGCAGAATCCGTATCGCACCATGGCACCCAAGTACGAGGCGGACATGCTGCGCGCGCTCGGCAAGATCGTCGAGAACGGTCATGTCGTGCGCGGTTCCAAGCCGGTGTACTGGTGCTTCGATTGCGGCTCGGCCCTGGCCGAAGCGGAAATCGAATACGGTGACAAGAATTCGCCGGCAGTGGACGTGGCCTATGACGCCGTCGATGCCAATGCACTGGCAGCGAAGTTTGATGTCGACGCAGGCAACGCCATCGTCGCCATCCCGATCTGGACCACCACGCCATGGACCCTGCCGGAAAGCCAGGCCGTCGCCCTTGGCGCTGGTATCGACTACGCGTTGATCCAGGGGCCGGAGCGTGACGGTCGTCCGGTATGGCTGGTGGTCGCCGCGCGCCTGGCCGACAAGGTCGCGCATCGTTACATGCAGCGCGAGCATGCCGAGCGCGTGCCGGGTAGCCAGGTCGTGCCGGGTGCCGAGCTGGAGCTCACCACGCTGTGTCATCCGTTCTATGCACGCCAGGTGCCGGTAATCCTGGGCGACCACGTATCCGACGAAGACGGTACCGGCGCAGTGCATACCTCGCCCGACCACGGCGCGGAGGATTTCGTCGCCGCCAAGCCGTATGGCATCGGCACGCTCAACTACATCGGCTCGCGTGGTACTTATGGCGAGCAGACGCCGAACGTCGGCGAGACGGTCCTGGTCGGACAGCACATCTGGAAGGCCAACGATGTCATCGTCGACCTGCTGCGCGCCCATGGCGTACTGCTGGCGTTCTCGCGTATCGACCACAGCTATCCCAACTGCTGGCGCCACAAGACGCCGGTGATCTTCCGCGCCACGCCGCAGTGGTTCATCAGCATGGAGCAGAAGGGCCTGCGCAAGAGCGCGCTCGATGCGATCAAGACCGTGCGCTGGATCCCGTCTTGGGGCGAGGAGCGCATCGCCGGCATGATCGCCGACCGTCCCGACTGGTGCATTTCGCGCCAGCGCACCTGGGGCGTACCGATCGCCTTGTTCGTGCACAAGGCCACGCAGGAGCCGCATCCCGACTCCGTCGTGCTGCTGGAGAAAGTGGCACAGAAAGTGGAGCAGGGCGGTATCGATGCGTGGTTCGCACTCGACGCGGCCGAACTGCTTGGCGCGGAAGCGGACAACTACGAGAAAGTCACCGACGTGCTCGACGTATGGTTCGACTCCGGTACCAGCCATTTCGCGGTGATCGGCCAGCGTCCGGAACTTCAGCTCGGCAATGCCAGCGAATACAAGGTGATGTACCTGGAAGGCAGCGACCAGCATCGCGGCTGGTTCCATTCCTCGCTGCTGACGTCGGCGGCGATCCATGACGCGGCGCCTTACCAGGAAGTGCTTACCCACGGCTTCACCGTGGATGCGCAAGGCCGCAAGATGTCCAAGTCGCTGGGCAACGGCATCGAGCCGCAGGACATCATGAAGACCATGGGGGCGGACATCCTGCGCCTGTGGATCTGCTCGACCGACTACCGCAACGAAATGTCGCTGTCGGACGAAATCCTCAAGCGCGTGGCCGATACCTATCGGCGCATCCGCAATACCGCGCGCTTCCTGCTCGGTAACCTGGATGGTTTCGATCCGGCCACCCAACTCGTGCCCGTGGCCGACTCGGTGCTGCTCGACCAGTGGGCCGTGCAGCAGGCCTACGACACGCAGCAGGCCATTGCCGCCGCATTCGAGCGCTATGACTTCCCGGAAATCGTGCAGCGCGTGCAGAACTTCTGCACCAACGAAATGGGTGCGTTGTACCTGGACATCACCAAGGACCGGCTCTACACCATGCCGGAGAACAGCCTGGGCCGACGCAGCGCGCAGAGTGCGATGTACCGCGTTCTCGAAGCGCTGGTGCGCTGGCTCGCACCCATGCTCACCTTCACCGCTGAGGAAATCTGGCAAAACATGCCGGGCCAGCGCAGCGAAAGCGTGATGTTCGAAACCTGGTACGACGGCCTGGCTGCCACCCAGGGCTCGCCCGAGCAGCGCCGCTACTGGTCCGACCTGCTGGCCATTCGTGACACGGCCTCGCGCGTGCTCGAAGACATGCGCAAGGGCGGCCAGATCGGTGCCTCTCTGGAAGCCAGGCTCTCTATCCACGCCGACCAGGCCGTGGTGTCGCGTTACGCGCCGGCGATGGAGGAAATGCGCTTCTTCTTCATCACCTCCGACCTGCGCCTTGACGTGGCCGGTGGCCAGCCCGAATCAGCTGTGCTCACCGAGTTGGAAGGCGCAGACGTGTGGGTTTCGGCCACGGTCAGCCAGGCACCGAAGTGCGTGCGTTGCTGGCATCGTCGCGAAGACGTCGGCACCCATGCCGAGCACCCCGAGCTATGCGGCCGTTGCGTAAGCAACGTCGAAGGCCCGGGCGAAGATCGTCGTTATTTCTGAGTGGTCCGGGCGCTCCGGTCGGAGCGCCCGCTCTTGCGTTCATCGAGCACGTTCATGTCCCCCAAACCTTCCGCGCTTTCCTGGCTGTGGCTCACCGCCGTGGTCCTCGTGCTTGATCAGCTATCCAAGGTCTGGGCTGTTCATGCCCTGCAACCCGAAGGTGTTCCACACGTCGTCATCCCGGGTTTCCTCAACTGGACACTGGCGTTCAACACGGGAGCCGCCTTCAGCTTCCTGGCCAGCAGTGCCGGCTGGCAGCGCTGGTTCTTCGCCTTGCTCGCGCTGGTCATCGGCGTGGTGCTGATCGTCTGGCTCAAGCGCACCCCGCGCAGTGACCATCGCAACGCCGTTCCGCTGGCCCTGATCATCGGCGGCGCCTGGGGCAACCTGATCGATCGCCTGCACCAGGCCAAGGTCACCGACTTCATCCATGTGCATTACTACGACACCTGGAATTACCCAGTCTTCAACGTGGCTGATTGCGCGATCACGGTCGGCGCGGTGGCGCTGGTGGCGTTCGGGTTGTTCGCGAAGAAAGATCCAGCGGGCGGGTGAATCGCCCGCTTGGGCTCGCTGTGAGACCCACGGCTGGCGCCGCTTGCAAAGTCGTCCACCGCGTGGGCTGTAAAGAAGTAGGTCAAGAGCAAGGCACTCGCCGCTCTTGTTGTTCATCCTCTTCACAGGTATCGCGAAGCGAGACCGGCCTCACCGCGCAGGTAAGCGAGCGGCCTCACAGGCCGCAGCGCGGCCGACCTCACAAGGCGCGCCCGGGGGCATTCACCGAACGGGTAAGCCCAACCATGCGATAATCCCCCGATCACAGAGTTCCCACGGCCCGCCCCAAAAATGGACATCCTCCTAGCCAATCCCCGCGGCTTCTGCGCTGGCGTCGATCGCGCCATCGCCATTGTCGAGCGTGCGCTCGAATCCTATGGCGCGCCGATCTATGTGCGGCATGAGGTGGTGCATAACCGCTACGTCGTGGACAAGCTGCGGACCGATGGTGCGGTGTTCGTCGAAGAACTGGACGAAGTACCCGACGGCTCCACGGTGATCTTCAGTGCCCATGGTGTATCCAAGGCCGTGCGTGAAGAAGCCGAGCGGCGCAACCTGAACGTGTTCGACGCCACTTGCCCGCTGGTGACCAAGGTGCATATGGAGGTGGCCCGGCTGGGGCGTGGCGGGCGCAGCGTGGTGCTGATCGGCCACGAAGGGCATCCGGAGGTCGAGGGCACCATGGGCCAGTGGAACCCGGCCAATACCGGCGAGATCCTGCTGGTCGAATCGGTCGAGTGCGTGCAGAAGCTGGAGCCGAAGTTTCCGCACCAGCTTTCCTACGTCACCCAGACCACGCTATCGGTGGATGACACCAAGGCCATCATCGGTGCGCTGCGTGAGAAATTCCCGGATATCGACGGCCCACGCAAGGACGATATCTGCTACGCCACGCAGAACCGCCAGGACGCCGTGCGCCGCCTGGCTGACGCGGTCGACCTGGTGCTGGTGGTCGGCTCGGTCAACAGCTCCAACTCCAACCGGTTGCGCGAATTGGCACAGAAGCAGGGCGTCACCTCCTACCTGATCGATGGCGCCGAACACATCGAGCGCAGCTGGCTCGATGGCGTCAAGCGCATCGGCCTGACCGCTGGTGCCTCGGCTCCAGAGAAGCTGGTTCGTGATGTCATTGCCCGCCTGCAATCATGGGGCGGCAGCGAGGTACGCGAGCTCGATGGCGAGGCTGAAACCATCACCTTCGCGCTCCCCAAGGAGCTGCGGATGGTCGGCAGTTCCTCGGCCAGCCTCTGACCCGCTTGCGTCGAGCCCCGACGCCCCGTAAAATCGCGAATCCACTCGCCGGAATAGCTCAGTTGGTAGAGCGGCGCATTCGTAATGCGTAGGTCGTAGGTTCGATTCCTATTTCCGGCACCAGTTTTCGCTCAAAACAGCGCATCACACGTTGCCGTGCGATGCGCTGTTTTGTTGTGAGCTCTATGCAGCGAGGCCACCGCGCCATGACGTTGCTTGGTAACCTTCGTCATGAAGATATGAGTGTTTTATTCCAGTAGACGGGCGGATCGTCTCAATCCCTGCTACCTGATATGGGTATTATTGAACTGTCATAGATCAGTCCCTTCATTTACCTAGAAAGCGTTGCGCCCAGCTTTGCCGAAACGCACAAGCAGTGTGATGATTATCGCAATATCTTGCGCATTGACCGCTGTGATTATTTGGTGATTAAGTATCGATAGACGGAACAGGGGCTGGCAGGATGCTGACATTCATGGCGTTTGCGACCGGTTTAGATAAAGGTCGATCTGGCCTGCCCGGTGGGTATCTCTGATTTTTTATCACTGGACCGCCCAGCCTTTCGTAGACACCTTCGAGCCATAATTTCTGGCAACCGAGGAGGTCTCTATGAGTAGCAAGCGGTACACAGATGAATTCAAGGTGGAAGCGGTCAAGCAGGTGACCGAGCACGGTCGTTCTGTGGCGGATGTCGCCCAGCGGCTGGGGATCACGGCGCATAGCCTGTACGCGTGGAAGGTCAAGTTCGCCAAGCCCGACGTCGTACAGCGCGCAGAATCTGATCAGAGTGCGGAGATGCGACGTTTAAAAGCCGAGCTTAAGCGCGTGACCGAGGAACGCGACATCCTAAAAAAAGCCGCCGCGTACTTTGCCAAGGGGTAAGGGCGAAGTACGCGTTTATTCGCGATCATGTACGGGAATTTCGCCTCTGTGCGATGTGTCGGGTGCTACGCGTACATCGCAGCGGTTATTACGCGTGGCTGCGAAAACCTGACAGTAATCGCGCCCGAGAGGACGAGCACTTGCTGAGTCAGATCAAGCGCCACTGGCTCGCCAGTGGCGGTGTGTATGGCCATCGTAAGCTGACCGTGGATCTGCGTGAGGCAGGCGAGTCATGCAGCCGCCATCGTGTCCGTCGCTTGATGAAGGCTGATGGCCTGCGTGCCCAGGTCGGCTACGGTTCCAGGCCACGCCATAAGGGTGGGCCTGTCGGTCGGGTCGCCAACGTACTGGATCGCGCGTTCTCCCCGGAGGCGCCGAACAAAGTCTGGGCGACGGATATCACCTATATCCGCACCTACGAAGGCTGGCTTTACCTGGCTGCCGTGACGGATCTGTACTCGCGGCAGATCGGGGGCTGGGCGATGCGCCCGACGATGACCACTGACTTGGTGCTTCAGGCGTTGCTCGCTGCGGTATGGCGGCGCAAGCCGGTGCCAGGCGTAATCGTCCACTCCGATCAGGGTAGCCAATTTACCAGCGACGACTGGCAGGCCTTCCTGAAAGCTCACGGCATGGTGGCAAGCATGAGTCGACGCGGGAACTGCCACGACAATGCGGTGGCTGAGAGCTTTTTCAGCTTATTGAAGAAGGAGCGAATCAAGCGACGTATCTATCCCAATCGCGCTATGGCGGCATCCGATGTCTTCGACTATATCGAGATGTTCTACAACC
>NZ_DASVMI010000039.1:0-5905 GCF_036384435.1 Dyella sp. | reverse complement strand
GTCCAGAGCCGGTGCCCGGGCGCTGTAGCAATGCCGCCAGCAGGTAAGAACAGGCATAAGCTTTGGCCTTGGGGAGGTCCAAGGGTATCGACATGGCATAGCCCTGGCGGGTTTCGGCTGCCTTCTGACCGGATATTGAGTTGTGCGCCAAGGGCTGCCTTGGATTGACGTAAGCCTGTGGCTGGTTCTAACGTCGAATCAGGACGGAGACGCCATGGCCAGACCGGATCAACGCATCACCCACGCCTGGTGCGAGGAGCTGGGAGATGTGATCACTATCGATCGTGCTCGCGCCGAATATTTCGCGCAGGCATTGCCGCGCGCGTATTTTCATTTCCTGTGTTCATCGCCCGAATGCAGGGCGATGGAGGTGCCCGCGCGCATCACGGCGGTCAATTACTACATTTTCGCCGAAGACTTGCCATCGCATCAGCCAATGCATTTTCGCGAAAATCCACACACGCCACACCATGAACTTTGCGAATGGGTGGGTGACGACCAGGTAGAAAGTCATGTCGAGCCTGATGAGCGTGCCAGGCAGCTGGCACGAGCCAAGCTGCATGATTTTGTTGAAATCTTCGACCCGGATGTCGAACCGGCTGTCAGGCCAACTGGCGACGCGATCTCCCAGTCCGGGGCGCTGCCGGCCGTCGGCGAGATATCAAGCGGGTCGGGTGGGCGGGTCTCGCGTGCGGGAGGCCGCCGCAGGACAAGTAGCCTGGAACGCCTGGTCGAATACTACGTGCAGGCGCGTGCGCAATTGCCCAAGGAGGTTTTCGACGAGCTGACCTTGCGTACACCGGACATGGGAACGGTGCGTCTGCGCTCGTATTTTGCGGCGATGAAATACGCCAAGCCAGGGCGTAACAAGCGTGTGATGAATGGCTCGGTAAGTTTTCGCCGCTACGGGCAGGGATTTGCGTTGCGCTTTTACGATCGGGTCGCGGATTTGCCGGTATCGATCTACGTGTCGCCGGCACAGATGGCGGCGCACAGGCATCGTCGCTATCTGGAAGCCATCGTTGCCGAGGCTGACAAGGTGCGTTGGTTCAAGGCCTTTGCGCGCGGTTCGTTATTACCCGATTCGCGCGGAGCCGAGCATGGATTCAATTTTGCGTTGGAAAGCCTGGATGATCTCGTCTTGAGATTGGGGCCTCCCAAGGAACACTCTGCCGAGTGAGGCGTAACGGCAAAAGGCGGCGATTCCAGGCGATCAGAAGCTCACCTCAACCGTGCCCGGCAGCATGCATGGGTTACCGATGCCGTCGTGGATGCCGCTGGCCTTGGCCGGGTAACGATCGAAGTTCAAGCCAATGCCGCTGCGCTCGCCGGCTTTATAGTCAATGCCTGACCCCGCACAGGCGTCACCTATTGCGGTAGATACGCAAGAAGTTACGCCTTTGGCATGCATTGGAATCATTCATTCATGAAGGTAAACTGCTAAGGTAAACTTCATAACTGCGTGCCTGTAGGCGCTCCCCATGAAACCCTTAGACCTTATGAATACCTCGCAGCAGTCGGCAAATCTGGCTGTGGAATTGCGCGTGGTTATCGGCCAACTCAAGCGGCGCCTGCGTGAACAGGGACATATGGGCGAACTGTCGTCCGCGCAGATAGCCGTGCTCAGTCGCCTGGAGCGCGATGGTGCCAGCACTATCACGGCACTGGCGCAGGCGGAGGGCATGCGCCCGCAATCAATGGGAACCCACATCGCAGCCCTGGAGGCCGCAGGTCTGGTTACCGGGGTTCCTGATCCCAACGATGGGCGGCGCACGTTATGGAGCGTGACGGCCGCGTGCCGCAAGCGCATACGCCAAGGACGCGCGGCGCGGGAGGATTGGATCCTGCGAGCGATAGAACAGCACCTGTCACCCCAGGAGCAGCAGCAATTGTCCGCGGCCCTGGTATTGCTCAAGCGCTTCGTGGATGGAGAGCGCGCATGAAACATGCGTTCCGTTCATTACGGGTGTTCAACTACCGCGTCTGGGCCAGCGGCTCCATCGTCTCGAACGTGGGTACCTGGATGCAGCGCACCGCCCAGGACTGGTTGGTGCTGACCCAATTGACGCGTCACAATGCCACGGCGGTGGGTGTCGTCATGGCATTGCAGTTTGGTCCGCAGATTTTATTGTTGCCGTTGACGGGCTTCGCTGCGGACCACATGGATCGACGCAAGCTTGTTTTTACTACTCAGGCGACCATGGGCGCCTTGGCGCTGGGCCTGGGCCTGCTGACCGTGACCGGCCTGGTGCGGTTATGGCAGGTTGATGTGTTTGCTTTCCTGCTTGGCTGTGCTTCGGCATTCGATGCGCCGGCACGGCAAACGTTCGTGTCCGAGCTGGTCCAGGATGGCGACTTGGCCAACGCTGTGGCGCTCAATTCCACATCATTCAATGCCGCGCGCATGATTGGCCCGGCTGTGGCTGGCCTCCTGATCGCAGCAGTCGGTACGGGTTGGGTCTTCCTGATCAATGCGATAACTTTTGTGGCAGTGCTCTATGCCTTGAGCCTGTTGAAACTCGATCAGCTATTTGTGCATGACCGTGCCATGCGCAAGCGCGGTAGCATGGTCGATGGCTTTCGCTACGTATGGCACCGGCCAGACCTGCGGGCGATCCTGGCGATGTTGTTCCTGGTCGGCACGTTTGGACTCAATTTCCCGATTTTCATCTCCACCATGTCGGTAAGCGTATTTCATGGCGGTGCGGATCAGTATGGTCTTTTGACCTCGACCATGGCTATGGGATCGGTCGCCGGGGCTTTCATGGCAGCGATGCGTGCGCGTCCGCATTTCATGTTGCTGGCGGTCGCGGCTGGGTTGTTCGGCGCAGGGCTGTTGCTTGCATCAATCTCACCCAACCTGTGGTGCTTTGCCGCCTCGCTCGTGCTGATCGGGGTATCGGCGCAGACATTCACTACATCCACCAACAGCCTTATGCAGCTGAGTACGGACCCGATGATGCGTGGACGGGTGGTAGCCATCTTCCTGGCGATCGCAATGGGCACCACGCCGATAGGAGCGCCAGTCGTCGGTTGGGTGGCCGATACGTTTGGCGCACGCTGGGCGCTGCTGGTGGGAGCTGCGGCGGGTATCGGCGCGGTGGCGGTGGCTCTGTCTTATCTGGTGCGCTACCACCATTTACGCATCCGCCTGGAAGGATGGCGTCCACGGCTGAGCCTGGACGATTGGGAAGGCGTTGCCGGTATCAAGCCTCAGGCTTGATAGGGCGTGGTTCAAGGTAATACCGCTTGCCTTGAACCCTGCGCCGATACGCCTGGTTGCGGGCTAGTAGCAACCTAGATTCTTTCCTTTCATGGGGCAAAGTACGGCAACGAAGCCGCCGTTTTCCTTGACCTCGACGGAAATCTCCTTGCCTGCTTCGGCTCGGGCGATCTTGCGCACTACGTCGTGCCGGCCTTTGCCGGGGGCGTCACGCAGCATATCGACCACCCACGGGCCGCTGCCCAGGCGATCGAGCGAGAAGGTCAACGTGCGTGCCGGGCCGGCACTCACGCCGCCAATATACCAACGATCGCCACTGTGACGGGCAATGATGGCCTCACGCCCTGGATCACCGGCAAGCAGTCGCGTTTCTTCCCATACCGTGGGCACCTTGGCGATGAAGGCCAGCGCGCGCGGGTGACGCTCGTATGCAGCGGGCGAGTCTGCCAGGCTGAGCCAGCCTGATTCATAGACTACCGGCAGTGCTACCTCATGAGCGATGCTGGCCAGCTTGGGGCCGTCCTCCAGCGCCACGGGCGTGAAATCCATCGAACCGACCACGTTGCGTGTGAACGGCTGAATCGTGTTTGCAAAGGGAGGTGCATCGTTTTCCGTGCCACGTACCGCTTCCATGCTCATGATGTGCGGCCAGGTACGCGCCAAACCGTGGGGAATGGTCGAGCCATGCAGGTCGATCATCAACTGGCGTTGCGAGGTAGCCTCCAGGATCGCGTCGTACCACCGATAGCGTTCCTGGCTATCGGAGTTCATGAAATCGACCTTGACCCCTTTCACGCCCCACTGCTTGACCTGGTCAAGCACGGCAGTGCGTTTTGCATCGGTATCCAGGTCTTGCCATTTGAACCACAGCAGGATGTCCACATGGCGCTTTTGCGCGTACGTCACCAGGTTGGGTACCCAGTCGCTCTTCCAGCCTTCGTCGACCAGCACATAAGGTAGGCCGTGGCGGGAGGCGAAATCCACGAAAGCCTTTTGCTTTTTCAGGTTGCCGGGGCTATCGCGATCACTGAGCCAGGACCAGGCGACCTTGCCTGGGCGAATCCATCGGGTATCGGTCAGGCGCGCCGGTTTGGCCAGGTCATCGACCAGGGTCGATTCGGTGATGGTCGCCAGTGAGCCCACGATGGTGGCGCGCCATGGCGTGATGCCGTTGCTGTGCACCTGGCCATCGGCCAGGCGCAGTTCGTAGACAAGGCTGCCGACTTCATGGTGGAGAAAGCTTCCCGCGTAGTTGCCGTCTACATCGGCTTCGCTCAGCAGGGCATAAATATCGCCCACACGGAACAGCGAGGGATAACCGTAGTCACCGCTGGCGGCATCGCGGGCCGTGGTTTGCACGCGCAACTTTTCGTACCAGGGGTTATAGGGCAGCAGCCAGGCGGGGGCATCGGTGGGAAGTATCGCGGCGGAAGTTTCACCGGTCACTACGGCATTACCGGTTTCATCGGGTAGCTCGTAGTGATAAGCGACACCATCGGCGGCGGCGCGTACTGCCACGATCAACCGTTTGTGGGCGGCGTTTTCCAGCGTGTAACGTGTCTCGTGCATATTGACCTGGCGATCGAGCCGCTTGCCGGTGGTCATGCGGTAGCTATCGGAAATATCCTGGCTTTTGGCTGCAAGCAGCCGAAGATCATGCGTGTAGTCGAACGAAGTGCTGCGAATGCCCAGCGGCTCGTCGAGCACATGTTGGCCGCCTTGCTGTATCACCAGCGTGGCCGTGCCATGGGCCGTATCCATGCGAAGCGTGGCCGCAGGCGTGTCGGTGCGCCATTGCGTAGTCAACTGCGCGCGGTCGAGCGTCGCCGCATGTTTGCTGCCGTCACTGGCGCAACTGGCCAGCACGGGCAGCAAGAGCACGAAGGGCGCGCGACGTGCGCACCAGGCAAAGGCAGGTCTCATGGTTTAAGTCCCCGTATGGATTCGTGACGGCCCGATACCTGTCGATCCTTTGACATGGCCGGGGGTAAGTCAATATTGGACTTTCGATGATGTGCGGCCTTCGTCGATAATAGGTTCCTGTATCTGCCATGCCATTCTCGATGACCTCTACCAGGCTCCGCGTTTTTGCCGTTTTTGCGGCCGGTTATTTCGTCTCGTTCCTGTTTCGCGGCGTGAACCTCGGCTTTGCGCCATTCCTGACCCATGACCTGGGCTTGTCCCAGGGTGATCTGGGTACCCTGACTAGCATGTATTTCCTGGGCTTTGCCGGCGCCCAGCTTCCCGCTGGCGTACTGCTGGATCACTACGGCCCACGCCGTGTGACGGCCTGCGTGATGCTGGTGGCTGCGCTGGGCATCCTGGTTTTTGGCAATGCTCACGGACTGACCGCGATGATGATCGGCCGCCTGCTGATCGGTGTTGGTGTGTCGGTATGCCTGGGCGGCGCATTCAAGGCGACGGCGCAGTACTTTCCAGTCACGCAGCTGACTCTCGTCAACGGTCTGGTAATGGCCGTGGGTGGGCTGGGTGGCGTCGCGGTGGGAGCGCCTCTGAACTGGCTGCTTTCGTTCGAGAGCTGGCGTGCGATCTGCATGGGTATGACCGTGTTGACGACGCTGGTGGCCGCCTCGATCTGGCTGATCGCACCGCATGCACCCGATGTGCGCCAGCAGCCGGGCATGCTGGAGCAGTTCAAGGGAACCTGGCATATCCTCAGCA
>NZ_DASVMI010000038.1:0-18561 GCF_036384435.1 Dyella sp. | reverse complement strand
GTTCTTGCCCAGCAGGCCGGCCGCGTAGGCCTCTTTGAGCGCTTCCTCGAAGTGCTCATAGGGCTCATGGTGGAACTCGCCACGCAGGTAGTTGTAGGCAGCGGTCGAGCCGGTGCAATAGCACGCGATCGCCATGCCTTCGATCACCGCATGCGGATTGAAGCGCAAGATGTCGCGATCCTTGCAGGTACCTGGCTCCGATTCGTCCGAGTTGCAGAGGATGTACTTCTGCATGTCGCCCTTGGGCATGAACGACCACTTCAGGCCCGTCGGGAAGCCCGCGCCGCCACGGCCGCGCAGATTGCTCTTCTTGATCTCTTCGATCAGCGTCGTCGGATCGGGCTTCTCGGCGAGGATCTTCTTCCACGCTTCGTAGCCGCCCATCTGGACGTAGCTGTCCATGGCCCACGGCTTGTCGAAATGCAGCGTGGTATAGACAACCTGATGTTCTTTAGGTGGCAGACCGTATGCCATGGCGCCCTACCCTTATTTCAAGCCATCGAGAATCTCATCGACCTTTTCGGTCGTGAGACGCTCGTGGTAATGACCGTTGACGGTCATCGCCGGCGCACAGGCGCACGCGGCGATGCATTCTTCTTCACGCTTGAGATAGACGCGGCCATCGGGGGTGCTTTCCCCCAGCTTGATGCCCAGCTTCTTCTCGCAGTGCCTGACCAAGTCTTCGGCACCATTGAGCCAGCACGAGATGTTGGTGCAGATTGCCACGTTGTTGCGACCGACCGGCTTGGTCTCCAGCATCGAGTAGAAGCTGGCTACCTCATACGCCCACACGGGCGGCAGGTCCAGGTAACGCGCAACAGCGACGATCAGCTCGTCGGTGAGGAAGCCCTGGTTCTGCTCCTGCGCGGCAAACAACGCCTGGATGACGGCCGAACGCTTGCGATCGGGCGGGAACTTGGCAACCCACTCATCGATGTGATGACGGGTATGTTCGTTCAATAGTGCAAGCGGGTCGACATGCTTGACCTGCTCGAAATTTCCGGTGGCTTTCATGGCAAGAGCTCCGGGACTCGGGACTCGGGACTCGGGACTTGGGCAAAACCCGGCACCGCTTCAACGAGATCGAATCCGATAGCAAAAAAATCTGATAGCGCGACAAGGCTTGTCGCTGCCGAAATGCGAGTGGTCGTCATAGCTCGACCGAGTCCCGCGATCACCTGTCCACCTCACCGAATACCAGGTCATAGGTGCCGATCATCGCCACCACGTCGGCCAGCATGTGGCCCTTCACAATGGGATCGATCGACGACAGATGGGCAAAACCCGGTGCGCGCAGATGCACGCGGAATGGCTTATTCGCGCCATCGGAAACCAGATAGCAGCCGAACTCGCCCTTGGGCGCTTCCACGGCGGCATAGGTCTCACCGGCCGGTACGCCATAGCCTTCGGTAAACAGTTTGAAGTGATGGATCAGGGCTTCCATGTCTTCCTTCATGGCCTCGCGCTTGGGCGGCGCGACCTTGAAGTTCTCCACCATCACCGGACCGGGGTTGGCGCGCAGCCAATCCACGCACTGCTTGATGATGCGGTTGGACTGGCGCATTTCTTCCACGCGCACCAGATAGCGGTCGTAGCAATCGCCGTTGACGCCTACCGGGATGTCGAAATCCATCTGCGCGTACTTCGCATATGGCTGCTTCTTGCGCAGGTCCCAGGCAATGCCCGAACCACGCAGCATGGCGCCGGTCATGCCCCAGGCCTGGGCCAGCTCCGGGGAAATCACGCCGATGCCAACGGTACGCTGCTTCCAGATACGGTTGTTGGTCAGCAGTTCCTCATACTCGTCCACGCGCTTGGGGAAGTCAGCGACGAATGCATCAAGGAAATCGAGCATCGAGCCCTCGCGCCAGCTATTGAGGCGCTTGAGATCGCTTCCCTTGTGCCAAGGCGATTCGCGGTACTGCGACATCTGGCCAGGAAGATCGCGATAGACGCCACCGGGGCGGTAATACGTGGCGTGCATGCGCGCGCCGGATACCGCCTCATAGACATCCATCAACTCTTCGCGTTCGCGAAAGGCGTACAAGAACACGGCCATCGCGCCCAGATCGAGCGCATTGGAGCCGATCCACATGAGGTGGTTGAGGATGCGGGTGATCTCATCGAACATCGTGCGGATGTACTGCGCACGCTCCGGTGCCTCGATACCCAGCAGGTTCTCGATCGCGCGCACGTAGGCGTGCTCGTTGCACATCATCGACACGTAGTCGAGGCGATCCATGTAGCCGATCGACTGGTTGAACGGCTTGGATTCGGCCAGCTTTTCGGTACCACGATGCAGCAGGCCCACATGCGGATCGGCACGGACGATAGTCTCGCCGTCCATCTCCAGCACCAGGCGCAGCACGCCGTGCGCAGCCGGATGCTGCGGGCCGAAGTTCATCGTGTAATTGCGGATTTCTTCAGCCATCTCAATTCTCACGCCAGTTGTCGGCGGCTTCGGCCTTGGCCTGCATCAGGTCGGCATCGTCGCGGATCACGCGCGGCACCAGCACACGCGGCTCGATCGAAACGGGTTCGTACACCACGCGCTTCTGCTCGGGGTCGTAGCGAACCTCGACGTTGCCGATCAGCGGGAAGTCCTTGCGGAAAGGATGCCCCACGAAACCGTAGTCGGTCAGAATGCGGCGCAGGTCCGGGTGGCCTTCGAAAATGATGCCGTAAAGGTCGAACGCCTCGCGCTCGAACCAGTTCACACCCGGCCAGATGCCGGTCAACGAGGGCACCACGGGCAGGCTGTCGTCTTCGCAGAACACACGAAGACGCAGGCGCTGGTTGTGCTCGATCGAAAGCAGATGCACGACAGCGGCGAAACGGCGCGGCTGGGCGACGTCACGCGGGCGATCGGCCCACTTGAAGCGGCCCATGGCCTCGCCTTCCACGCCGCGTGAGAAGCCGGTGCCGGAAATGGTCTGCGTATCCCACTCCGTCTTGCCGTAGCCAAGATAGTCGACGCCACAGACGTCCACGGCCTCGGAAAAACGGAACGACGACTCGTCGCGCAGCGCCGTGGCGACGGCGATCAGATCCGACGCGGCCAGCTCGGCGGTGACTTCGCCATGGGCGACAGTCACTGCCAGCAGGTCGCCGAATCGCGCGGCAAGACGCTCGACCAGCGAGTTCGATTGCGTATCAGTCATGGCCAGACAGCTCTTTTATGAACGCGCGATGGTGCTGGTGCGACGGATCTTCTTCTGCAACTGCAGAATGCCGTGGATCAGCGCTTCGGCCGTCGGCGGGCAGCCCGGCACGTAGATGTCCACCGGCACGATACGGTCGCAACCGCGCACCACGGAATACGAATAGTGGTAATAGCCGCCGCCGTTGGCGCAGCTACCCATGGAGATGACCCACTTCGGGTCGGGCATCTGGTCATAGACCTTGCGCAAAGCCGGCGCCATCTTGTTGACCAGGGTGCCGGCAACGATCATCACGTCGGACTGGCGCGGACTGGGGCGGAAGATCACGCCGTAGCGGTCCAGGTCCAGGCGCGCAGCGCCGGCATGCATCATTTCGACTGCGCAGCAGGCCAGACCGAAGGTCATGGGCCACATCGAACCGGTGCGCGCCCAGTTCATCAGGGCGTCGACCGTGGTGGTAACCGCGCCACGCTGGATCACCGGATTCTCGCCAGCCGGACGCAGGATGTCGTCCACCAGGTTGAGCGGCTGCGGGTTGTGCATGACCCGATCGATGGAAGACATCACTCCCATTCCAGTGCTCCCTTCTTCCAGACGTAAGCGAAACCGACCACCAGAAGCACCAGGAACAGCGCCATTTCGACCAAGGCAATCAGGCCGATCTTGTCGAAGACCACCGCCCAGGGAAACAGGAAGGCGACTTCAAGGTCGAAGATGATGAAGAGGATGGCCAACAGGTAGTAGCGCACGTCGAAGCGCATGCGCGCATCCTCGAAGGCCTCGAAGCCGCACTCGTAGGGCGAGAGCTTTTCCGATTCGGGACGACGTGGGCCGGCCAGCAGGCCGACAGCCAGTAGCACAAGGCCTAGACCTGTGGCTACGGCGATGAAGAGCAGGATAGGCCAATATTCGGCGAGCACGTGGAGCGTACCTCCGCGCCAACAGGCGCATCAGCGGACCGTTGGGGAACGGTTCGGGAGCAACTTGAACCAGGGCGGGGCCAACCCACAGGGGCCGGTTTGACTCGATTCAATTCATACAATCGGCACATTGTATCAGTGCGTTCAGCGACGACAAGACTTGAAGCTTGCGAATTGTTTGACGACCAGCCTCAGGCCGTCACGACAATTTCGACGCTATCCCTTGATTTGGCAATGAAAAGCCCATGTCACGGAGGAAAGCAAACGCAGCAATCTTTTTTGCGCGGTGCGGCGATGATGCCGAATTGAGGGAACGCCGGGAGGGGCGGAGGGCAAGCAGCCTGGGCGCACTCCATGCCTATGGCGGCAAACACGCCTGTCTTGCAGGCACTTTGGAAACATCCGAGCTACCGGGCGACGGGCGCGCATCCTCGCCATTCGCCCCCTGCCCTTCGCAACAGCTGCTACAGAACCGCTCCAAAACGTCACATCGTATGCGTGGGCCGTTCGGACGCCGTCATGCCGGCCAACAGGTTCTCGAGACGCGTGCGGGCGGCCTCACCATCGGGTGACTCACTGAACTGCACACCGATACCCGCCGTGCGGTTGCCCTGAGCACCCATCGGTGACACCCAGACCACCTTGCCGGCCACGGACAGTCGCTCGCCCTCGTCCGTCAGGTTCACCAGCAATACCACCTCATCGCCCAGGGCATAGCGCTGTGCGGTCGGCGCGAACAAGCCGCCGTTCTTGAGGAACGGCATGTAGGCGTTGTACAGCGCGGGCACATCCTTGATCTTCAGGGAAATGATGCCCTGGCGGGCGGTGACGGCGGAATTCATGTCTGTCCCTGCGGCGCGAACGAGGCTTCAGGGCTCATCCTAGCGCAAGCCCGCTCGTTTAGGTGTCGGCAAGCAGGCTCAGGCCAGCTCGCACCAGCCCCAGACATCGAAGATCCATGGCGACGGGATGTCCATGTGCAACTTGGCGAACCGGGGCCCGGGTCCAGCACAGGCTTCGGGGCGCAAGGTGGGCCGGGCTTCGTCTTCGAGCATCGGCGCGTCGCCCCAGCGCCAGCTACGCACACCCGAACCATCGGCCACGGTCAGGCGCAACCATGGATGCAGCCAGGACGCCGGCTGCCAGGGCAATTGCCGACCTTGGGCAGCCCAATGACCGGGTAGCACGGTAAATACCTCGGGCCGCTCGACCAACTGGCGCATGCGTGCGCCGCTGAGGGCGGTCTGGCTGGTATGCGACTCCATGGCTTCCCGCTTGGTGGCCTGCTGGCCCGGACTCAGCGCCAACACGTCGCCCGCCCCGGCCAGGGCGCCACCGTGCACGAGGTATGTCAAAAGACACGGCGCCAGCCCTTCGCGCGCCAGCGCGAGTCGCAGCAACACATGCGCGACACCGTGATCAGGGTGATGGTCGCCCAGATCAGGCAGTACGACAGTGTTGGGGCGCCAGGCACGCAAGCGTGCACCGAGCAGGTCCAGCATGGCTTCATGGTCGGTCTTCAATTGCCGGGTGAGCCCCATGTCGGGCCAACTGAAGCCCTCCAGTTGTTCCGGCGCCAGACCCAGCGTTCGCAGTGCGCCGACCACTTCTCGCCGACGCCGCATACCCCAGCGCCGCCGTCCCTCGGCACCGATCCACACCCTCCGCTCCAGCCAGCGTTGCGGCCAGGGATTGTTGTCGCCGTCGGTCAGCAGCCAGATCCGTATGTCGCCGCCGGCGTCGCGGACCTGCTGCAACAATCCGCCCGCACTGATGGTTTCATCGTCCGGATGCGGCGCGATCACCAACAGTCGCGTCTGCTTGTCGATGATGGGCAACATGCGGCCGCTCAGCGCCAACGCGCCAGCAATTCCAGCAACACCAGATCGCCGCGCAACGGGCCACGCAAGGCATCGCGCGCACGGTTGGCAGCCATGTACCACGCGTCCAGTGCCTCGCTATCCATTGCACTGGCGCAAGGCCCGGTCGAAGCCGCCGCCTTGGCGCGCGCCTCGTCGGCCGCGGCCTGTGCGGCAAACCACAGGCGCTGCCCTGGTTCGTTGTCCAGCCAACGGCGCACCACTTCCATCGTCTCGCCTCGACCGCCGGCCAGGGCGGCCAGATCCTTGCGTACCTCCTGGCGACGCACCAGGGCGCCCTCTCGCGACCACTGCCAGGCCAAGCCTGGGTTGCCGTTGGCCGCATCGAGCGCGCTGGTGGCGTCCTGCAAGCCTTCGCCCTCAAGCCAGTCCAGTGACTGCTCCCGCGAAGGCAGCTGGAATTGGATACGTTGGCAACGGCTGCGAATGGTCTGCGGCAGCCGCCATGGCGCATCGGCCACCAGCAGCAGCATGGTCTGTGCGGAGGGCTCCTCCAGCGTCTTGAGCAAGGCATTGGCTGCTGCGGCATTCATGGCATCGGCCGGATCGATCACCGCAATCTGCCAGCCACCGAACTGACTGGCCATGGCCAGCCGCGCGGACAATTCTCGGACCTGGTCAACCACGATCTCGCTGCGCTGCACGCCATCCTTGCGCAACCCATAGCTAAGACTGACGAAATCAGGATGAGTGCCCGCCTCGAACAACAGACAACTACGGCACTGGCCACATGCATCGCCATCGTGTGCCTCCTGGCAAAACAGGCCCTTCACCAGCCGGCGCAAAAACTGCCGCTTGCCCAGGCCCGCTGGCCCGGCGAGCAGCAAGGCATGGGGCATGGCGCCGCGTTCACGGCGCGATTGCAAGCGCATCCAATGCTCGGCATGCCAGGGCATGGTATTCATGGGCTCACCTCGAACAACGGTGCAATAGCCGCCAGGGATGCACGTAGCACGGCCTCGATCGACTGGCTGGCATCGACGATGCGAAAACGATCAGGCTCCTGCGCGGCGCGTTGGCGATACGAGGCGCGCACCCTTTCGAAGAAGGCATCGGCCTCCACCTCGATGCGGTCGGCTTCGCCGCGACCGGCAGCTCGCGCGCGACCGGTGGCGACGGGCAGATCCAGCAACAAGGTCAGGTCGGGCCTCAAGCCCTCCGTGGCCCATTGCTCAAGCGCCTGGATTCGCGCTACAGGCTGGCCGCGGCCGCCGCCTTGATAGGCATAACTGGCGTCGGTAAAGCGATCGCACAGCACCCAGCGCCCTGCCGCCAGCGCCGGCTCGATCACTTCACGGACAAGCTGGGCACGCGCCGCGAACATCAGCAACAGCTCCGATTCGCCTGACAGGCCGCGATGCGCGGGATCGAGCACGATCGACCGCACTGCCTCGCCCAACGCAGTACCGCCGGGCTCGCGTGTCTGCACCAGGTCGATTCCCTGCTGCTCGATATATTCGCGAAGGCCGGCAAGAAGCGTGCTTTTACCAGCACCCTCACCGCCTTCCAGCGATATGAAGCGACCGCGCGTCATGAGCAGCGCTTCAGCTGGAAACAAGCGACATTGCGATTATGCTCGTCCAGGGTGGACGAAAACACGTGCGTGCCATTGCCTCGCGCGACGAAATACAACTCGCTGCCCTTGGCCGGATGCACCGCCGCGTCCAGCGCCTTCTTGCCCGGCATGGCAATCGGCGTCGGCGGCAAGCCAGGACGCGTATAGGTGTTGTAAGGCGTATCCGTAGTCAGGTCCGACTTGTGGATAGTGCCTGCATAGCTGTCGCCCATGCCGTAGATCACCGTGGGATCGGTTTGCAGGAACATGTGCAACTGCAGACGGCGCACGAATACGCCAGCGATCTTTGGACGCTCTTCAGCACGACCCGTTTCCTTTTCCACGATGGACGCAAGGATCAATGCCTCGTAGGCCGAGGCCAGTGGCAAGTCCTTGTCACGTTCGCTCCAGGCCTTGTCCAATGCCTTGATCATGGCCGCGTGAGCACGCTTGAGGATGTCTAGGTCACTGTCACCCTTGACGTAGGCATACGTCTCTGGAAGGAAGCGCCCCTCTGGCTCTTCACCCGGGTTACCGATCTTTTCCATCAATGCCTTGTCGTCGAGCACTGCACCATCTTGACGCAGGCGATCAGCACGGGTCAGCGCCTGGCGCAGCTCCCGGAAATTCCAGCCTTCCACGATAGTGAAATAACGCTGCATCACCTTGCCGCTGGCCATATTGATGAGCAGGTCGCGCGGCGTCATGCCGCCGGTCAAGGCATATTCGCCAGCGTGCAGTTTACCTGCCACGCGCATCTGCTCGGCCAGCAGTCGCCAGTAAAGCGGCGATGCACGGGTAAAACCTCGCCGGCGCAATTCGTCGACTATGTCCTTGAAGCTGCTGCCCCGGCCTATGTCGATACTCTGGTTGGTGGTGTCCAGCGTCAACGGCGTGCGGCTGAAACGAGCAAAGTCGTACCAGCCATAGGCCACGCTCGCGGCGATGACCAACACGATCACCATAAGCAGCACCCTTAACAGCGCGCCGCCGGTTTGCTTGCTACCACTCATGCCAGCTCCCTGAAAAAACCCATGTCACGCCAATACTCTTGCAAGGCGCGTGCTACCAGACCGGGCTTGAACGCCCGATTGCCCACAGCCCGAAGCGGAAGGATGCCGCGTACGCTGGAACTGAGGAAGACCTCCTTCGCCCGCCACAAGTCATCCAGCATAAACTGGCACTCCCTGGCCGGTCGGGTGGCGAGAATCTGTGCACGCGCCACACCGGCCACACCGCAGCGATCCACGCATGGCGTCACCAGTTCCCCATCGATCACCGCAAACACGTTGGCCATGGTCGCCGAAATCACCCGGCCATGCTCATCGAGCAACAACCCCTCGGCGATCGCCGGATCATGCCATTCGGCACGTGCCAGAACCTGCTCCAGGCGATTGAGATGCTTGATGCCAGCCAGGGCCGGCTGCACACCCAGCCGCAGATCGCAGACCCTGGCAACGATACCGTCGCGATGATCGGCGGCCGCCAATGGCGGCGGCGTGAACGCGGCCACGACACGCAAGGCGTGCACGCGACCCGGTAGCGCATAGCCGCGCTGGCCGATACCCCGCGTCAACGTCAGACGCACTACCGATTCGGGCATACCCTCGGTCACACGCGAGGCCTCGACCAGCCACACGGCCGGATCGACCTCCGGCAGCATCAGACGCCGAGCGTCTTGCGCCAGGCGTTGCATGTGTCGATCCCAAAGCGGTGCATGAGAGCCGACGAAACGGATCGTCTCGAACAAACCATCGCCGTACATCAGGCCACGGTCCAGCGGGTGGACAGCCGGCTCCTCATCGCCATTGACCAACAGCCGGGCCACGCCGGACCTGGTCAAGTGCCGATCCCCAGGGTACGCAGCAGGCCTCGCGCCTTGGCGCGGGTTTCTTCCAGCTCGGCCACTGCAACGGAGTCGGCGACGATCCCGGCACCGGCACGCAAGCCGATACGGTTGTCGGCCAGGGTCAAGGTACGGATCAGGATGTTCAAGTCGAGGTCACCGTTGCGATCGAGGTAGCCCAGCGCGCCGGTGTAGGCGCCGCGGGGAGCATCCTCCAGGGCCGCGATGATTTCCATGCAACGCACCTTGGGGCACCCGGTGATCGTGCCGCCCGGAAACGTCGCAGCGATCACCTCGCCTGGCGTGGTTCCCTTGCGCAGGCAGCCTCGAACATTGGAGACGATGTGATGAACATGAGCGTAACTCTCCACCACCATCAGCTCATCGACCTCGACCGTACCTGGCGCGCACACGCGTCCGAGGTCGTTGCGCTCCAGATCGATCAGCATCACATGCTCGGCGCGCTCCTTCGGATGCGTGGTCAGCTCGCGGATGCGCGCCGTATCGTCGTCATCGGCCACTCGCGGCCTGGTGCCGGCAATCGGGCGCGTCTGCGCCACGCCGCCGCGCACTTCGACCAGTCGCTCCGGCGATGAACTGGCCAGCGCCCAGCCTGCATGCTGGAACAGGCCCGAGAAGGGGGCCGGGTTGGCCTGTCGCAACGCGGCGTAGACGTCACCCGCGCGCACCGGCTCACGATAACGCGCCTCCCAGGCTCGGGACAGGTTGACCTGGAAGATGTCGCCGGCCTGCAAATGCTCGTGTATGCGCGCGACGCCGTCGAGAAAGTGCCGTGGCGGGTCCTCGATGAGCTCCCCTGGCGAAGGCAGCGGCGAAGCCATCCAGGCGACTGAAAGATCAAGCTCCAGGGCATCCAGCTGCGCCGGATCCTCTTCGGCCAGCACGATGGTGCAGTCGCGCTCATGATCGACGATCACGGCGGCGGAACAACGTAGCGCCACGGCCACCGGCAAGACATCGTGTGGACGTAGATGCAGGCGCGGCTCGATTCGCCCGGCCAGTTCATAGGCCAGCATCAGCACCCAGCCACCGTGGAACGGCAGCCCATCCTCGGACGGAGCCGCACGCTCGGCCTGCCAGGCACGATCAAGCACAGCGAGGAAGTCCTCATCATGCGACACGCCGTGATGGTCGATCACGCGCCCATCGGCATGCTGCGTGAAGCTTGCACCCGGATACGCAAACAGGATGTCGAAGCGCGATTGCGGCGTACCGCGCACAACGCTTTCCAGCAGACACGGATAACGATCAGGAAAAAGAGCGGCCGGCGCGAGAAGATCGCGCCGGCCGGCGAGGTATCGCAGTTGCATGGTCACGCATTCAAACGCGACGGAATGCCAGCGTGCCGTTGGTACCACCAAAACCGAATGAGTTGGAGATCGCTACATCGAGCTTGGCCTCGCGCGCGACATTTGGCACGAAGTCGAGATCGCAGCCCTCGCCCGGCTCATCCAGGTTGATCGTCGGCGGCAGCACCTGGTCACGCAGCGCCAAGATGGAGAAGATGGCTTCCACGCCACCCGCCGCACCTAGCAGGTGGCCGGTCATCGACTTGGTCGAGCTCACCGGCAGCTTGTAGGCATAGTCACCAAAGACGCGCTTGGCTGCCAGCACTTCACCCAGGTCACCCAGGGGCGTGGAGGTGCCATGGGCATTGACGTAGTGCACCGCGGTCGGGTTGAGGCCTGCATCCTTCAAGGCTGCCTCCATCGAACGCGCGGCACCCTCACCACCTTCGCTCGGCGCCGTGATGTGATAGGCGTCGCCGCTCATGCCGAAGCCCACCAGTTCGGCGTAGATCTTCGCGCCGCGGGCCTTGGCCATCTCATATTCCTCCAGCACAAGCACGCCGGCGCCGTCGGACAGCACGAATCCGTCGCGATCCTTGTCCCACGGGCGGCTGGCCTTGGCCGGCTCGTCATTACGCGTGGACATCGCCTTGGCCGAGCAGAAGCCTGCCATCGCCGTACCGGTGGTGGCGAACTCGGCTCCGCCGGCGATCATGACGTCGGCATCGCCGTACTGGATCATGCGCGCGGCCAGACCAATGTTGTGTGTGGCCGTGGTACATGCGGTGACGCAGGCGATATTCGGCCCCTTCAGACCGTACATGATCGACAGATGACCGGAGACCATGTTGATGATCGAACTGGGCACGAAGAACGGCGACACGCGACGTGGCCCCTTCTCATGCAGCTCGATCGACGTATGCTCGATGGTGTGCAGGCCACCGATGCCGGCAGCCACCGCCACGCCAATGCGCGGGGCATTTTCTTCCGTCACTTCCAGGCCCGAATCGCGCAGGGCCTGCGTGCCCGCGGCGATGCCGTAATGGATGAACGGGTCCATCTTCTTGATGTCTTTCTGGGCAATCCAGTCCGCCGGGTTGAAATCGCGCACCTGGCCAGCAATGCGGGTGGCATAGGCGGTGGCATCGAAGTGCGTCACCGGGCCGATGCCACTGACGCCCTTGACGATATTGTCCCAGGCGCTGGCGATGTCGTTTCCGACCGGCGAGATGATTCCCATGCCGGTCACTACCACACGTCGTTTGCTCATCTGCTGTATCCCTTGTGAGTCTCATGGCGCTGCATGGCGCGTCCCCATGCTTGGCAACCACATCGTCCGTTACCGACTGCCTTCGCGATAGATCGCTGGCGCAACCATACGGGATCGGACGTTTCAAAATGCATAAACGAAAACTGCGCCAGTCGGCGCAGCTTTCGTCATCGTTACATGGGCTTGGACTGGCACCGGAACGCGCGCCCGCCCAGTCGCGATTACTCCTTGGCGTGGCCCTTGATGTAATCGACAGCCTGCTGCACCGTGGTGATTTTCTCGGCTTCCTCGTCCGGAATCTCGGTCTCGAACTCCTCCTCGAGAGCCATCACCAGTTCCACGGTGTCCAGCGAGTCCGCGCCCAGATCGTCCACGAACGAGGAGTTCGCCGTGACTTCTTCTTCCTTCACGCCCAGCTGCTCGACGACGATTTTCTTGACGCGTTCTTCGATGGTGCTCATGTTGCCAATACCTCCCAAGGAGTAGTTGCTTTTTCTTTACCGGCCTTCCGCCCGGCAAGGCCGGCGGATTGTAATGGCTGAGCCCAGGGGCCGCCACAGTCCGCCGGTAGCGGTGGTGGTGCCGGCCCACAGGGCCGACGCGAAAGTCTAATTGTCGCCTAAAAATCGACTCGTGGCGACAACCGTTGAAAAATATCCCGACCGAGTGAGACGCTCACGGGGCCCCGGGCAGCTTTACCGTCCGGATCATGGCCTTACGGCATGTACATGCCGCCATTGACGTGCAGCGTCTCGCCTGTGATGTAGGCTGCAGCAGGCGATGCAAGGAACGCCACGGCCTGGGCGATGTCATTTGCCTCGCCCAGCCGGCCCAGCGCAATCTGACCCAGCAGCGCCTGCTTGGACTCCTCAGGCAGCGAGCGTGTCATGTCGGTATCAATGAAACCTGGCGCCACCACGTTGACCGTGATGCCACGTGTACCGATTTCGCGAGCCAGCGATTTGGAAAACGCAATGATGCCGGCCTTGGCTGCGGCATAGTTGGCCTGGCCCGGATTGCCAGTGAGGCCGATCACGGATGCAATCGAAATGATGCGGCCCTTGCGTGCTTTCATCATGCCGCGCATCACGGCCTTGGAGGTGCGATAGACCGATGTCAGATTGGTATCGAGGATGGCCTGCCAGTCATCGTCCTTCATGCGCATCAGCAATTGATCGCGCGTGATACCCGCGTTGTTGACCAGGATCGATACCGCGCCAAATTCCTTGCCGATCGCATCGATCAGGCCGTCGACCTGGGCACCCTCGGTGACGTTGAGGATGCGACCATGGCCACCGTGTGCAGCCAGCCGCTCGCCAATGGCCACTGCACCCGATTGACTGGTGGCCGTGCCGATCACCGTTGCGCCGCGACTGGCCAGTTCGTCGGCAATAGCTGCGCCGATACCGCGACTGGCACCAGTCACCAGCGCGATTTCGCCCTTCAGGGAATGACTCATGATGTAGGTTCCTTGGAAAACGGAAAAGGTCAGGTCCAATCGGCGCGCGTGGCTTCGATATCAGCCGGCGCACCGATGGCACGAGCCTCGACGCTCTTGTCGATACGCTTGATCAGGCCGGCCAGCACCTTGCCCGGGCCCGCTTCGGCGATCCGTGTCGCACCACCGGCCACCAGGGCCTGCACGCATTCGGTCCAGCGCACCGGCAGGTAAAGTTGTTGCCGCAAGGCGTCGCGAATGGCTGCGACATCATCGAAAGAACGCGCGACGGCGTTCTGCACGACCGGAATCGATGGCTGCATCCACGTGATCGAGGTCATGCGCTCATCGAGCCGGGCGGCGGCATCTTTCATCAGGGCGCAATGGGACGGCACGGATACGGCGAGCTTTACGGCCTTCTTCACGCCCAACTCGGCCAGGCGCGCCAATGCGCGATCAACCGCCTCGGCGTTACCGGCAATGACCAACTGGCCGGGCGAATTGAAGTTCGCTGGTGAAACCACCTGGCCCTGCGCCACTTCTTCGCATACCGCGGCAATCTGCGCATCATCGCCACCAATGATCGCTGCCATAGCACCTACGCCCGCCGGCACGGCCGCCTGCATCAAGCGTCCACGCTCAGCCACCAGGGCAGCCGCATCATGCAGTGACAGCGCATCGGCACATACCAGCGCGCTGTACTCGCCCAGGCTGTGACCGGACAACTGCGCCGGCCGCGCACCACCGAGCTTCTGCCACACGCGCCACACGGCAACACTGGCTGCCAGCAAGGCAGGCTGGGTATTCTGTGTGCTGTTGAGCTGATCTTCCGGGCCCTGCTGGCTGAGCGCCCACAGGTCAACCCCTGCCCCTAGCGACGCCTCATCGAACGTGGCCTTGACCTCTTCATGCGCGACGGCCAGTTCGGCCAGCATGCCAACGGATTGCGAACCCTGGCCGGGGAAAACGAAGGCGAGCGAAGTGGAGGTCTGGGTCATGGGAAGACAGGCATGAATGAAAGGCGGAATAGTGCCATTGTCGCGCGCCATACGCAGCTGTTTGTGGCTTGAACGCGGCAAAGACGGCGGCCTTGCCGCCGGTGAAGTCGCGCCTGCGGCGCTGTCAAGGGTAGAGAGGAAGAGCCTTGAACTTTGAGGATGCAACCATCTTCATGAACAGGCGGCACAAGCCAAAGATCTTTAAGGTCGCGCGTTGCCAGCTGCTCCCATGAAAAAGCAAAAGCCGGACATACCGGCTTTTGCTTCCGACTTTTTGACAGGCAGCGCAACTGCCGACCTGGTCGAATCAGTATTTCAGCAACGCCGAAGCCCAGGTGAAGCCGCCGCCGAAGGCCTCCAGCAACAGGTTCTGGCCGCGCTTGACCTTGCCCGAACGAACGGCATGATCCAGTGCCAGAGGCACTGAGCCGGCTGACGTGTTGGCGTGCTGGTCGACGGTCACGATGACCTGCTCCATCGACATGTTCAGGCGCTTGGCCGTCGCTTCGATGATGCGCAGATTGGCCTGATGCGGAATCAGCCAATCCAGTTGGGAAGCGTCCATGGCGGCGGCCTGCAAGGTTTCCTCGACCAGCGCATCGAGCGTCTTGACCGCCACCTTGAACACTTCGCGACCGGCCATGCGGATGCGCACGCCATGATTGGGCTCGTCTGTAAAGCCGGCGGAAACGCCAACCGGGTTATACAGCAGCTCCTTGTGGCCACCATCGGCATGCAGACATGTGGCGTAGATTCCCGGCTCGCTGGAACCTTCCAGGATGACCGCGCCCGCACCATCACCAAAGAGGACGCAGGTCTCGCGCTCCTTCCAGTCGATCATGCGCGTCAGCGTCTCGGCGCCGATCACCAGGGCACGTTTGGATGAGCCTGTCTTAATGAACTTGTCCGCCACGCCCAGGGCGTAGACGAAACCCGAACAGGCGGCGTTGACGTCGAATGCTGCACAACCATTCGCACCCAAACGATGTTGCACCAGACACGCCGTGGAAGGAAAGATGATGTCCGGCGTGGTCGTGCCAAGCACGATCAGATCAATGTCGGAGGCCTTCAGGCCGGCCGCCTCGAGCGCGCGCTGCGCGGCCAGCGTGGCGAAATCGCCGGTAGTCTCACCGTCAGCAGCGATATGACGTTGGCGAATACCGGTGCGGGTACGGATCCATTCGTCACTGGTATCGACGAATTTTTCCAGGTCCGCGTTGGTCAACACGCGCTCTGGCAGCGCACTGCCGGTCGCGACGATACGGGAGTAGATCTGTGCCATTGACTATCCAATTACGAGGACGATCGACGTGTGAACCGGGCAACGCTTGCCGCCGAAGCTGCAACGTTACGCCGCCTGCACGCCTAAACGCAAAGCGGCGCCTAGTCGCGCCGCCTTGCCAGTCACAGTATGAGAGCCTTGTCACAGACCCTCATGTATCGGATCAATCTTCTTCGACCACCGAGGTCTGGGTGTCGATGACCTTCTTGCCGCGATAGTAGCCATCCTTGGTGACGTGGTGGCGCAGATGCACTTCGCCGCTCGTCGGATCGGTGGCCAGTTGCACGGTCTTGAGCGCATCGTGCGAACGACGCATGCCGCGGGTGGACGGGGTCTTGCGGCTCTTGGCAACGGCCATGGCGAGTCTCCAGCTAAATCAGTTTTTCTTGAGTTCGCGCAGGACCGCGAACGGGTTATCGGTACGACCCACGGCGGCGGATAGCTCCGGACCGGGATCCACTACTTCGTCAGGCAACGTACTGTCCGGATTGACCGGCACCAGCGGCACTGCCAACAGCAATTCGTCTTCGATCACGTCCGCCAGATTCAGCCTGCCATCCTCGGCGATCAACAGCGGCTCGCTTCCCGGAGGAAGGGCCGACTCCTCACGCTCGGAGCGGATCAGGCCAAGCCGCGTAACCACCGAGATCGGCAGAATGAACGGCTCCAACGTACGTTGGCAGGTCAGTTCGAGCGGCGCCTGGACGCGGACATCCAGATAGGATGTACCGAACTCGTCACGACCGAAATCCAGCTCGTACCGAACCTCCCCGCCCGTACCGGCAAGCACCTCAGCGAGGCGCCGCAATACGGCAATCGGCAAGGCTCCCTCATACGAACGCCTTGTCGCGACCATGCGCCATGCGTCCACGGACTCTGGCAGTGTCACGGACATAATCGGGAAATTCTAGGCAGCCAGCCAGGAGAAGTCAACTGCATACAAATGCTTAAGGCGCACCGTCAGCCCTTTTGCGTCGATCATGGCCCATGCGGCAGACTGAAGGCTTCGGACCCGACTCGTTACCAAGGATCTCGTGGATACCTACCTGACAGCCGGGCTGACCGCCCTGCTCACTGTGATGGTCATCCTGGCGGTCGCCGCGCTCGTCTACCGGCAGCGCATGTTCCGCCGGACCGGCAGTGTACGCCATCTCCTGGACCTGGCCGATCGCCTTGAGGCTGACCTCAAGAACTGCCGCAGCGGCCTGCAGCAGGCCCACGCGGTCATGTCGCTGAACCCGGACCTGCCCGCGGAAAGCGAAAAGGAGGCCCGCAATGCGGTCGAAGCCGGCCTGCGCTCGTTGCTACAGCAGCGCATCTGGATACGCGACAGCGCTCCTCGGGCATCACAGCACGAACTCGATGAGGCAATCGCCAGCATGAGCCAGGCACGCAACCGCTTGCGCCCGCTGCTCGCCGGGCTCGATCAGGCCCAGCACGATCTGGACGATGCCATGCGCGAGCAGATCCGCCGCGAGAGTGACGCATGAATGCGCCCCGCCTTATCCTCGGCTCCACATCGCGTTACCGGGCCGAGTTGCTGGGCCGACTGACCAGCGACTTCGAACAATACAGCCCAGGCACCGATGAAGCGGCGCTGCCCGATGAGGCACCCGCGACACGGGCTTTGCGCCTGGCGATCGCCAAGGCCCGGGCGGCCAGTGCAGGCCTGACCGACGCCCTGGTCATCGGCTCCGACCAGGTCGCCGAACTCCACGGCCGGGTGCTGGACAAGCCCGGCAGTGCCGAGCGTGCCCAGGAACAGTTGCTTGCCTCGTCAGGGCAATCGGTACGTTTTCATACGGCCCTGTGCCTGTTCGATACTCGCGACGGCTCACAAAGAACGCATGTTGACTTGACCGAAGTCCACTTTCGCACGCTCGACCAGGAGGAAATATCTCGTTATATCAAGCGCGAACAACCGCTGGACTGCGCCGGCAGCTTCAAGTGTGAAGGCCTGGGAATCGCCCTGTTCGAGCGCATTGACAACACCGATCCCACCGCCTTGATCGGATTGCCACTGATCGCCCTGGCACGGCTGCTGCGCGAGGCTGGCCTGCCCTTTCCCTGACCCCGTGGCAGGCGGAAGCCGATTGCCATATCTTGACGCTTCCTATAGGGGGAAACTCAAGATGCAACAGGAAGTCAGTTGGTACTTCGTGGATTTGTTTGGCCAACGCCAGGGACCGATCAGCAGGCAACAACTGCTCGATGCCATCGCCAGTGAACGTCTGCGACCGGCAAGCCTGGTATGGCGAGAAGGCATGGCGCAGTGGCAACCGCTATCGTCCATGATGCATGAACTGCAAGCGGCGAATCCGGCCGTGCCGCCGCCGATCCTCCCTCCTGCCCGTGTCGATACCAATCCCTTCGCGGCCAGCCCATCAAGCTTTGCCAGCAACGAGTGGGGGGCGCAGGCGCAGCGGCGCGTCGTCTACGGTGGCTTTGCCCGCCGCCTGCTGGCAAGCATCCTCGACAGCATCATCCTGTCGATCTTCAACGTCATCGTGCTAGCCGTACTTGGCGCGGTATTTGTTCCATCATTCAAGCAAGGCAACGCCGCGGCCGGAGGCATCATCGTTTTCGCCTACCTGGGCCTGTTCGTGATATCGATACTTTATTTCTGCCTGCAGGAAAGCTCTGCGGCGCAAGCCACGCTGGGCAAGCGCGCGCTGGGTATCAAGGTGACCGACTTGCAGGGAAACCGCATCGGCTTCGGCCGTGCGTTGGGGCGCTGGTTTGGCCGCATCCTGTCCAGCCTGTTCTTCTGCATCGGCTACCTGATGGTGATTTTCACCGAGCGCAAGCAGGGCCTGCATGACATGATGACCAGCACCCTGGTCGTGGACAAATGGGCATATACCGACCATCCCGAGCGACAGCAGCAAGGCACCTCCGGGG
>NZ_DASVMI010000037.1:0-8919 GCF_036384435.1 Dyella sp. | reverse complement strand
CCTCAATCGAATCGGCACTGTCATCGGCGGCGATCTGCTTGAGGTATCCGTTACCCGCATCGAACATATCGCGTGGCACGGCCATGCCGCGATCGCGTGCCTCCAGCATGAAGTGCATGGCGTAGTCGCTGCGGAAGGCATCGCCATCGGGCGTGGCCGTCCACAGGCTGAAGCCACCCTGCCCGTTCTGGCGTGTATGCAGGGCATCGTAAAGGCTTGCCAGCGCCTCGGCTTGGGTCTTGCCGCCGGTCTTCTGGGAGGCATCGAGCACCGACTTGAATTCCGGCCGCTGACCGAACACCAGCGCCGGCATGGCACCACTGAGAATCTGTTCGGTGCAGTAATGCTCGAAATTCACCAGGTAAGCGGACAGGCCTTGCGCCAGCACCAGCGGCAGGTTGGAGATCGCCACATCACGCTTGGCATAGGCATCGTAGAGCTTGCGTATATCGGTGAAATCGGCCTTGCTGCCCGCCTCGACGCGATCGATGCCCACCGTGGTGCGGAAGGCTGCTGCCGGACGCACCGACAGGTCGACGCTCTGTCTGGCCGACTTGTCGCCATAGGTGGCGGTGAAAGTCAGGTTGCCGGAACCGAGCTGCTCGGTGGCTTTCACGCGGAACAACGCCACGCCTTCGCGCATCTCGCCAAGATTGATGCTCTGCGTGGCATTGCCGACCAGTTGCAGTTGCGGGCCCGTCTTGAGCGAAACCGACACCGGCACCTGCTTGCCCCCCAGGCCGGTCAGGTTGTTGGCCACGCCAACGCTTACCTCGACCTCGTCACCGGGGGCCAGCGTGGTCGGCACATTCGGCGACAGTACGAAATCACCGCGCACCGTGGTGGCGCCCTCGAAGGTACCGATCTTGTCCGGCGAGACCGACACCGCCATCACACGCAGCTTGCCATTGAAGTAGTCAGGCACGTGATAGGTCAGGTCCTTTTCGCCATCCACGTCCACGATACCCGACCAATAAGCCACCGGCTTATCGCGCTTGCGCTTGAACGGATTGAGCTGGCGGCCGATGGCACCATCCTCGTCGCCACCCGGAGCGGCCATCGACATCAGCTTCTCGAAGTCCGGCAGGATCAGGTCGAGGATCTGCGAGGTGCCCACTTCCAGCATGCGCTTGCGGAAGAAGAATTTCAGCGGGTCACCCAGCTTGTAGCGCGCCACTTGCAGGATGCCCTCATCCACGGCGAACACGACTGCCTTGGTTGGCTGGCTGGACGTGACCTTGAAGGTGACATCCTGGCCAGGCTTGACCAGCGCGGGCGAAGCGACCTTGATGTCGTTGCGACGGGCATCGAGATTGACTGAGAACGGCACGACACCGTAGCTCAACGGGCTCATGAAGATCTCGTCCGAGGACGGATCGCGGATGTACTGCACGTTGATATAGCCGTTGCCTTCAAAGCTCGCCGGTACGGTGATGTGCTGTACGGAGCTGGTGGTGTCGGCGTGGAACCACGCGTGCGCGTAGACCTTGTCGCGCTCGATGGTGATCAGGCCGCTGCCGGCGTACGGCGCACGGATGGCGATATCCACCGTCTCGCCCTGGGCGTAATCCTTCTTGCTCAGGTTGAGCTGCAGTTCGGCATTGCGATCGAGTGAGCGAGAGACATTGGCGTCGCCTACGACGCTGTATTCGATACGGTTGACCTCCGCACGATCGGTGCGGCGAATCACCAGCGCGAAGTTACCGGGCTTGTCGGTGGGCAGGGTGTAATCCATGCCCCCGGCCGGAATGCTCAGCGGCTGCTCGCTGACCGGAATTTCCTTAAGCTTGGACTCGTATTTGTAGACGCCCGAATCCTGCTTGGTCAGTACCGAGATGTAGCGACGCTCGATCAGTTGCACCTTGAGATCGCTCAAGGCAGTCGACTTGGCCTGGTGATCGATCGCCACCAATCGCACAGTGCGACTGGCACCACGGCTGACGTAATCAAGGTCATCAGTCGCCTTGTAGCCCACCAGCCAATCATTGCTCGACACCAGCGTCTGCGTGGCAGCGGCCACGCTGCGGCCACCTTCGGCTTCATAGGCCTTGGCCAGGAAGTACAACTGGTAGGTCGCGTCAGCGTATTTCTTCAGATCCAGGTTGAACTCGGCATGGCCCTTGTCGTCGGTCTTGCCGTCTTCAAGATCTTCCTGGTAACCATCTTTGGCTCGACGCACATCGTAGAAGTGGTAATCGGGCCAACTGCGGAATGCTGGATAGGCAGGACGCAAGGTCAGCGAGGCGGAAACGCGTCGATCGGTGGCCGGCGTACCGAACAGGTTCTGCACATCGACCTCACCCTTGAGGTCTTCAGGCTTGACCCAGCCCTCGGTCACCTGCTGGGACATGTGCGCGTCAACCTTCATGCGATCGGGCAGGAACTCTTTGACCTGGACCGTCGTGTTGCCGATCTGCGCGTTGGTCTTGCCGTCCTTGACGATGTAGAGATTGATCGTCCAGGTGCCGGTGGGCGCGGTTTCCGCGGGTGCGTATTCAAGTTCGGCGAAGCCGGAGGCATCCATCGAGAGCGGCACCTGCTTCACTGCCACACCGCGCGGATCGACGATTTCCGCCTGAAGCGGCACGCCTGCGACGCTGCGTGTCCAGGTCGCCGCCCGCACGATAAGGCCGATGTGGAAGGTATCGCCCGGGCGATAGATACCGCGATCGGAAAACAGATAGCCCGATAGTGCGCCATCGCTGACCGCGTTGCGCTCACCACCGATATCGAAGCGCGAATAGTCGAGTTGGCGATCGTAGGTTCCAATCGGCAGGAACGACAAGTCATCGCCCTTCTTGACCAGGTACATGACTGGCTTCTTGTCGCGATCCAGGCCCTTGAGGCTGGGGAAATGCACCACGCCGTCGCCGCTGGTGGTTTCGCTGTAGAGCGTCTGGCCGTTGAGCGCCACCACCGCCACGCTGGCGCCAGCGACAGGTTGACCGCTGGCGATCGACTGCACGAATACATCCTGGCTGCCATCGACAGCCTTCTTGACCAGCATGCCCAGGTCGGTCACCACCACCAGGCGCGTGTCCTGCGGCGCAGGGCGGGCGTCATCTGCGGCAGCATCGTCGTCAGCCGGGGCGTCGCCCTCGCCTTCATCACCCTCGCCTTCGCCTTGGTCACCACTGGCCGCGCTGTTGCCTGAGCTGAAACCATTCTTGGCTTCGTCTTCGGCAGCCTTTTCAGCCTGTTCCTTCTTGGCTTCGGCCTTGGCGTCATAGGCGGACAAGTGCAGCATGAATACGCCGCGCTTGCCTTCCTTCAGGTATTGGCCCAGGTCCACGCCCTCGTAGTGCGCCTTGCCCGGATCACCCTTGGGGAAACTGCGCTTGACCTCGTAGCGCTCGACGATGTGGTCTTCGCTGAAGCCGTAGACAAGGTCGGGCCTGGTGTAGTTGCCCTGGTTGAGGCTGACCAGATGCTGGATCTGATCGGGTAATACGCGGCCCACCTCCACGCGCATGCCCGGCAGGTTACGTGACACCACCGATACGCGCTTGCTGCCGCTCATCGACAGCAGCGAGCCGTCGGCCATGAAGCGCAACAGCTTGGGATAGTCCGGTACGGTGATGGCCTGAGCCGTCGCCTGGCCGGAAAGATAACCACCGAACGAACGCAGGCCTTTCTCCACGCGTACGTAAATGCGCTGGCCCGGTTCGGCGTGGAACTTGAAGCTTTGCAGTGATGCGTAGTCGTTCTCGGTCGGTACGACTTCGAGCTTCAGTGGCTGCGATTTCTTCAGCAGCGACTCGCTGATTTCCGAAGGCTGCCATGGGTAGGGAGCGGCATCATCGTCATCGTCGAATTTGGGATTGCGCTTGGGTAGCACCCAGGCCTTGACCAGGCCGGCCAGTTCGCTGTCACGGACATTGTCGCTGGTTTCCAGCAACAACACCTGTTCGGGCTCGTATTTGTCGTTGTCGACCAAGGTAGGTTCGATGCTCTTGATCGCCAGGCTATAGAGACCAGGCACCGCAATACTCGCCGCCCGCTCGTCTTCGGTACCATCGCCACCACGCGAGCTACGCACGCCCTTGGCAATCGTATAGGCCACCGCACCATCGGCCTTGGGCAAGGCCAGAGGCTGCGAATGAATCCAGGCATGCAGCTTGTTCTGGTCGTAGGTCACACTGAACTTGAGCGAGCCGCCGCCCAGGCCGGGCTGGTTCAGCTCAAGACCAATGCGCTTTTCGAACTGCGATGGGTCCACCGGGTAATTGAAATCCACCGGGAGGATGGTCTTCTTTGCCGTGGCATCTTGTGGGTCCTGATAGAACTCTCCACGACCGACGGTCATCTCGAACTTGGCGGTATCGAAATCAACGTGGTCGTCGGCCATCTTCACGTGCGGCGCGAATACCTTGGATACGTCAAAGCGCACCTGGAAGTGTTTGCCTACCGGCCAGTCTTCAGCGGGCGTGAAGCGCAGGTGCTTGTCGTCGACCCAGGTCCACTGGCCCTTGATCGCCGGCTGCATGGTGATGCCGGCAGTAACCGGCTTGCCGACCTGCTCGATCTGCGCAGCTGAGCGAGAGAACATCACGTTCAGCGGGTAGATGAAGATCGGCTGTTGCGTGTAATCGGTCAGCAACGGAGCCTGCGCGGAGAGCGTGACCCGTTCCGGCTCGACCGGCTTGGGGCGATTCTTGTACCACTGCCAGCCATACCAGCCGCCAAAGCCGATCACCAGCAAGGCCACGAGGGTACCGGCGGCATGCAGGGGACGGCGCCTGACCAGGCCTGCGGTGGCGGGCGCCCAGGCGGGCGCGGACCACGACACATTGCCGATCAACGGCCGCAGAATCAGGCCGAGAAGGCCAAGCAAGCCCCGTAGCAGGCGCACGGGCAACAACAACAAAAACCGCAGCAGATCCATGGTGCTTCCCTGAAATCATCCACTGAAAACAACGGAAAAAGACCCACACGCAGCCACACCGCCCGCCGTGCGGACGCAAGCCAGCCGTGCTAAATCCCCTATGCCGAATCCTGCGCCGCGTATGTGGCCGATTCGGGCGTTCATTGTGGCATGCCGGCGGCAGCGCCGGTATGGGTCAGACGCGTTCCAGAGCCTGAGCCAGGTCGGCTATGAGCACCCGTGGGTCTTCCAGGCCGATGGAAAGCCGCACGAGACTGGCCGGCAACGAGGCGCTGGTATCCACGCGGGCCGTACCTGGCAACGCACAAGCCATCGGCCAGGCCAGCGACTCGTAACCGCCCCAGGAGACACTGAGCAGGAAACGCCGCAGCGCATTGCAGAATCGTTCGACCGACGGCACATCCGGCACGTCCAACACGATTGACATCACCCCGCTGGCCGCATGCATCTGGCGCAGCGCAAGCTCATGCTGGGGATGCGACGGCAGGTGTGGATGGTGGACACGCGCGACGCGTGGGTGCTGCTCCAGCCATTGCGCCACCTGTAGCGCGCTGGCTGCCGAACGCTCCATGCGTAACGGCAACGTGCGCAAGCCACGCAACATGAGCCAGGCATCGTGTGGCGAAATGACCGCCCCCAAGGTCATCAAAGGACCTTCGAACACCATGCGCATGGATTCGTGACTGCCGCAAAGCACGCCGGCCATGACGTCACTGTGGCCATTGAGGTATTTGGTGGCCGAGTGCATGACCAGGTCGATGCCCAGCGCCAATGGCGACTGCCCCAACGGGGAAGCGTAACTGTTGTCGCATAGCGTGAGGATGCCGCGCTGCCGCGCCATGGCGGCGATCGCAGCAAGGTCCTGCAGTTCGAACGTCAGCGAAGTCGGACTTTCTAGCACGATCAGGCGCGTGCTTGGACCGATCGCCTGTTCGATGGCATCGAGCGAACGGCCATCGACGAAATCGACCGAGATTCCGAGCGTGCGCAGCAATGTATCGAGCAGGCGCCTGGTCCAACTGTAGGCATGCTGCACGCAAATGACATGGTCACCGGCTGCGACGCAGGCAATCACGCCAGCGGCCATTGCACCTGCCCCCGAGGCGAAAACCAAGGCATCAGCGGCGCCTTCCAGCGCCGCCAACTTGGTGCGCAACATGGACACGGTGGGGTTATTGCCACGCGTATAAATCGCGGCGTTGAATTCATCGGCCGCCGCCTCGCGCATGGAGGCCACATCGGGAAACGCGAAAATCGAACTCTGCAACAAAGGTGGCGCAACGGCACCGTGGTAACGGTCGCGGTCCTCGCCGAGATGATTGATAATCCAGTCGATATCCATGCTGCGGCTCAGGCCTGGCCTTGAGAAGCTCAAGGAAACATGGATATCACGGAACAGCTCGATGGGACAGTACGAGTCGGGCGCCCAGAGTCGAGGGAGGAATCATCAGGGCGCATCATCGGCGCACTCTCGCAAATTGTCAGTCCGCCGTTGCCCCCAACGCTTGCGCCCCGGCTACTTGCCCTGTTTCACAGAGACGGACCCGTCAAGGTAAGCGGCTACGTCACAAAGGACGCAGCCGCCCGCCCAGTCACAAGTTGGCGGCAAAATCGCGCACGGTCTGCGCCAGCTTGGGGTCCTGCATGGCCATATGCATGGTGGCCCGTACCAGGCCTGCCTTGTTGCCACAATCGAAGCGTGTGCCCTGGAATCGATAGGCCAGCACCTTGCCCTGCTCCTTGAGCAAGGCCTCGATGGCATCGGTCAACTGGATTTCACCACCCGCACCAGGCGTGGTCTGTTCGAGCAACTGAAAAATGCGCCCGGGAAGCACGTAGCGACCGACCACGGCAAGATTGGACGGGGCATCGGCGGGCTTGGGCTTTTCCACCATGTGGCGGATCTGCGCGCTGCGCTCGTCGATCGTGGTGGCATCGACGATGCCGTACTTGTCGGTCTCGTTCTGTGGCACTTCTTCCACCGCAATGACACCGGCATCCTGAGATTGCGCCAGTTCAGCCATCTGGCCGAGCGCACCGCGTCCCTGGTTCCAGATCAGGTCGTCGGGCAAGATGATGCCGAACGGCTCATCACCCACCACGGGCTTGGCGCAAAGCACGGCATGGCCCAGGCCAAGAGCCTCTGGCTGGGTCACGAAGATCGCGCGCACATGGCGCGGCAAGGTGCCCTGCACAAGAGCCAGCAATTCATCCTTGCCTTTCTCCTCCAGCTTGGCCTCCAACTCATAGGCCTTGTCGAAGTAGTCGGCAATGGCGTGCTTGTAGCGGTTGGTTACAAACACCAGCGTGTCGGCGCCAGCATCCACGGCTTCATCGACGGCGTATTGGATCAGCGGACGATCCAGCACGGGCAGCATTTCCTTGGCAACGACCTTGGTCGCAGGCAAAAAGCGCGTACCCAGACCGGCTACGGGGAATACCACCTTACGCAACGGCTTGCTCACTCACTTTTCTCCAGATTCGGCACGACGGATCGAGACTACGTTTTCAGGCTGCGGAATATCGCTCCAACGGAACGACGGGAGCAAACCTGACACGCAGGCGCGAAGGTTTTCCTCATCGAAGGCAACCGTCGCTTCAGTTGCCTTGCTAAACTGTACTTGCAGCAGGTCCCACGATACCTGGCGATGCTGGGCCAGGAATATCTTGGCATGCGTCGTCGCACTGTAATTTTCCAGCGGATGGAACAATTCCTCGAAAAGCTTCTCACCCGAACGCAGACCGGTATAGACGATCGGAATCTCGGTGCCAGGCTTTTTGCCAGCAAGGCGGATCATCTGCTCGGCCAGGTCACGGATTTTCACCGGCTCGCCCATATCCAGCGCGAAGATCTCGCCGCCCTGCCCCAGGCTCGCCGCTTGCAGGATCAACTGGCAGGCTTCGGGAATGGTCATGAAATAGCGTGAGATTTCTGGATGCGTAATGGTGACCGGACCGCCGTTACGAATCTGCTGACGGAAGAGCGGCACCACTGAACCGGCCGAATCAAGCACATTGCCGAAGCGCACGGTGATGTAGCGCGTATTGGAGCGCGCATTCAGGTTCTGGCACCAGATTTCAGCCACGCGCTTGCAGGCGCCCATGACACTGGTCGGATTGACCGCCTTGTCAGTGGAGATCAGCACAAAGCACTCGACCTGATGCTGATCGGCCAGGTCGGCGATATTGCGCGTGACCAGCACATTGTTACGGAAGGCCTGCCGCAGTTGCCCTTGCAGCATCGGCACATGTTTGTAGGCCGCGGCGTGGAAAACGACCTGTGGCTGCTGCTCAATGAACAGCTTGCGCATCGCGGCCGGGTCACCCGCGTCGGCCAGGATACCTTCGAAGATCAGTTCGGGATATTCAGCGCGCAGTTCCTGCGAGATCTGATACAGGTTGAATTCGCTGTGGTCCACGACAACCAGCGAATGCGCGCCCAGGCGAGCCACCTGACGGCACAATTCCGAACCGATCGAACCACCACCGCCGGTCACCAACACACGGCGCCCGGTCAGCGTTTCGCGGATGGCCGTCCAATCCAGCTCCACCGGATCGCGCCCGAGCAGATCCTCGATTGCCACTTCCTTGATTTCATTGAACTGCGCGCGACCGGCCACGACATCCTCAAGCTTGGGCACGGTGCGGTACGGCAGGCCCGTGAGATCGCACAACTCGACGACGCGGCGCATTTCTGAGGTCGATGCCCCTGGCAGGGCGATCAGCAGCATCTGCACGGCAGCTTCGCGGGTCAGTTCGGGCAACTGGTCGATGCGCCCAAGCACCGGGCGGCCGTTGATGCTCGCGCCACGCAGGCTTTCCTTGTCGTCGACGAAACCAACGACGTTGAAGCGGGCATCACGATGCAGGTCGCGCGAAAGTGCCTCGCCGGCGCGATCGGCGCCCACGATAAGCACGCGCTGCGCGCCCTCGGCGGGGAACATATCCAGTCGGCTGTCCTTCCAGAAACGGTAGGTCAGGCGAGGCGCACCGAGCATGGTCGACAGCACCACCGGATAGAGCAGCAGCACCGA
>NZ_DASVMI010000036.1:0-13925 GCF_036384435.1 Dyella sp. | reverse complement strand
CCATAGGTCAGGCCGCCGTGACTGCGCACCTGATCGCCCAGGCGATCGGCAGGAAACACCGCGACAATCGCCCCCTCGCGCTCCACCACCAGCGACGCATCGACGAATCGATCGGCGTGGTAATCCATGTAGCCGCGTCGATGCAGCAGGTTGCCCTGACGCGACCCGGCGACGGCCCAATCCCAGGCGTCGGCATCGGCCGGTCCATACGGCCTAACCGTGAACACGACCGTCCCCTCGATAGAGGCCTTCGACCGTGGCGACGCCGAAGCCGGCCATGCCCATGTCGTTGCCGTTGTAGAACATCAGCAGGCCGTCACCGTGACGGATCAGCGAGGGATAGCAGATCACGCGCGAATCCCAGCCGGCATCGGACAGCGCAAGTCCCAGAGCCTCGTCGCGACGTTCCCAGCGCAGGCCGTCCTCGCTGAACGCCACACCGGGAAAATATTCGCCGGTGACGTTACCACGCGTGAAATACATGACGTAGCCACCGTTGAGGCGATACACACGAGGGCGCCCGATACGGTATTCGCTGCCCTGGGGCAACAGGCAGATGCGATCGTCGCGCGGCACGTCATGCAGGTCCGCCGTTTCGGCATGACGGATGTGGTAGCGCGGATACGGCTTGCCTTGCAGCATCTCCCAGTCGTCACCCACCGCATACCAGAGCCGCCAGCGTCCGTTCTCGAACATGGCCGTGTGGATGGCGGCAATGGTGCTGCGACCGGGCGCGCGATCGAGAATCGGCGTCTCCTGGTGCCGCTGGAATGTCTCGCCACCATCGCGCGAGATCGCCAGGCCGGTGAAAGCCAGGAACTTGGCTTTGGCCACGCGCTGGAATCCGACGTAGAACATGTGCAGGCCGCCCGGCGCCGCCACGACGTCGCCCAGGATCACACCGTTGTCGTCGAAACAGCCGTCACGACCGATATCCAGCACGGGTGACGGGCTGACTCGCAGCACCTGCCGGGGATCATCGGCACATACGTCCACATACCCGATGCGGCTGATGCCATCGGCATCGCGAAAGCCCGCATAGACGCGGATCGTTTCCTCGTCGAGCCGGTGTGGCGTGGGCGTGAGCGCCGAATGGCACATCCATCCACCCACACCCTGGCGCGCGGTATCGAAGACCAGCCCCTGCTTGGCCCAATGCAACGTACGCATGGCTACAGGCTCACGTCGAAGCTCGACTTGCCAGGCAAGGCCTTGGCCGGCGAACCCACGTAGATCCGCCCTGGCTCGGTATCGCGAACCACCAGGGCGCCGGAGCCGATCACATTGTCCTGTGCCACGTTCACGTGGTCGTTGAATGTGCTGTTGACGCCCAGGAAGCTGTTCTGGCCGATCTGGCAATAACCGGAAATCACCGCATGCGACGCCACGAACACGTTGTCGCCGATCACCGTGCGGTGGCCGACATGGTTGCCGCTCCACAACACGCAGTTGCTGCCGATGGTGACGAAGGGCTGGATCACGTTGTTTTCGAAAATGAAGCAGTGTTCGCCCAGTTGCGCATTGCGCCACACGAAGGCACGGCTGCTTACATAACTTGCCATGGCATAGCCGCGTGCCCGGGCATCCTGGTACAGCCGCGTGCGCAGCCGGTTGAGCTGACTCGACGGCACGGCCACGAAGGCGTCGAAATCGGCAGGTGGATAATACAAGGCCAGTTCCTCGTACGGCACCACCGGGTGACCGGCCAGCTCTGTCTCGCGCAACCACGAGCGCTCCACGCTGAAGGCAGCCACGTCATAGTCGCTGTCATGGGTGAAGTATTCACAGGCGATCTGCGCGAATTCGCCTGCGCCGATGATCACTAGCGGCCTCGCCATGCGGCAACGCCCTCCCGCATGGCATCACCATGCGCTTCGCGCAGGAACTGGTCGTAGTCGTAGATATAGTCGGCCGGGTCATAGAGCTGGTCGGCCAGAACCATCAGCACGCAATCGTCACTGAAGTCGTACAGCTCGCGCCACACCATGCTGCCGATCATCAGGCCTTGCGCGGGGTCATCCAGGCGTACCTCCTGCGCGCCGCTGCCGTCATCGAGCAGGATGGTGACCGCGCCGCGCACCGCGATGGCCATCTGGGTGAGATGGCGATGGGCATGCTGGCCGCGATGCACGTCGCCGCGCGTGGCATACACGTAGTAGACCCGTCGTATGTCGAACGGCACGTTGCGCTGCTCTTCCAGCGCCACGAGCATGCCACGGCTGTCGCCGTGCGGTTGCAACTGGATGCGTTCGATATCCATGGGCCTGGCCGTGAGTGTCCGGTGAACGTGCTTCCCGGTTGAGTGCCACCCACGGCAGGAAAGGTTGCGCCCGTCCGTGACTTCGTCACCTTGCGTAACGTCGCCTCCCGTTGCCGGCCCGTCGCGCAACCTTTCCCGAAGCCGCCAGCACTCACGGGCAATGCCTCGTATCGGCCGGCCGAAACCCTCGGATGGCCACCAGGCGATGCTCGGGGACGGCGGGATGACGGCAACACGCAACGATCGTTCGATGACTGGCAACGGTGCGCAAGCGCGCCCGCGCAAGGTGGTGTGGCTGCACTGGCTCACCGTGCTGTGCCTGCTGCTGGCCGCCGGCCTGATCTTTGCGCGCGATGAACTCGATGGCCGCGCGCTGCGCCAATGGTTGCTCGAAGGCCATCGACATTTTGGCCTGCTGGTGTTGCTGTTGTTCGCCGCGCGCGTGCTGGTACGCATCCGGGTCGGCAGGCTTGCCGCCGAAGGCCAGTCATCGCGCCTGCTGCGCCTGGCTGCCGGCATCACGCACCTGGCGCTGTATGCCGTGTTGCTCACGCTGCCGCTGCTGGGCTGGGCGTTGAGCAATGCCGAGGGCAAGCCCGTGCATTTTCTCGGCCTGACGTTGCCGGCCCTGGTCGGTGAGGATGAAGACCTCGCCGACAACCTGCTCGACTGGCACCAGGACGCCGCCTGGGTGCTACTTGCACTGGCGTGCGTGCACGTCGGTGCCGCGCTCTGGCACCACTTCATCCTGCGCGACGGCACGTTGCGCGGAATGCTGCCGCAACGCCGCCGCTGATGGGCGCAAGGCGTTGGTAACCGTCGGACCCCATCGATCCAAAGGAGCCCCCATGTTGTCCCTTTCCCCCTCCCGCCGCAGACGACGGCCCGGCACGCTGCTTTCATGGAGTGCCCTGGCGTTGTTGCTGCTGCTCGGCAGCAGCGCCGCGCAAGCCATCCCTGCCTTTGCACGCCAGACCGGCTCATCGTGCGCCGATTGTCATGCCGGCTCGTACGGCAACCTGGCCACAGGCCCCAACCTCACGCCCTACGGCATGCGGTTCAAGCTCAATGGTTTCACCGACACCGATGGCAACGGCACCAAGATCCCGCTATCGGGCCAGCTCACCGAAACCCATAACGCACCGGCGCAGGGCCAAAGCAGCACGGCACTGACCGAGGCGGACCTGTACGTGGCCGGCCGCATCAGCGACAACTTCGGCGGCTATGCCAAGGTGGAAGCCGACTACGCCGGCCACAACAACGTCTACAACACCAAGCTGACCAACCTGGACCTGCGCTACGTCGCCAAGGAACTGAAGCTTGGCGGCAAGGATTTCACGCTTGGCGTGAGCATCAACACCAGCCCGGGCTTCGACGATCCGATCTCGATCCTGCCGATGTCGGCCTATCTTGGGCCGCCCGGTGGGAGCGGCCCGACGGGAACATTCCTCAACAATTCCAGCGCACGCTCGGTGGCCGGCCACCTGATCGGCAGCACGGTATATGGCCTGTTCGACAAGAACTGGTACGGCGAAGTGGGCACCTATCGCACCCTGCCCACGTCCACGCAGGATCACCTGGGCTACGACATCGGCAGCGATCCGGGGCGCATCAGCGATACCGGCTACTTCCGCTTTGCGTACATGAAAGACCTCAAGCGCCAGTTCTTCTCGATCGGCGTGGTGGGCCTGACCACCAAGCGGCAATTCCCGCGCAACGCACCCGCCGACAGGCTGACCGACCTCGGTTATGACCTCAGTTACCAATTCCTGGGCAACCGCGACAACATCGTGCAGCTCAGCTACGTGAACATCATGGAGCGGCGCAAGTACGGCACCGTTTTCCCCAACCCGGCCAATCCGGCGCAACTGGCATTGCCTCGCGGCGTAGTGCACGACCAGACCCTGAGCGCCACCTACGTGTTCAAGCAGAGCTACGGCTTGCAGGTGGCGCACCTGGAAAGCAACGGCACGCGTGACGCGGCGCGGTTCACCCCCTATGGCAACCCCGACACCACCGCCAACCTTTTCAGCGTGTTCTGGACCCCGTTCGGCAAGGAGGATTCGTTCACCACGATCGCCAATCTCAAGCTGGCCCTGACCTGGTTCCGCTTCACCAAGGTCGATGGCACCACGGACAACATCTTCGGCCTGCCGATCGGCGTGGCCGGCCCACGAAAGCCAGGGGACCTCAACGCGTTCTCCGTCTCGGCCAGCGTCGCGTTCTAAACCGATGAAGGAGCACACAGTGAGCAAATGGTTGGTTGGACTGGGTGTAGCCCTGCTGCTGTCCGGCGGCATGGCTGCATCCCCGGCTGCCCGCGCGGGCGATGCCGAAAAAGGCGCAGACGTATTCAAATCCGAATGCGCCGAGTGCCACACGGTCAAGCAGGGCCGCAACAAGAAGGGCCCAAGCCTGTTCGGCATCGTGGGGCGCAAGGCGGGCTCCCTGCCCGACTACGAATACTCCGATGCGCTCAAGGCACGCGCCGGCAGTTGGGTCTGGACCCCCGAACAGTTGCACACGTATCTGTCGCAGCCGGCCAAACAGGCAAACCCGGGGACCAAAATGAAATACGATGGACTCACGGATGCCAAGCAGCTGGATGACCTCATCACCTACTTGGGAACCGTCCACTGACCAGGTAGCCGAGCCCGTGCCCCAGCGAATCGAAGGCATCCATGCCGACCACGATGTAAAGATGCCGCAAAGCATTCGCACAGGAAAACCACGATACGCACGCGCCGTGGCGGCCTCCCGCCACGGCGCCTTGCGTTCGCACACCGCATGAAGGCTCGTCGTGGCACCGCGCTGGCCATGTTGCCCGCAGCCATCGTCGTGGCATGCCTGCCGCTTCGATTGCATGCGCAGTCGAGCCCGTTCAGCGGCACGCTGGCGCTCAATTCCCAACTGGTCGATCGCGGCCTGGCGATCACGCGATCCACGCCGATCCTGCAAGGTGCCGCCTCCTGGAACTCCCCCGGCGGCTGGACGCTGGGCGCGGCGGCCGGCGTGCAGGCACGCGCTCCCGGGCGCATGGCCGAAGCCCTGGTACAAGGCGCGCGAAGCTGGTCGCTCTCCGACTCCTGGCAGATGCAGGCCAATCTTCTTTATTACGACTACGGCAGTGGCGCGCGCGTACGACTCTACGACCGCGCCGAGGTGGGTGCGCACTGGATCTACCGCGACGTGTTGACCGTTGGCGTATCGGCCATCCATGCCATCAACGGCCACCACGACAAGCCCATGCCGGCAGGTGACCTGACCGTGCATTGGCCGCTGCCCGGCGGCTTTTCGCTGACCGGCGGCATCGGCGTGGCGCAATACCTGCTGCCACCGCGCGGGCACTATTACGACAGCCGCGCCTTCACCTATCGCTACGGCGATGCCGGCGTGGCCTGGACGCACGGCCCGTGGCGGCTGGCGCTCGATCGCATCGCCACCGACCTGTCGCTGCCCAGCGGCAGCCGGGGACCGGGGGCGCCACGCTGGGTGGGCAGCGTTTCCGTGGGCTTCTGAGCCGGATACAACCTTTTTCCGGTTTCCGGGTACTTACGCGGGCAAAGAGCCGTTTTCCGGCTGTTTCCCACGGACCCATGAACGACACCGACCTCCAATCCGACGCCACCGACCGCCTGCTGCTCCAGCGCATGGCGGCCGGCGACCGTGCGGCGCTGTCGATGCTCTATCGCAGCTACCACGGCCGCCTGTGCCGATTTCTCTCCCGCCTGACGCGGCGTGCCGATGTCATCGAAGAGGTCATCAACGACTGCTTCTGGATTGCCTGGCAGAAAGCCGGCACCTTCCATGGCGACTCGCGGGTGTCCACCTGGATCATGGGCATCGCCTACCGCTGCGGCCTCAAGGCACTGCGCCAGCATGGCGACGAGCCGGTGGAAGACGATCCCTCGCGCGAAGACCGCAGCCAGGCACACGATCCGGATGAAGACCGCGAACTGCGCGACTGGCTGGCCAAGGGACTGGACCGGCTCTCGGTCGACCAGCGTGTGGTGGTGGAGCTGGTGTACGGCGTGGGTCATAGCCTGGACGACGTGGCCGTGATCATGCAGTGTCCGGTGGGCACGGTAAAAGCCCGCCTTTTCCATGCGCGAGTCAAGCTGCGCAACGTGCTACCCGCACTGGCCGGCGACTCGGCCAGGCAGAAAGAGATCGTGTCATGACATTCGCCAACGAATCGAGCAGGGACTGCGCCCAGGCCTGGGAAGCCATGCCATGGGTGCTACAGGACAGCGCATCGACCGAGCAGAGCGACTGGCTCATGAGCCATCTCGCCCGCTGCGCCGGTTGCAGCGCCGAATTCGCCCAGCAAAGCCGCCTGCGACAGGCCTTGCAACTGCCGACGGATGTGGCGCTGGACGCCAACGTCGGCCTCAAGCGCTTGCTGACCCGGCTGGACATGCCCGAGCCGCAGGCCTTGCCCGAGCGTCGCCGCGCGGGTGGTTGGGTGACCCGCCTGCTGGCCGCCGCCGTGCTGGTGCAGGCCATCGGCCTGGGCGCCCTGGGCACCCGGCTCTGGAGCGAGAACGAGCACGCCGCGTACCATACGTTGAGCAGCCCCGATGCCACGCCCGTGGCCCCGGGAGCCATCCACGTCGTGCCGGACCCCACCATGAAGCTCACCGACTGGAACGCCCTGCTCCGCTCCCTGCATCTGCAGGTCGTCGGTGGCCCGAACGAGGTCGGCGCATACACCGTCGTGCCGGTCGGCCCGCCCACGGTCGCCGCGCAGGCGTTACAGCAATTGCGCGGCAACCAGGGCGTGCGCATGGCCGAGCCGGTCAGCGGGACGCCATGAACAAAGCGGTTCCTGCCCTGCTGACTGTGCTGCTGGCACTTGGCGGTTGCGCCGCCACGCGGCCGGCGACGCCACGCGCGCAGTCGGTGGCACCCACCCGCACCGCTGCGATGAACAGCCAGCGCGACATCGTGCTGGCGGTGGACAACCCGCTCGATCCCCCCTCCACCCACGCTGGCTCCAGCCTGCTCGGCTACGCGCCGGCCGCCCACTACGGCGCCGGCCAGCGTGCGGTGTCGCTGCTGGCGAGCCTGCGGCAGCGCTACGGCTGGCACGAGCTTACCGGCTGGCCGATCAAGGCGCTCAACGTCTACTGCATCGTGCTCGAACCTCCGGCTGGCATGTCTCGCGACGACCTGCTCAAGGCCCTGGCCAGTGACCACCGTGTGCAACTGGCGCAGCCGCTCCAGGATTATTCCGTCTACGCGGACAAGGACGCCCCGCAGCATCACTACAACGACCCCTACGCCGACTTGCAACGCGGCTTCGTCGAAACGCAGGCCGCACTTGCCCACGAAGCCACCCAGGGCGATGGCGTGCGCGTGGCCGTGGTCGACACCGGCGTGGACCTCAAGCACCCCGATCTGCAAGGCCGTATTGGCGATACGCGCGATGAGGTGGGCGACGACGCGGCAGCCTTCGACAAGGATCACCACGGCACGGAAGTGGCCGGCATCATCGCCGCCGTCGGCGACAACCACAAAGGCATCGTCGGCATCGCGCCAAAAGCCTCGCTCAACGTATACAAGGCCTGCTGGTACCAGCCGGCCGACAGCGGCGCGCACTGCAACTCCTTCACCCTGGCCAAGGCGCTGGCCGCCGTCATCGACACCGATGCGCGCATCGTCAACCTCAGCCTGGGCGGCCCGGCCGATCCCCTGTTAAGCCGCCTGCTCGGCCAGTTGCTCGAACAAGGCCGCGTCGTGGTGGCGGCCATGCCACCGGACGGCAGCCTCGACGGTTTTCCCGACGCCGCGCCCGGCGTCATCGTCGTGCGCAGCAGTGCCAGCACGCCGGCACCGACGGGCGTACTAAGCGCGCCAGGCAACGATATCCTCACCACCCAACCCGGCGGCGGCTACGACTTCACCTCCGGCTCGTCGATGGCTACCGCGCACGTCAGCGGTATCGCCGCGCTATTGCTGTCGCTCTCGCCCAAGCTCGACGCCCGCACCGTGCACCAGCTGCTGCTCGAAAGCAGCAAGCCAGCCAACGGCCTGTTGCAAGTCAACGCCGAGGCTGCCGTGGAAGCCCTGCGCAAGCAGCAAGCCAGGCGGTAGCCCATTCGTTCGCGATGCGAGGCGCGACTTAGGTCGCGGCTTGGAGGGTTAGAGCCGAAACCTGCGACAGAATCGCCGATAGCAGGGAATCCTTGGAACCGCCCATCGCCAGAGCCAAGATCCCGGCCTACGCGTGGCGGACGGACAAGTCGGTTTTCAGAGCTTTCCAGGAATCGCTCGCACGCAAACCGGAGATGCCGGAACCGTCGAATGGCGTTTCGAATGTCTTTACCAGTGCCATGGCGTGATCGTTGAAGGCATGGCCCAGTCGCGCAGCCTGCTGATGCCCTTGAGCATCAGAGGACCATCTTTGGTCACGCCGTCCTTGAAGGGTTCGCGATCAAATTCGGTGCCGCGATGGGCAATGATGACCTCGCCAGTGTTCTGGCGTTGATAGGCGACGGCTTGGTAGCCGGATTTTTTATCGGCGACGGCTAGGACCTTGTATTGGATGCCATCAATAGTCGGTCTTGCCTTTTTCTCTTGTGTGATAACAGTCATCGGCCAGCATGACAGCCTGCCTGGTCTTGGCATCCATTAAAAAGCTTCCTTTCCGGTGATTGTGACGGAGAAAAATTTATCCAGTTTTGTTTTGTTGTTTTCGTTTAGAGGCGCTCCAAATATTTTCAAGGGTTCCGAGGAATTTTTGTAATCTTCAAGGAGAAAGTAAGTGGACGTTGGATTTCCTCTTTGAATTTCTTCGGCGGTGGCGGAAAGGTAGAATGTATTACCGTTAACCGTCGGTGTTATTGTTATCGATTGAAGCTTCCACTGACAGACTCCGAGTCCGTAGTAATCATCCCCTTTAAAGAGGTCTAGGTATAGTTCTCCGATGTATGCGTCCTCCGAGACTTTTTTAAGTTCAAATTCAGGCCATTCGGCTTGCGTGGCGCGAACTCCGCTTATTGGGTCTTCTGAAACGCATTGTCGGTTTTCGATTCTATATGTCAGGAATCCCTTGACTTCGTCAAAAGGTCCAGGGCTTTTGTTAATATTCATGGTGACTTGGTAATGCATCCTAGGATTCGGATTTCTTTCGACTTCAAATTTTTTCATGGGCTTGTCACAGGCTGCGAGCACGAATATTAGGAGGGCGGTGAATTTAATGGATTGATTCATTTGTATTTTGCCATTGCGTATCATCTCTTTATAATTTAATCGACGCGTTCCGCGTAGCTGCACTTGCTATATATGAGCTCGCAGGACCCCGTTTTTTTGCAGTTTTTCATGACAAGATCTTCCGCTATGTTTTTGTATGGACCTGTGCCATAGCTTATTTTCCCTTCGTTACTTGCTATGGCTGCGCATTGATTGTGATACGCAAATACAAGTCGGCATTGTTTTCCTCCTTTTTCCTCGCAGTTTTTCATGACTTTTTTAACGGCAACGCGCTTGCTTTTCTCGCCAGACGACAAGCTGATTCGATCGGTATCCTTGTCATACGCTATCGCTCCCCATCGACTTTTCCAGATGGCTTGAGCTGGCGATTGGGCTCCATGCCCATGCTGCCCGCCCGGCGAACCAGGGACATCGGGTGGTACACAACCAGGATTGCCAGCCCCCGGTATGCCTGGAGCACACTGAGAGAAGGTTGAGTTGCTGATGATCCAAAGCGATATGAATATCAAGTAACAATATTTTTTAGCCACGTCCTATCTCATCGGTTTGTGGTGTGGAAGTGTTTACTTGCCATGTGGCGTTTCTCATGTTCTGGGCCTGTCTTTCGTTTTCAGCCAAGACTGAATCACGGATTGGTGCCGGGCTTCTGCTACTGCTAGCGTTTACCCCAGGCGGCACCTGCCCATCCTTAGCCCCCACATTCCCAAACGACGAATACACTGAGAACGTGGCCAGCATGCCCTGGAAGAAACTGGCGGCGATAGGCGGTGCGGACACGATCAGGATCGACAGCACCAGGCCCAGGCCGCCTTGTTGCAGGGCCATGCTGTTGATGCCGTTCATGCCTTCGCCCAGGTCGAGGAACTTGGCGGCCGCATAGCGCGCCAGGAAGGAGGCGGCAACGGCCTGCACCATCTTCAAGGAGAGCGCGATGGTGAAACTGAGCACGCCCAACGAGAACAGGGTGCCTACGTCGTCGTGCGGCCAGAGGTCTGACGGTGTCGGTAGCCGGTAAAGTCAGCGAGGGGGTGGAGCTGTAAACCATGATCCTTGTCGGTCCAAACGTGGCAGCCCCCTGGCTGCCGGGTGAATATCCATGAAGTCAACGATCCATCGTTGCCTTTGTTCAAAACCCTTACCGCCCGAACGAGCGCCCTGGCGATGCCACTGATAGCTGAAGACGCTCCTGTTCCTGCTGCTCCAGTTGTTGCTGCACGGGCTCGGGGGTGGTGTCTTTCCAGGCCTGGCTATGCACCTGTATCGGGGTGCGGGCGGTGGTATTGGTGTTGGTGATGGCGCTGTTGGACACCCACGACTCGTTGCCTTGAATGATGTTTATCTGGGTGAGGTCCGGACTGAGCATGACCTTGTCGATGCGCGTCATGCCTTGTTCGCGAGCCAGCACGACCAGGCCGGCGGCCAGCTGTTCGGAATGGTGATCGGTGGGACGCCGGTGCAGGACATCCAGGTTTTTCACGCCAGCGAACGCTTGCTGGTAGAGCTGGCGATCGGGGTGGGCAGGGTCGTTCAACAGCAGCATGGGTTTTTCAGGGTGCAGCACCTTGTGCATGCCCTCGCCGAGCTTTTCCAGGCCCTCATCGACCGCGCGACTGGCAGCCTGCACGTTTCGCCGGGTGACATCCACGCCCTGCTGAACCGTCTTGGCCGTGCCCTCGATGGCGCTATCGAGCGCAACGCCAGCCTGATGACTGAGTTCCTGGGCACCTTGCTTGATATGACTGACGGTCTGCTGGACCTGATGCTTGACGTTGTCGGTGGCCTGATCCATCGCGTGGGACACGCGGTTGGTGGTGTCGACAATGGCGTGCCCGGCGTCGGAGACCTTTTGCTTGATGTGGTCGGTGGTCTGATCCATCGCGTCAGAAACGCGGTTGGCGGTGTCCACAATGGCGTGTCCGGCGTCGGAGACCTTTTGCTTGATGTGGTCGGTGGCCTGATCCATCGCGTCAGAAACGCGGTTGGTGGTGTCGACAATGGCGTGCTTGGTGTCGCTCAACAGGTTATGCATCCATCGGGTGGCCGCGTCCTTGTAGCCGGTGATTTTCGCCAGCTTGTTCTTGACGGGATCCGATTCAAGCGCGGCTTCGCGGGCGTGCTCGACAAGCGTGCCCAAGGCTTGCGCATCGCAGATTTCGAAGTCGTTGGTGAGCAGCTTTCTGGCGCACGCGGCGGCAGTCAGGCGATGCTCCATCACATTGCCCCGGAATCCGTTGACCTCGACGGCATATGTCTTGGCGCGGAGTTCGTTTTCCCGGCTGATGATGCTGGTGCCGTGGAAGGGATTGACGGGCAGGAAATTGCCCATGCGATGGGCATCGATATTGCTGGTGAGAAACGGGTTGGCTCCGATGCCACTGGAAGCGTGATCGATGTAGCGTCCGCGTTTGAGCATGGCGGCGTCGCGTTCGGACATGTAGACATGGACTTCACCGAAATGCGGGCTGGCGGCGCTGACCAGATCGGTCGCCACGACGTGGTTCTGCACCAGGCTGCCGCCCTCGGGCAGCTTGTAGCCCAGGCCCGCTGCACCATAGGCGTTGAAGGTGATGCCCGGAAGGTTGTATCGATGACACATCAACTGGGTGAGCGTGCCACCCAGCGAATGGCCGGTGATGCTGATGGCGACGGGGCCCTTGAAGTGCGGTTCAGATGCCTTCGCTAGCGCGATGGCATGTTCGGTGAAGGCGACGGCGTCGTCGTATTGGGTATTGACGCCTTTGAGCACCATATGGCCGTCTGCAATCACGCCATCCTTGAAGGGTTCGCGATCGAATTCGGTGCCACGATAGGCAATGATGACGGCCCCGGTGTCCTGGCGTTGGTAGGCGACAGCCTGGAAGCCGGATTTTTGATCGGCGACGGCGATAATTTTGTATTCGATGCCATCGATAGTTTCGATTTTGCCCTCTTCCTTGGCGCGGTAACTGTCATCGGCCAGCATGGCCGCTTCCCTGGTCTTAGCCTCCATTAAAACATCCTCTTTCCGGTGAAGGTGACGGAGAAAAATTCATCCAGGAATTTTTTGTTGTTCTCGTTTAAGGGTACTGCGCTGTTGTCCTTTGGCCGATCACCTTGCTCGTAATCATCCAAGAGGAAATAGAGATCCCGGGGCTGTTCGTCTTGAATTTTTTTGGCGGAGAATCCCGCGCGAAGAATATTAGATTTAGTCATCAAATTTATATTTACGGATTGAAGCCTCCAATAGCAGACCCCAAGGCCGTAGTAGTCACCTCCTTCGAGAAGGTCGAAATACACGTCACCCACGTACGTATCTTCCGCGATTTTTTTCATTTCAAATTCGGGGTATTCGCTTTGTGATACGCGAACGCCACTTATGGGAGCAGGGCGAACGCAAGATTGATTTCTGATTTCGTATGTCATGCTTCCTTTGGCGCTATCAAACGGACCAGGGCTTTTGTTGATCTTCATCGTCAACTGGTAACGCACGCGGGGATGAGAATTTCTTTCGACGTCGAATTTTTCCATGGGCTTATCGCAGGCTGTGAGCGCAAGGGTTAGTGCGGGAATGAATTTAAAGATGTTCTTCATTTGAATTTTGGAGGATAGGATCATCTCGTTAGAAGTTAATTGACACGTTCTGCGTAGTTGCATTTGCTGTAGATAATTTCACATGGTTCGATTTTTTCGCATTTTTTTAGCGCCAGTTCTTCGGCGATGGATTTATACGGTCCTCTTCCATAGCCTATGTTATTTTCATTGCTCGCAATGGCGGCGCACTGATTGTAGTAGGCAAATACAAGATCACACTTTTTTCCGCCCTTTTCCTTGCAATTTTTTATGACCTTTTTAACGGCTATGCGTTTGCTTTTCTCGCCAGAAGACAAACTGAATCGGTCAGTATCTTTGTCGTAGACAATTGCGCCCCATCGAGCTTCCCAGATGGGTTCAGGCGTCGATGATGCGTAGTTGTGCTGTCGCCCAGGAGAGCCTGGGACATCCGGAGGAACGCATCCTGGATTGCCCACCCCCGGTATTCCGGGGGCACATTGAGAAAAAGCCGATTTTCCAGCCAAGCAAAGTAATAGAAGGATCAAGCGGCTATGTTTTCTAGTCACGTCGTATCTCGTCGATCTGTGATGTGGGGGTATGTGCTTGCCGTGCGGCGTGATTCACGCCTCGGTTCTGTCTTTCGTGTGCAGCTGAAGACAATTCGAGGTTTGCCGAAGAATTCGCATGAGTGCTCGCGCTCACCCCAGGCGGCACCTGCCCATCCTTAGCCCCCACATTCCCAAACGACGAATACACTGAGAACGTAGCCAGCATGCCTTGGAAGAAACTGGCGGCGATGGGTGGTGCGGACACGATCAGGATCGACAGCACCAGGCCCAGGCCGCCTTGTTGCAGGGCCATGCTGTTGATGCCGTTCATGCCTTCGCCCAGGTCGAGGAATTTGGCGGCCGCATAGCGG
>NZ_DASVMI010000035.1:0-33836 GCF_036384435.1 Dyella sp. | reverse complement strand
GATCACACCAACGAGCAGGCTGGCGGCTCGGCCAAGCCCACGCAATGGCTGATCGATGCCGGTCGCAGCGCAGGCGTGGATACGATCAACGTCGCGCCTGAATCGATCAAGCAGGATTTCGACATCCATGTGCAGGTCGATAGCAGCGACGACCTGAAGACCTGGTCGCCACGCGGCGACATACAGAGCCTGACGCGTGTCAGCAGCACCAAGGACGACGACGGTGGTGGCGACCACGTCGAACAACTGAGCCTGAGCGTTGCCGGCGATCAGCCAGCGCGTTACTACCGTGTGCGACTGGTCGATGGCGATGTCGACTGGCGTGCGGGACAGACACCTGCGGTGCGTTTGGAGGGCAGCTATGTCCTGGCATCCGCCGATCCGTTGGCTTCGTTGCAATGGATGAACGTCCCGGTCGATGGCAGCCCCAAGCGCGGCAACGATTTCGATTACAAGCTGAGCGCCCCGTTGCCACTGGAGTCGGCCAGGCTCGTCTTGCCGGCTGGTAATGTGGCGGCGCACATTACCGTGTCACTGGGCACGCTCGAAAGCGACGGCAAGCTTGCGTGGTCGTCGGTCGGTTCGGTCGATGCGGTGCGGGTCAAGGGCAGCAACGAGCCCACGTCGCTGCAGTGGACGATGCAAACGACGCAGTACCTGCGCGTCCACGCCGATACCGCACTGGCCAATGCGCCCGCATTGCAAGTGGGTTGGATGCCGGAAACCTATATGTTCATGGCCGAGGGGCAGGGGCCTTACCGCTTATTGGCGGGCAGCTACGAAGCCACACGCGGTAGTTATCCGATCGCCGCCTCACTGGAGAAGCTGCGCAAGGCCAAGGGTGACGATCATTGGTTGCCGCCCGTGGCCGCGGTGGGCAATCGCGTGGATGAAGCCGGTCCCGGTGCCCTCAAGCCACCCAAGGTGCCCTATGATTGGACGCGTCCCGTGCTTTGGGTTGTGTTGATCCTTGGCGCCCTGTTGATTGCCGGTATGGCGTGGAGCTTGCTGAAGTCGCCCCGCGACACGCAGCCCGGAGCCTGAGTCCCCGTCGTTTCCATGCCCCTGTCTCCTTCCAATTCCGATCTCTTTCCCGAGTCTGACGCGCTCAAGCCGCTCGCCGAACGCATGCGGCCGCGAAACCTGGACGAGATCGTCGGCCAGCAGCGGGTACTTGCTCCAGGCAAGGCCCTGCGTCGGGCGCTGGAGGCCGGGCGCGTGCATTCGATGGTGCTGTGGGGGCCGCCGGGCTGTGGCAAGACCACGCTGGCCTTGCTGGTGGCGCGCTATGCCGACGCCGATTTCCGGGCCATCTCGGCGGTGCTGTCCGGCTTGCCAGACGTACGCAAGGCCCTGGCTGAGGCGGAAGCCAACTTCGCCCAGGGGCGGCGCACCGTGTTATTCGTCGACGAGGTGCATCGTTTCAACAAAGCGCAGCAGGATGCCTTCCTGCCGCATATCGAACGTGGCGTGATCATCTTCATCGGCGCCACCACCGAGAACCCCTCGTTCGAGCTCAATTCGGCCTTGCTCTCGCGCTGCCGCGTCCATGTGCTCGAAGCCGTGTCTGCGACAGACATCGTGGCTGCGCTCAAGCATGCGCTCGAAGACACCGAGCGTGGGCTGGGTGAGTTGGGGTTGAAAGTCTCCGAAGCCTCCCTGCAATTGATCGCGAAGGCGGCTGACGGTGACGTTCGTCGTGCTTTGACGTTGCTGGAGATTGCTTCGGAACTGGCCGTCGACGATGCCATCGACGATACGACCCTGGCCCAGGTCCTGGCCGATCGCACGCGCCGGTTCGACAAAGGCGGCGAACAGTTTTACGACCAGATTTCAGCACTGCACAAATCCGTGCGTTCCTCCGATCCGGATGCAGCGGTGTACTGGCTCACGCGCATGCTCGATGGTGGTGTGGACCCGTCATACCTGGCACGACGCATGACTCGCATGGCCGTGGAAGACATTGGCCTGGCCGAGCCGCGAGCCTGGCGCATGGCGCTGGATGCCTGGGATACCTACGAGCGCCTGGGTAGTCCCGAGGGCGAGCTCGGCCTGGCCCAACTGGCCATCTGGTTGGCGATCGCGCCCAAGAGCAATGCAGCTTACGTGGCCTACAACCAGGCTCGCGCCGTGGTCGGTCAGACAGGTACGCTGGATGTACCCATGCACTTGCGCAACGCGCCAACCAGATTGATGAAGGGCCTGGGATATGGCCAGGGCTATCAATACGATCATGATGCCGAGGGCGGCATCGCCCTCGATCAGCAATGCCTCCCGGATGAGCTGGAAGGTATGCTGTTCTACGAGCCGGTGGAGCGCGGGCTGGAGATCAAGCTGCGCGAAAAGCTCAAGGCGCTAAGAGCCGCGCGTGCCGAGGCTCGCAGGAAGTAACAGCCGGCCTGCACCCGCTGTCCCCTGAACTTATCGCAGGTTGGTTTTTGCCAGTTCGAGCAGTTCGTCACCGCGTCCGTTCATGACGGTGCGCAAGGCCCACAGGCTGAATCCTTTGATCTGTTCCAACTGGATCTTCGGTGGCATGGCCAGTTCCTGGCGGTTGGTCACCACGTCGACGAGGGCAGGCCCCTTGTGCGCAAATGCCTCACGCACGGCGTCTTCCAGGTCCCCCGCGTCTTCCACTCGTATCCCGTGAATGCCTGCTGCGCGCGCCAGCGCGGCGAAGTCGGGATTGTCAAGTTGCACGCCGACAGGCAGGAAACCGGCAGCCTTCATTTCCAGATCCACAAACCCCAGCGTACCGTTGTTGATTACCACGATCTTCACCGGCAGCTTGTGTTGTACCAAGGTGAGCAGATCCCCCATCAGCATCGCAAAGCCACCGTCGCCGGACAGGCTCACCACTTGGCGCTGCGGATAGGTTGCCTGCGCGCCAATGGCCTGGGGCATCGCATTGGCCATCGAACCATGGTTGAACGATCCGAGCAGGCGCCGTTTGCCGTTCATGCGTAAATAGCGTGCGGCCCAGATGGTGGGCGTGCCGACGTCGCAGGTGAAAATGGCATCTTCGGCAGCGATTTCACTGACGATGCGCGCTACGTGCTGCGGATGCACCGGGCGTGCACCGCGATTGCCCTGTGCCAGTTCGTCCAGGCCTTCGCGCGCCTTCTTGTAGCTGGCGAGGCTGGCCTTGAGATGGCTTTCGTCGCTGGCTGGCTTCAGGCGCGGTAACAAGGCTTCGATCGTGGCCTTGACGTCGCCGACCAGGCCAAGATCCAGCTTGCAGCGTCGACCGAGGTTTTCGGCGCGGATATCGACCTGGCAAATCCTGGCGTCGGTCGGAAAGAATTGCCGATACGGGAAATCGGTGCCCAGCAGTAACAGCGTGTCGCAATTCATCATGGCTTCGTAGCCGGAGCTGAAGCCTATCAGGCCGGTCATGCCGACATCGTATGGGTTATCCCATTCGACATGCTCCTTGCCGCCCAACGCATGCACGATGGGCGCCTTGAGTGTTTCGGCCAGTTTGATGACTTCATCGTGGGCACCGGCACAGCCGCGGCCGCAGAACAGGGTGACCTTGCGTCCCTGGCCCAGCAGGCTGGCCAGGCGTTCGAGGTCTTCCGCTTGCGGTGTGACGACAGCCTTCGCGGGCAGCAGGCCTTCGGCAACCGACGTGACCTCGGCGGCTTCGGCGAGGGCCACATCACCGGGGAGCACGATGACCGCAACGCCACGCTGACCGACGGCGGCGCGGATGGCGTTGCCGACCACACGCTGGATCTGCGATGGGCTGCTGACCATTTCGCAGTAGTGACTGCATTCCTGAAAAAGGCTTTGCGGATGGGTTTCCTGGAAATAACCGCTGCCGATTTCGGCGGAGGGAATATGCGCTGCAATCGCCAGCATGGGGGTGCGCGTGCGATGGGCGTCGTAAAGCCCATTGATCAAATGCAGGTTGCCTGGTCCGCAGGAGCCCGCGCACACGGCCAGGTTGCCGGTAAGCTGCGATTCGGCGCCGGCAGCGAATGCAGCTGCTTCCTCATGGCGATAGTGCACCCACTCGATATCGCCGCGCTGGCGCAGGGATTCGGTAATGCCGTTGAGGCTATCGCCAACTACACCGTGAATGCGCGCGATACCTGCCTGCGCCAGTATGGAGGTCAATACCTCAGCAACTTTCACGTTGGCCATGCGATGACTCCTTGCGATTGCAAAGCAGCGATCGTGTCATGGTGTGGCTCTCAAAAACGTGAAAGCGATGGGATTGCCTGCGGATTTCTGTGTTGGTTGGGAGCTCTAAACTGCCAAACCGCAACTGAAGAAAGTTTCCAGAAACCTCGCATCGACATTGTCATTTGGGCAAATCCCGTTCGAGGAGGGAGGGAATCTGGCGCCTGTTGCCTCATCAAAGCCAAACCATTCACGTTCGGTCTGTGTCGGGACGATGGACAAGCCAGGTTTTTATGGATCAGGCGCCGACGACGACCGGCTCGGGCTCAAGCGTCACGCCAAAGCGTTCTCGTACCCCGTCAACAACTTTTTGCGCCAAGGCCCAAAGCTGCGTACCACTGGCCTTGCCATGGTTGACCAATATCAGGGCATGGCGATGGGAGATACCTGCATCGCCTTCGCGCAGGCCCTTGAAACCGGCGGTCTCTATCAGCCAGGCGGCCGACAACTTGGTCTTGCCTGGCTGCGCTGGCCAGGATGCCAGCTCAGGATGTGCGGTGCGGATGCGTTCGGCCACAGCATCCTCCACGATGGGATTCTTGAAAAAACTCCCCGCATTGCCGATCACGGCCGGGTCCGGCAATTTGCGCGAACGCAGGTGTACAACTGCTTCGGCTACATGGAAAGGTGCCGGTTTATCGATGCCCATGCGCGCAAGTTCTTCGCCGATGCCTGCATAGTCAAGGCGCAGTGCGCGCTGGCGAGGCAGGATGAAGCGCACCGCCGTCACGATGTAGCGCCCTGGCTCGCGCTTGAATATCGAGTCGCGATAGGCGAACGCGCAGTCATGTTTGCTGAGCACGGCTACGCGACGCTCGCGTATATCCCAGGCTTCTATGCTCTCGATGAACTCGGCCACTTCCGCACCGTAGGCGCCGATATTCTGGATGGGCGCAGCGCCCACCGTGCCGGGAATCAGGATCAGGTTTTCAAGCCCGGCCAAGCCCTGGCCGAGGGTCCAGCGCACGAAGTCATCCCAGCGTTCGCCTGCGGCCACGGCAATGCGCGCATGATCGCCATCGTGCTCCAGTTGCACACCGCGCGTAGCCATCGCCAGCACGGTGCCGTCAAAGTCACCAGTGAAGAGCATGTTGCTGCCTTCGCCCAATACCAGCAAAGGACGTTTGCCAATGGCCGGGAAGTCGAGCAGCTCCGGTAATTTGGTCGCATCGTGGATATCGGCAAGCAGGGCGGCACGCGCTTGTACGCGCAACGTGTTGCGTGCGCCCAACGGTGCATTTTCAGTGAGCGTGTAACCGCCCATGTCGGTCACTTCAGCTCGCATATGTATCGTCTCCCTGTCGGCGACGGATTTCCTCGACGCATTCGCCGATCAGGTGGGGGCCGCGATAGACCATGCCCGAATAGATCTGTACCAGATTGGCGCCAGCGGTCATCTTGTCGGCGGCATTGTCGCCGTCGAGAATGCCGCCCACGCCGATGATGCCGACTTGCGCGCCCAGGCGTTGACGCATGCCACGCAGCACCTCGGTGGAGCGCTGGAACAACGGTTTGCCGGACAGGCCGCCTGCCTGGTCCGCGTGGGGCGAGCCGGCCACGGCAGTACGATCGATGGTGGTATTGGTGCAGATGACGCCATCGACACCGGCTTGCAGCAGCACTTCGGCGATGGCGTCGAGTTCGGCCTCGGACAGATCGGGGGCGATCTTGAGCAACATCGGCTTGCGTTTGCCGCTCTGCGAGCCGAGTCGTTCCTGTGCTTCGCGCAAGGTTTCAACGAAGCGGCGCAGGGTGGCCTCCTCCTGCAAGTCGCGTAACCCTTGAGTGTTGGGCGAGGAGATGTTCACCGTGACGTAGCTGGCGTGTGCGTAGACGCGCTCCAGGCAGAACAGGTAATCGTCGACCGCTTTCTCGTTGGGCGTGTCCTTGTTCTTGCCGATGTTGATGCCCAGCACGCCGCGAAAGCCCGACGCCTGCACGTTGCGCACGAGTGCATCGACCCCGGCGTTGTTGAAGCCAAGGCGATTGATCACCGCCTCGTGCTGCGGCAGGCGGAACATGCGTGGCTTGTCGTTGCCCGGCTGGGGGCGTGGCGTGGTGGTGCCCACCTCGATGAAGCCAAAGCCAAGCGTGGCGAGCGCATCGAGATGATCGGCATTCTTGTCCAGGCCGGCGGCCAGGCCGACCGGATTGGGAAAAGGGATGCCAAAGACACTCGTCGGCAGGTTGGCCGGCGGTTTGGCGATGATGTGGGCAAAATGGCTCCGCTGGGCGACACCCAGGCCATACAGCGTGAGGTGGTGCGCCGTTTCCGGTTCAAGCAGGAAGAGCAGGGAACGCAGTTTGTCGTACATGGCGATTACCCGAAGCGACCGACGTAGACGCGCGTATCGTAGTCGAAGCCGACGCGACCTTCTTGGGCGCAGGCATCGAACAGATCACGTAGCGCGGCGATCATCGGTTCGTGGTTGGTATGGCCCGGTTTGGGCGCGTAAGACGAGGACATCAGGCGGCCGCGCACCTGGTCGAAATCAAGTTGCTGCTCGTGGTCGAAATGCGCGGTACCGCGATACCCTTCACCGAACCAGTCGCGCATGAAGTCTTCATCGGCGTAACGCTCGGCCACGCTGGTGTAGTCGGTGCCGTATTCCAGCAATAGTTTCTCGTAGCCTTCCAGGAACGGCGTGCCATACAGGCGGCGCGAATTCCAATAGATCGCCGCCAGGCCGTCGGGGCGCAGGATGCGGCGGAATTCCGCGCGAGTCGCTGCCGGCTCGAACCAGTGAAAGGCCTGGGCCACGGAGACCAGGTCGGCATGAGCGTCGGGCAGGCCGGTATCGGTCGCGGTGCCGTCGATCGCGTGGAAGCCAGTGTAATGACCGAGCCATCGTTGCGCGGCGCCACGCATGGCTGCATTGGGCTCTACCGCCGTCACGCGATGTCCACCGTCGAGGAACATCTTGCTGGAGATGCCTGTGCCAGCCCCTACGTCCACGACCGACCAGCTTGGCGTCACGCCGTGCGCGCGATGCAACCAATCGAGCAGGGCAGGCGGATAATCCGGACGATAGCGGACATAGTCCTCGACGCGGTCGCTGAAGCGTTCGGTGGATTTGAGTTCGGACATGGGCAGTCAGCCTGTCAGTAGTTGGCCGCCATCGACGCACAGCGTCTGGCCAGTGATCCAGTTCGCCCAGGGAGAGGCGAGAAACAGCACCGCGTGGGCGATTTCCTCCGGCTGGCCGAAGCGCCCAAACGGAATACGTGCAAGCGTGTCGCGATAAAGTTCGGGAGCTTCGGTCTTGCGCCGATCCCACAGGCCATCGGGGAATTCGATCGAGCCGGGTGCTACCGCATTCACGCGAATGCGTTCGGTAGCCAGGGAGAGCGCTTGCGACGTGGTGTACTGGTTCAGGGCTGCCTTGACCGCCGCGTAGGCCGGACCGCGTGCGCTGGGATGAAAGCCTGCGATAGACGAGGTGTGCACGATGCTGGCGCGTGGCGATGCCTGGAGGTACGGCAAGGCATGGCGTGAGGCACGCACCGCCGCCATCAGGTCGACGTTGAAACCGGCAGTCCAGCCTTCGTCGGTATCGGCAAAACCGTAACCGCTGGCGTTGTTGACCAGCACGTCGATGCCACCGAGCGACGCGGCGGCCTGCGCGATATACGTTGCAATGGCGTCGCCGTCGGCCAGGTCGCAGGAGGCTGCATGCGCGGTGGCCCCGGTCGCGGCCATGGCTTGCCGGGTGTCGTCCAGCGCGGTTTGTTCGCGTGCACAGATCGAGACGGCGGCACCCGCCTGGGCGAAGGCCAGCGCGATGCTGCGACCGATGCCGCGGCTGCCACCGGCAACCACCACGCGGTAGCCGTGAAAATCAAAAGGCATGGAGGATGGGGGAGGAGACATGACGCGGTATTCCTTGCCTTCGTGTGCCAGCCCGGACGGGACCCCAGGTGCCCCGTCCGGGTATTGCGGCAAGACTTCTTACAGGTCGAACTTGATGCCCTGCGCCAGTGGCAGGGCGTTGGAGTAGTTGATCGTGTTGGTCTGGCGGCGCATGTAGACTTTCCATGCATCCGAGCCCGACTCGCGACCACCGCCGGTTTCCTTCTCGCCACCGAAAGCGCCACCGATCTCGGCGCCCGACGTGCCGATGTTGACGTTGGCGATGCCGCAATCCGAGCCGGCCGCCGACAGGTATTGCTCGGCCGACTTCAGGTTCTGCGTGAAGATGGCCGAGGACAGGCCCTGCGGCACGCTGTTCTGCAATTCGATGGCTTCGTCCAGCGTCTTGAACGGCATCACGTAGAGAATCGGCGCGAAGGTTTCGGTCTGCACGACGTCGTCGCTGTTCTTCACGCCGCTGACGATGGCCGGCTGCACGAAATGACCCTTGCGATCGGTCAGCGCGGCGCCGCCGGTCAGCACCTTGCCGCCGCTGGCCTTGGCTTTTTCGATGGCAGTCAGATACGCCTGTACCGCGTCGGCGCTGTTGAGCGGGCCCATCAGCGTGGTCGACAGGGTGGGGTCGCCGATCTTGCCCTCTACCTGCTTGTAGGCGGTAACCAGCTTGGCGGTGACGTCGTCGATGATCGATTCGTGCACGAACAGACGGCGCGTGGTGGTGCAGCGCTGGCCAGCCGTGCCGACGGCGCCGAACACGATGGCGGGAATCGCCAGCTTCAGGTCGGCTGTTTCATCGACGATGATCGCGTTATTGCCGCCCAGTTCCAGCAGCGAACGGCCCATGCGCTTGGCGACACGCTCGCCCACCATGCGGCCAACTTTGGTCGAGCCGGTGAAGCTGATCAACGGAATGCGCTTGTCGTCGACGAAGGCCTGCGACAGGTCGGTGCCGGCGTCGTTGAACAGGAAGAAGATGTCCGGGAAACCGCCGGCCTTCAGTGCCTCGTTGCAGATCTTCATCGTGGCAATGGCCGACAGCGGCGTCTTGGGCGAGGGCTTCCAGATGCATACGTCACCGCAGATCGCCGCCAGCATGGCGTTCCATGCCCATACCGCGACCGGGAAGTTGAATGCGCTGATGATGCCGACCAGGCCCAGCGGCTGGTACTGATCGTACATGCGATGGCCCGGACGCTCCGAATGCATGGTGTAGCCGTAGAGCATGCGGCTCTGGCCAACGGCAAAGTCGGCGATATCGATCATTTCCTGCACTTCGCCATCGCCCTCGGGCTTGATCTTGCCCATCTCCAGAGCGACCAGAGAGCCCAGGGCATCCTTGTGCTTGCGTAATGCCTCGCCGCACAGGCGTACGGCTTCGCCGCGCTGCGGGGCAGGGGTGGTGCGCCATACCTTGAAGGCTTCCTGGGCACGCTTGATGATGACCTCATAGTCGGCCGAACTGGACGCATGCACGCTGGCGATGACCTCGCCGGTAGCGGGGTTGACCGGTTGCAATGCGCCGGCGTTGGTGGTCTTGGACCACTCGCCCTGGCCCAGATACGTACCGGATTGCTCGCTGCCCAGACCGAGCGCTTTGAGGATTTCGTGCGACATGCCTACTCCTGAAGCCGACAGGGCGCCCGTGGGCGCCGGGAAAACGACAATTCTAGCAGGCCGGTCCCGCGAGCCGGATCGCGCCGGCGTCCGATCCATGTCAAAATCTACCGGATGCCCCCGTAGCTCAGTTGGATAGAGCGTCCCCCTCCTAAGGGGAAGGTCGTACGTTCGAATCGTATCGGGGGCACCATTCGTTCACCCGGCCGCCATGATATGGCCGGTATGTTGGTCAGGCTCGGCGAAAGGCGATGATCGAGCCTGGGCCGAGGGCCGACCAATATGAGACTCTCATCACGTCGGAAGATCGTGCAGGATGACGCGGTCGGCCCGGCATTGCCATGCTGGTGCCCGCCCGGAATTACGCTGGCACAGGGTAGGGCTGGTTAATCGTTTTTCCTCGACCTTTTCAAGGGGATGTCGCCATGTTCGGTTCGCTCAAATTGCAAAAATGCTTCTATCGCCCTGCCGCCATGGCTGGTTTGCTCGCCCTGGCATTTGCTACGCCGGTGCTGGCCGATGATTCCCAGGGTGGTACTGGTTTGGGCCAGTCCTGGCCCAATGCGCAGGATGTCAGCTCCAGCGCCAACTACCATGTCTACGTGTTCGTGCGTGACGGCGTGCGCTACTTGCAGGTCAATGACGCCGCAGGCCAGGTACGCGGTGCCGTAGCCGCCGCGGGTGGTCAATTCCTGGTGTTGCCGCTGGGTTCGGACGCTTCGCGCGTGAGCACCCCGCAGACGCAGGCTGCCGCCGCGCCGGCAGGCACCCAGGCGGGCTCGACCGAGACGGTCTATGCCGATAGCGCATCCCAGACCAAGGTGGCTGTGACCCCGCTCAGCAACGGCATGCTGTTGATGTCCACCAGTACCTGCAAGAACCCGGAAGATTGCTCGGCAGTGACCCAGCCGCGCGTTCAGTAAGCGGTTTTACGCAAGTAACAAAGCCCCGCCAATGGCGGGGCTTTTTTGTATCCGTCCCTGCGACTGCCGGGACGAGGGAAAAGGCGTTGGGCTTGTTCAGGCCGCAGCCTGCGAGTCCGCTTCGTCGGTCAGCAGCAGGGTAATGCGTGGACCTTCCTCCCTGGAGCGTACACGCAGGTTGCCGCCGTATATCTTGGTCTGGCTGCGCAGGGTGTCCAGGTCCATGCCGCTGGCGCCCAGGTGGCGTTGCAGCACGCTGACGTTAGCCAATGGCTCGTTTTCGGCTTCACGCCCATCCAGGGTGAGCAAGGCCCATACCTGATCGCCAGTCATGCCCAGGCGCAGGCGCAAGTGGATTCGGCGCGTGCGGTACTCGGCGCACATGTGCAGTGCCGCTTCGCAAGCCAGGCGATACAGGGCCAGCGGCAGCACCGGGCCCAGTTGCCCAGGAATGCGGTTCTGCACTTCGCAGTGATAGGCCACGCCGGCTTCGTCCAGGGCTCGGGCGAGGTTCCCGTTGCTCAATGTTACCGGCAGATCCTGTTCGCGACGCAGACGCGGCGACAGGCCACTGGCCAGCTGATAGAGGCGCTGCTGAGTCTGCGCGTTATCGCGGCGGAAATTGCGCTGCTCGGTCGGCGACAGCATGCGCTGGATGCGATCGAACATGAAATCCTGGGACACCGCCATGATGTCGCGCATGTCTTCCAGGGCTTCGGCAGCCTGGTGCAGCCGCCTCTCGCTTTGCAGGATATTGTTCTGGGCCAGTTGCATGGCACGGCGCTCGTCCATGCGCTGACGTTGCTCGCGCTCGTGCAGCAGGCTTATACGGCTGCCGAGCAGCATGAGAATGCCACTGGTCAGGGTAATGAACGCCTGCGCTGATACCGTGGCCGGGTCACGCGCGGCGGGCATGGCAATCATCACGCAGATGCTCGCCATGGCGCTGCCGATGACCGCACCGCGCCAGCCGTTACGCAGCGTCAGCGCTGCCACCGGCAGGAACATGGCCATGCGCGCGACCTGGGTCAGTTCACCGCTGCCCTTGATCGCCAGCCAGGTCAGGAAGGCGAGCGAGGGCAACAGGATGACTGTGCTTTCCAGCGCCAGGCGATCGACGATGAATTCGTTCCACACCTCGCGCCAATGCGAGCGGGTAAGCGTCTCGTTCAACCACAGCAGGATTGGCGTGAAAGTGATGATGCCCACGCACTGGCCCAGGAAGTAACGGGCGGCCAGCAAGTAGTACGGCGGAGGCACATAGCCAGCTGGCACGCGCAGGGACATGAACGTGGCCAAAGAGAACGTCGCCCACACCGTGGCGACGGCCAGCGTGCAGGCAAGCATCGGGGCTATGTTGGCCGAGAGGCGATCGTTCAAGCGTGGCCAATGATTGCGGAAGGCGTGCACGATCGGCATCGCCAGCAGGATCGGCGGAAATGCACGCATCGCGGCCCAGCCCCACCCATACAGCGGACCGCATTCGATTGCCACCTGACCAAGCGAAGCTAGCTCGCCCACGGCGAGTGCGGGCCAGAAGCGTCTGGGCAGCATCAGTAGCAGGGCGAGCCTCAAACCGGAGTACGGCTGGAAGTGAGAAATGACCCATTGCTGCAGGAAGTAGCCGGCCACGGCATAACCGACCGCCACGGCCATGTGCTGCGCCCACAGGGGCATTCCCTTGGCTTTCAACATTCCCCGCACTCCCAGGTCTTGGAAAACGACGGGCTTCGACAAGTGCGAAGGGCCGTTCTCGGGCTACGCGTTGATGGAAAATTCTAAGAAGAAGACCGCCCCCCGACGACACCTCTTTCCGGTCGCGATGGTAGCAGCGATATCGGCTGTTGGGGTCAAGTCTGGAGGTACTTTGGGCATATTGTGATCCAAAGCAAAATCTTGCGTCGAGATGCTGGATTTCGCTTGGTTTAGCTCCCGCTTGCCGTCACGAAATACTGACGAAAGGTCCAGAACCATGCCCGTTCCTGGCTGCCTGTCGCGGCCGGTCAGTTTAGGGGTTAAGAGCCATGGCTAAGACAGCAAGACCTGGCGCTTGGTTGTGGATCACGGGCGCAATTTTTGTGCTGGCAGGGTTGTTGCTGGCTTCGGGCGGTGCCTGGCTGTTGCGGCTGGGTGGCTCCTGGTACTACCTGGTGGCTGGCCTGGCGCTGGCTGTCGACGGCGTGCTGGTGGTCCGTGGGCGCCGCGCGGCACTGGGGCTATATGCGCTGGTGATGCTGGCGACAGCGGCCTGGGCCGTGATCGAGGTGCGCCTGGACTGGTGGCAACTGGTGCCGCGACTGGCGATGTGGTTCGTGTTCGGCCTGTGGCTGGTCATGCCTTGGGTGGCAGGTCGGCTGTGGGTGGGGCGGGGAGGCACCGGGCCGGTATGGCTGGTACTGCTGGCCGTTGCCGTGATCGGCGCGGTGGGCTACTTCACCGACTATCACACGCTGGCCGGCAGCCTGCCCGAGGCTACGATGGCTGCGACGGGTGACGACGGCTCGGGTGTGGCGCCCAATGACTGGCCCGCCTATGGCCGTACTGGCTTCGGTGACCGCTATGCGCCTGCTGCCCAGATCACGCCTGCGAACGTGGGGCAATTGCAGGCGGCATGGACCTTCCATACCGGTGATTTCAAGGGGCCGGGCGATCCCACCGAGATCGCCAACGAGGTCACGCCGCTCAAGGCCAACGGCAAGCTGTACCTGTGCACGCCGCACAACATCGTGATCGCGCTCGATCCGGACACCGGCAAGGAGCTGTGGCGTTTCGATCCGAAAATCAACCGCGACGCCAAGACCTACCAGCACATGATTTGCCGTGGCGTGGCGTACTACGACTCCGGCGCCTACGCCGCTGCCGTTCCCAGTCCGGCGTCATCGTCAGCGCCAGTGCCCGCGGTGGCGCCGGGAGCGGGGGATCCGAACAAGCCCGTCATGGCCGCGCATGGCGCTGTGGCCAACGAAACGATCCAGGTCGACAACTGTCCGCGTCGTATCTTCGCGCCTACCGCCGACGCCACCATTGTCGCCATCAATGCCGACAACGGGCAGCCTTGCCAGGATTTTGGCGACAAGGGCGTGATTGGCCTGAACCAGGGCATGTCGATGACCCAGCGCGGGTTCCTCAACCCGACATCGCCACCGGCGGTCACGCAACACGTGTTGATCGTGTCGGCCAGCGTGACCGACAACGATTCCACACATGAGCCTTCTGGCGTGATCCGTGGCTACGACATCCAGACCGGCAAGCTGCTATGGAACTGGGATGCGGCCAACCCGTACCAGACGATGCCATTGCCCGACGGCCAGTTCTACAAGCACAACTCGCCCAATTCCTGGAGCGTGTCCAGCGTCGATGAAAAGCTGGGTATGGTGTACATCCCCATGGGCAACCAGACGCCGGATATCTGGGGCGGTAATCGTTACCCGGAGGGCGAGAAATTCAACAGTTCCATCGTGGCGCTGGACATCGCCACGGGCAAGTTGCGCTGGGTCTACCAGACTGTCCATCACGACTTGTGGGACATGGATGTCGGTGGCCAACCCAACCTGATGGATCTGGATACGCCACAGGGCAAGGTGCCGGTGGTGATTGCTTCGACCAAGCGCGGCGATATCTACGTGATCGATCGTCGCGACGGCAAACTGATGGTGCCGGCACCCGAGCAGCCCGTACCGCAGGGGGCCGCCGAAGGCGACCGCAGCGCGCCAACACAGCCGTTCTCGGCGTTGTCGTTCAAGCCCGATCGTCCGCTTCGCGAAAGCGACATGTGGGGCACCACGCCGTTCGATCAGTTGATGTGCCGCATCCTGTTCAAGCAGCTGCGCTACGACGGCATGTTCACGCCGCCATCGGAACAAGGTTCATTAATCTATCCTGGCAACTACGGTGTGTTCGACTGGGGTGGTGTGGCCGTGGATCCAGTGCGACAGGTGCTGGTGGGCAATCCCAATTACGTCGCCTATGTGTCACACCTGCATCGTCGCGACCAGGTCGATGCCAAGGGCGGCACCGGCAATGAACAGGGCTTGCAGCCGATGACGGGAACGCCGTTCGCGGTCGACCTGCACCCGTTGCTGTCGCCCGTGGGTATTCCCTGCCAGGCGCCGCCGTGGGGCTACGTCGCGGCGGTGGACCTGAAGACAATGAGGAAAGTCTGGATGCATCGCAATGGTACGGTGATCGACAATGCACCGTTGCCGATTCCCCTGCCATTGGGTGTACCCAGCCTGGGAGGGGCCATCGTAACCGGTGGGGGTGTGATGTTCATGAGTGCCACGTTGGATAACTACTTGCGTGCTTACGACCTGCGCAATGGCAAGCAGTTGTGGGAGGCACGTTTGCCGGCAGGCGGGCAGGCGATTCCCATGAGCTACGTCTCGGACAAGACCGGGCGCCAGTACGTGGTATTGATGGCGGGTGGGCACGGTTCGCTTGGCACGAAAATGGGTGACAGCCTGATCGCCTATGCGTTGCCGCAGCCGCGCACACCAGCGCCTTCGTCATCCACGCATTGAGCGCGACATCGTCTTGTCGGATGCGTGACGCTTTGTCGCAACACAAACCCTGAACCATGGTCCAGGGTTTGTGGGATGATCCGCGCCACGGCATCTAGGGCTTGCCTTCGGATACACATGCAAAGCAGGGCGAAACGACAACGGTGGATAGCGTGCCTGGCGATTTTCGCCGTCGCGTTGCTTGCCTTTGCGCCCGGTATTTCCCAGTACCTTGCCGCCGTGCGCGCCCTGCCTTTCTCGGCCGATTGTCCCGGGCATGCCATGGCGGGGCACGCCATGGCGATGCCCATGGACATGTCCATGGGCATGCCGATGCAGCACGGGGGCGATACGGCGCATCCGGGCGCCACGCATGGCGATGCCTGCGGTTACTGCACCCTGTTTGCACACTCGCCGGTCACGCCGACCGTATTGCGCCTGCCATTCATGGCGGTGGTATCTCCCGCCGAGGCTCCATCGCCGTTGCCATCGATCCAGGGTATCGGCACACCCGTACGAAATGCAGCTCCGCGCGGACCTCCGCTGTTTCTCCTCGCATGAATCCGTCCGTCGCCGTCCGGCGGCGGTGAGCTGTCGTCGCTATGCGATCCCTGGTGATCGTCAGCGTACGTCGATCGTGCGCCTGCATGGGCACGTCAACGAGTGGAAGAAACGATGGATCTCCTGCAAGCACGGCGCCTGGCGGCGCTGCCGCTTACCTGTCTGTGCGCCTCGATAGCGCTGGCGCACGCCGACGATGCGCCGCAAGTCACCGAACTCCACGGCCTGAAAGTCACCGCCGAGGCGACCCCCGGCGAGCCGCGCTTTCCTGCCGTACAGGTCAGTGTGCCGGCCGCGCGCATTGCCGAGAGCGTCAACGCGGTCGATGTCGAAGATGCGGTGAAATACTTGCCGAGCGTCTTCATTCGCAAGCGCAACTACGGCGATACCCAACCCGTACTGGCCACGCGCACCTGGGGTGTTGGCTCAAGCGCCCGTACGCTCGTCTACATCGACGACATACCCATCTCCGCGCTGATCGCCAACAACAACACGATTGGTGCGCCACGCTGGGGCATGGCCTCGCCTGAATCTATTGAGCGCGTGGATATGCTCTATGGCCCTTATGCCGCCGAATATGCGGGCAATTCGATGGGCGGTGTGCTGCATATCGTCACGCGCGTACCCGAGAAGACCGAGGTCAGCATCAAGCAGACTCAAGCCGTGCAGGATTTTGACCTCTATGGCACGCACGATCATTTTTCCACCAGCCAGACCAGCCTCACCGCAGGTGGTCGGGTCGGTCAGCTTGGCTGGTTCTTTTCGGCCAATGCGCTCAACAGCTTCAGCCAGCCCCTGTCCTACATCACCAGCGCGAGTTTTCCTGCCGGCACATCCGGCGCGATTCCCGCACGCAACAAGCTGGGACAGACCGCCAATGTGCTCGGAGCCGGTGGCCTGCTGCACACACGCATGCTCGATCTGAACGGCAAGCTTGTCTATGACATCACGCCCAGCCTGCGCGCGACGTATATGGCCGGCCTGTGGACCAACCACGGCCAGTCCCAGGCGCAGACCTACCTTACCGACGCGCAGGGCGAGCCTACCTGGGGGCGTACCGCAGGTTTTGCCAGCAATATTTACAACCTGAGCGCCAAGCACCTGATGCAGGCGCTGTCGCTCAAGAGCGATACGCACGGGGCTTTCGATGGCGAGGCGGTGGTCACGCACTATGCCTTCCTGAAAGATCAGCAATGGTCGCCCGCCGGTGTGCTCGCCGGTACCGATGTCACTTCCAATGGCCGCCTGGCCAACTACGGCGGCACGAACTGGTCTACCGTGGACCTGAAAGGGTATTGGCGTCCGCAAGGCTACGGCGCAGGCCAGGAAGTATCCTTCGGTGCACACGGCGATCGTTACGAACTGGCCAATCCGACCTGGAACCTCAGCGATCATGGCGACCCGTCGAGCACGACGAGCCTTTATTCGGCCGGCAGCGGCAAAACCACCACGCAGGCCTTGTGGCTATCGGACAGTTGGCAGTTCGCGCCTTCCTGGTTGCTGACCGTGGGTGGCCGCTACGAATGGTGGAAGGCCAGCGATGGCTACAACTTCAACGGCGGCAAGGCCGTGCGTCAACCGGTTGAGCGTAGCGACGGCTTTTCGCCAAAAGCTACCTTGCAATGGAACGTGGCATCGTCCTGGCGCGTGACCGGCTCGCTGGCGCGTGCCATTCGCTTCCCGACCGTCAGCGAGCTGTACCAGCTGGTCTCCACCGGCTCCACGTTCACCTCGCCCAATCCTGACCTGAAACCGGAAAAAGTGCTCAGTGGGGAGCTGGCGATCGAGCACTTCACCGACCATGGCCTGCTGCGCGCGACCTTGTTCCAGGAAAATACCCGCGATGCGTTGATTGCGCAGACGGCCTTCCTGCCTGACGTGATTGTGCCGGTCAGTTACACCACCAACGTCGGCAAGTTGCGCAATCGCGGCGTCGAGCTGGTCGCCGAGCAGCATGATGTACTGATCCGTGGCCTGGAACTATCCGGCAGCGTGACCTTCGTCGATTCGACCATCCTGTCAAACGACAGCTTTGCCAGTACCACCGGCAGCACATCGGTCGGCAAGCACGCCCCCAACGTGCCGCGTTGGCGTGCCACCGCAGTAGCTACCTATCATCCGGACGCCGCATGGTCGTTCACCCTGGCCGGTCGCTACAGCGGCAGGCAGTACTCCACCCTGGACAACACCGACAATACCCCGCACGTCTTCGGTGCCTTCGACAGCTTCCGCGTCTTCGATGCCCGCGTGCAATACCGCATCAACGACCACCTGACCGCAGGCCTGGGCGTAGACAACTTCACCAATGAGAAATATTTCCTTTATCACCCATTTCCGCAACGCACGTTTGTGGCGGACATGGAGCTGAAAATGTGAGGTCGGCTGTGCGAGCCTGTGAGGCCGGTTGCTGCGCAACCTTGTAAACGGTAAAGAGGGCGAGCGGCTCGAAGCATGCTTTTACTCTTCACTCCTCACAGGCTCGCGCAGCGAGCCGACTTCACCCTCAAGGCGACAACTCTTCCAAGACACGTCCTTTCGTTTCCGTTGCAAACAACGCGCAGACCACCGCGCCAGATACGGCCACCACGCCGAAGCTTGCAAAGACCATATGGATGCCCGAGTGGGCCATGACGAAGCCGATCACGGCGGGGCCGGCCATGGAGCCGGCGCGCAGCCAGGCGCTGCCGATGCCTGCACCGATAGCCCGCATGCGGGTGGGGTAGAGTTCGGCCGAGTAGAGATAGAGCGAATACGTGACGGTCTGGATGATGGCGTAGGCGCAGGTGGCGAATACCAGTACCTGCATGGCCGTGCTGGCGCCGATGTACCACAGCACGCCCAGCGGTACCACCGCCAACGCGAAGGCGCCGATGTACCACGGGCGCCGGCCGACCTTGTCGATGGATATGGCGCAGACAAACGACACGACCACGGCCACGCTGGTCATGATCAATCCATACAGCAGGCTGTCACGCAGCGACATGCCGAATACGGTGCGATAAAGCGTGGGTAACCATGTGGCCAGGCCGTTGTTGATCAGGTACGAGCAGAACCAGAGCGCCCATAGCGTCAGCGTGCGCTTGCGATAGATACCCGAGAACAGGTCTCGCCATGCTCCGCGCTCGAAGGACGGACGCGTTTCACGCGCTATCACGGGAAGTGGCAGGGACACGCCGCGTCGGGTCACATCGTCTTCCAGCCGGCGGACAACTGCCTCGGCTTCGGGAATACGGCCATGCGTGAGCAGCCAGCGTGGCGATTCGGGCAGGAAGAAACGCAATGGCACGGTGAGCATCACTGGCAGGACGCCGATCCAGAACATCATCTGCCAGCCGTAGCGTGGCACCAGTTCGTAGCCAATCAGGCCGGCGAACACCAGGCCCACCAAAAACAGCAATTCGTAGAGCAGGAAAAAACGCCCGCGACTGCGCGCGCCGACGAATTCGTTGACGTATGCGCTGGCGACCGGCACCTCGCCGCCCGTGCCAATGCCCTGAACGAAGCGAAAGGCGATCAACGACGCGGCATTCCAGGAAAAGATGCAGGCCACGCTCATGACGGCGAAGATGCTCACCGTGATGGTCAAGGTACGCAGGCGTCCGATGCGCTCGGCCAGCCAGCCGAAGCACAGCGCGCCGATCAGTTGCCCGAGGTAGCCGGAGGAAATCACCAGTCCCACCTGGGAGGGCGACAGCTGCCATAGCTTGCTCAATACGGGCATGGCATAGGCAATGGCCAGGGTGGTGTAGCCGTCGAAGAAGGTAGCCGAACCCACGACCACGCGTGCCCACAGCAGCGGTCGTGATACAGGCAGGCGTTCCAGCCGCGCAACGATACCCGCCGCCGAGCCATCCACATCCGCATTATCTCTCATGGTCATGCGTTTCTCCGTGCCACGGGGTGTCCGGCCATGGCAACGCACCTGAAAAGGCGCCGCGTTGGCGACCTGCCAGGTGTTTGCTAGGCTTGGGACGCGGATGGCGCGTCAACGCCATCCGTGTCCTTGGAGCTTTCAAAAGGCCTCTAAGGGGCCACCGGCGTGTGCGGTCGCGAAATCGTCACGCCGATGGTTTTTCATGCCGCCGCTCGGGCGTGCAGGAAACCCGCGGTCTTCACCGCATGCTCGATAGCCTGCAAGGCGGCGCCTTCGGGCAGGCGAGTAGGCGGCTGTACCGTGGCCGACTTGAGAATGCCGGCGAGCGACATCGCCACCTTCATGCGTGCATGGGCATCGCCCGTGGGCTCGCCACCGCCGTACACCACATCCTTGAGCGGATTGATCTGCGCCTGGATGCCCATGGCGGTCTTCAGGTCGCCAGCCTGTACGGCTGCATAAAGATCGATGATCTTCTGCGGAATGAACGAGGCAAAGCCCACCAACGCGCCATCGACTCCCTGGACCATCGAGGCGAGCAGGTATTCATCGTGGCACGTGAGAATGGTGACGCTGGGATCGGCCTCGCGGATGGTGCGTATATCGCGGGCATACTTGTTCATGTCGCGCGTGCCGATCTTCATGCACTTCACATGGGGCAACCTTGCCAGGGCGGCGAGCGTCTCGAACGAATAAGAAGCACGCGTCCAGGCCGGGTAGATGTGCACGATGATGTCCAGGCCCGAACCTTCACCCACTGCGCGGAAATAATCCACCACGTTTTCCGGCTGCTGCATGCCAAAGCGCAGCCAGCCATGCGGTGGCATCAACAGCAGGCCGGATGCACCGGCATCGCGTGCCATCTTTGCGTGCTCCACCGCTTCGGTGATGCCCTCGCAGCAGATGCCTGATACCACAGGCACCTTGCCCTTGGCCTCTTCGGCGACGATGCGCGTCACGCGAGCGCGTTGTTCGGCGGTCAATGCGAATACCTCGCCGGTATGGCCATTGGTGACCAGGCCGCCTATGCCATCGTGCGATACCAGCCAGTTGGCGAAGCGACGCAGTTCGGGCTCGTCGATCGATAGATCGGTATTGAAAGGAACTTGCAGGGCAGGAAGGATGCCCTTGTAAACCTGACTCATGATGGGACTCCGTTGCTTGGGGAGGTCTAGATGCTGGTGCTGCCACTTGCTTGCAGTGCGCGAGCGATTTCCTTCGCTGCCACGCGCACGGGTTCGAGCGCGGATGCCTCGAATTCTTCGATGGTGGTGCGCACGGCCGGTGCGGCCACGCTGATGGCACCCACTGGATGGCCGTCCGCGTCGAGTACGGGCACGGCGATGATGCGCAAGCCCTCGGTGAGGGTGGACGGTGCCACCGCGTAGCCTTTCTTGCGGATCTTGCGAAGTGCAGGCATGACATCGGCTACGCTGCGCTTGTCCTGGTAGCTGTGCGTGCGATTGGCATCGGCCGTCATCAAGCGCGCCATGTCCGGCTCGGAGAGAAACGCCAGCATGCTCTGGCCAATCGCGCTGATATGCGCCGGAAGCGTCGTACCGACACGGATATCCACACCCAGGCGGCTGTGACCGGCGCGAACGCGTTCAAGGTACAGCACGTCCGGGCCTTCGAGTACTGCAAAACTGGCCGCTTCGCCCAGGTGGCCGACCAGGTCGCGCAGGTAAGGGCGCACGATGGCGCGCATGTCCTGGTGTGCCAGTGCATGAAAACCCAGGTCCAACACTTTCAGCGTGAGGCGAAAACGCTTGGTGGCCGGAATCTTCGTGACGTAACCCAGGCCTGCCAGCGTAGCCAGCATGCGATGCGTGGTGCCCGGATCGAGGCCGGCCGCGAGGCTGACTTCGCTCATCGTCAACTCCGGCGTATCGGCCGTGAACGCTTCCAGTACGCGAAAGCCCTTTGCCAGCGACTGCACCGTGCTGCGCATGTCGGGCGAGGCGGCGCCGGTGCCGGCGACACGTAGTGGGGCAGGGGAATCGATTCGCTTGACCATCGAACGCCTCTTCTGCAAAACTTCGGAATGCGAAAAAATTTTCGTATTTCGAAATTAGATTCCGCCGTGATCACGCAGCGGTCAAGTTGCTGCGCAACAATCAAGGCGGCGACTGCATTGGGCGCAGTCCGGAGTTCTTGATGACACCCCTGAAAGAGGCCGGCGCGAATCATGCGCCGATGCCTGCGTGGATCACCTGGTTGCTCGCCACGGCATGCGGCCTGATCGTTGCCAATATTTATTACGCACAGCCGCTCGCTGGCCCGATCAGCACGTCGCTGGGCATGTCGCCACAGATGGCCGGCACCATCGTGACCATGACGCAGGTCGGCTATGGTCTCGGGTTGCTGTTCCTGGTGCCGCTTGGCGATCTGTTCGAAAATCGCCGGCTCGTGTTTTGTGCCTTGGCGTTGGATATCGTCGCGCTTGTCGCTGCCGGCGTGGCATTCAGCCCGGTGATGTTCCTGGTTGCCGCCTTGTTCATCGGCTTCGGTTCTGTAGCGGTGCAGGTGCTCGTGCCGTATGCGGCGCATCTTTCGCCCGAGGCAACGCGCGGTCGCGCGGTGGGCAACGTCATGAGCGGCCTGATGCTTGGCATCATGCTGGCGCGTCCGGTAGCCAGTCTGGTAACCCAGCTATCTTCCTGGCATGTGATCTTCATTGCTTCCGCTGCCATCATGGTGTTGCTTGGCGTCGTGCTCTGGCGCGCGCTGCCGCAGCGCATGCCGTCGCCGCGCCCACGCTATCGGGAATTGCTGGCATCCATGGGGCACCTGGCATTGACCACGCCCATCCTGCGTCGCCGTGCGCTATACCAGGCATGTCTGTTCGCGGCCTTCAGCATATTCTGGACGGTCACACCGTTATGGCTGGCAAGCCCGGCTTTCGGCTTGTCGCAAGGTGGTATCGCCATCTTTGCGTTGCTCGGCGTTGCTGGCGCCATCGCTGCGCCATTGGCCGGACGCATGGCCGATCGTGGCTGGACCCGCGCCGCCACGCTCATCGCCATGTTGGCCGTCGGTATTGCATTCGCACTGACGCGTATCGATGCATCGCTGGTATTGCTGGTGCTGGCCGCCTTCGTCATCGACTTCGGCGTATCGGCCAATCTCGTCCTGGGGCAACGCGCCATCTTCGCGCTCAATCCCGCACACCGCAGTCGCTTGAACGGGCTGTTCATGGCCACCTTCTTCCTGGGCGGCGCAGCCGGCTCCGGCCTCGGTGGCTGGGCCTATGCCCACGGCGGCTGGCCACTGGCCTCGTGGCTGGGTATTGGCCTGACGGGCGCGGCGTTGCTTTATTTTGCGACGGAGCCACGTCGACGTCCTCTATGAGGCCTTGAGAAAAAAACGAATCGCACCCCTAAACTTTTTCCGGAAAGTCGGGATAAGTCATACAGGTTAGCGAAATCCTGGACGGGTAGAGGGGCGGTTCATGGTGGCCTTGGCTGTGGAGAACAACGCGACGTATGCCGGTGGCGGGCAGGACGTGCCATTGCAGACGTCATTGAATGCCGAATGGGCTCATTGGGTGTTTCTCAACCTGTCGCGTGGATGCGTGCCGCAGGCAGTCGCCGAGGAAATGGCGCTTCGTGGCTTCGATCCGGCTTTCGCCTGGTTCACCATCAACTGGACGCTGGCTGAAGCCAGGCCGGTACCGTTCGGCTTCGACTGGCATACGGCTGCCAACACATACGTTCACGAGCCCTCGCGATTGCCCGCGGGGCACTTGTTGCCGACCTCGGATTGGCCGGTCAAGGTCTCGCTGCGGCTGGCGCGGCCGCATGTGGCCATCCTGGACAATATCCTCAGCCACCAGGAGTGCGACGAAATCATTCGCCGCTCGATAAGCAATCTGCGGCGCTCTGGCACGGTAGATCCGCAGACCGGTGGGGAATTGATCATCGATGACCGGACCAGCGAAGGCACCAGCTTCGTGGTCAACGCGGACCCGTTCATAGCCAGGCTTGATCGGCGGATTTCCGAAGCCTTGAACTGGCCAGTCGATCATGGCGAAGGGTTGCAGGTGCTGCATTATCTCGAAGGTGGTGAGTACAAGCCGCACTTCGACCAGTTTGCCTATAACGACCCAGGTAGCCATCACCATCTGGCGCAGGGTGGCCAGCGCATATCCACGCTGGTGATGTACCTCAACGACGTCGAGGCAGGTGGCTCCACGGTATTTCCCGAGATAGGCCTGGAAGTGATGCCCCGCAAGGGGGCTGCCGTGTATTTCGAATACACCAATAGCCTCAACCAGACCGACCCCTTGACGCTGCACGGTGGTGCACCGGTAGGACGCGGCGAAAAATGGATCATGACCAAGTGGATGCACCAGCGTTCACTCGCCTTGACGTCTATGATCTGACATCGCAAAAACTTTCGACGTTTCACCCCTAAACTTTTTTCTCGAACCCGGGATAAGTCTTCTACCGGGGGCTCATGGTGATGCCTCCCGCACGGATGGGTGAAACGCATCATGGTGGCAGTGATTACGGGTGGTGGTCTGGGTCTGGGCAATACCTCGCTGACCCAGTTGGGTCAGGCGCAAGGTGGTGCGGCGTCCCTGGGCCAGGGCGGTGATGCGGCCTACGTCAATGCAGCCACCGGCAACCTGGTGCTCAACGGGGTCAGCGAAGGGCTGGTTTTCGATGGCCTGTCGCTCAATCTGGTGCGTACGTACAACAGCTTCGGGCAGGCGAGCGCGTCGGGGCATTGGAGCTACGGCTTCCATCGCAGCCTGGGTGGCCTGACCGGATCGCTCAATACGGCCGGCAGCACGATCACGCGCACGGCCGACGACGGCTCGACCGAGGTGTTCACCTACGACAGCAATCGTGGGCTGTATGTCGCCAGCGGGCAGAGTGGCGCGCGCGATACCCTGAGCTGGAACGCCGGCACGAGCACCTGGACGTACATCGATCGCGCCAGCGAGCAGCCGGAGACCTACGACGCGAGTGGCCGGCTGAGCACGATCGGCACGCCGCTGGGCATGGTCTTCACGCTGTCCTACAACGGCAGCGGCCAGTTGGTGCAGATCACCGATGGCGCGGGTGACCGGATGGTGCTGGGCTACAACGGCGCGGGGCAGTTGACCAGCCTGACCGACCTGTCGGCCAGCAATGCCACGCTGGGCCAGGTGAGCTACGGCTACGACGCGTCCGGCCGCCTGACCTCGGTGAGCACGAGCCTGGTGTCGGACACCAGCACGGCCACCGGCAGCTACAGCACCACGTATACCTACGACGGCGCCAGCGACCGCATCGCCTCGGTGACGCAGAGCGATGGCACCACGGTCAGCTATGGCTATACCCAGGATGCCGCGGGCGACTTCCAGGTCACCACGATCACCACCGGCACGGGCGCCGCCGCGCAGACCGTGAGCCTGAGCTACGCCAGCGGCAGCACCACCGTGACCGATGCCCTGGGCCAGGCCACGACGTACCAGTTCGATGCCGGCGGCCGGCTCACCGCCGTGATCGCCGCCCCGGTCGGAGGGAGCCGCCCGACCACGCACTACACGTACGATGCCGATGGCAACGTCCTGACCCGCACCGACCCCGATGGGGCGGTCACCCAGTACAGCTACGACGCGCAGGGCAACCTGGTGAGCGTGGTGGATGCGCTGGGCGACACGGTCACCTACGGCTATGACGCCGAGGATCGGCGCACCAGCCAGACCACCTACACGGTACCGGCGCAGGGCACGCCTGGGCAGTCGGGCTATGTGGCGCCCGGCGGGGCGCAGACGACGTACTACGTCTATGACACCGGGTTCGCGGTGGCGCAGTTGGCGTATGTGATCGATCCGCTGGGCCAGGTGACCGAGTACGACACCGGCACGCAACTGAGCAATACGGTGCTGACCTCGGTCAAGCAGTACGTGGGCGTCCCCTACGACGCCTCGGGCGCCAGTGCGAGCCAGCCGCCGACGCTCGCGCAACTGCAGGCGTGGGTGGCCAGTGCGCCGGTGCAGGCGACGCTGGGACGGATGCAGCGGGTGGATTACCAGTACGACGCGCGCGGCACGCTGGCGCAGCGCATTGCCTGGAGCACGCTCGATGCGCAGGGCCAGGGCACGATAAGCGGCGATGGGGGCGCGACGGTCACGCGCTACACCTACGATGCGCAAGGTCGGCTGCTGCAAACGGGCACGGCGCGCGGCAGCGATCGCAGCACGCTCGAGACCACCAGCTACACCTACGACGGGCTCGGTCGCCTGTTGAGCAGCACCGATCCGCTGGGCAACGTGACCACGTATGGCTACGCGGATGCGACCGGCACCCAGGTGATCACGTACGCCAATGGCCTGGTCACGACCCAGGTCACCACCAGCGCAGGCCTGCTGCTGAGCCGCACGCAGTCGGGTGCCGGACAAGCGAGTCGCACCACGCGCTACATCTACGATGCGGCCGGGCAACTGCGCACGGTGACCGATCCTTCCGGCGCGGTGACGTACTCGTTCTACGATGCCGACGGACGGGTGGCCGGCCTGGTCGATGCGCTCGGCGCAGTGACGGCCTACACGTACGATGCCGACGGCCGCGTCATCGCGACCACCGCGTATGCCACGGCGGTGGACATCACCGGTTGGCCGGGCAGCCTGCCGGCGACGTTGCCGGTGCCGACCGCCAGCCCGGACGACCGTACGACGCACACGGTGTACGACAGCGCTGGCCGGGTCATCGCCACGGTCGATGCCACCGGTGCGGTGGTGACGATCACGTACGACGGCACCGGGCAGGTGACGAGTAGGCGGGCCTATGCGCAGCTCCTGACGGGAGCCGCGCTCAGCACGTATCTGGCGTCGCCGTTATCGGCCCACCTGACCGCCTCGGCGAGCGATCGCGTGACCCAGGCGTTCTACGACGCCGACGGCCAGGTGCTGGCCACGATCGATGCGGACGGCTACGTGCAACGCACGATCTACGACAGCGCCGGTCGCGCGGTCCAGTCGATCGCCTACGCCACGGCGGTGAGCGGCAGCTTCGCCAGCGACGCGGCCTTGATGGCCGCCGTGACCACGAGCGCGCAGGACCAGACAAACCGTACGTACTACGACGCCGCCGGCACGGCCGTGGCGCAGATCGACGGCGACGGTTACCTCACCACGGTCGGCTATGACGAGACGACGCACACGCGCACGACCACGCGCTACGCCACCGCGCTGACGGCGGCGCAACAGAGCGCGCTGACCGGTGCCGAAAGCAACGCGGCGCTGGTGGCCCTGCTGGGGAGTACGCCCGCGAGCCAGGTCAGCACCTGTGTCTACGATGCCCAGGGGCGCAAGCTGACCGAGACAGCCGCCGATGGCACGGTCACGCAGTACCAGTACGACGCGGTCGGCCAATTAACGCAGACCGTGGTGACGCCCGTCAGCGGGCAGGGCGCGGCGCGCACGGCGAGCGCGACCTACGATGCGTTCGGCGACGTGTTGACGCAGACGGATGCTACGGGCGCAACGACGACTTATGCCTACAACACACTCGGCCAGCGCACTCGTGCCACCGATGCGTTGGGTCATACGGTGTACTCGTATTACGACGCCGACGGCCGCCTGGCTTATACGGTGCAGGGCCAGCCCGTGGGGGGCGTTCCCAATGCGCGGGGCGCTCTCACCGCCTACACCTATAATGTCTTCGGCCAGGTGTCGGCGACGCGCCAACTGGCCGCATGGGTCACGCTGACCGCCACAGGCACCAGCAGCGGAAGTACGCTCAACGTCAGCACCGCCACGCTGGCCGATGTAGCCGTCGCCGCTGCCGCGCTCGGCAACCCGGCGCAAGATCGCCTCGTTACCACCACGTACACGCTCGCCGGTCAGATCGCCAGCCGCATCGATGGACGCGGCTACCAGATTGCCGACCAATACGACGCCTTCGGCGACATCACTCAGGTGCAGCAGCAACTGAGTCAGCCGGGTAGTGCACTCAGCACGACTAATAGCACCACTACCGCGTTCGCCTACGATGCGCGCGGCCAGCGCATCAGTCAGGTCGATGGCGTGGGCAGCAGCGTAGCGCGCACCGAGAGCATGCAGTACGACGCGTTTGGGCGCGTGGTGCAGCAGATCGATGGCAACGGCCATGCGATCACTTACGCCTATGATCCACTCGGCCGTCAGGTCAGCAGCAGCCAGGTGGTGCAGGGCGCCACGCGTACCATCCAGAGCACCTACGACGCGTTCGATCGCGTGCTGACCCAGACCGATGCGCTGGGCCAGACGACACGCTATCAATACGATATCGACCATCATCGCGTCACCGTGACCTCTCCCGATGGTGTGGTCACGGTCAGTACGCAGGATGCCTACGGTGACACGGTGGCTGTCACCGATGCGCAGGGCCACACGCTGACGTCGACCTACGACGGCGATGGCCGCGTGTTGACAGTGACCGATGCGCTGGGCCATGTCACGACAAACCAGTACGACGCGGTCGGCGACCTTTTGCAGGTCACCGACGCGGCGGGCCAAGTCGTGGGTTACACCTACGATGCGGCTGGCCATGTACTGACGCGCACGGTCGATCCATCGGGCCTCTCGCGCGTGACGACCTACGTCTATGACGCGTTGGGTCGCACGATTGGCGTGACCGATCCGACCGGTATGGTCACCACGATGCAATACGACAACGATGGCGACCTGCTTCAGGAAGTCGTCGATGCAGGAGGCCTGAACCGCATCACGACGTACACCTACAATGGTGACGGCAAAGCCTTGACGGTGACCGTCGGCAGCGGCGCCGCTGTGCAATCCACGCAATGGATCTACGACGCGCTGGGCCGCCTCAGCCAGCAAATCGTCGATCCATCAGGCTTGGCGTTGACCACGCGCTATGCCTACGACGCCAACGACAACCTGGTCAGCGTGACGGATGCCAATGGCAACGTCAGCCGCACGTTGTACGACGAGGCCAACGAGAAGCGCTACAGCGTCGACGCGACCGGGGCGGTGACGCAGTACAGCTACGATGCCGATGGCCGGCTGACCCTGACGCGTGGTTATGCGACACGGTTGAGCGCCAGCCAGATGAGTACCCTGGCGAGCACGCCGAGCGTGGCGACGATGGCGGGTTTTGCGCTGCCGACCTCGGGCCAGGACAGCTATCGCCAGCAGGTCTACAACGCCGACGGCCAGGTGATCTACCAGCTCAACGGCACCGCGCTCAACGTCACCCAGTACACCTACGACGCCGCCGGGCAGGTCACCCGGACCACCGTGTACGCCACCGCCTTGGGCGTCGCGTTGAGCCCGACGGCAACGGTCGCCGACGTGGCGGCCCGTGTGCAGGCCAGCGGCCAGGACATGACCGCGACCACCGCCTACGACGCGGACGGCCAGGCGGTGTACCAGATCGATGGCGTCGGTGATGTCACGCAAGCCGTCTACGACGCCGATGGCCGCGTGGTGCGCACGATCGCCTACGCGCTGCCGTTGAGCGCGGCGGCGCTGTCGCAGCTTGGCAGCCAGCCCACCGCCGCGGCGGTCGCTGCGGCGATCACGCCCAACGCCGGCGACCGGCGCACCACGACCGTCTACGACACGGCGGGCCAGGCGGTGCTCACCCTCGACGCCACCGGCGCGGCCGTGGCGCGCACGTACGATGCCGATGGCCGTGTCACCAGCGTGCACGCCTATGCGCAGGCGGTGAGCCTCAGTGCCTTGGCGGCGCTGGGCGATACGCCGACCGCGGCGCAGGTCGGTGCGCTGCTGTCGGCCAGTGCTGCCGATCCGGTGAGCTACACCGTGTATGACGCGGCTGGCGAGCCGCGGTTTACCATTGATGCGCTCGGCAATGTCACCGAGACACGCTATGACGCGGCTGGTCGGGTGATCGAGACCCTGGCCTACCCGCAGGCGATCGATGTCAGCGCGCAGGTCACGGCCTTGCAGCAGGGGACGGCGCTGGGTTGGCTGGCCGGGCAGGTGGGCGGTGCCAGCGGCGCCAATGCCGACAGCGCCGCCCAGGCGACATTGCGCCTGTACGACAGCAGCGGACGCGTGCGCTTCCTGGTGCGGCAGAACGCTGGCGGGACACAGGGCACGGTCAGCGAGCAGCGCTACGACGCCAACGGCAACGCGGTGGCGCAGATCGCCTACGGGCAACTGCTGAGCTTGCAGGCCGGCACGCCCTTGAGCGCGCAACTGACGACCGAGGGCGTCGCCGCGACCCTGGCCCAGGCGCCCCAGCAGAGCACGCGTACCGTCTACGATGCCGACAACCGCGCGATCTACACCGTGGATGCGGCCGGCGATGTCACCCAGGTCAGCTACGACGCCTTCGGCCGGGTGATGCAGACCACGCGGTATGCGCAGCCGATCGTGCCGCCGGCCAGTCTCGATGCCGCCAGCGTGGCGGCGGCGGTCCAGGCGGCCGGTGGCAGTGCGGGCGCGCGCCTGAGCACGGTGACCTACGACAGCCGCGGTGACGTGCTGACCACCGGCGATGCGCTGGGCGTCCATACGACCTACACCTACGACGGGCGTGGTCTGAAGACCGCGATGAGCAATCGCGACGGGGCCTCGTGGCTCTATCGCTACGATGCCGCCGGTCGTCTGGTGCAGACGCAGAGCCCAGCCGTCACCGTGGGCAGCTACGACGCCAGCACCGGCGCGTTCTCGGCCACGGCCAACCAGTTCCTGTTCACCACCACCACGTACGATGCGTTCGGTGAAGCCGGGATCGTCACGCAGTCGTGGGGCAGCAACGCCGCGTCGGTGACCCAGGCGACGCGGGTGAGCTATGGCTACGATGCCGACGGCCGCGTGATCACCACCGTCAACGCACTCAACGTAGCCACCCACGTGACCTACAACGCGCTCGGCGAGGCGGTGGTCAGCCAGGACGGCAACGGGAACTACAGCTACCAGGTCTACGACCGTGGCGGGCAGGTCGCCTACAGCGTCGATGGTGCGGGCGACGTTACCGCGTTCACCTACGACGCCTACGGCCATCGTACCGGTGTGACGGCGTATGCCACGCCGCTGCAGACCGCGGCGATCGCCGGCTGGACGCCCGGCCAGCCCTTGAGCGCGGCACAGTTGCAGCAGGGGTTGGTGGCCTCGGCCAGCGACCGGGTCACCACGGTGAGCTACGACGCACTCAATCGCGTCACGCAGACACAGCAGTCGGCGATCAGCTACACCGCGTCGATGGGCGCCCTGGCCGGCACGGTCGCGACGGGTGCACCGACGACGACCTATACCTACGACGCCTACGGCAACCGGATCAGCCAGTCGGTGTTGATCCAGGGCGCACTGACGGTGGGGTCCACCAGCACGGCAGCGGTGTGGGCGACCACGTATAGCTACTACGACGTGCTCGACCGGGTGACGATGACCGTCACGCCAGCCGGCGATGCCAGCGCGCCCCAGGGCTACGTCACCACCACCGCGTACAACGCGTTCGGGGATGTCAGCCAGGTGCTGCAATACGCGCGGGCGATCAGCACGGCGGGCCTCAGTGCGACCACGCCGCCCGCCTTGCCGTCGCTGGGCGACAACGTGATCGGCTTTGATCGCACCACGCAGTACACCTACGACGCGATCGGCCGGGTGCTCAGCCGTACCGATCTGGGCGCGGCGATGTACACCGGCGGCACGCCGGGCCTGCTCAACGGCAGCACGGCCAGCTACGCCGAGAACAACGCCAGCAGCGTCACGAGTTATACCTACGACGGCGAAGGCCGGGTGCTGACGCAGACCGTCAACGGTGCCACCACGACGACCACCTACGATGCGTTGGGTCGGGTGCTGACGGTGACCGCGCCCGCACGGCAGGTCCTGGTCGACAACTGGCAGACGCTGCTGCAACAAAACCCCACCTGGGACCTGACCACGGCGGCGCTGTTCACGACCGTCAGCCCGGTCACCACCTACGTGTACGACGCGCTCGGCGATGCGCTCAGCACGCACGTCGCCGGTGGCGGCCAGTCGACCCAGACCTGGTCGTATTACGACGCGCTCGGCCGCCCGGTGGAACAGATCGATGCCACCGCCATCGGATACTTCACCGACTACGACGGCAACGGCAATATCACCGCGCAGCGTTACGGCCTGACCACGGAAACCGCCGCGGTCACCGTCACCACCACGGCGACCTACGACGGAGCCAACCGTCGTACCAGCCTGGTGGTGCAGCGCGACGGTACCAGTACGCCGGACGCGGCCAGCTACGTGCAATACAACGCCTTCGGCGAGGTGGCGGCACAGGGCGACCATGCCGGCACCTATGCGGCAATCAGCACGCACGACAACGCCGGTAACCTGACGAGTGCGCCATCGAGCAACGGCGCGATGCACACCTACGGCTACGACCTGGCCGGGCGCCGGGTCACCGACAGCAGCGTCGTGACCGGCGGCAACGGCACGGCGGTGGTGCAGGACGTGCTGAACCTGGCCGGGCAGGCGGTTCGCGAGGTCCGTCCATCCAGCACCGCGGCCAGCGGCAGCAGCGCGACGGCCAGCACGTATACCTACGACCGCTGGGGCCATGTGCTCAGCCAGGTCGATGCCAACGGCAACCGGACCACCTTCGCCTACGACAGCCAGGATCACCTCGTGATGGAGTCCGAGGCGGCTGTCACGGTGGTGTCGGAGACCGGCCTCTACAGTACGCAAAACCCGTTCAAGCAGTGGTTCTACAACATCGACGGCGAGCTGATGCTCACGCGCGATGAAGACGCGCACCTGACCAGTTACACCTACGACACCGTCGGCAACCTGCGCTATCAGCAGGACGGCACCGGCGCGAACACCTACACCGCCTACGACGGCCTGGGCCGCGCGGTGGCGCAGCAGACGCCAGGGGTGCAGGAAGTGGCCGGCACGGTCGCGCCGATTCATTTCACGGCCTATGACGGGCTCGGTCGCATCACCGCGCAAGGCGACTTCACCCAGTCCGCACCGGGCGCCGCGCGCAGCCTGGCGGTGCAGGGCACGTACCTGCTCAACAGCAACGGCGATCGCCTGCAAAGCAAGGATGCACTGGGCAACGTTACGCACGACACCTATGACAGCCAGCACCGTGTGCTGACCAGCACCACGCCACTGGCGCAGACCACTACCTACACCTACGACGTCAACGGACACCTGGTCCACCAGGTCAGCGCGGCCGGTCGTACGCAAAGCTGGACGTACAACTACTTCGGGCAGTTGCTCACGCATACCGACGAGAGTGGCGCCACCTACACCTACACCTACGACAGCCACTCGGGCCTGCTGGCCAGTGAGACCAGCAACTGGACGGCCACGGGCACCCCGGGGGCGGTGACCTCGACGCTGGCCTTCCAGTACGAGGCCGATGGGCAGATCGCGCAACTGACCGAGACGGTGGGAGGCGCCACCTCGACCTACACCTACCAGTACGACGCCAACGGCAACCAGGTGCACGAGACCGACAGCACGCAAGATGGCGCCGGCACGGCGGTGTCCACGCAAACGCTGATGAGCTACGACAGCCACAACCGGCTGCAGGTGGTGACCCAGGAGAAGGGGGACGGTAGCGCGGCCATCATGCGTACGGCCTACGTCTACGATGCGGTGGGCAACCGCCGCGCGGTGTTCGCACGCAGCGCCTACAACACCGATGGCACCCCGGCAGCGGCGATTCCGCTGGGCAACGGCGGTCCCACCGTCAGCGCGGGCTTGGCCGCGCAGACGGTACAGCCGGGGAGTGCACTCAACTATGGCGTGCCGCTGACCAACTTCGTCGACAACCTCGGCCTGGGGCTGACCTACACCGCCACGGGCCTACCCAGTTGGATGAGCTTCAACGCCACGACCGGCGCCTTGACCGGTACACCGCCGAGCAACGCGGCCAGCTATACCGTGACGATCACCGCCACCGATGCGCTCGGGCGCAGTGTCAGCAGCCAGATCACCGTGACGGTGCCGCTGGTCGCGCCCAGCTTTAACGGCGCCACCATCGCCAATCCATCCCTGCAATACAACACGGCCTTCAGCATCACCGCACCGGCGGCCACCGATGCCAATGGCCTGCCGGTGACCTATAGCGGGGCGTACTACAACGGCTCGACCTGGGTGGCATTGCCCTCCTGGATCAGCTTCAATGCCAGTACGCGTACCTTCAGCGGAACACCGCCGCTCAACGGTGGTGCCGGCAGCGCCGGCACATATACGTTGGCGATCATCGCCACGGCCAGCGGCAACCCGCAGACCAGCGCGATCACCTTCAACATCACCGTGCCGCCGGTCGCCACGCCGCAGTTTCCGGCCGGCCCAGGCACCGAGAACGTCCAGGTCAGCAGCAGCTTCAGCTTTACCGTAC
>NZ_DASVMI010000034.1:0-10453 GCF_036384435.1 Dyella sp. | reverse complement strand
AATTCTCTGACCTCGGCTCACTGGTCGGTGCCGACTCGAAGGAAGACAAAGCCAAGCGTGGCGACGCCACGCCGCAACCGGCCGATAAGGCGCTTCCGGTCGAGCCGTTCCGCACCGACCGCTGGAAGGCCATGGACGCGGACGTCACCTTCAGCGGCGCACGTATCGTTCGCGACGCCAACCTGCCGATCGACAACCTCGAAACGCACGTGGTGCTCGACGACGGCAAGCTGCATCTCGATCCCTTGAGCCTGGGCATGGCCGGGGGCAAGGTGAGTGGACTGATTCACCTGGATGGTAGCCAGGTGCCCATGCGCGGTCGGCTGGACCTGAAGGCCCGTCACCTGGAGCTCAAGCAGTTGTTCCCGAACTTCCAGGCCATGAACAGCAGTTTCGGCGAGATCAATGGCGACATGGCAATGACCTCACGCGGCAATTCCGTGTCCGAGTTGATGGCCACATCCAACGGCGAGGTCAAGCTGCTGATGAACAATGGCGCCATCAGCAAGACTCTGCTGGAGACGGCTGGCTTGAATGTAGGCAACATCGTCATTGGCAAGCTGTTTGGCGACAAGACCGTCAAGATCAACTGCGCGGCCTCGGACCTGGTTGCTGCCGACGGCCTCTTCCAGACCAAGCTCTTCATTTTCGATACCGAAGATGCCCTCATCGACATCAAAGGCAACGTCAACTTCACCAACGAGCATCTGGACCTGGACGTCACTCCGCATACCAAGGGCCTGCGTATCTTCTCGCTGCGTTCGCCGCTGTATGTCAAAGGCACGTTGAAAGACCCGAGTGTCGGGGTGCACTCGGCTGGCCTGATCCTGCGCGGCGGCGGCGCGTTGGCGCTGGGTGTGTTCGCCGCCCCCGCCGCTGCCCTCGCTCCCCTGATCGTTCCCAGCCGCGGGCAAGAAGACAATGCCTGCATCGGGGTGCTTGACCAGATGAAGAATACGAGGGTGGCCGTGCCGAAGGGGAAGTGACCGGGCCGCTCCTGTGAGGTCGCTTGCCTGTCAAGCGACCTCACAGGGAGCGCGAGCGAGCGCCAACCCCCAGGTACAATACGCCGCCTCCGCCGCCCCAAATTCCTCATGCTCCCCGCCGTCAAAGCCCGCCTCCAGATCCATTTCTGTGTCCTGCTTTGGGGCTTTACGGCCATACTCGGTAAGCGGATCACGCTGCCGGCCATGCCACTGGTGTGGTGGCGCATGTTGCTGGTGAGTGCCGCCCTGCTGCTGGTGCCACGGGTATGGCGAGGGTTCAAGGCCATGCCCGTGCGCCTGCGGCTAGCCTATGCCGGGATCGGCGCCATCGTATCGCTGCACTGGTTGACGTTCTATGCGGCGATCAAGTTATCGAACGCCTCGGTGGGCGCCACGTGCATCGCGCTCGGCCCGGTATTTCTGGCCTTCATTGAACCGTGGGTCGCCAGGCGGCGCTTCGATCCGCGCGAACTGTTGATCGGTGTCGCAGTGATGCCCGGCGTGGTACTGGTGGTCGGCGGTGTACCCATCGACATGCGCTGGGGCATCGCGATGGGTGCCTTGTCGGCGCTGCTCGTTGCCTGTTTCGGATCGCTCAACAAGCGTCTGGTGGATCATGGCGATCCTCTGACGGTGACGTGTATAGAGCTGGGTACCGGGGCCCTGTTCCTCACCGCGCTCTCTCCTTTGCTACCGCACGCCGGGCCGGCCTTCGTCATGCCAGGCCTGCACGATGGATTATTGCTACTAGCACTCGCCTTTGGCTGCACGTTACTACCCTTCGCGCTCGCGCTCGTGGCATTGCGGCATATGAGCGCATTCGAAACGCAAATGGTCACCAACCTCGAACCGGTATATGCCATCGTGCTCGCCATCGTATTGCTTGGCGAGCAACGCGAACTCAACGGCTGGTTTTACCTGGGTGTCGCCGTGATCCTGGCCGCGGTGTTTGTGCATCCATTCATGCACCGACGCCAGGGCCGCAGAGTGGATGGCGACCTGCTGGGCACAGCCGAGACGCACAGCATGCCTGATTAACGGTTTCCACATGCGTAGAAGTGACTTTGTCGCGATGCGACGAGGCCGCAGCCTGGAGGCTTTCACAGCCCCAGTCGGCGACTGGATCGCAGATTGCTTCGCGAATGAATCGCTCCTGCAACGGATGGCCATGTCGTCGGCTTATTGGCGATGCAAGACACGGCAAAATCATGCAACTCAGTGCGTTGACGAGGCAGATGCCGGCGTGGCAGGCATATCCATGTGCCCGTCGTGTTCATCGTGGTCGTCATGCCCATCATCGTGATGATGGCCGCCGCCATGTCCGTCGTCGCCGTGCGTGCCTGCCAATGAGACGAAAGCGTTTTCGTCCAGCTCGGGCAATTTGCGAATGAAGGCGACCATGTCCCAGATGGCATCGTCATTGTGGCTTACGCCCCATGCCGGCATCGCAGTGAGCTTGACGCCGTGCTTGATTACCCAGAACGCTTCGGCCGGGCGATCCGTTCCCAACTTGGCCAGATCCGGGGGCTGCGGGTAGAGGCCCTGGCGCAATTCGGTGCTGCGCATGCCGGGAGTCAGATGGCAAGCTGCGCACATCTGGGCGTAGTGATGCGCGCCCTCGCGAATGCGCGCATCGCTGTCGAGGTCGGAGGGTACGGCGATGTTGGTCGCCGCTTGTGCGATGGAACGTTCGCGCAGCGTCGCCAAGGCCTGGGCGGTGACCGTCCAGTGCGGCTTGTCCGCGCCGACGTTGTACATGCCGGAATAAATGAATGCGACACCGGCGATCAACAGGATCAGCAGTACCAGGAACAGCGCTCTCATAGTTCACCTTGGGTCATTGATTCAAAACCATAGCCGTACGCCGGCCAGCCATGTGGTCTCGTGTGACGCAACATCCATGGCACCGATTACCGGTTCGCCGGGCACACGGTGATACGCCCACGACACGCCAACATAGGGAGCAAAGCGTCGACTGAATTCATAGCGCAGGCGCAGGCCGACCTCGGCTTCGGACAAGCCAGATCGAATTCCGCGCGGTGCATCGTTACGCCCATACAGATTCACCTCCACCTTGGGACTGAGTATCAGCCGCTGGGTCAACAGCACGTCATAGCTGCTCTCGACCCGCAGAGACGTACGACCGCCCTCACCCAGGTAGAAAGTTGCCTGTGTATCAAACCAGTAAGGCGCGAGCCCCTGCACGCCAACGGCAAGCCATGACCGCTGCGGCCCCTGGCCCAGGTCATGCCGGATGCCGAGCTGGCCATCCCAGTAGGTGGTCCAGGCGTGACTCCACATGGCGTCGATACGCGCGTCGCGCGTCATCCCGCCCTCGTGCTCGCCTTCGCTGTATAGCCAGAGCCGATCGATGTCCGTGCCCCACCACGCTTGGCCCTCCCAGGCCCAGGCATTCGTACCAGTCGTGCCGCGCGCATATTCCAACCGGTCGACCAGCAACATGCCTCGCGTGCCGGTGTCGTGCATATCCATGGCATCGTCGTGCCCCATGGACATGCCATCGGGCATGACTTGCCTTGGTGGTGGCGGTGGCACATGATCGTTGACCGGTAGTTCGACAGGCGCTGCGTTGGTTGGCGCCACCGGTGACGGGTGTGCCATGTCCATTTCCCGCATGGACATATCATGCATGTCATGCATGGAGGCCTGCTGCGCTTGCGCCATCGGCACGACGGCCGCCAGCAGCGTCCATGTCGTAAGGCGCTTCATGCAACCACCACTTCGCGCATCATCCCCGCTTCCATGTGATAGAGCAGATGGCAGTGATAGGCCCAGCGGCCAATGGCATCGGCACTGACGCGATAGGCGATGCGTTGCGCAGGCTGAACGACCACGGTGTGTTTGCGCACCTGGAACTGCCCCCCAGGCGACTCCAGTTCGCTCCACATGCCATGCAAATGGATCGGGTGCGTCATCATGGTGTCATTGACCAGCACGAAACGCACACGCTCGCCATGGCGCAAGCGGATCGGCCCGCTATCGGAGAAGCGCCGGCCATCGAAAGACCATAGATAGCGCTCCATATTGCCTGTTACATGCAGGGTCAGCTCCCGATCGACGTCCGGCGAAATTGGCGCATCGACAGCATGCAAGTCTGCGTAGGTCAGCACGCGTCGACCGTTGTCGCGCAGGCCGACACCAGGATCATCCAGCGTGTTGCGCGGCGTGGGAACACGCATGTCGATTTCCGGCCCGTTGCCGCGCATGGCGGCAAGCATCGCGGCATCGCTCATGCCCGACATATCCATGCCGTGCATCGCATGCATGCCGTGGTGCATCTGGCCCATCATGTCATCCATGCCCAGGAGCGGGCGCGGGTCGAGCGAGGGTATCTCCGCGCTCATCTTTTCACGTGGCGCCAGGGTGGCGCGAGCAAACCCGGATCGATCCATGCTTTGCGCGAAGATCGTCCAGGCACGATCGGCGGCAGGCTCGACGATCACGTCGTAGGTTTCGGCCGTGGCGATACGAAATTCATCGACCGTGACCGGTTCGACCGGTTGCCCATCGGCAGCGACCACGGTCATTTTAAGGCCCGGGATGCGCACGTCGAAAAATGTCATCGACGAGCCATTGATGAAACGCAGGCGTACTTTTTCACCGGGGCCGAACAGGCCAGTCCAGTTGGCGGCCGGCGACGTACCATTGACCAGGTAGGTATAGGTCATCGCCGATACATCGGCCAGATCAGTCGGGTCCATACGCATCTGGTTCCACATGCGTCGTTCACTCAATGCGGCGGATATTCCCCGTGCCTTGGCATCGCGCAGGAAATCGCCCGCGGTGCGCTTGCCCAGATTGTAGTAATCACTTTGCTTCTTGAGATTGGCGAAGATCCGCTCCGGATCGGTATCGGTCCAGTCGCTGAGCAGGATCACATGCTCGCGATCGGCATGTTGCTTTTCCCCACCGCGCGGCTCGACGATGATCGGGCCATACAAGCCGGTCTGTTCCTGAAAGCGCGAATGACTGTGATACCAGTACGTGCCCGCCTGATTGACGGTAAACCGGTAGACATACTCGCCTCCGGGTGGAATCCCCTCGAAACTGAGGCCGGGCACGCCATCCATATCGGCCGGCAGGACAATGCCATGCCAGTGCACCGAACTGGTAACCGGCAGGCGATTGCGCACGCGGATGGTCACCGTGTCGCCCTGCTTCCAGCGCAGCAGCGGCGCAGGTACTTGCCCGTTGACTGCCGTGGCGATCCGGCGGCGCCCGGTAAAATCGACGGGCGCTGGGCCAATATCCAGTTCGAAATAGGTGCCACTCAGTTCCCTGCGCGGCACCCCGGCGGCCAGCGAACTGCCCGCGCTGAAAACGCCCAGTCCGGCCGCGGCACCGCCAAGCACCAGGCCCTGCACGAAGCGTCGTCGCGACCACAGGGGGTCGCATGCGTTGTTGTCCATCCTGTCCATCCCACCCAGGCCATGCCGGGCTACAAAACCAGCTATCGCGACGCCGTCCATAACCCCACATCCATGGGATACGACGGCTTCGAAAATGATTGGATCACGGCTGCGCCGACGGCTTGCACCATCAGCACGCAAGTACCGGACTCATCCAGCTCAGGTAATGGATGTCACCGCCGGAGGGCGCCATGGCGGCGTATGCGCGGCCCATGGCAATGGGAAAGACCGCAGCTGAGGCATCAGCGACGCCGGGACCGCGGAGGCCAGGCCCCAGGCGGGCCACTCGGGCAAGGCCGCCGGGGCGTGCGCGCACAGGCAATCGGCCGGCGCCATGCCGTCGTGATCATGCGCCTGGCGGTGCATCTGCCCGTGTGCCGAAGGCTGGGCGTGCATACCGGCACAACAATCAGGCTGGGCCCAGGCCATGTTCACCAGCGCCAGCCACGCACACAGCGCCCATGCCAGCATGGCGCGGGAGCGGCGGAAGGGCGTGAGCGAATGGCGGAACATCTAAGCGAGGATAGCCATCCGTTCAGGCCCGTCAACTCTGGATCAGGCTCCATGCGGGTCGCAGCACCTATACTTGTGCCATGAATTACCGCCACGCCTTCCACGCCGGCAACTTCGCCGACGTTCTCAAGCACGCCGTGCTCTTCGCGCTGATCGATGCGCTCAAGAGCAAGCCGGCGCCCTTCTGCTTTGTCGATACGCATGCCGGCAGCGGCTGCTATGCGCTGGACAGCACCCAGGCAGGCAAGACTGGCGAATACAAGGATGGCATCGCCCGCCTGCTGTTTCCCGACCTGCATGGAGGGAGCGCTGCTCCGTTGCCGGCCCTGCTACAACGCTGGCTGGACATGATCGTGGACCTGCCGGGCAATGAGGACGGCTTGCGGCTCTATCCAGGCTCGCCCTTGCAAGCGGCCACGGCGCTACGTGACGGCGATAGCGCCCAATTGTGCGAACTGCATCCGGAAGAAGCTGGCCGCCTGCGCGAGCTGTTTCGCCACGATGGCCGCATCCACGTGCATCAGCGCGACGGCTACGAAGGACTCAAGGGGATGGTGCCTCCGCGCGAGAAACGCGGACTGGTGTTGATCGACCCACCCTTCGAGGCGCAGGAAGACGAATACCGCACCATCGAACAGACGCTCAAGCAAACCCTGCTGCGCTGGCCCGGTGGCGTGTATGCCATCTGGTATCCGATCAAGCGGCGCAGCCAGGTGCAGCCGTTCCATCGCTGGTTGCAACACTGCGGCGCCAAACGCGTCCTGCGCGCGGAGCTGCTGGTGCGCCCGGACGATTCACCACTCCGTCTCAACGGTTCGGGCATGGTCATCGTCAATGCGCCCTGGAAGCTCGATGAGACCTTGCGCGAACCGCTGCGCGCATTGGGTCGGCTGTTGTCGCAGGATCGCCCTGCCCAGACACGGCTGGACTGGCTGGTCCAGGAAGCGCCCTGATGCCGACGATGGCGGTCAGCATGATGACGTTGCCGACCGCTGCCCTCGACGACATCCCGCTACACTGGGTCTTCGCCTCGACGCCAGGCAGACTGCTGGTCACTCGCCGCATACGGGTGGCGGGTGCCAACCTGGGGATGCGATCCCTGGCCACCATCACTTGAAGGAGCAGGTTCATGCGCTTTACGACATTGCTCGCTCGCCTGGTCGTTCCGGCCACCCTGTTGGCCCTGGTCGCCTGTGCGCCAGCACCCTTGTACAAACCCAGTGCCAACAACACGGTGGTCTCACCGGCGCAGGTATCGCAGACGCCTGAGCAATACAGCGGTCGCGACGTGATCTGGGGAGGGCGCATCGTGCAGGTCAACAACCTGGCCGATCACAGCGAAATCGAAGTGCTGGCCTATCCCCTGGACAGTTCGCAGCGGCCCAAGCTGCGCGGCAACGGCGATGGTCGTTTCATCGCGATCCTGCCCGGTTATGTGGAATCGATCGACTACCCGCCAGGCGCGCCGATCACCATCGCCGGGCAGCTCAATGGCAATCGCGCCGGCAAGGTCGGCGAGGCCGATTACGTCTTTCCGCTGGTGAAAGCCAGCCAGTCGCATCGCTGGACCGCCGAGGAGCTGCAAAGCGGCAAGGTCAGTTTTGGCGTGGGTGTCGGCGTAGGCGTGGGCCGCTGAGCGGCTGACCAGGGGAAAGGCTCAAGTGTCCGGTCACGCCAATTCGCTCAAGGCCGTCCTGCTCGCGCTGGGCGCCAATTTTTCGATCTTCCTGGCCAAGCTGGTCGCCGCGATATTCACCGGTTCGGGCGCCATGCTGGCCGAGGCGGTGCACTCGTTGGCCGACTGCGCCAACCAGGGCCTGTTGTTGATCGGCATGCGCCAGGCCAAGCGTCCTCCATCGGCGGATTATCCGCTGGGCTGGGGACGGGTCATGTATTTCTGGTCGTTCCTGGTCGCCATGTTGCTTTTCAGCGTGGGCGGCATGTTCTCGATCTACGAGGGCGTGCATAAGCTCAGCCACCCCGAACCGCTTAGCTGGCCCTGGCTGGCCGTGGGCGTGCTTGGCTTCAGTATCGTGGTCGAAGGTATCTCGATGCATGGCTGCCTGCAGGAAGTGAACAAGGCGCGCGGCGATCGCGGCCTCTGGCAATGGTTTCGCCAGACCCGTTCAAGCGAACTGCTGGTGATCTTCGGCGAAGACCTCGCTGCCCTCATCGGCTTGAGCCTGGCATTGGCCGCCGTCATCGCCACCATCCTCACCGGTAACCTGTTGTTCGATGCGCTCGGTACGATCAGCATCGGCATCCTGCTGGTTGTCGTGGCCGTTGCGGTAGCGAACGAAGTGAAGGCGCTGCTGATCGGCCAGGGCGTGGAACCGGAACGCCGCGAAGCCATGATCGCCTTCCTCAATGCACGTCCTGATGTGGACGCGGTATTGAACCTGCTGACCATCCAGATGGGCCCGGACGTCATGGTCGCCGTGAAAGCCCGCATGGCACCGGCTGCCGACCAGCGCAGCTTCATCCAGGCCATCAACCGCACCGAAGCGGCCATGAAGGAAGCGTTCCCAGATGTGCGCTGGAGTTTCTTCGAGCCGGATATCGCTGACTAGCCGGGAAGCTTCCGCGTACCCTGAAATCCGATCAGGCAATTCTTACAGCCCGACAAACCATGGCCCGCTTTTGCGGGCCTTTTGCATGCGCAAAACTAATCCAGCGGCCATCCTCATGAAACCGATGCATCGGCGGCTGGGTTATCTGGAGAGATTACATGGACAAAAAGCTGTCCCGCATCGATCCCGCGGGCATTTTCATAGATAGCGACGGCTCCATCTTCTTCCGCAACAAGCGTCTTGAAACATCCATCATCAGCCTTGAGTCCGCCGAAAAACCACCAGGCGTGAATACCGGCGCATGCAACAACGGCGGCAATTGCGGCGGCGACAACGGTGGAGATTGCACAAACGGGGGAGTTTGTAGCGGCTACAATTTTGGCGACTGCCAATAGCATGGAGACTCACATGAATCGTCTCTATGATGACCACGATATCGCCGAAGCCCTTTCGCCCAAAAGCCTGGAGCTAATCCTATTACCCACTGAAAAATGCAACTTCAGATGCACGTACTGCTATGAGGATTTCGTTCTTGGCAAAATGCCAGAAAATGTAATCAACGCAATAAAGAATCTCATAGAAAACAGAACTCCACACATCGACAATCTTTCGCTTTCCTGGTTTGGCGGCGAGCCCCTGCTGGCAAAGGACATCATCACATCGATCACCGATCATGCCCATGCGTGCTGCTCAAGGCATGGCACAAGATTCCATACCGCCATAACCACCAACGGCTTTCTTCTCACCCGCGAACTGGTGACGCAACTTTGCGAGAAATCCTCACTGAGTATGCAAATCACGTTGGATGGCTTCCGGGATTGGCATGACAAGACAAGGGTTCTTGCCAACGGCAGGGGAAGTTTCGACAAGTTGTGGTCAAACCTTAAAAGCCTGAAAACACTTGACTCGGACTTTTCGATCACCTTGAGACTTCATCTCCACTCGATGAATATTGACTCGATGAAAAATCTCTACAAGCTCATCGAGCAGGAATTCGGAAATGACCATAGATTCCACACATATTTCCACAAAGTAAGCGATCTCGGCGGAAATACCGTGAATGGCGCAACCCTGTTATCCAACAGCGACTATTTGTCTGCCATGGATGAAATTCGGGGAAAGACGAATCCAAACCCAGACCAACCGATTTCCGAACTTCATCTCAAAGGCTACATCTGCTATGCAGCCAGGCCAAACTCCTTGCTGATACGGTCAGACGGCACCATCGGCAAATGCACAGTGGCCTTGAACAGCGAAAAAAATCGCATTGGAAAAATCAATGACGATGGCTCATTGGTGATTGATCACGACAAGCTACACCCCTGGTTCTCCGGATACAGCGAACTGTCCAGGCCCACGCTCAGCTGCCCGCTGGCAACCATGAAGAGCCGGACTCATGCCATTCAAGATAAATCATGAATTGATTTTCATCGAAAATGACTCGTCCGTGCGCATCGCCGACGAGAAACTCGCCCACTCCATACGCAAAAGCCAGGAATCATCCCAGGAACGATCCCTTCTATTTTCCGAGAACCCGAACATCAGATGTAACAACAGCGGCGAATGCGCTGGCGAAAAAAACCTGGGCAATTGCATCAACACAGGCACCTGCATCTTCTAGAGGAACACCATGAAAAACATGAAACCAAGAAGAAATTTCCTGAAGAGTGCAAGCATCGGCGCCTTTTCAATGCTGATTGCCCCCGCCCTCTCCGCCTCGACTCAAGCAGATCGGGAGAGCTTCAACGTCCAGCCAAACGATGACATCCTGGATCTTTACCTAGTAAACGTCCGCTCCAGCCTGTATGAAATGGGCACGCAGATGGAGTTGATTCCTGGCGAGCCATCGGAACTCATACACACGGCTGACCGAGGCAATTTTCGCGTAAAAATCACTCCAACTGATCGCGCCAGTCGATTCGGAAAAGTCTACGACCTGACGCTCATGGATGAG
>NZ_DASVMI010000033.1:0-3659 GCF_036384435.1 Dyella sp. | reverse complement strand
CAAGTGGTGCAGCCGCACTCGGCCGAACGGGTTGTCGGCTATATGCAGCAGGCGCTGGAAAGCCTGGCCGATGCACTCGAACAGCGGCCACTCATGCCTGCCCGACAGATCGATGTGTTATCCAACGACGAGCGCCAATTTCTGCTCAGTGTTTCGCGTGGTCCGTCCGAATCGTTTCCGACGGATTTGTGCATGCATCAGTTGTTCGAGGCACAAGTACGTCAGCAACCGCAGGCAACAGCACTGATCTGCGGCGACACCATGCTTTCATACGCACAACTGAATGATCGCGCCAACCAGTTGGCGCATGAATTGATCGCACGAGGAGCCAAGCCCGATACCTTGATCGCACTATGCGTCGAGCGTAGCGTGGGCATGGTCGTGGGATTGTTCGGCATTCTCAAAGCCGGTGCAGCCTATCTTCCCCTTGACCCCGGCAATCCTCCCGATCGTCTGGCTCAGATGCTCGAGGATGCACGACCGCTTGCCCTTCTGGTCGATGCCAGTGGCTTGCATGCCGTGGAAACAGTCGTGGCCGAACAGTTGCCATTGCTGCGCGTGGACGAAGCCGAACCGTCATGGTCGTCACGATCGCCTGCCAACCCCGATATCCACGCAACCGGCCTGACGCCAGCGCATCTGGCGTATGTGATCTACACCTCCGGTTCTACAGGGCGTCCCAAGGGTGTACCCAACGAACATCGCGGCCTGTTGAACCGTCTCAGCTGGATGCAAGCCAGCTACCGGTTGCAATCCAACGATCTGACGTTGCAGAAAACGCCCTATAGCTTCGATGTTTCCGTATGGGAGTTCTTCTGGACGCTCGGTTATGGCGCCGCCTTGTTAATGGCTCCTCCCGGCGCGCACAAGGACCCGTTGGCGTTGCTTGAACTCATCCAGGCACACGAAGTAACCACGCTGCACTTCGTGCCCTCGATGCTGGCATCGTTTCTTGATCAGGTCGCCCCGGGTTCATGCCGTTCATTGCGACATATTTTCTGCAGTGGTGAAGCGCTTTCTCCAGCATTGGCACGTAAGGCTCGGCAGTGGTTTCCCCATGCAGCACTGCACAATCTCTATGGGCCCACCGAGGCGGCCATCGATGTCACGGCATGGGCCTGCCCTCCTGGCTTCTCCGGCGACGTGGTGCCGATCGGCAAACCCATCGCCAATGTGAGCATGTATTTGCTCGATGCGCAGTTGCAGCCAGTTCCCTTCGGGGCGGTTGGAGAGTTGTATATCGGCGGCGCAGGTGTGGCACGAGGCTATCTCAATCGCCCCGAGCTTACCGCAGAGCGGTTCTTGACGGATCCGTTCGCCAGCACGCCAGGCGCGCACATGTATCGGACGGGTGATCTGGCGCGCTACATGCCTGATGGCGAGATTGAATACCTGGGTCGCAACGATCATCAGGTAAAGATCCGCGGTTTCCGCATCGAGCTGGGCGAGATCGAGGCGGTACTGGCCGCGCAACCCGGCGTAGCACAGGCCGTGGTGGTGGCACGTGATGCCGCCGCCGGGCACAAGCAACTGGTGGCGTATGTGGCGGCGGTCGAGGGTGTCCGGCCCGACAGCACGGCCCTGCGCCAGGCCGTTGCCGCGGCCCTGCCTGATTACATGTTGCCGGCAGCCTTCGTGACGCTGGATACGCTGCCACTCACCCCCAGCGGCAAGATCGATCGCAAGGCGCTGCCCGCGCCCGACGAAGAGGCGTTCATGCGGCGCGCCTATGAAGCCCCCCGGGGCGAGATCGAACAGCGGCTGGCCCAGGTCTGGTCCGAACTGCTCGGCATCGAGCGCATCGGTCGCCACGACAACTTCTTCGAACTGGGTGGCCATTCCCTGTTGGCTATCCAGTTGATGGGTCGCTTGCGCCGACTGGGTTTGAGCATCGAAGTGCATGCGCTGTTTGCGACCCCGACCCTGGCCGACCTGGCCGATACCTTGGGTAGCCACCACGAGTGGGTTACGCCACCTAACCTCATCGAGGCCGACAGCACCACGCTCTCGCCCGCGATGCTGCCGCTGATCGACCTGTCACAGGCCGATATCGACCAGATCGTGGCACGCGTGCCCGGTGGCGTTCGCAACATCAAGGATATCTACGCCCTTTCGCCCTTGCAGGAAGGCATCCTGTTTCATCATCTGCTGGCCAAGGGTGGCGATCCCTACTTGCAGGTCAACCAACTGGCCTTTGACGATCGCGCCGTGCTGGATCGTTACCTGGGTGCCTTGCAGCAGGTGATCGATCGTCACGACATCCTGCGCACGGCCTTTATCTGGGAAGGCGTGAGCATGCCCGCCCAGGTCGTCTGGCGACAGGCGCAACTGGACGTGACCGAGGTGACACTCGATCCCCAGGCGGGCGCACCGTCCGAGCAACTGGCGCGTCGCTTCGATCCGCGTCATTACCGTATCGACCTGACCCACGCGCCCTTGTTGCGTGCCGCCATTGCACGCGAGCCCGGCTCGGATCGCTGGTTGCTGTTGCAGATCCAGCATCATCTGATCGACGACGTGTCTTCGCTGGGCATCATCCTGGCCGAGATCAAGGCGATCGCGCAGGGGCGTGGCGATCGGTTGCCCGCGCCTCAACCCTTCCGCCACATGGTGGCGCAATCGCGCCTGGGCGTGTCCACGCAGGAACACGAGCAGTTCTTTCGCCAGATGCTTGCCGATGTGCAGGAGCCGACCTTGCCTTTCGGGCTGGCCGACGTCCATCGTGACGGCAGTCAGGTCCAGGATGCCTACCGGCTGGTGCCGGCCTCCTTGCAGGAGCGGCTGCGTGCGCAGGCCCGTCGTTGTGGCGTGAGCCTGGCCAGCCTGTGCCATCTGGCCTGGGGCCAGGTTGTCGCACGTACCAGCGGTCGCGAAGACGTGGTATTCGGTACCGTGCTGTTTGGTCGCATGCAGGCGGGCAAGGATGCCGGACGGGCCATCGGCCTGTTCATCAACACCTTGCCGCTGCGCCTGACCCTGGACGGTCGCAGCGTCGAGGACGGCGTGCGTCAGGCGCATGCGCAGTTGGCTCAACTGCTGCGTCACGAACACGCCTCGCTGGCCCTGGCCCAGCGTTGCAGCGGCGTGGCGGCCCCGGCGCCCTTGTTCAGTGCGTTGCTCAACTACCGGCACAACCTCTCGCCCAGTGGCGAAACGGCCACCATGCCGCTGCTCGATGGCGTGACATGGATCAGCGGCGAGGAACGGTCGAATTATCCGTTCACCTTGTCCGTCGACGACTCCGGCCATGCCCTGGGCCTGACCGTACAAGTGGTGCAGCCGCACTCGGCCGAACGGGTTGTCGGCTATATGCAGCAGGCGCTGGAAAGCCTGGCCGATGCACTCGAACAGCGGCCACTCATGCCTGCCCGACAGATCGATGTGTTATCCAACAACGAACTCACCCAGTTGCTGTCGCACTGGAACGCAACATCGCAGGACATCGCCGCGTTGCCGTTCCCTACGCTCTTCGAGCAACAGGCCCTGCATCAGCCGCAAGCGTTGGCGATCGGTTACGAAGGCACGTCGCTGTCCTATGGCGAGCTCGAACAGCGCGCCAATCGTCTGGCGCATGTACTCATCGCCGAAGGCATCGGTCCGGAGCAGATCGTGGGCCTGGCCATGCCTCGCTCGCCCGAGCTGATCGTGGCCCTGCTGGG
>NZ_DASVMI010000032.1:0-6657 GCF_036384435.1 Dyella sp. | reverse complement strand
GGCGACTTCCTCACGCGCCTGCTGCGCGACATCCGGATGTACGCGCACCAGCAGGTGCGGCTCGAACACCAGCTTCTGCATGGCTTCGGCGACCAGGGACGCGACCAGGCGCTCGGCACCGATCGCTGGCGCGATGTGCTTGACCACACCAATCGCCACCTCGCTGGCGCGACGCCGCAGTTCCTGGGTCAGCGCCTCACGCGCTTCGGCCAGGGCCTGGAGCGCCTGCGCAAAATCGCGCAATGCCCGTTCACTTCCCTCGGTCCTGCCCTGCGCACGCGCATCCTCCAGCACCTGATCGCGCTCGGCCTGGGCTTGCATCAGCAGCGTGTTGGCCTGATCCACCACTTGCTGCGCCTCGCTCAAGGGCGCCCATGCAGCCGCCGGGATCACGCCTGCATCGAGATACAGGCGAAATCGCTGCTCATCGATGGCCATGGCATTCATGGGTCGATCTCCTGGGTGACCTCGGCCATCTGCATGGCCATGTCGTGTGCTGCGCGCTCTTGCAACAAGGCAGCCACGGTGCCCGTGGGAAGCCACGACTCCTTCGTGCACGGTCCTGGCGGCACGCTGGCGAACGCGCATGACAGGCGCGCGGCGAGAACCGGCCCGGAACGCTCCGCATGGGCGAGAAACTCGACGATGCCACGGGACAGGACACTGGCATCCAGGGCTTCGACGTCACGACCACCGCGTTGCAGCACAGCCTGCCCCATGTGCCGTATCGCTTCCGGTGGCTTGCCTTTCCACGGATCGTGCGCCTGCGCCTGGCGCAACGCATCGACGCCCAGGCACTGGCGCAGGAACAGCACGACCTCGCGCTCGACCGCCAAGCGCAGGGCCGGCCCGAGCGAGAGTACGCCCAGTTCACGCGCAAAAGCCTCGACGCGCGCCTGTGGCCAGGCCAGCCACGGCTCCTGCGCCAACCATGCCTGCCAGCGCTCTTGATCGGGGGTCCATAGCGATGGCACTCGCTTGAGCGCGGCCCGCGCCAACTGCCTGCGACCGATCGGGCTTTGCATGGCACGTTCGGCCAGGTCTGCGGACCATTCGCCGTAATAGCGTGGATGCAGCCCTTCGAGCAGAGCTTGCGCATGGTGGCGACGCGTCGTGCGATCAGGCTGCATCACGGCATCTCACGTCGAGCCAGCGGACGCGGTTGCGACCGCACCAAGGCGTGACGGTTGCGCCACAGCACGAAGCCGGCAAGCACGGCGGCGAGCGCGGCGAGGCCTATCATCAGTAGCGAGGTGGCATCACCACGCAAACCACTGGCCAGTACACCACTGCGCACGTGGACATTGGCCGGTACATCGGCCGGGGCGCGCTGGAAGAATTGCACCGTTACTCTGGTCGGATCAGTTAATCCGTCGGTGCCATTCATTACGGCGGCCTTGATATCCGATGCCCGGCTTTCGATCCCCGAGTTCGGCCGCGAAATGATGACCACCGAGGCCGACCCGCTGGGTGGCTTGTCATCGATGGGGCTCTTGTCGGGAATCGACAAATAGACATACGCATCGACTACGCCGCTCAACTGACGCAACGTATTACCGAGCAGTTGCTGGCGCGCATAGATGAAACGTTGCTTGTCTTCCATCGGCGACGACACCAGGCCGTCCTTCTTGAAGATCTGGCCGACGTTATCCACGCTCTGGTGCGGCAGACCCGCTTCGCGCAGCGTCGCCATGGCCGCAGGCATGTCCTGGCGATCAAGCACCACCTGCCAGCCTTCGCCGCGCTCGGCCGGACGCTTGTCCGCATCGATGCCGTTGTTGAGCAACGCCGCGACCACCTCATTGGCCTGCTGCTCGTCGAGCTTGGTATAGAGCACTTCGCGCGAGCAGCCGGCGAGCAGTCCCAGCACCAGGGCCAGGACCGCGAGCCGCCACCACCTGCCATTCATCGTCTTGCGCATGACCGGCCTCTTACGACTGCTGGCGGAACAACTGCTGTACGCCATCGGAACTGCGATTGGCGACGTTCGAGGTCAGCTCGGCATGGAACACCAGCTCCTGGCAGCGCATCGTCATATCGATGATCTGGCTCGGGCTGAGATCGCGGCCGCTGGTACGCATCGCGTCGGCGATCTTGCCCAGCTTCGTGGCATGGCCGTTGAGCGAGTCGAACTGACTGAGCACCGCCTTGAAGCTAGGCGACAACTCATCCGAGACAGGCTTGACCTGGCTGGCCTGCTCCGCATTCTGCGGCGCGGCATCAGCGAAGGCCTGGCGAAACTTTGCCACGTCATCGGCATGGGCAGGCGCGGTCGCCGTGGCGTCTGTGGTCGGTGCGAAGTTGCCGACATTGACCATCTGGGTCGGTGTCACATTCATGGCATCACCTCCTCGTGATGACGTGCGCTTACTGCTTGCGACCCAGGTTGTCGAGTGCCTGACCCACGGCGTTATTTGACGTGGACGCGCTGGTCGACAGGAACTGCATCTTCAGGCTTTCGGCGGTGAGTTGCGTCAGCACGGAAGGGTTATCCGAACCGGCACCGGCCTGTCCGTTACCGCCGCCAGAAGACCCGTTGCTGACCTGGTCGGACAGTGCCGTCACCTTCGATGCCTGCTGGTCGAGCGCACTGCCCCAGGCTTTGGCCAAGGCCTCAAACCAGCTCTTGGATTGGTCTGAGCTGACCGTCTGGTTGCCGGCGGTGGCCGCCGCGTCCGAGATGAGGCTATTGAACTGCGCACTGCTGTTGTTGTTGATGGTGTTGCTCATGTGCCTTCTCCTGCTTCGGTGTCGGGACGGTATGGCTGTCCCGTGAACCGGACCGGCGAACCGGCCCGCCTTGGCGTCGCGCGGAAGCATCCGCCCGGCACCTGATACTTGCTGATTAATGCCGGCGATGCGTTCTTGCCACCGGTGCGGCATCGTTATCGATCTGATTGGTATCGGCGTCACCGTCACCCTCCGCGCTCGATGCCGCCGGCGCGGGATTGATCAGGCTCGCCACTGCGTCCTCAGTCACCGGATGCAACGCTGTGTAGCCGTCTTCGCGATCAAGTTCGGCGTAGTGGTTGTCCGGCGTGCGCACCAGGATCTCGTCGCTGTTGGTCACATGCAGGAACACGCCTCCTTGTGGAAGCATCTGATCCGGGTAGTAACGCGATTCATCCTGGGTCACCAGGTACTCATCGTTGCCGCGAAATACGTGCTTGATGCGCTTGCCTGGATCGGGCTTGGGTGCCTCGGCCGGCTTTTCGTCGAAGTTGCGCATGGACACGCTCAGCGCCGCATCGCTGTTGAGGCTCTGCATGTCGGCTGAGCCGTAGACATCGCGCTTGACCTTCTCGACGTTGTCGGCACTACCGAAATGGCCGCTGACCTGCACCTGGTTCTGGTCGAGCAAGGTGGTGTCCACCGTATAGCCGTGCATGGCAAAGATCTCGGTGACCTGCTTGGCCACACTTGGCCAGTCGCGGACAGCCACCTCGGCCGATAGATTCGCCGCCGCCAGTTGCTGGCGTAACTGTGGCAACTGGGTCGCATTGCCGACAACGCCGCGCACGGTCAGGCGACCACTGTCATCGGTACCGACAGCCACGTGCGGCAGCGAAAGCTTGCGCACGATCGCCTGTGCCTGCTGCAGCTGTTGGGCCGTATCCAGCGGCGCAGGCGCGTCGGAGTGGGTCACGCGCCAGCTGCCGAGCAACACCAGCACCGCAACCAACAAGAGCAGGCCAGCCGAACCGAGCACAAGCAGGCGTCGCCGATCGAGCTGCCGATCGGTGAGCATGGGCAATCCAGCTTCCGTGGCATCGGCCAGGTTTTGCCAGCGCTCGCTCCAGTGCGAACCCACGGCAAAGCGCACCTCCCCCATGCGAACCACTGCAAAATGCTCCAGGGTCATGCTGTCACCCGGCGCCAGCTGCCGGTCATCGGTTGCCACCGTGCCTTCCAGCGCTCGCAGCAATACCTGGTCGCCAATGACGGTCAGCACGCAGTGATGCCCCGCAATGCCCTCGTCACCGAGAATCAGATCGCAGTCGTCGGCCTGGCCGATCATCAGGATGCCGCGCTCGGGCATGCGAAATTCTGCGCCTGAATGCACGCCACTGAATACGCGCAAGCGCAACTGCACCCGGGGCGACCGCTCCGGGTGACGTGGACTGCTGGCGCGTACGCTGCTCATCAATGGCGACTCGGCACGGGCGGAGAAGGCATGGCGACGGGCGGTTGTGCCGGCAGCGGATCAGGCGAGGGCGTCGGCTGGGTTACCTTGTCGCCCTTGTAGTTCCACCAGGCATTGCGACTGGCTTCCTGGCGATCGAGCTGTTGCTGCGATTCCACGCTGACGCCGGAAGCCGTAGGCGATTGCTGCCCGGTGATGTGATTCATGGCCACCAGACGCGGCGTGATCAGGAACAGCCGCTCGGTGTGCTGGCGCTGCTTCTGCACGGATTTGAACAGGTAGCCCAGCAAGGGGATATCTCCCAGCACCGGAATCTTGTGCTCCATATTGGACCCCTGATCCTGAATCAGGCCTCCCAGCAGCAAGCCCTGACCGTCGCGGATGATGGCCGTGGTATTGACGGCATTCTGATTGACGATGGGGTAGCTGATCTTCTGTGAATCTTTCGCGGTGAAAGTGATGTTGCCGTCTTCGATATTCACCTGCATGCGAATATGCAGCTCGCCGTTTTCATCCACGACGTGTGGCGTCACACGCAATGTGGTGCCGGCCACTACGTTGTAGAGGTCAGAATTGTATGCACCGGCCACCGGCACATAGACCGTCTGGTTGCTCTGGATGACCGCTTCGGCATCATTGACAGTAATCACCTGTGGGCGTGTGATCACGTGGGTAACTCCGTCATCCTCGAGCGCGTCGATGCTGGCGACGAAATGCGCCGGATTGCCGAGGATGGCGCCGATCTGCAGGCCGTTGGCAAAAATGTTCGGCAACGCACTCGTGTCGCGCGCGCCAAGCGCGGCAAGCATCAGCGCCTGGTTGCTCAGGGCGTCGGCGACGTTCGCATTGCCACTCTGGAAGCCCACGGTAGTACCACGGTTGTGATACAGCCAGTTGATGCCGAGCTGGCGTACCTTCTGCTTGTCCACGTCGATGATGGTGGCTTCGATCTCCACCATCTGCGGCTGCACGTCGAGCTGGCGGATCAGGCTGTCGTACATCGGCATGCGATCAGGCGTGTCGCGCACGATGATCGCGTTGCGGAAGCTGTCGGCGACGATGCGGGTATCGCCGGCGCCCTGGATCGTTTCTACCCCATTGCCGCCCTGGCCGCCTGGCGCGAGCTGCGCAGTCGGCGGCGACAAGCCGTCATCGCCCTCCTGTTGCAACGGCGCGGTGTAGTTGCCAAGCGGCGGCGGGGGCTGCTGCCCCACGGACGCAAGGCCCTGGCCGCGAAGGCTTTGCTGGCGCGATGGCAGGATACGTTCGCGCGCTCCGGCGAACTGGCCCGAATCCACCTCACCCACCAGGTCGCGCAATACGCTGGCCACGCCAGCGATCGTCACCTGACGCCCGCCGACAGTCATCGTGGTGTCCGACGCCCAGGCATACTTGAGCGGGTAGAACTTGAATTGCGTGTTGACGTTCTGGCCCAAGCCAACGATGGTCTGGGCCATTTGCTTGACCTGCTCGGCAAAACGTCGGGTGCCGGTGATGGTGACCAGGCCGCTGCTCTGTTCCATGCGCCACACGTTGCCAGTGGCGGCATCGGCCCATTTGACGCTATCCATGGCGGCCATGAATTTCTGTTCCGAGGCCAACGGAATGCTCGTGTAATCGGTGATACGTTCGTTGTTCAGATACACGTAAACGGCCGAACCGTCCCAATAGGCCGACAGCCCGTTAGTATCGGCGATCTTGCGCCAGATCTGTGCGTAGGAGCCCTTGAAGCTGCCGTTGATGCTTCCGCCACGTGCCGCAACCTGGGAGCTCAGAACCACCTCCAGGCCTTGCTCGTGAAAGAAATCGGGCAGGAACTCACGCAATGACTTACCCTCCGTCTGTGTCTCGGTCGTGCCGCGCTTGAACGGAATCGGTATCGCGTGCGCCGAAACCGTCACCAGCAACATTCCTGCAAGCATCCAGCGCGCACCCAGCTTCCAGCGAGCCACTCGCTCTGTCCTGCCCCCGTGCTCTCTCATCTGACGCATTCCTTCTGTTCCCATGGCCTTTGATGGCATTGACTCGTGATCCGACCGCTAGGCGGCCAGCTGTCCCACTGGCACCAGACGCAGGTCTGGCACCAGTTCCTGATAAGAGAGCACCGGGATATCGGCGAATTCCGCCTCGGTGAGCTTGCGCAAATGGCGACGCACATCCATCGAACAAAGCAGCACCAGGGGACCACCGTGATCGCCGCGCGCGAAATCGCCGACCTGGGTCAGCAGTCGCGCAGCGAGATCTGGATCGACTGCCAGTTGCGTACCCGCCGGACCGTTATGTACCGAACGGCGCAGGTGTTCTTCCAGTTCCGGGCGCGCGACCAGCACGTGCAAGGCATGGTCGTCATCGGCGTAGCGATAGCTCAGGTGCCTGCGCAAAGCCACGCGTACGTACTCGGCGACAAGCACCACGTCTTTCTCGCGGCTGGCGGCATCGGTAATCGCTTCAAATACGTCACGCAACTGGCGGATCGGCACGCGCTCCTCGACGAGCCGCTTTAGTACATCGGC
>NZ_DASVMI010000031.1:0-38172 GCF_036384435.1 Dyella sp. | reverse complement strand
TCCCATCCCGAACTCGGAAGTGAAACGCAGCTGCGCCGATGGTAGTGTGGCATTGCCCATGCAAGAGTAGGTCACCGCCAGGGGCTTCATCCTAAAAACCCTCACCGATATCGGTGGGGGTTTTTTCTTGGGCGTGATTGGGCGGTGCGCGGCGCAGCCGCGCGCTGCAAAACACGCCATCGGCACCCCGCGCCGCTCGCTTCCCGACTGAAGTCGCTCCCACGTCGCTCTTACTAGGCGCGAACGTCCTGGCGCAGAATGCGACTAGGTCCGCCTACATCGATACAAAGGATATTCGTATGCGATCCATGATATTCCCATGGTTTTCCGCAGTGGCATCGGGCGCTCTCGTCGTGATGTTCTCGCCATCTGCGCTTTCGATGCCACAGGCATCCGTGCGTGACGTGGCAGAACATCTTGATGTGCTGTCTTTTCCCAATTCGCTTCGGCCGCTCCACCGGGAGCATGCCCACCAATTCAAGGATTACGGCTTCAATCATTTCGAAAACAAGAACCATGGACGCGGTGCAGGCTCTTTCGAAGACGATGGAACGTGGTATTTCGAAGTCGACCTGATCGCTGATCAAGGGCCTCGAAAATTGATTTGCGTCCGCGATGAAGCCGTCAACGGCGGGACTTATCATTCGAGCGCACCGTATGAGGTCATGCTGGGCAAGGACGGTCTTTACCACGTCACCCCTCGCCAGCTTGAGCCTATCGCGGACTGCCCCGAAAGCCCCGTACCCTAAAAATGCGCTGACCCGCTGTAATAACGCCATGCGCGTACATTCCCAGCCGCCGAATGTGCGAAGGCGACCCGAAAATTGTCTTCCAAATGAATAGGCTAGACACCCCTTCACGGGCGCCCCCGTGTGGCCGAGCCTGCCAGCCTCCCTACGGAGGCGCATGGCCGCCGGCACGATTAGAATATGTATCTTGTCGAACCATAAGGCTCATTCGTGATCATCAATCCCAAGATCCGCGGCTTCATCTGCACCACGGCACATCCGGTCGGCTGCGAACAGAACGTGCTCGAGCAAATCGGTATTACCAAGGCAGCCGGTGTATCGGCCAAAGGGCCCAAGCGCGTGCTGGTGATTGGTGCCTCCACGGGTTACGGGCTGGCTTCGCGCATCACGGCGGCCTTTGGTTACGGCGCCGCAACGCTTGGCGTGTTTTTTGAAAAGCCTTCCAGCGAAACCAAGACCGGCACCGCCGGTTGGTACAACTCCGCCGCTTTCGACAAGCTGGCCAAGCAAGCCGGCCTTTACAGTCGTTCGATCAACGGCGACGCGTTCTCTGATGAAACGCGAGCGCGTGCGATCGACATGATCAAGCAGGAAATGGACGGCCAAGTCGATCTGGTTGTCTATTCTTTGGCTTCACCTGTGCGCAAATTGCCAGGCACGAACGAGGTGGTGCGTTCCTCGCTCAAGACCATCGGGGAGACCTTTACGGCATCCTCGGTCGATACCAATTCCGACAAGGTCGTGCAGGTTTCTGTCGAACCGGCGACCGAGCAGGAAATCGCCAATACCGTCAAGGTGATGGGCGGTGAAGACTGGGCGCTATGGATCGATGCATTGACCGCCGCCGGTGTGCTGGCCGATCACGCCAAGACCATTGCCTACAGCTACGTCGGTACCGAGATTACCTGGCCTATCTACTGGCACGGCACCTTGGGCCGGGCCAAGCAGCACCTGGACAACACTGCGCGTGAACTCATTTCACGGCATGCAGACAAGCACCTGCAAGCGTACGTCGGGGTGATGAAGTCCGTTGTCACCCAGGCCAGCGCGGCCATCCCGGTAATCCCGCTCTACGTATCCATGGTCTTTCGCATCATGAAGGAAAAGGGCATCCACGAGGGCACGATCGAGCAGATCAACCGCCTGTTCCATGATCGCCTGTATCGTGAGGATGGCAAGCCTGCCGATACCGATGCGGAAGGGCGTATCCGCCTGGATGATTGGGAGTTGCGCGATGACGTGCAACAGGCCTGCAAGGCCATGTGGCCCACCGTCACCACCGAAAACCTGCAACAGATCACTGACTACGCAAGCTATAAGCAGGAGTTCCAGCGCCTGTTCGGTTTTGCCCGCACCGACGTTGATTACACGGCAGACGTAGAGCCGAATGTTCGCTTTGATGTGGTGGAGATAGGCGCTTAAAGCCCGCGCCGCCGCAGCCTTCAAGATTGCTCGCCGTACGGGCTGTGACGAGGCAAGGAGAACGCCCCATTTACCAGACCTTTCCTTGCCTCTTACCGCGGCGCAGCGGCCGGCTTCGCGTTTCACCGTTATCCGGCCAGACGGCCTTCTGCCATGAACCTCGCTCTTTTCGATTTTGACGGCACCATCACGACGCGTGAGATGTACCGCGACTTCATCGAAGCCGCTGTGCCTCGCGCGCGGCGTGTCGTCGGCGCCGTGCTATTCGCGCCTTGGGTAGTCGGCTACAAGCTCGGCCTGGTTTCCGGATCGGCCATTCGGGCCGCCGTGGTGCGTTTCGGGTTTCGTGGCGTTGAACAGGTCCATGTGGCCGAGGTCGGGCGTCGGTTTGCACATGACATGCTGCCTGGCGTCCTGCGACCTGAAGTCATGGCGCGTATCCAGTGGCATCGCGACCAGGGTGACCGGATCATCGTGGTGTCCGGTGGCCTGGATCTGTACTTGTCGCATTGGTGCCGGATGCATGGGCTGGAATGGCTCTGCACGTCGCTGGAGGCGCGCCAGGGATATCTGACCGGTCGCCATGAAGGGCGGCAATGTGTTGGTGAGGAAAAGGCACGACGGATACGTCAGGCCCTGGATCTGGACCAATATCCGGTGATCTACGCCTATGGCGATACGCACGAAGACCATGCCATGTTGACCCTTGCTCATCGACGCTATTTCCGGGGCGTGGAAGTCAGTTCGCATTCGTAAGAAATGGTGGCTGCGCTGCTAACATCGACCGCTGTTTTCACGTCTGCGAGCATCTCGATGAATCCGCCGCCCCGTGGTCGCCTAGGCCCCTTGTCCTATCTGATCTTCTCCTCCCGCTGGTTGCAGTTGCCGTTGTACCTCGGCCTGATCGTCGCGCAGGCTATCTACGTTGTGCAGTTCCTGCGCGAGCTCTGGCATCTGATCGATACCTCCCTGTTCGGTCACATGGACATGACCAGCGGCGAATCGGCGGAGGCGACGATCATGCTTACGGTGCTTGGCCTGATCGACGTGGTGATGATTTCCAACCTGCTCGTCATGGTGATCGTCGGCGGTTACGAAACCTTCGTGTCCCGCCTGAAGCTCGACGGCCACCCGGACCAGCCTGAATGGCTTTCGCATGTGAACGCGACCGTGCTGAAGGTAAAACTGGCGATGGCGATTATCGGCATCTCTTCGATCCACCTGCTGGCTACCTTTATCAAGGCCAAGGCGATGGATGGCCAGGTGATCATGTGGCAGATCCTTTTGCATCTGACCTTCGTGGTCTCAGCATTGGCCCTGGCCTGGATGGATCGCATCATGGGACCTGCCGAGGAACACGCCGGGGAAACATGACAGCCGCGCTGCCACGCGTCATGATGGCCGTGCAGCATGGGCATGGGAGCGGCGATGGATCCACGACTTAACAGGCGCCAGGAAGAGCTGGTTGCCATCGTGCAACGCGAGGGCTTTGCTGCGGTGGAACAGCTCGCCACGCATTTTGACGTGGCACCGCAGACGATTCGCCGCGACCTGAATCTGCTCGCCGATCATGGCCTCCTGCGTCGCTATCACGGCGGCGTCGGTGCGCCGTCGAGTGTGGAAAACCTTGCCTATGCCGCGCGACAAGGCCTGCAACTGGCCGAAAAGGAGCGCATTGCTGCGTCCATCGCCAGCCAGATTCCCGATGGCGCATCGTTGTTCATCAACCTGGGCACCACGAATGAGGTGGTCGGCCGAGCCTTGCTCGATCATCGCGGCCTGCGCGTCATCACCAACAATCTCAATATCGCCATCGTGCTCAGCGACAATCCGTCCTTCGAAGTCATCGTGGCCGGTGGCGTAGTGCGTGGACGCGATCATGGTGTCACCGGCGAAGCGACGATCGAACTGGTTCGCCAGTTCAAAGTCGATTACGGGATCATCGGCATCTCCGGCATTGAACTCGATGGCACCTTGCTGGATTTCGACTACCACGAAGTACGCGTCGCGCAGGCGATCATCGAACACTCGCGGCAAGTGTTCCTGGGCGCCGACCATAGCAAGATCGGTCGCAATGCCATGGTGCGCCTGGGTGATTTTTCGCGCGTGGACGCGTGGTTCACCGATCGCCAGCCGCCGGGCGAGCTCGTCGACGTGCTCGATCGATCCGGCACCGAACTCCACGTCGCTCCCTCTGCGCCGTAGGAGCGACTTCAGTCGCGAAAAGCGATTCGCGACTTAGGTCGCGCATCGGCGCCTGGAAGCCTCCATCAGCAAGCAGGTTGCAGTTGGCATCGCGATAAAAATACGAGGCAACGTCATTGGTGGCGAGGCGCGGTTTGGAGGCCAAGGCGCCAATCCGCGACCGAATCGCAGAGTGAAATGCCCCTGCAAGCAGCCCTTCGCCCGCAACGCTGCACCGCAGCGTGCAATGTTCGTAAATGTGCGAATATGCTCATTTTGGCGCGGGTCTGACGGCCTGCTGATCGTGAAATGTTCGTATATGAGCATTTTGCCTTGCCGAAAGCCTCCTGACTTTCATGCCCAAGGCGCCACTCTCAGCAGCATCGGACCCCTTTGACTCCGGAGTGGGCGATGGTCGAGCGGGTTGATGTGCTGGTGGTCGGTGGGGGCGTGAATGGCGTCGGCATTGCGCGCGATGCGGCTGGCCGCGGGCTTTCCGTCTGGTTGTGCGAGCGCGATGACCTGGCTTCGCATACGTCCAGCGCCAGTACCAAGCTGATCCATGGCGGGCTGCGCTATCTGGAGCAATTCGAATTCGCCCTGGTCGGCAAGGCACTGGCCGAGCGCGAGGTGTTGCTGCGTGCCGCGCCACACATCATCTGGCCATTGCGCTTCGTGTTGCCGCATCAGCCGCATCTGCGCCCGGCGTGGATGATCCGCATCGGCTTGTTCCTCTACGACCATCTCGGCCGAGGACGGCGCACCCTGCCGGGCTCGCGCCGCGTGCGCTTCGGCAAGCACGTGACCGGTGAGCCGCTGCGTGACGATTTCAGCGTCGGCTTCGTGTACTCCGATGCCTGGGTGCAGGATGCGCGCCTGGTGGTGCTCAATGCCATGGATGCTGCCCGACGTGGCGCCCAGATTCGTACGCATACGCGCTGCGTGAGCGCGCGCCGCGAGGGTGACGGCTGGGTTGCCGAGTTGGAGCCGCGTGACGGCGAGCGCTATACCGTGCATGCGCGCGCGCTGGTCAATGCGGCGGGTCCCTGGGCGGCCTCGTTTCTCGATGACGTCGCGCACATCAAGCACGACCATTCGCTGCGATTGATCAAGGGCAGCCATATCGTAGTACCCAAGCTCTACGACCATCGTTATGCGTATATTTTCCAGCAACCTGATCGCCGCATCGTGTTTGCCATTCCCTACGAACGTGACTTCACCCTGATTGGCACCACCGACATCGAATACAAGGACGATCCTTCGCATCCGATCATCGGTGATGACGAAACCCGTTATCTGTGCGATGCAGCCAATCGGTATTTCAAGAAACAACTCACGCCGGCCGACGTGGTGTGGAGCTACAGCGGCGTGCGTCCGTTGTTGCAGGACGAAGCAGGCAGTGCATCGGAAGTCACGCGCGATTACCTGCTCGATATCGACCAGCAGGGCGCACCGTTGCTCAATGTCTTCGGCGGCAAGCTCACCACCTTTCGCAAGCTTTCCGAAGAGGCTGTCGATCGACTGGCCCCCTTGCTGGATAACTCGCGTGGCGCCTGGACCGCCGATGCCAAGCCGTTGCCCGGCGGCGGTGAGCGCGATATCGATGAATTGATGAATGACATCCGGGCCAGTCGTCCCTGGTTGTCGGAGACCTTTGCCTGGCGCCTGGTGCATAGCTACGGCACGCGCGCGCGCGATCTCCTGGGCGAGGCTGGCAGCCTTGATGCCCTCGGCCAGCACTTCGGTGCAGATCTCTACCAGGCCGAGGTCGATTATCTGGTTCGTCACGAATGGGCCACCGAGGCAGAGGATATCCTCTGGCGGCGAAGCAAGCTCGGCTTGCGCATCGACAGCGATGGCGTACGCATGCTGGGCGAATACCTGGCCAGCAAGACAAACACAACAACAAGCCATTGAGGCAACCGGCGCGAACCTGCGCGTAACCAGATGGAGAAAGGGCAATGCGGCAGCAAATAGGCGAATTGATATCCGAAGCCTTGGCGATGTTCATCATCATCGCTTTCGGTGATTCCGTGGCGTGCATGTACGTGCTCTATGACCCGAGTCCCTACCAGAATGCCTATTGGGGCGTCTGCATTGCCTGGGGTCTGGCGGTCACGCTGGCGATCTACGCCACTGGCTCGATCTCCGGTACGCATGCCAATCCGGCGGTGACACTCGCGCTCGCGCTGTTCCGCGATTTTCCCTGGAAGAAAGTGTTGCCGTACTGGGTCGCGCAAGTCATCGGCGCGTTTCTGGGCGCGGCGATTGTCTACGTGCTGTTCGGGCCGGTGATCGATCATTACAACCAGACGCACCAGCTCACTCGCGAAGCGGGTGGCGCGGCGGGTGTGTTCTTCACGCACCCAGGCTTGGCCATCACGCCGATGCATGCATTGCTGGACCAGATCATCCTTACTGCTTTCCTGCTGTTTGGCATCTTCGCCATCACCGAGCAGTACAACGAGATGGCGCCTGGCGCCAATTCCGGCGCATTGATCATCGGCCTCCTGGTGGCCACCATCGGTGCATCGATGGGCTACCTGGAGGCCTGGGCGATCAATCCGGCGCGTGATTTCGGCCCGCGCTTGTTTGCCTACTTCGCAGGCTGGGGGCAATCGGCACTGCCATCGCCGGACAACTACTGGTGGGTGCCGATTGTCGGCCCGCTGGTTGGTGGCGTGATCGGCGGCGCGGCCTATCAATATCTCGTGCATCCCTTCCTTCCGGCCCGTCAACGCGCACTTGAAGAAGCGCGCACGGCGGCCGGCAAGTCTTCCACTCAACCCGTGCAGTGAGGCCAGACATGGACAAGCGATATATCCTGGCGATCGATCAGGGCACTACCAGTTCGCGCGCCATGTTGTTCGACCATGACGGCAATGTCGCCGGTGTCGCACAACGCGAGTTTCCGCAGATCTTCCCGCAACCGGGCTGGGTCGAACACAATCCGCGTGAGATCATGACCAGCGTGCTGGTGACGATGACCGAAGTGATCAACAGCGCCGGTATCGATCCCTCGTGCATCGAAGGGATCGGCATCACCAACCAGCGCGAAACCGCGGTGGTGTGGGACAAGAACACCGGCCAGCCGGTGTACAACGCGATTGTCTGGCAGTCACGCCAGACCGCCGAAATATGCGAGAAGCTCAAGGCCGACGGCCACGACGAGATGGTGCGTGGCAAGACCGGCTTGCTGATCGATGCCTATTTTGCGGGCACGAAGGTGCGCTGGATCCTTGACAAGGTCGACGGTGCACAGGAGCGCGCCGAGAAGGGCGAGTTGTTGTTCGGCACGATCGACACCTGGCTGATCTGGAACCTGACGGGCGGCAAGGCGCATGTCACCGATTACACCAATGCCTCGCGTACCCTGATGTACGACATCTACAAGCAACAATGGGATGATGAGTTGCTCAAGATGCTCAACGTACCCAGGGCGATGCTGCCGGAGGTCAAGTCATCCAGCGAGGTTTATGGCAAGACGCTGGCAAAGCATTTCTTCGGGCGCGAAGTGCCCATTGCCGGAGTCGCCGGTGACCAGCAGGCGGCATTGTTTGGCCAGGCCTGTTTCGAGCCGGGCCTGGCAAAGAATACCTACGGCACCGGTTGCTTCATGCTGATGAATACCGGCGAGAAGGCCGTGCCATCGAAGAACGGCCTGCTCACCACCATCGCATGGGGCATTGATGGCAAGGTGGAGTACGCGCTGGAAGGCAGCATCTTCGTTGCCGGTTCCGTCGTGCAATGGTTGCGCGATGGTCTTCGTATGTTGGGCAAGGCGAGCGACTCGCAGGAGTACGCCGAACGTGCGCGCGATAGTGATGGTGTCTATGTCGTGCCGGCTTTTGTCGGGTTGGGAGCGCCATACTGGCGCAGCGATGTGCGTGGCGCGGTGTTCGGCTTGTCGCGCGGCACGTCCAAGGAGCAGTTCATCCGCGCGGCACTTGAGTCGATGGCCTACCAGACACGCGACGTGCTTGAAGCCATGCAGAGCGATTCGGGTATCGAGTTGAAAGAATTGCGCGCCGACGGTGGCGCGATTGCCAACGATTTCATGGCGCAATTCCAGGCCGATATTCTCGATGTGACCTTGCTCAGGCCGAAGGTACAAGAGACAACGGCACAAGGTGCGGCGTATCTGGCCGGCCTGGCCGTGGGCTTCTGGAAGAGTCGGGAAGACATTGCCAAGCGCTGGGCAGTGGATCGCCAGTTCAAGCCATCGATGCAACAGGAAGAACGCGACAAGCTATACGACGGCTGGAAGAAGGCCGTGCAGGCGACGATGGCATTTACGGTGTGAGGTCACGCCCGTGACACCGTAACGCCCTGCGCAGGATCGACTTCGGTCGCGATGCAAGTCGCGACGAGGTCGCGACTTGGAGGTTTTCAGAGCCTCAATCTGCGATTGAGTCGCAGATTGCATCGCGAATGAATTGGCTCCTGCCAAGCCAGGTATGTCGCAGCTTGGACGTTCAGCGGGCGAAACAGGCCATCACGCTCAAAGCGCGTAACCGAACTGCTCTTCGAACGCCGCAGCGAACTCGTCATATGTGAAACGCTGGTTCTGGGTGCCAGGATGCTCAACCTTCAGGGCGCCCATCAGTGAAGCCATACGACCCACGGTCGGCCAATCCTTGCCCTGCATGATGCCGAAGATCAGGCCTGCGCGATAAGCATCGCCGCAGCCAGTCGGATCGACGACCTGACGTTCGCGCGCCGGCGGAATGTCATGAAACGTGCCGTCGGCCAAGTGGATCTGCGAGCCGCGCGGTCCCTTAGTCACGATATAGGCATGCACGCGCTTGGCAATGTCATCAGCGCTCCAACCGGTGCGCGATTGCAACAGTTGCGACTCGTAGTCATTGACGATGACGTACGTCGCCTTTTCGATCATCGAGCGAAATTCCTCGCCGTTGAACAGCGGCATCGCCTGACCCGGATCGAAAATGAAAGGGACGCCGCGCGCGGCAAATTCATCGACGTGCTGCAACATCGCCTCGCGGCTATCCGGCGCGACGATCGCGAAGCTGGCATCAGCGATTTCGCGCACGTGGTTTTCATGCGCGCTCGACATCGCGCCCGGATGGAAAGCCGTGATCTGGTTGTTGTCCAGGTCCGTGGTGATGAAGCATTGCGGCGTGAACTGTTCGTCGTACACGCGCACATGATCCATGCGGATGCCGAACTCTTCCATGTGCTGGCGATACGGCGCGAAGTCCTGGCCCACCGCCGCCACCGGCAATGGATCGGCGCCGAGCAATTTCAGGTTGTACGCGATGTTGCCGGCGCACCCGCCGAACTCGCGGCGCATCCGCGGCACCAGGAACGACACATTCAGGATATGCACCTGATCGGGCAGGATGTGGTTCTTGAACTGGTCCTGGAACACCATGATGGTGTCGTAGGCCAGCGATCCGCAGATAACGGCAGACATGGTGCGAGAGCGCCCCCGAGGCAGGTGGAAGGGAAGATCTTACGATGCCGACAGCCCGGTGACCCCCGGGGCGGCCAAACCCGGCGATAGTACATTTATCCTTTCGCGAGGGCGAATACATGACTTTTTTCTGACCTCGTCATGAGCTCAGAAAACACGCTTATCACCGCGATCCACAAGGGTTTCTTAACGAGATTCTCCTTGCGCGGTGGGGGTTCCCTGACTAGACTGGCGCGCTTACTTTTTAGCCAGCCCCGGGTGTACGGCGACCTCATGTTCAAGAAGTTTCGCGGGATCTTCTCTAACGATATTTCCATCGACCTGGGCACGGCCAACACGCTGATTTACGTCCGCGGTCAGGGCATCGTGCTGAACGAACCGTCGGTCGTGGCCATTCGCCAGGATCGCGGCCCGGGCGGCCCGCGTGCGGTGGCGGCGGTTGGTAGCGACGCGAAGAAGATGCTGGGCCGTACGCCGGGCAATATCGCGACCGTGCGTCCGATGAAGGATGGCGTGATCGCCAACTTCTCCATGACCGAGGCGATGCTGCAGCACTTCATCAAACAGGTGCATCGCTCGCGCTTGCTGCGTCCGAGCCCTCGCGTGCTCGTCTGCGTGCCCTGCGGCTCCACCCAGGTCGAGCGCCGCGCCATCAAGGAGTCGGCCGAAGGCGCCGGTGCCCGCGACGTGTTCCTGATCGAGGAGCCGATGGCGGCGGCGATTGGTGCCGGCATCCCGGTGCATGAAGCCCGTGGCTCGATGGTGCTCGATATCGGTGGTGGCACCTCGGAAGTAGCCGTTATCTCCTTGAACGGCATCGTTTATTCCCAATCGGTACGCGTGGGTGGCGACCGCTTCGACGAGGCGATCATCAACTACGTGCGTCGCAACCACGGCACCCTGATCGGCGAATCCACCGCCGAGCGAATCAAGATGGAAATCGGCTGCGCCTTCCCGCAGACCGACGTGCGCGAGATCGAGATCTCCGGCCGCAACCTGGCCGAGGGCGTGCCGCGCATGTTCACCATCAATTCCAATGAAGTGCTCGAAGCCCTGCATGAGCCGCTGTCGGGCATCGTGGCAGCGGTCAAGTCGGCCCTGGAGCAGACCCCGCCGGAATTGTGCTCGGACGTGGCCGAGCGCGGTATCGTGCTCACGGGTGGTGGCGCGCTGCTGCGTGACCTTGATCGCCTGATCTCCGAGGAGACCGGCCTGCATGTGCAGGTCGCCGAGGAGCCGCTGACCTGCGTGGCGCGTGGCGGCGGCAAGGCGCTGGAGCTGATCGATCAGCATGGTAGCGATTTCTTCGCGCCGGAATAAGCAAAGCGTGGCCCCTCGTGCGAGAGGGGTCGTCATTGCCCTCTCCCGGCCCGGTGAGAGGGTCGGGTAAGGAGCGGTACGTGGCCATGTCGATCGAAAATCCGTCGCGGATCGGCCGCTTCCCTGCCCCTGGCTCTTCACGCAACGCCGGTAGTGCCGTTTCATGGCGCTGACGCGCGAAGACAACTCCCCTCTGTTCGCCGGCAGCGTGGCGGGCACGCTGCGGCTGATCTTCTATCTGGCGTTGGCCATGGTGTTGATGGTGCTCGATCACCGTAACGGGTGGATCTGGCACATCCGCTATTCGATGTCGGTGATCGTGGAGCCGGTCTACAAGCTGGCCGGCCTGCCCGCGGCAGGCATGCGTACCCTGAGCGTGGCCTTTGCCGATCGCAAGCTGTTGACCGAACAGAACCAGCGCCTGCGCGAGGACCTGCTGTTGGCCAATGCCAAGCTCAATCGCATGGCCGCCGTCGCCGAGCAGAACCAGCGCCTGAAGGAGTTGCTCGACACCCAGCACAGCCTGGAGCTGAACGTGCAGCTTGCGCGCGTCATTGGCGTGGATGTGGGTAACTCGCAGCAGCGCCTGGTGGTGAACCTCGGCGCGCGCGACGGTATCAAGCAGGGTCAGGTCGTGATCGACTCGCACGGTGTGATCGGGCAGATCGTGCAGGTATTGCCGACCACCGCCATCGTGATGCTGGTGACCGATCCCAACCATGCCATACCCGTGATGATCGAACGCACCGGCCTGCGTACCGTGGCCTACGGCTCGCGCGAAGGCGACCAGTTGAGCCTGCCCAATGTGCCGCTGGCTGCGGACGTGCGCCAGGGCGACAAGTTGCTGAGTTCCGGCCTTGGCGGGCGCTTTCCGCCCGGTTTCCCGGTAGGCGAGATCCTGAGCATCGGGCAGTCCCAGTCCGGCCTGTTCCTGGAGGCGCGCGCTCGGCCCACGGCGGATATCGATCGTAGCGACGACGTGCTGATCCTGCACGATCAGGCCGAGCCGGACGGGCCGCCGGCCCCGGCCACGCCGATGGGGCCGCCCGCCAGCCTCGCGCCGCCGCCTGACCCGACGCCAGCGGCACCCGCCAGCGTGGCTCCCAGGCCGGCTGCCGGAGCCTCGGTGGTGCGCCCGTGAACAAGCAACGCCTCAGCGCCCTCTGGGTCACCGGCACGCTGGCCTTCGCGCTACTCTCCATGCTGGTGCCTTTGCCCGGCGTATTGCAGCCGTTCAAGCCCTACTGGCCGGCGCTGGTGCTGATCTACTGGGCCCTGGAATCCACCGACCGCGTCAGCCTGGGGCTGGCCTTCATCGTCGGTTTGTGCGCGGACCTGCTCGACGGCCTGCTCCTGGGTGAGCAGGCGCTACGCCTGTGCGCGATCGTCTTCATCGTGCTGCGTTTTCGCTCGCGGCTGCGTTTCTTCCCGATGTGGCAGCAGACGCTGGCCGTGCTGGCATTGCTGCTCAATGATCGTGTTCTGTTGCTGGTCGTGCGCGTGTTCGCCGGCGATTCGTTGCCGCCGGCGACCTGGTGGATGTCGCCCTTCGTGGGAGCTGCGCTCTGGCCGTTCATCTTCCTGCTGCTCGATGACCTGCGGATGCGCCTGCGCATCCAGCAGCAATAGGCGCCATGGCCAGGCGTCGATCGATCAAGGACAATCGCGGCGAAAGCTCGCTGTTCCGCCGTCGCGCGATCGTTGGCTTCCTGCTGATCCTGGTGGGCCTGAGCGCGATGGTCACGCGCTACTGGTACTTGCAGGTGGTGCACCACGAGGAGTTTGTCTCCCGCTCGGAGAGCAACCGCATCAAGCCGCGCGCGATTCCGCCGGCACGCGGATTGATCTACGACCGCAACGGCGTGCTGCTGGCCGACAACGTGCCCGCATTCCGGCTTGAGGTGGTGCCGGACAAGATCACCGACATGAAGGCCATGCTCGATGATCTTGGCACGGTGATTCCGCTGGGCAGCGATGACCTGGACAACTTCCGCAAGCAGCTCAAGCAGAACCGTCGCTTCGACAGCGTGCCGTTGAAGCTGCGCCTCACCGAGGACGAGATTGATCGTTTCGCGGTCAATCGCTGGCGCTTTCCCGGTGTGGACGTCGTGCCTTACCTGACCCGACGCTATCCCCAGGGGGCGCTGTTCGCGCATGTGGTCGGTTATGTCAGCCGCATCGACGCCGACGACCTCAATCGCCTCGACCCCGATCGCTACAAAGGCACCACGCATGTCGGGCGCACCGGCCTGGAACGCTCCTACGAAGACTTGCTGCACGGCACACCAGGCTACGAACTGGTGGAAGTCAACGCCGATGGTCGCGTACAGCAGGTGCTCAAGACCTATCCGCCGGTACCCGGCAAGAACATCTACCTCAGCATCGATTCGAAGTTGCAGCGCACCGTGACGGATGCCTTCGACGGGCGCCCTGGTTCGGCGGTAGCCGTCGATCCGCGCAACGGTCAGGTGCTGGCAATGGTCAGCGTGCCCAGCTATGACCCCAACCTGTTCGTCAACGGCATCAGCCACGCCGATTATTCGGCCTTGACCACCGCGCCGGAAAAACCCCTGCTCAACCGCGCGCTGGTCAGCGCGTATCCGCCCGGCTCGACCGTCAAGCCATTCCTGGCCCTGGGCGGCCTCGAATACGGCGTGCGCCGGCCCGAGGACACCGTGCTTTCGACCGGCCAGTTCTGCATCCCCGGCCAGCAGCGCTGCTATCGCGACGACACGCCGGGCGGCGATGGCGTGGTCAACATGGTGCGCGCGATCCAGAAGTCCACCAACACCTATTTCTACAAGCTCGCACTTGACCTGGGCATCGATCGCCTGAGTACCTGGATGCGCAGTTGGGGCTTTGGCGAACGTACCGGCATCGACCTGGTCGGCGAAGGGCGCGGCATCCTGCCTTCGCGCGAATGGAAGGCCACACGCAGCAAGTCGCCATGGTTCCCTGGCGAAACCATCATCGCCGGCATCGGCCAGGGCTATTGGAACGTCACCACGTTGCAACTGGCGCATGCCACGGCGACGCTGGCCGGTCATGGCATGCCTTATGCGCCCCGGCTGGTCATGGCCACCCAGGATGCCGGTGTGAACGTGCGCCCGGTGCCGCTGCCCAATCCGCCGACTGGGCCGTCGTTGATCAGAAAGCCCAATGACTGGAACACCATCAACCAGGGCATGGAGGCGGTGATCACCGCCGGTACCGGTGCCAAGGTGTTCCAGGGCATGCCGTTCCAGGTGGCGGGCAAGAGCGGTACCGCCGAGCGCTTTTCGCGCAAGAGCGATGCCTACGACAACAACAAGAACAATGCCTATCTGGCGGCTCGCCATCGGGCCTGGTTCATTGCCTACGCACCGACCGACAGCCCCAGGATTGCCATGGCCGCGATGCTTGAAGCCGGCGCGTGGGGTGCCCAGGATGCCGGTCCCATTGTTCGCTCGACCCTGCTGACCTGGCTGCCGCCACACGACAACACCGCGCCGCCACCGGGATCGGAGAGCACGCCCGAGGCGCCGGAAGACACGCCGGTGGCCACGCCGGCCGATACGCCCGCGGTCAGTTCCAGTGCCGCGATGAATGATGACGACGGGGATTCGCCATGAACGAGAACCTGGCCTTTCGCCTGCGCATGCTTGCCCGGCGCGTGTTCACGCGTCCACGCATCGACCTGCCGCTGGCCTTTGGCCTGGTGCTGCTGGCAAGCGTCGGATTGATCACGCTCTACAGCGCTGGTGGCGCCAACATGGCTCTGGTGGTGGGGCAGGCAGGCCGGTTCGTGATGGGTGCCGTGCTGATGATCATCATCTCGCGCATTCCTCCGAACGTGCTGCGCGGCTGGACACCCTGGCTGTATGCCGGCAGCACTTTCCTGCTGCTGGTGGTCGCCGCGCTGGGTGAGGGCAGGGGTGCTTATCGCTGGCTGGACCTGGGCGTCATGCGCTTTCAGCCGTCAGAACTGCTCAAGCTCACCATGCCCATGATGGTGGCCTGGTACCTGCATCCGCGCCAGCTGCCGCCAAGCTGGAAGGACATCATCGTCGTCGGCGCGCTCATCGCCATTCCTGCTGGCCTGATCGCCGAGCAGCCGGACCTCGGTACGGCGCTGCTGGTTGCCGGTGCCGGAGCGTTTGCGTTGTTCCTCTCCGGCATGGCCTGGTGGAAGATCGGCAGCCTGCTGGCAGCGGTCGGTGGCATGATCCCGGTCGCCTGGCACTTCCTGCACGAATACCAGCGCAATCGCGTGCGCACGCTGCTCGATCCCGAATCCGATCCGCTCGGCAACGGCTGGCACATCATCCAGTCGCAGATCGCCGTGGGTTCGGGTGGAACCTTCGGCAAGGGCTGGCAGCATGGCACCCAATCGCGCCTGGACTTCCTGCCCGAGCACACCACCGACTTCATTTTCGCAGTGTTTTCCGAGGAATTCGGTCTCATCGGCGTCATCGGCATCGTCCTGCTGTATGCCTTCATCATTGGCCGTTGCCTGTGGATTGCGATGGAAGCGCGCGAAACCTATTCACGCCTTCTGGCCGGTGCCATCGGCATGAGCTTCTTCGTCTACGTCTTCGTCAATGGCGGCATGGTCTCGGGCATGCTGCCGGTCGTTGGCGTGCCGATGCCACTGGTCAGTTACGGCGGCACGTCGGCGGTGTCGTTGTTGACAGGGTTTGGTGTGCTGATGTCGATTCATGCCAATCGGAAGATGCATGATTAGGAGCGCCGCTTTGCGGCGCGCTTGCCGGCGCGCGTGAGGGCGGCACCGTTGCCGCCTGTGAGGCCGCGCGCTACGCGAGCTGTAAGGAGTAAAGAGAAAAAGCGCACTGGCACGATGCCAGCTCTCTCTTTTTACTCTTTACAGCGAGCGTCAGCGAGCGACTTCACAGGCAGCAACGCTGCCGGCCTCACAGGCAGCGAAGCTGCCGCCCTCACGCGTGCGCCAGCAAGCGCGCCGCAGCGCGGCGCTATCCCATGCTACGCTCCATCAAATAAAAACCAACGAATCACGCCATGAAGTCCCTTGTCCCATTTCGCGCTTTCCTCCTCACCTGCCTGGGCGTTTTCGCTATTCCCGCGTGGGCCGAAACGCACCCTGGGCAGGATCAACTGGTCAGGGAAGTCGTGCGGGACACGGGCAAGGATTCCAAGGCACTTAATGCCCTGCTGGACCAGGCGAAGAAGCAGCAGAGCATTCTCGATGCGATCAGTCGGCCGGCCGAGGCCAAGCCGTGGAAGGACTATCGGCCGATCTTCGTCACCGACAAGCGGGTCAATGACGGCATCGCCTTTTATCGCCAGCATCGCGCGCTGCTGGAGAAGATCGGGCGCGAATATCATGTGCCACCGGAATACATCGTCGCCATCGTTGGCGTGGAAACCATGTACGGCAAGAATGCCGGCAAGTACAAGGTGCTCGATGCGTTGGTGACGCTGGGGTTCTATTACCCGCCGCGCCAGGCGTTCTTCCGGGACCAGCTCAAGGTGTTGCTGGAGTTGCCGCAGAATCATCTCGGTGGCAACCTCGATACCCTGGTCGGCTCCTACGCCGGTGCGCAGGGCTGGGGACAGTTCATGCCGTCGAGTATTCGCGACTTCGCGGTCGATGAAGATCACGATGGCCGCATCGACCTGCATGGATCGCTGCCGGACATCCTCGCCAGCGTGGCCAACTATTTTGCCCAGCACGGCTGGGTCGAAGGGGGGCCGGTGGCCGAACCGGCACAGCCCGATGCACGTCCCAAGCCCATCACGGTGAAGGATTCCACGCCACAGTGGCCGCTGGAACAACTGGAAGCCTGGGGCTATGCGCCGCTGAAAGCCATGAATCCGGGTCAATTGGTCAGCTTGCAGTCACTTGATGGCCCCCATGGCAAGGAATACTGGTTCACGTTCCAGAACTTCTACGTGATCACGCGCTACAACCGCAGCCCGCTGTATGCACTGGCCGTGCATCAGTTGGCCCAGGCCATTGCCGAAGGTGCCAGGAAAACTCCTTGATGAAGCCGCTGCGCGGTCTGGTCGTTCTCATATGCATCGTATGGCTGGCCGGCTGTAGCGGCGGAAAACCCCGTCCCGTGCACGGTGGTTCGTCTTCCTCGCGCACCGGCTCAAGTACGAGTCGTGGCGGAACCGGGAGCGCCTGGCGCGACGACATCAACAAATCCCAAGGCTCGCGCTATCGAGACACCGATGACAGCGTGCCGCAGGGACCGCCGCCGGACCTGAGCAAGCTGGTCGAGCCGGTCCCCAAGAATGAGCCGCGATCCCTGTATGGCAACAAGTCGCCGTATTCGGTGCTGGGGCGCACCTACAGCGTGCTGCCCAGTGCCAATGGTTACGTGGAGCGCGGCATCGCCTCGTTCTACGGCAACAAGTTTCATGGGTACAAGACCTCCAACCTGGAGGACTACGACATGTACAAGTTCAGCGCCGCGCACAAGACGCTACCGATCCCCAGCTATGCGCGCGTGACCAACCTGGAAAACGGCAAGAGCGTGGTGGTGCGCATCAACGACCGCGGCCCGTTCCACGACAATCGCATCATCGACTTGTCGTATGCGGCCGCCGTGAAAATCGGCGTGTGGCCCAAGGGCACCGGCCTGGTCGAAGTGCGCGCGCTGGTGCCTGGCGAGCCGGATACACCGCCGCCGCCGCCGGCCCCTTCGCCATCGAACGGCGTGCCGCAACCGGGCATTTTCCTGCAAGTGGGTGCGTTTTCCGATAGCGCCAACGCCGAGCGTGTCGCCCAGCAGTTGCGCGCCGCGAACTTTGCCCCCGTCCAGGTGATCGATACCCAGGTGAACGGCCGCACGGTGCGTCGTGTACGCCTGGGACCGATCAGCGACGTCGACAAGTCTGACCAGATTACGACTCAGATCGAGACCATGGGCCTGCCCAGGCCGCAGGTCGCGGTAGACTGATGCATTGTGCGCCGCGCTTGTGGTGGGAGCGGCTTGACCGCCAAAGGCGCCGGATCGCAGCGACGAGCCAGGCCGCGATCGCGCTGGCACCCTCGTGTGTTTTTCCAGTTTTCCAGACAGTTTTCCAGGATTCAGAGATCTAAGATGAGCCTTCTGCGCCGTACCTTGTCCTCGCTTGCCGTCGCCGCCCTGGTCGTCGGCACCGCCTTCGCCCAGCAGGCTGCCACGCCGACCCCCTCGCCGCAGGTGCCGCATCCTTCGCCGGTGCCGCGACCGGTGATGCCCGAGGCGCCGGTGCCCCCGCCGCCGGATGTGGAGGGCAAGAGCTGGGTGTTGATGGACTACGCCACCGGCCAGGTGCTGGCGTCGAAAGACCCCGATACGCGTGTCGAGCCGGCCTCGATCACCAAGGTCATGACTGACTATGTCGTCTCGGCCGAGATCGCCAACGGCAAGGTGCACATGGATGACAAGGTCACCATCAGCGAGAACGCATGGCGCGGTGGTGGCGCAGGTACGGATGGCTCCACCAGCTTTTTGCAGGTCAACAGCCAGGTGCCGCTCAAGGATCTGCTATACGGCATGATCATCCAGTCCGGCAATGACGCCGCCATCGCCCTGGCCGAGCACACCGCCGGCTCCGAAGGCGCATTCGCCAACCTGATGAATGCCTATGCCAAGCAGATTGGCATGGTGAACTCCAACTTCGAGAACGCGTCCGGCTACCCGATCGCCAACCACTACACCACGGCCCGCGATATCGCCTTGCTGTCGCGCGCGCTGATCCATGACTTCCCCGAGGATTACGCGATCTCGGCGGTCAAGGACTTCGAGTGGAATGGCATCAAGCAGCACAACCGCAACCTGCTGCTGTGGCGCGATCCCAGCGTCGATGGCATCAAGACCGGTCACACCGCCGCGGCCGGTTTCTGCCTGGCTGCCTCGGCCAAGCAGGGCGATGCCCGCATGATTGCCATCGTGATGGGCGCCGGCAGCGAAAAGGGCCGCGCCGACGCAGCGATGGCCCTGCTCAACTACGGATTCCGTTTCTACGAAACGCACAAGCTCTACGATGCCAACAAGCCGCTGGCCACGCCCAAGCTGTGGAAGGGCAAGGACAACGAGCTGCCGATCGGTGTCACCGACAACGTGCTGGTGACTGTCAAACGGGGCGATTACGACAAGCTCAAGGCCGAGATGGATATTCCCTCGACTCTGATCGCGCCGTTCACCAAGGGTCAGCAGATCGGCACGCTGCGTGTCACTCTCGACGGTCAGCCGGTGCAGAACGTACCGCTCGTGGCTCTGGCCGATGCGCCGCAGGGCGGTTTCTTCTCGCGCCTGTGGGACAGCATCATGCTGTGGTTCCACAGTGACAAGAAGCCCGAGACCAAGTAAGAAGCCAGCTTTCGCATCACCCGACGGCCACCCGTGGAACTGGCGGGCGCGCGGCATCCTCATGTCCATCCCGGTACACTGAGTATCCGCGCGCCATCCATCGATCCCGGGTGGCCGCCTGCTACCTGCCAGTAGCGAATCCACCAGGAGGTTTGCGCCATGCGCGATATCAACGTCGAAGACCTGCGCGCCGAGGGCGGCAAGGGTTTCGAATTCCCCGGCGAACACGACATCACGGCCATCGGCAATGCCAGTGCCGAGCTGACGGTCAAGGTGCCGGAAATCCTCATCCGCGTCGGCGTGCGTGTGGATCATGAAACCGTCCGCTATCGCGCCACCGATAAAGGCAACTACGCTTCCGTCACCGTCAGCGCCTTCTATGAGACCCGCGAGCAGTACGAAGCGGCCCGCAAGGCGTTGCATGATGATGCGGACATCAAGACGACTCTTTGAGGGACTCGGGACTCGGGACTCGGGACTCGGGACTCGGGACTCGGGACTCGGGACTCGACGTTTGAAACGCTTGCGCTCTGATGTTTCCCCCCCACATGTGAACGATCAACCCAAAGTCATCTTTCAGCCATGCCTTCCGAGTCCCGTCTCCCCATAAAGATCCGCCGCCTGGGCCGTCAGCCCTACGAGGCGACCTGGAACGCCATGAAAGCGTTCACAGATGCGCGAGATGGCAGCACGATCGACGAATTTTGGCTGCTTGAGCACGACCCCGTGTTTACCCTGGGTCAGGCCGGCAAAATGGAACACGTGCTGATGCCAGGGGATATCCCGGTGGTCCCTGTGGATCGGGGAGGGCAGGTGACCTATCACGGGCCGGGGCAGATCGTGGGTTATCCGCTGATCGACTTGCGCCGGGCCGGCGTGGGCGTGCGCGAGCTGGTCGACCGGATCGAGCAGGCCCTGATCGACACCATGGGCCACTGGAACATCATCGCCGAACGCGTGGAGGGCGCCCCGGGTGTCTATGTCGGCGGGGCCAAGGTCGGGGCGCTGGGCCTGCGCGTGCGGCGCGGCTGCAGCTTCCATGGGCTGGCCTTCAACGTGAACATGGACCTGGAGCCCTTCCATCGCATCAACCCTTGTGGCTACAAGGGTTTGGCGGTCACACAGGTGTTAGACTTGGGCGGTCCCTCGCAGCTGGCAGATGTCGAAGACGTGCTGATCGGTGAATTTTGCCGCCAGTTTGGCTTCGATGCCGAGCCGGCCGCCCCCGTTCTTCCTGAACTACCCGCTCGCGTAGCGGTCTGAGCTTGCCTACATGAGCGATATGTCCCCCTCCAAAGCCATTCCCATCAGCGTCGTCTCCGCAGCGCCGGCGGTCGAGAAGCAACTGGGCAATGACAAGATCGCGCTCAACCGGGCCGGCTTCGACACCACCACGCCGACCTTGCGCAAGCCCAGCTGGATTCGCGTGCGCCTGCCGCAGGGCAATGCCGTGCAGCAGCTTAAGGCGCGCCTGCGCGAAAACTCGCTGGTGACGGTGTGCGAGGAAGCCTCCTGCCCGAATATCCATGAATGCTTCAGCAAGGGCACTGCCACCTTCATGATCCTGGGCGAGGTGTGCACGCGCCGCTGCTCGTTCTGTGACGTGGCCCATGGCCGCCCGGCCGCCCCCGATCCGCTGGAGCCGGCACGCCTGGCCGAGACCATCCGCGATATGCGCCTGCGCTACGTGGTGATCACCTCGGTTGACCGCGACGATCTGCGCGACGGGGGTGCCGAACATTTCGCCGCCTGTATCCGTGCGGTGCGCCACGCCAGCCCAACGATCAAGATCGAGATCCTCACGCCCGATTTCCGCGGCAAGGGCCGCATGGAGCGTGCGCTGGAGGTCCTGAAGGATTTCCCGCCGGATGTCTTCAACCACAACCTGGAAACCGTACCGCACCTGTATCGCGAAGTCCGTCCAGGTGCCGACTACCAGTGGTCACTGGACCTCCTCAAGCGCTTCAAGGTGCAGCATCCGGACGTGCCGACCAAGTCCGGCATCATGCTGGGCCTGGGCGAAACGATGGAACAGGTGCTGGAAACCATGCGCGATTTACGCGCGCATGACGTGGACATGATCACCATCGGCCAGTACCTGCAACCGACGCCGCATCATCATCCGGTGGTGCGTTACTGGACGCCGGAAGAATTCGAAGCACTGCGCGAAGCGGGCGAAGCGATGGGCTTTGGCCACGTCGCTTCCGGTCCGCTTGTGCGATCGTCCTATCACGCCGACTTGCAAGCCCACGCAGCCGGTGTCACCGAGCACGCCTAACCAAGAGGCCTCATGAAATTTCGCCGCACTTCGCTTGCTCTTCTCCTCGCCCTCACCCTCACGGGTAGCCTTGGTCTGCACGCGCAAGCGGCGGCGGATGTCGCCGACGGGGCTTCCCAACAGCCACGCAAGCAGTCGACGCTGCCCTTGCAGCCCACGCCGACCGAGGCACAGGCAGCGCAGCTGTCGGCGCGCTTCCTGACACGCTTTCACTACGACGCCAAGCCGCTCGACGATGCGATGTCGGCCAAGATCTACAAGGCCTATTTCGATGCGTTGGACGCCGAGAAGGTGTTCTTCACGCAGGAGGACATGGCCAAGTTCGCGCCGCTGAAGAGTCAGTTCGACGATGCCATCTGGAACAAAGACCTCTCCGGTCCGTTCTCGGTGTTCAACCTGTACGTGCAGCGCGCCGTCGATCGCATGACCTTTGCGCGCGGCCTGCTCAAGCAGGGCTTCGACCTGAGCAAGGACGAAAGCTATGCCTACGACCGCAAGAAGGCGGACTGGCCCAAGGACAAGGCCGAGCTCGACGACCTGTGGCGCAAGCGCACCAAGAACGACTGGCTGCGCCTGAAACTTGCAGGCAAGAACGACGACGATATTCGCAAGACGCTGGACAAGCGCTACGCAGGCTATATCGACCGCGTGCGCCAGCTCGATGGCGAAGACGCCTTCCAGACCTTCATGAACGCCTATGCCGAGTCCACCGATCCGCATACCGATTACCTCGGTCCGCGTGCGGCGGAGAACTTCGACATCTCGATGAAGCTGTCACTGGAAGGCATCGGTGCGGTGCTGCAACAGCGCGACGAATACATCACCATGCGCGAGATCGTGCCTGCCGGCCCGGTGGCCAAGTCGGGCAAGTTCCACGTGGGCGACCGTATCGTGGCGATTGGCCAGGGCACCAGTGGTCCCATGACCGACGTGATCGGTTGGCGCGTCGACGACGTGGTCAAGCAGTTACGTGGCAAGAAGGACACCACCGTGCGCGTAGAAGTGCTGCCCGCCGATGCCGGTGTGGATGGCAAGCACATCACCGTGGCCCTGGTGCGGCAGAAGGTCAGCATTGAAGAACAGGCCGCCAAGAGCCGCGTCATCGACATCAAGGATGGCGACGTCTCGCGCAAGATCGGCGTGATTGAATTGCCTACCTTCTATTCCGATTTCGGCGCGCGTCGCGAAGGCGACAAGAATTTCAAGAGCGCCACCCGCGACGTGGCCAAGCTGCTGGGCGAACTCAAAGCCCAAGGCGTCGAAGGCGTCATCATGGACCTGCGCAACAACGGCGGCGGTTCGCTGATCGAAGCCAATGAACTGACGGGCCTGTTCATCGACAAGGGTCCGGTGGTGCAGGTGCGCGATGCACGTGGTCAGGTCGATGTGCAGGGCGACGACACGCCCGGCATGTCGTGGAGCGGCCCGATGGCGGTGCTGGTCAACCGTGGTTCGGCGTCGGCGTCGGAGATCTTCTCCGCTGCCATCCAGGATTGGGGACGCGGCCTGATCATCGGTGAACCCACCTTCGGCAAGGGCACCGTGCAGAACCTGGTCGACCTGGACCGCTTTGCCTCCTCGTCCAGCGAGAAGCCACAGTTCGGCGAGCTGAAGATGACCATTGCCGAATTCTTCCGCATCAACGGCGGCTCGACCCAGCTCAAGGGTGTGACGCCGGATATCCAGTATCCGAAGAACGGCGACGAGAAGGATTTTGGCGAATCCACCTATGACAACGCGTTGCAGTGGACGCAGATTGCGCCGGCTGACTACAAGCCGGTAGCCGACTTGAAGGCCTACCTCGGTCCCTTGCAGGCCAAGCATGATGCGCGTACTGCCAAGTCACCGGCATGGAAGCTGATGCTCGACGAACTGGCCCAATACAAGGCCATGCGTGACAAGACCAGCATCTCGTTGAATTACAACCAGCGCGAAACCGAGCGCAAGCAGCTCGATGCCATACAGGCTGATTTCCGTGCCCGCCACAAGGCGATCGATGGTGGCACAGGCAACCCCGATGAAGACCAGCAGGATTCGCTCGATGACGGCCTCAATGCCAACGAGCGCAGCCTCAAATCCGAGTTGCAGGCCGAGAAGGATGCCAAGAAGGCCAAGGACCCGCAGTTGCAGGAAACGGCGCACATCCTCTTCGACGCCATCGGCATGATCAAGGCCGATCCCAAGCTGGCTGCTGAAGTGTTGCCTTATGGCGGCAAGGATAAGGCCTGGGAAACCACTGCGTCGGTAACCCCCGATAAGCCTGCTGCATCGGCGGCACCCGCTGCTGCGCACTGAGCGATCCCATCAGGGAGTCCGGGAAGGCCAACCGTTCGCGGTTGGCCTTTTTTTTACAGTGCTGTAAGAGCGACTTCATTCGCGATGCAAGTCGCGACGAGGTCGTGGCTTGACGCTTCAGAGCACCTGTCGGCGCCTGAATCGCCGATGGCTTTTCGCGACCGAAATCGCCCTTACGATGCCTTCTTACGCAGCATCTGTGCCTTCTGCCACGCCTGGTAGCCGGCCACGTGCGGCAGCTCGCGCAGCACCTTCGAGTGCGGGTCCACGATCAGCAGCGTGCCTTCAGGCGCATGTACCGAACCACGGCCGTTGGTCATGGGCAATACCTGCACGGTTTCGCCCACTTGTACTTCCACCGGCATCGGGAACGGCGCATGGTCGGCGATCTCCCAATGCAGGTTCACCGTGTCGCCGTCACGCTCCTGCACCAGCACGGGCAGCTTGGCCTCGTACAAGTAAACATGGAAGAACCATGTTAAATCCTTGCCGGTCACTTCATTGACGATCTTGATGTAATCGCCCGTCGTGGCGTAACGCGGCGAGAAATTGCCTGGCTTGGGGTCCGGGCGTCCATAGACCAGGCGGCGGATGCTGTCGAAGAATGCCTTGTCGCCGATCATGCCACGCAAGGTGTGCAGCATCAGCGAGCCCTTGTAATAGATATCGTTGCCTGGACCCTTGTCCGCGTCGTACACCTCATGCTCGAACTGGTTACGCCCGGCGACTACCGGGAACTTGTTCTGCACCTTGACGCGCTCGTCTTGCAACATTGCGAAATAGGGCATGTCGCCAGCCAGATACTGTCCGTACAACGGTTGCATATACGTGCCGAAGCCTTCATGCAGCCACATGTCATCCCAGTCGGCGTTAGTCACCTGGTTACCAAACCACTCATGCGAAAACTCGTGCTGCAACAGCCAGTCGAAACCGTATGGGCCTTTGGCGTAATGATTGCCGTAGGCATTGATGGTCTGGTGTTCCATGCCCAGATGCGGGGTTTCCACGACGCCCATCTTTTCGTCGCCGAACGGGTAGGGGCCGATCTGCTCCTCGAAGAACGACAGCATGGCGGGGAACTCCAGGAATAGTGCCTTGGCCTTGTCGTCGTCACCCTTAAGGTGCCAGTACTGCATCGGGATGATGTTGCCGTAGCGGCTCTTGTAGTTGGCTTGCAGCAGCTCGAACGGCCCCACGTTGATGGAGATCGCATAAGTGGTCGGATGCTTGGCGCGCCAGTGGTACGTGCGCTTGTCGCCATGTTCCTTGACGTCGATCAGCTTACCGTTGCCCGGCGCCACCAGCGGCTTGGGTACCGTGACGTACATGTCCACCAGGTCCGGCTTGCCCTGTGGATGATCGATGCATGGCCAGAACAGGTCGCAACCTTCGCCTTCCACCGCGCTTGCCACCCAGGGCTGTCCATCGGGTGTGTGCGACCAGACGAAACCACCGTCCCACGGCGCGCGCTTGGCTACGTGGGGCTTGCCGCCGTAACGGATATCCACGGTCACTTTGTGACCTTGTGCCAGCGGCTTGGGCAGATGGATGCTCAGGCGGCCTTCCGGATTGCTCCACGCCGAGGCGTCGAGCTTGCGCCCGTCGAGCGTGATTGTGCTGATCGGCAGGTTGTGATCGAGGTCGAGCAGCAAAGTATCTGTGCTGCTCTTGGCGCTGAAGGTCAGCCGCGCATCGCCATCGATGCTTTGTGTGGCCGGATCCACACCGATGTGCAGTTCGGCATGATCGAAATTCACCCGCTGCTGTTCGGCGGGCATCGTGCCGCCGGAGCGCATGGTTTGCTCGCTCAGCGGCGGCTGGGTCGCGGTGGTGTCGTCGGCCTGGGCCGTGCCGGCGCAAGCAAGTGCCATCGCCAGCAAGGAGCGCGTGAGTTGCCGGTTCGCCATAAACCACCTGATTGGTAAAACACGAAGAATGGCAGCTTGGAGACGGCTGCGGCATCGCCAAAAGTCATGCTCCTGCGCATGGCGGCAAGCGGTAGCTTACCCCGCCGCCAGACCGGCCATGGCCCGGGCGTGCAACTGACCGGCCATGTCCAGGGCCGAGGTGATGGCGCCCTCCTGCCAACCGGCAAGGTAGGACACATGTTCTCCTGCCAGGCCGATGCGGCCGGAAAAGTTGCTCATCGTTCGGTAGTGGCGGTCCCGCAGGTCGTCCGTCCAGGATGCCCAGCATCCCTGGGCGCCGGGCATGTTCTGCCAGGCCACCGTCACGCCATGCTCGAAGCTATCGAGGCCTTGGTCGTGCAATTGCGTTGCGTATCGTGCAGCGCTGGCAATACGCTGGCTCGGTGGCAAGGCGCCCAGCGTTTCGGCCTGTGCGCGCGAGGTGTAGGAGCCCAGCATGACGCCTTTGGCCGAGCCGAACCCGTGACTGGGGTAGGCGATGCTGCCATAGGCGCTATCGGTATAGGTGATGCCGCCATACATGCGGTCGTCTTCCTCCCAGAAACGACGCTTGAACTGCAAGCCTATCTTGCAGGATGCGGCATAGTCGACCGCGTTGATCGCCTGCCGCATGCTCGCATCCACGCGTATATCCAGTTGCCTGAGTACCGGCAACGGCAATGTGCAGATACACCGTGACGCCTCGCTGTCGCCGATATGGCCCGAAAGCGTGTCGCGCCAACGGACACGTACGCGTCGATGGTCTTGTTCGATCGTCATGACTTGCGCTCCGAACCGCAGCGAGCCAGGTGCGAGACGTTCGGCAAAAGCATGCGCAAGCCGATCAGCGCCCCCGGCGATCTGCATCATTGCCGGGTGGTAATCCACACGTTCTCCCGTACCCAATTGTCGCCAAAGTTGCGCGTTCAGCACGCTCTTCAATGAGCTCGGTGACGAATACGCCGGCGCTCCATGAAGACCGCCGCCCGGCCAGCGATCGTAGCCACGCCGGTCGCTGGTGAGTCGGTTTTTTGTGTAACGTCCGTCGGCATCGAGTGCGCCATATATCTGGAGCGACTCGAGCAGGGCTTCCAGGTCGTGGCTGTCGATCAGCTTGTCCAGGTGGCCGGATTCGGCCACCTTCGTAAGCAGTTCGCTGATGCCGCCCTGGAAATCCGCTCGCACGGTTCGAAAGCGCTCGCGACCGCCGGGCGCACTTTCACTTGCCAGCCAGGCGTTGTAGTTGGCTTGTACGAAAGGCTCCAGCACCACGCCGAAGCGGCGGCAATAATCGAGCAACGCGTGATGGTGGTAAGGCACTCGCATGGCGCCCGCATTGAAATACTGCCCTTCGTCGAATTGGCAGACTTGCGGTGGCGCTTGCCGCTCGCTCACGACGTCGCCGCGTCGCAATGTCAGCGTTCGTCCGCCCACCTTACTGCCGTATTCAAGCAAGCTGACCCGATAACCGGCTTGCTGGAGTTCAAACGCAGCGGTAAGGCCAGCAAGGCCTGTGCCCAAGATCAGGACATCACCGTGTCCGCCCCGCCAATCGGGCCGCTGGGTCCACGTAGAGGCGTGGGCGATGCCGAGCCCCGCCATGGCCTGGTACATGCCAGCGGCACCGGCGGTGGCGCCCACGGCGCGAAGAAATTGACGGCGCGTCATGGCGCCAGAGGAGTGCGTACCCACATGCGTTCCCTGATGTCGAGCGGCGCATTGTGTCGATCATGCGATTGATCTTATAGGGACGCTGGTCTGATATCAGATAGGGCTGTTCGTGTTGGCCTGTCGGATTTTTCAGGCGATTTATCACCGTTTCGCAGGGGGCTCGTCAGGCAAAGCTGGCGCCGAACATCGTTCGGCAGCCGAGACACCATGAGGTGAAAGCCTACCCGTTGAATCGTCCCTGCAAATAAGCAAACAGCGCACGCACGCCCATGGCTTCTCCGCCACGTGGGCGCCCCGGTCGATCGGCGTCATTCCAGGCATAGGTATCCAGATGCACCCAAGGCAGATCGTCCGGTACGAAGCGCTCCAGGTACAGCGCGGCGGTGATGGCGCCGGCATGTCGCGAGTTGCCGGAATTGGCGAAGTCGGCGATATAGGAATCGAGCATCCTGCGATAAGGACGCCACAGCGGCAGGCGCCACAGCGGATCGTGTACCGCGCGTCCGGCCGCCAGCACTTCATCGGCCAGCGCATCGCCGTTGGCGAACAGTGCCGGGAGATCCGGGCCAAGCGCCACGCGTGCCGCGCCGGTCAGTGTGGCGAAGTCGATCATCAGTTCCGGCTTTTGTTCCACGCCATAGGCCATCGCATCGCACAACACCAGGCGGCCTTCGGCGTCGGTGTTGTCAATCTCCACACTATGCCCGGCGCGAGTGGTGATCACCTCACCTGGACGCAGTGCGTTGCCCGATACGGCATTTTCCACGGCGGGCACCAGCAGGGTCAGCTGTACCGGCAGCTTGGCCTGCATGATCAGTCCGGCAAGCGCGATCGCGTGCGCCGCGCCGCCCATATCCTTTTTCATCCAGCGCATGCCATCGGAAGGCTTGAGGTCCAGGCCGCCGGTGTCGAAACACACGCCTTTGCCAACCACGACCAGCTTCGGATGCGAGGATTTGCCCCAGCTCAGCTCCACCAGGCGCGGTGCGCGATGGCTGGCGCGGCCCACGGCATGGATGGTGGGAAAGTTGGCCTTGAGCAATTCCTCACCCACCCACTCGCGTACCTTGGCCTTATGCACCTTGCCCAGTTGCTTGATGGCATCGGCCAGGTGCTTGGGCCCCATATCCTCGGTCGGTGTGTTGACCAAGTCGCGTACCAGGGAGGTCGCCTCGATCAATGGCTTGAGCGTCTTGAGCGCATGCCCATCGATGGCCAATTGCGCCGGTGCGCGCCTGGACTTGCGATAACGCGTGAACTCGTACGCGCCCAAGGCCCAGCCCATCGCCAACGTCGCGTGGTCGCCGATCACGCCTTCGGCAGCCAGGTGATAGATGCCCTCTGGCAACTGGCGCGACAGCCCGCCCAGCGCAACGAAGGCATCATCGGCATCCACGCCCACCAGCACGCGCACCAGCTTGCCCTGGGCATCGCCCAGCAACGCCGTGCTGCCAGGCTTGGCATCGAAGCCACCGTCGGCCAGCCACCGACGCTGCGCGGCGGTGAGGCGGCGGCGCGTGGCGCTGTAGTGCTGGGCATCGACCGTTTCGATGGCGATGCTGGCGCGGTCGTTGGGCTTGGCTTCGATCAGGGGTGACATGGACGGTTCCTTTCGATGGTACTCATCCGTCAATGATGCGCGCCTTTGAGGGAAAAGGGGATGGGAGGCGGGCTGCCGGGGCGCAAGTGCGCACGCAGACATCAAGCCTCAAGGTTGCGATGGACGCAGGCTGGACGCGGGGTTCATCGGGGCGCCCCGCGACCCGTTTCCCATCTCCACGCGCGTCAAGCCTCCAACCATGCCGCCAGCGCGGCCAGATCCGGCAGGTCCAGGTCGGGTGCGGTGCCCAGGGCTTGCGGCCACAGTGCGCGTTCGCGATTGATCCAGGCCGTGCGCAGGCCTGCTGCGCGGGCGCCGACCACATCGAGCTCGGCATCGTCGCCCACATGCAGGATGTTCTGCGGCGACACGTTCAGCAAGTCCGCGGCCGCGTGGAAGATGCGCTTGTCCGGCTTGGCTACGCCGGTGTCGCGCGCGCAGATATGAAAGGCGAAGTGCGCGCGAATACCCACCAGTTCCAGGTCGGCGTTGCCATTGGTGAGGCTGGCCACCGGATAGCGCCGCGCAATGCGTTCGAGCGCGGGTAGGGCATCGGGATACAGTTCCACGCGATTGCGCGCGGTGAAGTAGACATCCCATAGAGCTTGTAGCGGCACGTCATCCAGACCGCATGCAGCGAAGGCGCGCTGCATGGTGATGTGGCGCTGCGTAGTGAAATCGTGTGCCAGGTCGGCGCGCTCGATGGCGACCTGGGCACGCAACTCGCGCATCGCCGGAATCGGCCAGCGACGAGCCACATCGGGGTGGTGCTGGTGCAGGTAGGCATCCAGGTCGCGATCGGCCTGCTCAAGGGCCGGCATCACCGGCCACAGGGTATCGTCAAGGTCGACGGTGAGCGCGAGGATCTCCACCGCGACGCTCAGCGCGCGCTGACCTTCAGTACCTGGCCGACATGTACGCTGTTGTCCTTGATGTGGTTCCAGGCGCGCAGCTGATCCACTTCCACCGAATGCTTCTTGGCGATCGAGTAGAGCGTCTCGCCCTGGTTCACCTTGTACGTGCGCGCGTGGGGAGCGACGTTCTTCTCGGCCTTGGCTGGCTTGGCCTCGGCCACCTTGCTCGGTGCGGCCTTGGCCTTGTCGGCTTTTTTGTCCGTCTTGGCGGGTGCTTCCATCGCCACCTTGGCCGGCTTGCCGCGAGTGAAATACACCTCGCTGCTGACCTTGACGAAGTCCGGGCCACGCGCGGCCTTGTCGGCGATGGTGATCGCATCGCCGTGGATGCCCTTCAGGCTCGGCGGTGCGGTGGACACCGACGTGCCGGTGACATCGGCGAACTCACCCTTCTCGGCAGCAGCGGCAGCGCCCTTCTTGCCCTTGGCGGCCGCGGTGGCCGCCGGCGTGCCCGTCTTGGCGGCGGCCACCGCGGTGGCACCGGATGTCGCCAGCGGCTGCTCGCTGCCGGCGCTGGCACGTGCACCCACTTCGGCCAGGATCTTGGCACGACGCGAACTGTCCAGCGAAGCTAGCGCGGCGCCCTCGGCATATGGCACCAGGCCATGCGCGCGCAGCAAGGCACTGCCCTTGTCGCCCTGCACGAAGTCGATGAATTCCTTCACATCAGCCGCCTTCGGGTTGGCGTTGTTGCTCACCAGGTACAGTGGGGTGAACAGCGGATAGCTGCCGCTGGAAATGGTCGAGGCATTCGGTGCGACGCCATCGATGCTCAATACCTTGATCTTGGGGTTGCCACGCACGTTGGCCAGCGTCGTCGCGCCGAAGGCCTTCGGATCCAGCGTCACGGCTTCCTCGAGCTTGCTGGTGTTCACGTACAGACGCGGCGCGGCCACCGGCTGGTTGCCGCGACCGAACATCAGGCGGCGCAGGCTATATTCCACGCCGTCGCCGGGGCTTGCCACTGCGTAGGCATCGATCGGCTCATCGCGGCCCCCCAGGTCTTTCCAGTTGGTGATCTTGCCGTAGTACACGTCGTGCAGCTGTTGCAGCGTGATCGAGCTGACCGGGTTGGCCGGCGAGGTGATGATTACCAGCGCATCCCAGGCTACCGGGGTGAAGGCCAGATCACCTTCCGCGCCGCCGGCGCTACCACGTGCCGCGCCAGCGAGGTCGGCCGTGCCCTTGGACACCGCATCCAGGCCCGACGCCGTATTGAACGTCTGCACTTCGATCTTGCCCTTGCCGCTTTTCTCCCAGGCCTTGGCGACATCCGTCACCACGCCGCGTGCGGTGGTCACGTCGCCGCGCCACACCAGGGTCGGGCCCGCGGCGGCAAATGCCACCGTCGCGGCGCTGGCACCCATCAGGGCGAGGGAAAACATTCGGGCAAGACGAAGAGACATGTGCTGCGGAACCCCGGGGTCATGGAGAGAGATAGTTGAGCGCCGCCATCCAGGGCCGCAAACCATCCAAAGAATCGCGGTATTTCAGCCGGCCGTGGGCAAAACATCAAGCGGCGATTAGGTTTGCGTTTACGTTGGTGAAGTGGACAGGCGAGGGGAGAGTTGTGAGAAGTTAGGGGTTGAGATAGCCGGAGCCCGCGCATTGTCGCCGTTTTATGTGGCTTGCGGCGGCCAGAGCCTCGTTTGAGGCCAGCCTTGATCCATCAGAACACGCGCGCCTCTCACCCTCTCCACTCGCTGCTTGAGCTGTTACAACACCTGCACGTAACGAACGCCCTCGTCCCCCGCCACCACCAGCAACAACTGGCGTGGATTGACGCCCGACAGGCGTTGCAGGGTCGCCAGGTTGGTGATGCGTAGGTTGCCGATGCCGATCAGTACGTCGCCGGCTTTCAGGCCGCTGCGCTCGGCGCGGCTGCCCTTGGCGACGGCGGAGATCGAAATGCCAGCCACGCCCTGGTTGCGCAGGTTCTGTGGGAGATCGCTAAAGGTCACGCCAGCCAGACGCGCATCGAGCCTGGCGCCGTCGAGCGTCGCCAGCTTCTCCGGCGTCAGCTTCAAGGTGACATCACGCGAGGTGCCGTTGCGTGTGATGGTGAGCTTCACGGAACTGCCTACCGGCAGCAGGCCTTCGGCGTTGCGCAGTTCCTGTGGGTTCTTCAGCGGCTTGCCATCGATCGCGGTGATCACGTCGCCGGTCTGCACGTCGGCCTGTTCGGCCACCGAGCCGTTGCCCACGCGCGTGACCACCACGCCGTTGTTGTTCTTGAGCCCCAGCACTTGTGCGATGCGTGGCGTGATGTCCTGGGTGTCGATGCCCAACGTACCCCGGCTGACCTTGCCATGCTCGATCAACTGCTGCATCACCTCGCGGCTCAGGTTGGTGGGAATGGCGAAGCCGATGCCCACATTGCCGCCCGAAGGGGAGAGGATCATCGTGTTGATGCCCACCAGCTCGCCGCGCAGGTTCACCAGTGCGCCACCGGAATTGCCTGGATTGATCGAGGCATCGGTCTGGATGAAGTTCTGGTAGCCGGTATTGGAAAGCCCCGTGCGTTGCAGTGCCGAGACGATGCCCGAGGTCACCGTCTGGCCCAGGCCGAACGGATCGCCCACGGCGACCACGAAGTCGCCCACGCGCAGTTTGTCCGAGTCGGCCAGCGGCAGGGCTTGCAGGTTGGTGCCCTTGATCTGCACCACGGCCACGTCGGTCGCCGGATCGGTGCCGATCAGCGTGCCCTTGAAATTGCGTCCGTCCTGCAGGGTGATGGTGATGTCATCGGCGCCGCCCACCACATGGTTGTTGGTCAGCACATAGCCCTTGGCCGCATCCACGATCACGCCAGAGCCCAGGCTCTGCTCCACGCGTTCGCGCGCACCGCCATTGAGGCCGAAGAACTGCCGCAGCATGGGGTCGTCGAAGAACGGGTCGCGCACCTTCACCCGCGTCTTGGTCGAGATGTTCACCACCGCCGGGGTCACCTTCTCCAGCATCGGTGCCAGCGATGGCAGCGGTTGCCCGTCCACGCTTGGTGGCAGTGAGGCATGACTAGCCAGCGGCAGGGCAGCGCCCAGGATGGCGGTGAGCACAATGGCGAGGCGGCGATGACGCGCGTGCATCGAGAATCTCCCTGAGAAAAGGCCTATGAATTGAAGCGTAAACATAGCTTCGACTTTCATGGCCGCGTTCGGTTCCGTTGCCGTGTCCGTGATGTCCATCAAAAACGCTTTACATCGGACCAGTCCGAGGGTAAGTTTCACATCCGTCCGCAACCACAACATATTGTGTGCCGACGTCAGCCAATTCCCCAGCACTGGTGTCACACTTCACCAGCCTGCCAGGGGGACCTCCACGGATGAGAGAGGGGCTGGCGCTCTCGGGATTTCTCGATCGCCGGGAGGGGTCCGGTGCGATGTGCAGGGCGGCTCAGCCGATCAAAAACAACGGTAAAAGTCATACCGAGAGGTCAGGAAGCCGATGAGCACCTTGCGTGCACAAGCCATGGTCCGTGATGCATCCGCGATTCCGCTGCAACCGGCATCGCAGGATATCTGGGACAAGAAGTACCGCCTCAAGGCGAAGTCCGGCGCACCCGTCGACGGCAATGTCGACGAAACCTACCAGCGCGTGGCCCGCGCCCTTTCGGGTGTGGAAGCCACGCCTGAATTGCGCGAGCACTGGAACGAACGGTTTCTGTGGGCGTTGCGTCGTGGCGCCATTCCCGCCGGACGCATCACCTCCAACGCGGGCGCGCTGGAGCACAAGCCGGCCACATCCACCATCAACTGCACTGTGTCAGGCACCATTCGCGATTCCATGGATGACATCCTGGAGAAGGTGCACGAAGCAGGGCTCACTTTGAAGGCCGGGTGCGGCATCGGCTACGAATTCTCTACGCTGCGTCCGCGCGGCGCGTATGTATCCGGTGCCGGCGCCTACACCAGTGGCCCGCTGTCCTTCATGGATATCTACGACAAAATGTGTTTCACCGTGTCGTCCGCTGGCGGACGCCGCGGTGCGCAGATGGGCACGTTCGATGTCAGTCATCCGGATGTGAAGGAATTCATCCGCGCCAAGCGCGAGGATGGTCGCCTGCGCCAGTTCAACCTCAGCTTGCTGATCACCGACGGCTTCATGCAGGCGGTGGAGCACGACCAGGACTGGCCGCTGGTCTTCCCGGTGCACGTCAAGGAACAGGACGAAGTCGACCTGGCCGACGCCGGCACCGTGGTGTGGCGCGAATGGCCGACCCACGAGAACTACGTGGTGCGCGATGACGGCCTGGTGGCCTGCAAGATCTACGGCCACATCCGCGCGCGGCATCTGTGGGACATGATCATGGTGTCCACGTACGACTTCGCCGAGCCGGGTTTCATCCTGATCGACAAGGTCAACGAGATGAACAACAACTGGTGGTGCGAGCACATTCGTGCCACCAACCCCTGTGGCGAGCAGCCGCTGCCGCCCTACGGCTCGTGCCTGCTCGGCTCGGTCAACCTGACCACCTTCGTGCGCGATCCATTCGGTCCCAAGGCGCGTTTCGACTGGGATGAATACCGCGAGGTGGTGAAGGTCTTCACCCGCATGCTCGACAACGTGGTGGAGATCAATGGCCTGCCGCTGGAGCAGCAGCGCAACGAAATCCTCTCCAAGCGCCGTCATGGCATGGGCTTCCTCGGCCTGGGCTCCACGCTGACCATGCTCAAGATGCGCTACGGCAGCGGCGAGGCAGTGTCATTTACCGAAGACGTCTCGCGCGAAATGGCCGTGGCCGGATGGGAAGTGGCGCTGGACCTGGCCAAGGAAAAAGGAGCCGCCCCGATCCTGCTGCGTGACTTCACCGTCACCGGCGACATGCTGCGCAAGCGTCCGGAAATGGTCGCCGACGGCTACAAGGTCGGCGACACCATCCCCGGTCGTGTGCTGCACGCGCGCTACAGCCGCTACATGCAGCGCGTGGCCAGCGTGGCGCCGCACCTGGTCCAAGCCCTGGCCGAAACCGGCGCGCGCTTCACCCACCACAGCTCGATCGCTCCCACCGGCACCATCTCGCTGTCGCTGGCCAACAACGCCAGCAACGGCATCGAGCCCAGTTTCGCCCATCACTACTCGCGCAACGTGATCCGTGAGGGCCGCAAGACCAAGGAAAAAGTCGAGGTCTACAGCTACGAACTGCTTGCCTACCGCGCCCTGATCAACGCGCAAGCCATGCCGTTCTCCGACGATCCGCAGGCCAAGCTGCCGGAATACTTCGTCGCCGCTGACGATATCTCGCCCAAGGAGCACGTCGACATCCAGGCAGCTGCGCAGCTGTGGGTCGATTCGTCGATCTCCAAGACAGCGAACGTGCCGACCGACTACCCTTACGAAGACTTCAAGGACATCTACTTCTACGCCTATAAGCAGGGACTCAAGGGCTGTACGACCTTCCGATTCAACCCCGCCGCGTTCCAAGGTGTGCTGGTCAAGGAGGCCGATCTTGAGAGCACCCTCTACCGCTTCGAATTGGAGGACGGTAGTGTTGTCGAACTGAAAGGCAACGAAGAAGTAGAGTACGACGGAGAAATGCACACCGCCGCCAATCTGTTCGATGCCTTGAAGGAAGGCTATTACGGCAAGTTCTGATGATGCGGGGAGCCTGACCGCCCATCGAGAAAGCCGCGCTAGCCGAGCGTAGAGTTACGGTTTACAAGCACTGAAAAAACCCGTCGGAGGGGAACACATGTCAATTGATCTGGATTTCGAAGTGAACGATAGCAACAGCACCACCACGGACGCCCCAGCGGTCGAGTCGACCCCGGCACCGAAGAAGGCCCGCGCCAAGCGTGCCGCCAAGAAGGCCGCTCCGGCCAAGAAGGCAGCCGCGAAGAAGGCCACCAAGAAGACGGCTAAGAAGGCAGCCAAGAAGGCTGTTGCCAAGAAGTCGACGGCCAAGAAGGCCGCCGGTGCCAAGAAGGCCACCAAGAAGGTGGCAAAGAAGGCAACGAAGAAGGTTGCAGCCAAGAAGGCCGTGAAGAAGGCGGTCAAGAAGGCAGCCAAGAAAGCCGGTGCAGCCAAGAAGGCGGTGAAGAAGACCGTCCGCAAGGCAGCCGCAAAGAAGGTCAGCAGCAAGAAGACGGCCCGCAAGGTCGTCGCCAAGAAGGCGGCGAAGTCCGCCAGCAAGAAGACCGCTCGCAAGGCGGTCAAGAGGTCCACTGCCAGCAAGAAGACGGCACGCAAGGCCACCAAGAAGGCCGCTCGCCGTAGCAAGTAAGCCGTAACACGGGGCGGGCCCGGCCAGTCAAGCCGGGCCCTGCCTTTTTCAAGCGACACCTGCCGACCGCGCGTCCGTCTTCGCAAGTTGCTCAGCGCATCGCCTCGCGCGTCATACCGGCCACGCCGGGCAGTTCCCAGCACACCGCAGCCAGCTTGGCCTGGCTCACAAGCCAAGCATCAGGACAAAGCGTCATGGCGATCAAGATCGAAAAGAAGATCAAGGGCTACAACGTCGTCAAGCCCGAGGACAAGGCCGCCGCACCCGCGCCGGTTGTCGCCAAGAAAGACGAGGCCCCCAAGGCCGAAGTCATCCAGATGCACGAGAGTCTGGAGCGTCCCGAGACGCTGGTCGGCTCCACCTACAAGATCAAGTCGCCGCTGTTCGAACATGCGTTGTACGTCACCGTCAACGACATCGTGCTCAACGCCGGCACCCCGCACGAACAGCGCCGTCCCTTCGAGATCTTCATCAACTCGAAGAACATGGACCACTTCCAGTGGATCGTTGCGCTTACCCGCATCATCTCCGCCGTGTTCCGCAAGGGCGGCGACGTCACCTTTCTGGTTGAAGAGATGAAGGCCGTCTTTGATCCGCGTGGCGGCTACTTCAAGGCTGGCGGCATCTACATGCCCAGCATCGTCGCCGAGATCGGCGCGGTCATCGAGCAGCACATGAAGATGATCGGCCTGATCCAGGACCCGGACATGGACGAATCCACCAAGCGCCTGATTGCCGAAAAGCGCGCCGCCTATGAGGCCGCCGCCAACCCGACCCCCAAGGCCGCCGCCACTGCCGCTGAAAGCCAGCCGGCTACCGAATCCACCGGCTTTCCGCCGGGTGCCACGCTTTGCGCCAAGTGCAATACCCAGGCGCTGGTGCTGATGGATGGGTGCCAGACGTGCTTGAATTGCGGGTATTCGAAGTGCGGGTAGAAAAATTCGCGATTGAGCTGCCCGGATGCGGCGGTATGCAAAAGCGCCAGCACGGTGCGCAAAAAGCGCTGGTACCAGCCTCGATGCCCCTCCGATTCTGAGTAGAGCAACGATTCGGAATCCAATCCCTCAACCGATAGAGATTGGCTATGAAGAAGCATGTTGCCGAAGAACAGATCATCGGCCTCCTGCATGCCCTGCCGCTGGGCATCGCGCCGCCTTCGGCAAGTTGCCCTGACTAGAGCAGTGAAGCAAGTGCTTGACTGCACTGGCCTGCCTGCTCACACTCTCTGCCACGGAGAGTAGAAGCTCCTCACGAAGCGGTACCCATCAACGACAGGTGGGTTGGTGTCCCAAGACACTCCTCCGATGCGAACTCGCGTCGGGAGGGCGGCAGCCATAGAACACCCGCAAGGGAAAAACTGCCCGCCGACTTCGTGCGGTTTCTACCCTCCCGACACCTCGCGGCGGCGCGTAGAAACGTCTCCGTGGGGCGTGTTTCTCACGCGAAGGAGACGTAAGCCATGGCGGCCACAGCCCAACCCCGCGCCCTTTTGGGCCAGAGTCAACCTCGATACCAGCTATCGGAAATCGAGCATGCCTTGCTGCGACAGACCTGCGACGAACTACAACTGCTGGCTGATTTGTGCAGTCCCTTGACGCAAGGGGCTCGCCTGATCGTTCCTGCGAGCGCCTTGTCGTACCAGTACTCGCGTCTGGCCAGCCAACTTACGGATGTACTGGATAGCTGCCAGCCGCAGCTCGAATAGGGAGGTGTTCACACGGTAAGACCGCGCAGCCCGCCCGGTTTGCCAGGTGGGCTGCTTTCGCGTGCCTGCGTCCAGCCCCAGCGCGCGTTACCTCGTGGGGGCGAGTTCAGTCGCGAGGCAATCTGCGATCCAGTCGTAGATTGGGG